>JAKBNL010000016.1 GCA_021831035.1 Actinomycetes bacterium
CGTTCCGAAGCGACCAGAAAGGCGGTGCACCCACCCCTCACCAAGTAGTCTCAGCAGCATCCCACTGCGGCTCTCAGGTGGGGAATTTCGATGATCGAGAGTGGGGAACTTCCGGAATCCTCGTCACCAGGCTTCCTCAGGTTCATCTCCGAGACTGGCCTTCCATTTAGGGCGCATCCAGAGTTCAAGAAGGCTGATGTCGATGCGAGGCAGGAGTTGTACACAAGGCTTGCTGAGCGGGTGTGGGATCCGGGCCGGCTCGAGAGGGAAGCCGCCAGCGGTGTCGATGGTTGAGGGCCATGGCAGAAGAAGATCTCACACTGGACCTGTCCCCGTTGGCAGAGGCTGCCAGGGCGCTTCTTGATTTGGTCCAATGCCGCGAACTTCTGGACCCGCCTCGACGCGAGGAGTTGCGCCGCTGGGGGGAGGGTTCCGTTGGTGCGATCGAAGCCATCGTCGACGGGCGGGGATACCACTCTCCCGATGAGCGCCGACATGCGAGCTTCTACCTTGCGTACGTTCTCGCTCAAGAGGCGCTCGACTCTGAGGCGAGTGAGCCACTAAGGAAGGCAGTTCTGTCCCTAGCTGATGGGCTCTACTACATCAGCCAGGACAAGGACATGTCGGAGCAGGCTAGATCGGCTGCAATGGCCGCAACACTTGAATGCTGCCGTCTGGTGCGGCACCCCCGGCGCGGGAAGTTCAAAGCAGGGTCGAGACGTCTTACTGCGCCACCGACTGGCGAGGACCTGGACGTGGTCATCGGGACAGGCTGGGACGACTTCGTCATGAAGTTGCGCCGAATCTCGCGGGCGACTTCGCAGGCAGAAGATCCGCTTCCTGCGGTCCGCGAGGTCAACCCCCCGTCGGCAGCCGAATCCATTCTCCTCGGAGGCTCCACCGAGACCGCTGACGTGGTTGCACCGGACTACGACCAAAGCGATCGAGATCGGCGAATCGCGTCTGTGAGTCTTCGCCACTTCCGAGGCGTACCTGGAGAGTTGCAGGTGGACTTCCGCAGGGGCGGCGGATGCGTTTCCGCGCTCATCCTCGGTGACAATGGGTCGGGGAAGTCGAGCGTTGTGGACGCAATCGAGTTCGGGCTCCAGGCCCGTATTGGGCGCTCAGTCGTATTCGATGGCGCCCTGAGCCCGTCGGGTGCGTCGCTCGCCACCACCGAATCTCCGAGCGTCACGGTACGGCTTGATGATGGTTCGGAAGTGGGCCGGGCTCTTGTTCGTCGAGATGACGGGAAGGTCATCCAAAGTGGAGACCCCATTCGGCCAGGCTTCCGGCTCGCTCCGGTCACGCTCAAACGGCAAGATATCCTCCGTTTTCTCGACACCGAAGCCCTCTCGCGAGGTCACATCTTCTTCGACTACTTCCCGGCGTCAAGCGAAGACATTGCGCTTCGACCCGAACAACTTCTGGAGCAACTTGACAATGAGGCCTTCACGCTGATGGTCCGGAGGCGCCGCCTGGTTGCCGAGTTAGCTCGAGTGCTCGACTGCGCGGAAGACGAGATTGATTCGAAGGACTCCCTTTCTCGCTTCGTCCGTCTCTATCTCCTCGATGGCATGTCGATTCGCGAGGCTCGCGAGAGTGGCAGGTGGGATGAGCTTGATGATGAGACCAGGAGCCTGATCGAAGCGCTGTTCTACACGATGTCGAGACTCGGGGCGATCAAGCGACAGCGAGAGCGAGGGCCCGAACCGCTGAATCCGATGAAGTACAGAGAGCAGGCGGCCCTGCTCGGTCAGAGCTTGGAAGGGATTGGTACGTGGATCACGGGGGCGTTTCGTGCGATTACGAAGGCACAGCATGTAGCTCGTATCGAAGTCGTCTTCGGTCGCTCTGGGCCGGTGGCTCTCGACGTCGTCGTGGAGCTGTCCGGTGGGCGCCACTGTTTTCCGCAGCAGATCTTCTCTGAGGGATACCGGGACCTTCTCGCGGCCCTGTTCTTCATGGCGGTGGCCAAGCGAGCCGCGGAGTTCGGCCAAGCGAAAGTCTTGATGCTGGATGACGTCTTCCAGAGCGTGGACTCGACTGTCAGGGGTACTGCGGTTGAGTTTCTGATTAGGGAGTTTCGGGACTGGCAGCTCATCTTCACCGTCCATGATCGACTGTGGTTCGAGCAACTCCGCTCGAAGTTGCGGGGTGGTTCGATGCCCTTCGTGGAGCACGAGCTCCGGAGTTGGGACTTTGCGAACGGCCCGGTTCTCCACAACGCGCCGGCCACTCTCACCACCACCCTCGAGCGCGAGCTAGATCTGGGAGAGCCTGCTTCGATCTGCGGCGCGGCGGGACGGCTCCTTGAGCAGGCCAGCGATCAACTGTCCTGGCGCGTGAACATCTCGGTCAAGCGCCGACCAGGCGACAGGTACACTCTCGGCGACCTGTGGCCCGGCATCAACAAAGTGTTCCGGCGCACGTCGCTTCGTGAGATCAGTGGAGCGATCCAGTCGACGTACGAGCTTCGAAACCTTGCGGGTGCCCACTACAACGAATGGGCCAACGCCTTGTCGCTCTTGGAGGCTCAGGGATTCGGGCGTGAGGTGCTCGCCTTTGTAGAGGCGGTGTGGTGCCCCGACTGCTCAGATTGGGTGGCGTCGGATGGCAAGGACGCCATCCAGTGCCCGGGCGGCCATGTCTCGATTTCCGTACAGTCCTAGTGATTGGGCTATCCATCTCAGCGGAGTAGCCGGTGTATCCGCGCAACATGTTGTGGTGCCCACGCCGAGTCGACTACAACAGGTCGTGGTTGCTCCGGCGAAGTGGATACCCCAACCTAGTGAAGTGCCGCTGGTTGTTACCCACAGCCCTGTGGACAGATGTCACCAAACGAGATTTCCGGGCGACATGTCGTGAGATTTCACACGTGATGTGAAGTTTCACCAAGTGACATGGTTAATTTCACGAAGTGACAGCGGTGATTTCACGAGGTGACACCGACGAGGCCGGCGGCCCCCCGCGGGGGGCCGCCGCGCTATCTATCGCGTGAAGCGCTCGAGTTCTTTCGCCTCGCGCGACCTCTTGACCCATCTCGCCGACTTCGGTCGGGAGATCGACGTGACCTGGAGACGGGCGACGAGTCTCGACGTGGCGAACGGGTTCGGCTCTGCGGCGTAGGCGATCCGCAACCCTTGCGCCCAGGCTCAGCGTCCGCGGCCGTTCCCGTTGAAGAAGAACGGCTTGGTTCGACGCCCCTGCGCGTCGCGCGGTGCGATGGATGAGTACTGACCCGGCTCCTTCTCGAAGAGGAAGTGGTTCAGTCTCTGCCAGAAGGTGCGGTGAACGGCGTTCTCGGGTTCAACGACCGTTGGGTCCACCTCATCTCCGACGCCGTGCTCCGCGGGCATCTCAAGGAAACGCTCAACCGCGTCGTGACCTCTGCTCGGATCGTCACGAGGTCCGACTCTCTCCACAACGTCGATGGTACGTCAGGACGGCCGCGGCGCACTCAACGCGGGGGTGGATCCGTCACGCTGGTGTCCTCCGACTTCATCCCATACGGACAATCGTCTCTGCCCGGCCCTCACGGGGACTCCCTCGAAGGGGGCGTGACCGCTTCTCCCACTCGGAGCGAGGAGCTACGCGCGACTCTCCACGAGCGTCGAAGCCCACCCCGTCGAGGTCGAGATCAAGGAGGCCGGGAGCGAGAACCTTGCGGGTAGCGAATCTGCTGGTGTCGGGTAACGGGGTGCGCCACGTGTCACCACCTCGCGGGGTTTTGGTGCCCCGTCGGGCGCCCAGATCACGCCACGGCGAGGGTAAGCGGGGACCGGTGTCACCATTTAGAAGTTCCCGGTTACTTTCCACCTACGCTCACACGTGATGTGGTCGTGGACGTCGCGTCAAACAGCTCCACCGTCGTCCGGGTGGGTTGTGCCGTGTGGGTCGCCGCCGCCGCATCGCACGTCGGTCGCCTATCTGCGTTTTGGCAACGCCGTGAGTAGATCGTGAGGGGGTGCCTGGACCGTGGCTTACCTAACGAGTTTCGTGGTTTGTCTTGGTTTGATGGTCGTGCCGTTGCTCGCGATGGGAATCCTTCTGATCATCGGGCGGCGGCGACCTGATGTTGCCAAGCGTGGCCTAAGGCAGCTAACCGCCGGGTGGACTCCGCCGAGAAACACGCCCAGTGAGTTCGAGTTGCATCGGAAGCGAAGGCAGTTGGAGAACGAGGTGATTCGTAGATACGGACCGCCGCCGGGCGGCCCGCAAAGGGGTGACCGTCAACTGGATAGCCCCGAAGGCGGCGATGTCACCAAATGAACGTTCCCGGCGACGTTTCGCGAACGTTCTCGCCTGATGTGAGCTTCCACCACGTGACATGGTGTGTTCACGAGGTGACACCGATGTTGTCACCAGGTGACATCGACGAGGTCGGCGGCCCCCGTCGGGGGGTCGCCGCGTCGTCTCGCCCGTGACGCGATCTTGCTCATTCTCGCCGCGGGACCTCCTCACCCACCCCGCCGACGTCGCCCACGAGATCGCCGTCACCCAGAAGGGGGGTGACGAGTCTCGACGTGGCGAACGAGTTCGGCTCTGCGCCGTGGGCGACCCGACCCCTTTGCGCCTGGGCTCTGCGTCTGCGGCCGCTGGCGTTGCAGCAGGACGGCGTGGTTCGACGCCCTCGCCCGTGGCGCGGTGCGATGGACGAGGACTGATGCGGTTGGTCCTCGAAGGGGGGGCCGGGGCGATACCGACGAGGCCGGCGTCCTCGACGACGTTGACACGAGCGCACCGGGCCCGCTCCGGTCACGTCGCGCAGCGCAACGACTCGCCGACCCGCCGGAAACAGCGTCGACGAGGTGGTGCCCCGCGGCGTCACGGGAGCCTCCCTGGGCTCGCGCCTCACGCGCGTGCCGCCGACCGGTGTCCGCGCGGGACCTGCTCGAGGGGGCCGTTTCGGTTCGGTCCGGCGTGGTCTCAGCGCGCCAGAGGACGACGGCCCATCGCCCGCAGGTGACGGTAGTGGGAGGCGAGGGCGGCGTGGAAGGAGGGCTGGACCCGACGCGGGATGCCGTAGTCGGCGCAGACCTCGGTCACGATGGGGGCGATGAGCGGGTAGGCGGTGTGGGGGAGGCGGGGGAAGAGGTGGTGCTCGGTCTGGTGGTCGAGCCCGCCCGCGTACCAGCGGAAGAGCCGGCTCAGGGGGCCCGACCCGTGGGAGAAATCGAGGCTCGAGCGCACCTGCCACTCGTGCCATTGGTAGGGCGGTCGGGTGCCGCCCTGGGCGAACTCGGCGCCCTCGACGACATGGGCCGACTGGAAGACGACCCCGAGGACCAAGCCAACGGTGAGAATCACGGCCAGCGCGCCCACTACGACGACCCAGAACGGGTGGGTAAGCGTCGGCAGGCCCACCATGACGGCGAGGAAGGCGATCTTCGTCGCCACCGCGACGGTGGCGTCGCTCACGGTGGTGCGGTGGCCCCGTGAGTGGCGCGAGGCGCCGACCAACGAGGCGAGGTCGTTGAACATGATCTCGAGCACGGTGAAGCTGTAGAGGGGCCAGAGGTAGAGGTGCTGGAAGCGGTGCCAGGGGCGGCGGGGCTGGAAGGGGGCCAGGCGGGCCAGTGGACCGAGGTTGATGTCGGAGTCCACGCCCACCACGTTGGGTGACCCGTGGTGGAGCGTGTTGTGGCGGTACCGCCACCGGTTGGCGTCACCGCCGATGGCGAACATGCTCCAGCCCACGACGCGATTGGCGGGTGAGAGGCGCTTGGTGGCCGAGGCGAAGAAGGCGTTGTGGTTGGCGTCGTGCTGGATGTTGAAGCCGACCGCGGCGAAGGCCAGGGCGAACGAGGTCGACGCGACCACACCCTCGAGCCAGCCGGCCGCGAGGATGACCCCGACGAAACTGGCGAGGAACCAGACCGCGATGACGACGGCCTTGACGTGGAGCCGTCGGTGCGCGCGGCGCAGCGTCCCGGGATCGAGTCGTTCGGTCACCGCTCGGGTCAGGGCACCCGCGAAGCCCCCGGTGCGTACCGGTGGGGTTCGAGTGGGTGCGGTCACGGGGGTGGTCCTTGGTCGTTCCCACGCTACCCCCCCTAACCGCGGGGGTGACCGGCGCCCCGCACCCGGGCCCCGACCTGGACCGATGGTCGGGACCCGGTGGAGGAGAGCGGTCCTCAGTGCTCCATGATGACGACGGCCCGTCCCGTGAGGGAGCCGTCGTGGAGGCGCCGGTAGGCCTCGGGGGCCTCGTCGATGCTGAAGCGCTCGACGTGGACGCGCACCTGGTGACGTCGCGCGAGCTCCACGACCTCGATCAGCTCGTCGCGACTCCCCCAGTACGAGGTCATCACCGGCGACTCGTAGGGGGTGACGAAGAAGCCGACCGGCACCGTCGCCCCACCCATGCCGAGTCCCACGATGTGGAACTCACCGCCGACGCCCACGAGCTGGCGGGACACGTCGAGGCTCGCCGCGAAGCCCGCGAAGTCGAAGACCGCGTCGGCCCCGCGACCGTGGGTGAGGGCCCTCACCTTGGTCAGAACCTCGGCGTCGTCGGAGCGCAGCGCCTCGTCCGCGCCCGAGTCGAGGGCCAGCTTCAGCTTGGTGTCGTCCACGTCGAGGGCGACGATCCGCGCGCCCGACAGCGCCTTGATCAACTGGATGCCCACGTGGCCGAGTCCCCCCGCGCCCACCACGACGGCCGTCGAGCCCGCTCCCAGCACGGGCAGCGCCGACTTGATCGCGTGGTACGGGGTGAGCCCGGCGTCGGTGAGCGGCGCCGCCTCGGCCGGGTCGAGGTCGCCGATGGGCACGAGGTGGCGGGCCGCGTCGACCACCATGTACTCGGCCATGGCGCCCGGCGCGCCGAGGCCCGGGGGAAAGATGGCGAGCTCGGTGGCGCGCTCGCAGTAGTTCTCGCTGCCCCGTGCGCACTGCCGGCACGTCCCGCAGCCCCACGGCCCGTAGACGGCGACGGCGTCGCCGACCGCGACCCCGGTGGCGCCGGCGCCGAGCTCGGCGACGACGCCCACGCCCTCGTGGCCGAGGGTGAGCGGCAGCGTGCCGAAGGCGTACTGCTCCTTGGGGATGTTCATCACGAACACGTCCGAGTGGCACAACCCGGCCGCCGTCACCCTGAGCAGGACCTGGCCGGGACCCGGGGTGGGCCGGTCGATCTCGACGACCTCGGGGGGCTGGCCGAACTCGCGGTACTGCACTGCCTTCATGGCGATCCGCCTCTCTCCCGGGGCGACCGGTCCCCTGACGGGGCGGCCCTCGGGCCACCCCCATCCTCGCCGCTGACGCACGGACCGTGCCGGGCCCATGGTCCCGAGGCGAGGGCCGCCGTCTCGACCCGACCCGCCCGCGCCGCGCCGGGACGAGGGGTGCGGGACCCGTCGGGCCACCCCGAGCGCGCTCGTGGTGGGCCCGGGCCGGCCGCCGCCGTAGCGCCCGGGCGCCCCGACCCACCGGTCGACCTCGCCGGGCCGGCCGTCGCGATCGACCGGGCCTCCGGGCGCGCGGGTAAGGGGGGGTCGGGTGCCGACATACTGAGGCGTGCGCCGCTCGCTCGCCCTCGCGTCGGTCCTTCTCCTCGTGGGCCTCGTCGCGCCCGGACCGGCGGGCGCCTCGCGGGTGACGCTGCGACTCGGAGTGGTGACCTGTCCGACCCTCGCGGGTGCCCCGGGTCCCTTCCGGACGCTGCCCGCGCACCTCGAGGTCGCGGTGCCGCGTGGCCTGCGGGGCCGCGTCGCCCTGTACGTCGACGCGGACCACCGGCTCGCCGCGGTGCTCGCCCCGGCGCGGTGGCGCTGTCGGGCCGAGGACGCGGCCGACGGCCAGGCGGGCCTCGCGGTCGTCGCCCCGGGCGGCTCGCGCGGCGGACTCGTCACCGCCTCGCTCGACGGCCCCTGCCGCTCGTGCGTGGCGGCCGACGTCTGCCGGCTGAGCACGGTGCGCGGTTTCGCCGTCGCGCCCGCTGACGGCTGTCGCGCCGTGCCGCGTGGGCTGCGCGCGACGTTCCTTTCCGGGACCCGGGGGAGCCGTCGGGCGCTCGTCTCGTTCACCGTGGCCCCCCTCGCCCGCGTCCCCTACGGCGCCTGGCCGGCGCGCGCGCCGCTCGACGTGGCGACGCGGGGACGACTGGCCTACGACCTCTCGGCGCGGCCGTGGGCGAGAATCGTGACGTGCGCTCTGCCCGGGGACCTCGCCGGCCTGTGCGCGTCGGTCGTCGCGCGCCTGGGGTGAGCCGGCTCCTGGCGGCCCAGGTCGCGGTGGCGCTGCTCGCCCTCGGCCCGAGCGCGGGGGCGGCGGGGTGGTCCTGGCGCGCGACCGGCGTCCTGCGTGATCCCGTCGCCTGTCCCCGACCGGGCCACCCGGTCGGCCGGACGGTCTGCGCCTACCGCCTGACCGACGCGCCGCGCGTCGCCGCCACCGTGACCGTCACCGTGACGGTCACGAACGGCGCCCCGCGGCGCGCCTGCTACGGCCTCTCGGTCTCGACGAGGGTGGCGGCGGGGCTGCGTCGGCTGTGCGTCGGTGCGCACCGCACCGGACGGCTGCGCCTCGCCGGACCCGCGCGCGACTGGCGCGCGGCGAGCCTCGAGCTCTTCGCGACCAGCGGCTCGCCGAGCCGACCGATCGCCCCCCAGCGGGCCGTCGGCTCCAGCCCCTTCGTGCTGCGCGCCACGTCGTGACCGACCTCGACGAGCTCGTGGAGCGCCGCCTCCTCACGGGGCTCGCTCTCGTGCCGGCCGGGGCGAACGTGGTGATGCAGCTCTCGCTCGCCCCGGTCGGGCGGGCCGTGCTGGAGAGCCGCGTCGAGTCGGGCGCCCTGACCCGTCACCCCGTGAAGCGGACCCGGACGACGCTGAGCTACCTGGCGCTCGCGATGTGCGGCACCGAGGACGAGCGCGCGTGGCTCGGCCGTGAGGTCTCGCGCCAGCACCGCGGCGTGCGCTCGGGCGAGGCGAGCCCGGTCGTCTACGACGCCTTCGACCCCTCACTCCAGCTCTGGGTCGCGGCCTGCCTCTACCGGGGCGGCCTCGACGTCCTCGCCCTCTACGGCGAGACTCCCGACGACGCCACCCTCGACGCCCTCTACGAGCGCTCGGCCCGCCTCGCGACGGCCCTGCAGGTGGCCCCGGACGCGTGGCCGTCGACGAGGGCCGAGTTCGACGCGTACTGGGACGCGCAGCTCGCGCGGCTCTCGGTCGACGAGCCGACCCGGCGCTACCTGGTCGAGCTCGTCACCGTGGGCTTCGTGCCCCGGCCGCTCGCCCGGCTCCTCGGCCCCTGGCACGCGCGCGCGACCCTCGCCCTGCTCGACCCGCCCTTTAGGGCGCTGCTGGGGCTCGAGCTCAGCGGGGCCGAGGAGGCCCGGGTCCGTCGCCAACTGGCCGGCCTCGCGCGCCTCTACCGTGCCCTCCCGTCGGCGCTCGCGCGCGTGCCGTTCAACTGGGTGCTCGCCGACGCCCGGTTCCGTCGGGCGCGGGGCCGTGCCCTGACCTGATCAGCCCTGGACGTAGCGCACGCGGCAGCGCTGGCCGTTGCTAAAGACGAGGGTGAAGACGAAGACGCCGTCGCGCGAGCCGCGCCGCACGCTCACGTGCAGCACGAGCAGGGTGCCCGTGTCGTGGGCGACGACCGCCCGGGTCCCGGGGTGGCTGGTGACCCGGGGTCGGCCGTAGAAGCCCGAGCCGGTCACCGTGAGGATCCGGGTGCGCCCGGCGAGGGCCCGGCCGATGACCGCGACGGCGCGCGGCGGCGAGGGCAGCGTCGTGGTGGTGGGGGGTGGCGGGGTCGTCGTCGTGGTCGTCGCGGTCGCCGGGGTCACGGTGAGGGTGAAGGCGAAGGTGCCGGCGTCACCGGTCGTGTCGGTGACCGTGCCCGCCACCGGGTACGTGCCGGGCGCGAGGGTCCCCGAGGTGGTCACCAGCCCGGTCGGGGAGACGAGGAGGGCGGGCTGGCCGGAGGTCTCGGCGTAGGACATCGGTCCGAGGTTCGCCCCCACGTCGAGCTGCACGCTGTAGGTGGCGCTCTGGTCGGCCGACACGCTCGCGCGCAGCGGCGGGCGCTGGACGAGCTGGCCGACGGTGAGGGTGAAGGCGAAGGCCCCGGTGTCGCCCAGGGTGTCGCTCACCGTGCCGCCCGCGTGGTAGGTCCCGGCGGGCAGCGTCCCCGAGGTGGTGACGAGACCGCTTGGCGAGACGAGCAGCTGGGGCTGGCCGGTGCTCTGGACGAAGGTCGGGGCGGCGGCCGGGCTGGTGGCGCTCAGGGTGAGTTGGGCGCTGAAGTGCGCCGAACCGCTCACCTTGACCCGTCCGGCGGTCGGTGGCTGCTGGACCAGCTGGCCGACGTCGAGGGTCACCTGGAACGAGCCGGTGTCCCCGGAGGCGTCGGTGATCGTCCCGCTCGCGCTGTAGCTGCCCTGGGGCAGGGCCCCCGACGTGGTCAGCAGGCCGCTCGGCGAGACGAGCAGCTGGGGCTGGCCGGTGCCCTGGGCGTAGGTGACCGCACCGGCGGCGTTGTCGGCCACGAGCTGCTGGCTGAAGCCGAGCGACCCGGCCGCCGAGACCGAGATCGTCACGGGCGCCTCCACGAGCCCGCAGACGTAGTCGCCGTCGTAGCCCAGCGACGGGTACTGGATCATGGCGACCCGGCCGCCGGTGAACGACGTCGTGGTGCAGGCGCCGACCGCCTGGGAGAGGTTCGCGGCGAGCCCGGGGACCCACACGGGGACCCCGGCGAAGGCCGAGGTCACGCCCATGATCGCCGTCCACTGGCGCACCGTCGAGTAGATGCCGACCTCGGTCGCGCCCACGCTCTGGAGGTAGGCGAGCATGCCCTGGAGGGAGGCCTGGTCGTAGGACTGGGTCGACGCGTTGTTCGCGTAGAGGCCCTGGGTCGTCTCCCACTGGTTGGCCGTCTCGACGTCGAGCCACCAGTGGGCGGCGTTGGCGGCGGCGGCCGGTGCGGTGGCCCCGTCTTGGGCCTCGGCGCTGAGCACCGCGGCGTACGACGCACTCGCCATGTTCCAGCCGTAGTCGTAGGCGCAGCCCGTTGAGTTGTTCCCGGCGCAGGCCTGGGGTGAGGCCTGGCTCACGGGCCAGTCGGGGGCGCCGGCCGGGCCCGGGTTCTGGGTGTTGAGGTAGAAGGCGGGGGCGGCGTTGGCGGCGTCCTGGGCCCAGACCAGCTCGAAGGCGAGGCAGGGGTTGGTCGAGAAGCCGTGGCCGTCGTTCACCCCGACGATCCCGAAGCCGGGGCTCGGCGGCAGGGCGCCGCCGCACTGGGGGAAGCTGACGTCGAAGCCCACCGACACCGGCGAGGGCGCCGTGGCGGCCGAGGCGGTGGCGGGGCTCGCCAGGGCCAGCACGCACAGGGTGAGGAGGAGACGGCGCAGGGGTCGCGGCACCCCATCGAATCTACGACGGCGGCCGGGGTCGCCCGGGTCCCGCCCTTTACAAGGCCCTGTGTTCACCAGCCGCCGGGCTGGCAGCCGTACTGGTCAGGCACCCAGCCGCCGGTCACGCGCATGCCGACGAGCACCTGGGCGAGCCGCCCGGCCCGCCCGGCGACCGGGGCGAACCGGTGGCCGCCGTACTGGGCCCAGGTGGAGTTGAGGAAGCCGATGCCCGAGTAGACGGGCCCGACCATGTGCCAGTCACCGTTCACCTCGCACACGGCCACGCGCTGCCACTGGTCGAGCAGCCCACCGAGGGTCGTGCGGCGCTGGGTGGCCAGACGCACGACGGCCCGACGCAACGTGCGGGCTCGCACGACGGCCGGGCTCGGCGGGTGGGCGACGCGTCGGACCACCGGGGTCGGGGCGGGGGCCACGTGCTCGGGGGCGTGGGCCGCCGAGATCGTGGCGGGCACGGCCGCCGCGGTCACGACCGACATCATCACGGCCGGCAAAGTTCGTCGCATGCTCACTCCTTGTCCTGGGTGCGTTCGGGCACCCGTCACGGCGTCGTGCGCCCCGTCGTCTGGTGGGAGGCGGGCCACTCAGTCCACCCGGGGGTGCGGCGACCTCGTCAGCGCGTGATCGGCCCATTCTAGGGGGCGACGAGGGGCGTTCGTGACCTCGCACCCCTGTTGACCAGGAGTTATAATTTCAGATTGGCCCTCCGCGGGCCCTCCGCGGGCCCCCTGTCGGGCTCAGAGGCTCGTGAAGGCGCTCACGAGGTCGCCACGCCGGTCCGACCCGGGACGACGAGCTGCACGTGGGTCGAGGCCTGGGACGTGCACACGCTGATGCCCAGGCGCACGTAGGCGGGCCCGGCGAAAGAGCCCAGGCGCACGCGCACCCCCCAGGCGCGACGAGCGTGGCAGAGGTTGACCGGGTAGTTGCCGGTCTCGGTGACCCCGAAGGCGCTCGCGACCGACTGCCCGCGACGCACGACGTGGCGAGCGGGCATCTGGCCGATCGAGTCGTTGCGCGCCGGCGGGCCGACCGGTCGGCGGGCGAGGGTCACCGCCTGGACGCTCGGGACGCCCCAGAGGGCGCAGGCGGCCCCCCGGTTGGTGAAGACGAGCGGGACGTAGATCGTCCCGGCGGCGCCTTCGGCCACCCCGGTCGTGACCCGGATCTGGCTCGGTCGGCACGTGGGCACGGCGCTACCGGCCGCGACGCCACCCATCCCGGTCGCGACGAGCCCCGTCGCCAGGGCGAGACAGCCCGCGCCCAGGAGGGCGACGAGTCGGTGGGTGACGGGCATGGGGCCTCCTCAGGTGGTGGGGGTCGGTCGGCCGATCAGCCGACGGATCAGGGTGAACGTCGCGAGCAGACGGGGGCCGCCGAGGGGTGGGGCGACGACGCGACCGCCCAGGGACACGGTGGCCTCGGGGCAGCCGCCGAGCTGGAAGCTGACCCGGGCGTAGGGCGGGGTCCCGGGCGTGGTGTAGAAGGCGAGGACGTAGGGCACGGTGAGGTCGTCGGGGCACACCGGGGCCGGACGGTCCACGGGCAGGCCGTTCACGAGCCGTCGCACGCGGGCGATCACCGCGGCGTCGCGGCTCGCGACCGTCGGCCCGCCGAGCGAAGCGGCGCGCAGGGTGACGAGGGTCGCCCCGGGGCCGACCCGGTCCCTCGGCGGGGCCGAGGCGGCCGCCGTCGACGCGCTGAGGAGCAGGCCCGCGACGAGCCCGAGGGTCGCCGCGCCCCGCGCCCGACGCTCACCCACACGCGCTCCCACACCGAGAGTCTGTCCGGGTGGGGCCGGCTCTTGCAGGCGAACGGGGGCCCCCTCCCGAGGGCCTAGAGTCGGCGTCGAGGCCATGGGTATATCGGTCAGTCCCATCGCCGGGCTCGACCCGGCCATCAACGACCTGCGGGCGCGCGCGGCCCGCCTCGTCAACGAGGCGATTCTGCCCTACGAGGACGAGCTCTGGCGCGATCCTCGCGAGGCCGAGATCAGCGACGACGAGCGCGCGCGTCGCCGACGCGCCAGCCGGGCCCGGCGCGAGGAGATCCGCGCGGCGGTCGCCGAGGCCGGCCTGTGGGCGCCGCACCTGCCGGCCGAGTACGGAGGGGCGGGCCTCGACTTCCTCGCGCTCGCCTACCTCTACGAGATCCTGGCCTACGCGGTGGGCGGCCCGACCCTGTTCGGCATCGCCGCGCCGAACTCGGGCAACGCCTCGGTGCTCGCGAAGTACGGCACCGAGGAGCAGAAGCGCAAGTGGCTCGTGCCGCTCGTGGCGGGCGAGCTCGAGTCGGGCTTCTCGATGACCGAGCCCGAGCACGCCGGCTCGGACCCGCGCTCGATCACCACCGAGGCGGTGCGCGACGGCGACCAGTGGGTCATCAACGGCCACAAGTGGTTCACTTCCAACGGCGTGGACGCCGACTTCTTCATCGTGATGTGCCGGGCCGTCGACCCGAGCGGGGAGTACGGGCCGTCGGGGCGCATGGCCCAGATCATCGTGCCGGCCGACACCGTCGGGGTGAACATCGTGCGCGGCATCGGGATCTTCGGCCACCCCACCTCGGACCACTGCGAGATCCGCTACGAGGACGTGCGCGTGCCCGTGGAGAACCTGCTCGGCCGGGTGGGTGAGGGCCACCAGGCGGCCCAGGACCGCCTCGGCGCGGGCCGGGTCTACCACTGCATGAACGCCGTGGGCCAGATGTGGCGGGCGTTCGACCTCATGGTCGAGCGCTCCCTGGTTCGCGAGGTCCACGGGGGCCTCTTGAAGGACAAGCAGTTCGTCCAGGGCTTCATCGCCGACAGCTACCTCGACCTCCAGTCGGCCCGACTGATGACCATCGACGCGGCCGACAAGGTCGCGACCGGCAGCCCCCAGGCCCGCACCGCGATCTCGGCGATCAAGGTCTTCGTGCCCAACGCCTTCCACCGGGTGGTGGACCGGGCGATCCAGGTCTGGGGCGGGGCCGGGGTCTCCAACGACCTGCCCCTCGCCCAGATGTACCTCTCGGCACGGGTGCTGCGCCTGGCCGACGGGCCCGACGAGGTGCACCGCATCCTCATGGCGAAGAACGTCGTACACCACTACGAGTCCGGTGGCACCTGGGACTTCGGCGCCTAGGCGCGTCCTGGGCGTCGACCTCGCGACCGCGCCCGCGCGCACCGGGCTGGTCGAGGCCACGTGGGATGGGGGCGCCTGGCGCCTCACCGGCCCCTACCCCGGCGACGACGGGTCGATCCTCGAGCGCGCCGCGGGCGCCGCGGTGGGCCTCGACGCGCCCCTGGGCTGGCCCGACGCCTTCGTCGAGGCCGTCGACGCCCACCACGGCCGGCGACCGTGGCCGGACGGCGTCGACCCGGTCGACCTGCGCTATCGCGCGACGGACCGCTTCGTGGTCGACCTGGACCTCGGGGTGCGACCCCTCTCGGTCTCGAGCGACCTCATCGGGGCCGTCGCCTGGCGCGCGGCCGGGCTGATGACGGCCCTCGGGCGAGGACGGGGCCGGGCCCTCGCCCGCGACGGCAGCGACGGGATCTACGAGGTCTATCCGGCGGCGGCGCTGCGAGCCTGGGGGCTGCTCGCGCGCCGCGGCGAGCGCTACAAGGGCGGCCGGGTGGCCGACCCCGGTCCGCGCGCGCTGCGACAGCGGATCGTGGCGGACCTCGCGGCGGGGGTCGTCCATCCCGTCGGGCTCGACGCCGGGCTCGCCGCCGCGGCCGTCGACTCGGACCACGTGCTCGACGCGATCCTCGCGGCGCTCGTCGTGACGGCGGCCCTCGCCGGCACGACGTATCTCCCCCCGGCGGCCCTCGCCGCGCGCGCCGCCCGCGAGGGCTGGATCCACGTGCCCGTCGCGCGTCCCTAGAGGGTGGCGACGAAGACCAGGTTCTCGGCGACGACCCGCTGGCCGAGCGACTCGTTCATCGCGATGACCGGGGCGTTGCGCGCGTCGTTCTCGGTGAGGATGCGGGTCGTCGCGGGCGAGACCGCGAGCAGCGCGCGCGCCGCCGCCACCTTCATCCACGAGGCGACGCCCCGTTCCCGGTGCTCGGGCTCGACGAAGGTGCCCCACTGGTAGGCGGTGCGCGGACGGGACCGCGAGACGGTCACCTCGCAGAAGCCGACCAGTCGCCCGCTCGAGCCCTCCCGCGCCAGGGCGACGACTAAGCGCCGGCCCAGGTCCGCGACGTGGCGTTCGAGGTCGCGCACCCGGGCCGGGTCCCAGCGCTGCTCGCTCGCCCCGGCCCCGGCGTCGGGCACCGCGCCCGCGATCAGCCCAGCCAGGCGGGCCCGCTCCTCGAGCAGCGCCGCGGGCGTCGGTCCGACGACGATGAGGACCTCGTAGCCCCGCGCCCGGGCGCGGCGGCGGTCCTCGAGGCGCGCCAGCGTCGCGGGGTCGAGGTCCCACACCCGCCGCAGTGAGGTCGAGGTGTGGGCGAGCCCGCGCGCGTCGGCGAAGGCGAGCGCCGCGCGCGCGGCCTCGCTCGCCGGGGCGACGAGCGCGCGGACCATGAGCGTGTCGCGGCCGAGGGCGCCGACCTCGTCGACGAGCCCCGAGAGGAGTGCGGTGCCGAGGCCCCGCCGCCGGCGCGCGGGATCGACGTAGAGTTCGGTTTGCGCGAGACGCACGTTGTCGAGGCCGTTGTACTCCGCGACGGCCACGGCGTCGGGCGAGCCCGCGGGCCCGAGTCGGTAGAGGCGTGAGTGGATGGGTGCCGCGTCGTCGCGGGCGCGTGCTCGCCACTCCTCGGGCAGCCAGCCCTCGTCGGCGCCCGAGGCGTGGCGCTGGGCGCGGTCGTAGCACTCGACCCAGGCGGAGAAGGCGGGCCCGTCGTCGACGTCGACGCGCGCGAGCCCGCTCACGACGCACCGGCCGACGGGCCCCCGCCCGCAACCCCCGATCCGTCCCCACCCGTCATCGAGAGAACGGTAGCGACGCCGGCGGCGACGGGGGGCGACGACGCGGCACCACCGCGGGCCGACGTTCCCGGCCCGCCGGGGTGGGGGCGGCCCCGGCGCCGCCACGAGGCGTCCCGCGCGAGCTCGGGCTCCGGTCCGGACGCGCGGCGTGGCGCACCGTGCGCGAGACCGCGACGGCGCTTCCGGGGCCCTCGAGCCGGTGGGGTTCGTGCGACCTCGCACAAGCGGGCCGAGGGGGAGCGGCCGGGCCCTAAAGTGGTTCGACGCACGAAGGGGGGGCGGGATGAGTCGAGCGCCCCGGAGCCGGGTCGACCTGCTGGAGGAGATCACGCCCGACGTGACGCGCCTGTACGAGCGCCACCTCGAGTCGCCGCGCGACTGGTACCCCCACGAGCAGATCGAGTGGGGTGAGGCCCGCGACTTCGCCGAGTACCCGTGGTCGCCGAGCGACTACCCGGTGGGCGAGGGGGTGCGCAGCTCGATCTACGTGAACCTGCTCACCGAGGACAACCTGCCCTACTACACCGACGCGATCCTGCGTCACGCGCCGACGGACCACCCCTTCCGCGACTGGACCTACCAGTGGACGATGGAAGAGGCCCGCCACTCGATGGTGATGCGCGACTGGGTCCACGTCAGCCGGTGTCTCGACCCCACCGCCCTCGAGGACGGCCGGCGCGTCCAGATGGCCAAGGGCGAGGCGCCGCGGCCGGCGACCTTCGCCGACCTCATCGTCTACGTGGCCCTCCAGGAGCGGGCCACCCAGATCGCCCACCGCAACACCGGCGCGAAGCTACCCAAGGACGACAAGATGGGTCGCACCGTGCTCGGGCTGATCGCCGGGGACGAGACCAAGCACTACCTCTTCTATCGCGACCTGACCCGCGCGGCCTTCACGATCGACCCCTCGACGCTGATGATCGCCCTGACCCGCCAGGTGAGCACGTTCGCGATGCCGGGCACCGGTATCCCGAGTTTCACCCGCCACGCCGTGCGCATCGCCCGCGAGGGCATCTACGGCCTCGGTCAGTTCCTCTCGGACGTGTTGACCCCGGTGCTCGGGCTCTGGGACGTCGAGCACGTCGAGGGCCTCTCGCGCGAGGCCGAGGCCGCGCGCGAGGAACTCGTCTCGGTGCGGGCCCACCTGAGCGCCGCGGTGGAGCGCATGGCCGACCGGGCCGCCCAGCTGGCCGCGCGCACCGCCCCCGCCCACTAGGACTTACCCAGGGGTACGCGCTCACTAGGATGAGCGCATCATGGGGAGGTCGTGTGCGGAGTCTGGCTGAGGCGCTCGCCGCGGTCACCGCGCCCGGCCAGCCCTTCGAGACGACCGAGGTCGAGCTCGACGGTGGCCCGGTCCGCCGGTTCGTCAACGCCCCGCCCACCCTGCGCGACGTCTTCGCCCCGGCCCGCGGGCTGGACGAGACCTTCCTCGTCTTCGAGGACGAGGAGTGGAGCTTCGCCCGGGTCATGGACGAGGTCGACGGCCTGGCCCACGCCCTCGTCCACCACTTCGGGGTCGCCAAGGGCGACCGGGTGGGGATCGCGATGCGCAACTACCCCGAGTGGGTCGTCGCCTTCGCGGCGATCACCTCGATCGGGGCGATCTCGGTCTCTCTGAACGCGTGGTGGACCGAGCGCGAGCTGGCCTTCGCCGTCGCCGACGCCGGCCTGTCGGTCCTCATCGCCGACCCCGAGCGGGTCGAGCGGGCGCTCGGCCCGGCCGAGCGCGAGGGGGTCGCCGTCCTCGGGGCGCGCCTCGGGGACGAGGCGCCCGCCGGCGTCGAGCGCTGGGAGGACGTGGTCGTGCCCGGCCGGACGATGCCCGTGGTGGCGCTCGAGCCCGACGACGACGCGACGATCCTGTACACCTCGGGCACGACGGGCATCCCCAAGGGGGCCGTCTCGACCCACCGGGCGATCTGCCAGGCCCTCATGGCCTTCGCCTCGGGGGGCACCGTGCAGGAGGCGCGCCGCGACACACCGGCGACCGACGCCGAGCCGAGCGGACCGCAGTGCTTCATCCTCATCGTGCCGCTCTTCCACGTCACGGGGTGCGTGCCGGTCATGCTCTCGTGCTTCTTGTGGCACTTCAAGCTCGTGATGATGTACAAGTGGGACGCCGAGCGGGCCCTGGAGCTCATCGAGCGTCACCGCGTCACGTCCTTCGTGGGGGTGCCGACCCAGTCGTGGGACCTCATGGAGTCGCCGAGCTTCGCGCGCTACGACACCTCGTCGCTGCGCTCGATCGGCGGCGGGGGAGCCCCGGCCCCGCCGACGCTCGTCGAGCGGGTCGACCGCACCTTCCGGGGGCGCCCCAACCTGGGCTACGGCATGACCGAGACGAACGCCTACGGTCCGGGCAACTACGGCGAGGAGTACGTCACGCACCCGGCCTCGACCGGGCGGGTCCCCACGATCGTCACCGACGTCGAGATCCGCGACGAGACCGGTCGCGCGCTCGGCCCGGGCGAGCGCGGCGAGATCTGGCTGCGGTCGCCGACCCTGATCCGCGGCTACTGGAACAATCCCGCCGCGACCGACGAGGCGATCCAGCACGGCTGGCTGCGCACCGGCGACCTCGGGCGCGTCGACGACGAGGGCTTCCTCTACGTCGAGGACCGGGCGAAGGACATGATCCTGCGCGGGGGCGAGAACGTCTACTCGGCCGAGGTCGAGTCGGCCATCTACGAGCACCCGGCCGTCTACGAGGCCGCGGTGGTCGGCCTCGCGCACGAGCGACTGGGCGAGGAGGTGGGGGCCGTGGTGATGGTGCGCGACGGCGACGACCTCGACGGCGCGGAGCTGCGCGACTTCTTGGCCCAGCGCCTCGCGCCCTACATGGTGCCGACCCGCATCGCCATCACCCACGAGCCGCTGCCGCGCAACCCCGCGGGCAAGTTCGTCAAGCGCGAGATGCGCGCGCGCTACTTCGACGCGACCGCCTGAAGGGCGCGTCGGGCGAAGTCGGCCACGTTGACCCCGTCGAGCTCGGACAGGGCGAACCAGTGCGCCCGGTCGGTGGTGCCGTCGACCTCGTGACGCAGTGCGCCCTCGCCGGCGCGCACGCGGTAGATGATCCGCACCGCGTGGACCCGGTCGCCGTTGGGCCGGCGGCGCACGTCGGACAAGACGTCGACCAGGACGGGGTCGTGAGCCGAGAGCCCCGTCTCCTCCTCGAACTCCCGGGTCAGGGCCTCGACGGGGCTCTCGGCGAAGTCGAGGCCCCCGCCGGGCAGCCACCACAGGGGCGGGTCGATCAGGGGGCTCGAGGAGCGCACGAGCAGGACGCGGTCGTCGCGCAGCGCCACGCCGTAGGCGCGCACGGTGGTGGGCGTGCGGCTCACCGGCCGGCCCCCCGGGCGTCGCGCCGGCCGGCCACTCAGCGCGTCCGGGGGAACCCGAGGTCGATCTGGGACTCCGAGGGCTGGGGCCAGCGGGTCGTGACGACCTTGGCGCGGGTGTAGAACGCGAACCCCTCGGGGCCGTAGATGTGGGCGTGGCCGAAGAGGGAGTTCTTCCACCCCCCGAAGGAGTACGAGGAGATGGGCACCGGGATGGGCACGTTGACCCCGATCATCCCGACGCTCACCGCCCGGGTGAAGAGGCGCGCGGCGTTGCCGTCGCGGGTGAAGATCGCCACGCCGTTGCCGTAGGGGTTGGCGTTGACGAGCGCGACCGCCTCGTCGAAGCTCGACGCGCGCGCCACCCCGAGGACCGGGCCGAATATCTCGTCGTCGTAGCAGCGCATCCCCGGGGCGACCCCGTCGAGCAGTGTCGGTCCGGCGAAGAAGCCCGGGCCCGAGGCCGTCGTGCGCCCGTCGCGAACTACCCGCGCCCCCTCGCCGGCCGCTCCCTCGACGTAGGCGAGCACGCGGTCGCGGTGGGTCGCCGTGATGAGCGGACCGAAGTCGCTCGCGGGGTCGTCGCCCGGTCCCACCCGCAGCGCGTCGACCCGCGCGGCGATGCGCTCGACGAGCTCGTCGGCGACCTCGCCCACCGCGACCACCACGCTGATCGCCATGCACCGCTCCCCGGCCGAGCCGAACCCCGCCGAGACCGCCGCGTCGCCGGCGACGTCGAGGTCGGCGTCGGCCAGGACGACCATGTGGTTCTTCGCACCGCCGAGGGCCTGGACGGGTTTGCCCGCGCGGCTGGCCGTCTCGTGGACCAGGCGCGCGACCGGGGTCGAGCCCACGAAGCTGACGCCGTCGACCCCGGGGTGCTCGAGCAGGGCCGCGACCGTCGTGGCGTCGCCCTGGAGGACGTTGAAGACGCCCTCGGGCAGGCCGGCCTCGACCATCAGCTCGGCCAGGCGGACCGAGGGGGAGGGGTCGCGCTCGGAGGGCTTGAGCACGACGGCGTTGCCGCTGGCCAGCGCGTTGGCGGCCATCCACAGCGGCACCATCACCGGGAAGTTGAACGGCGTGATCGCGGCGACGACCCCGAGCGGCTGGCGCAGGCTGTGGACGTCGACGCCGTCGGCGACCTGGTCGGAGAACTCACCCTTGAGGTGCTCGATCAGCCCGCAGGCGTACTCGACGTTCTCGATGCCCCGGGCGATCTCTCCGCGGGCGTCGGCGAGGGTCTTGCCGTGCTCGGCGGTGACGATCGCGGCCAGCTCGTCGGTGTGGCGCACGAGCAGCTCACGCAGGCCGAAGAGCACGTTGGTGCGCCGCGACAGCGAGGTGGCGGCCCAGCGCTCGGCCCCCGCGCGCGCCGCGGCGACCACCCGGTCGACGGTCGCGGCGTCGGGCACGGGGACCGCACCGGTCTGCTCACCGGTGGCGGGGTTGAAGACCGGGGAGCGGCCGGGCTCTTCGAGCCGGCGGCCGTTGACGACGTGGGGGATCGTGCGCATGGGACCTCGCTTCCTGCGCCAAATCTACCGGCCGCCCTCGGGCGGGCCGATAGGGTGAGGCGATGGCGCCCCGGCGCGGCGACCCCGTCGACCCCCGGCCCCGCGTGAGGGTCGACGCGACCGGCGACCTCGTCCTCGGGGACCGGGCCGTGATCCCGGCCGGGGAGTTCGAGGTGCGCACGACGACCTCGGGCGGGCCCGGTGGCCAGCACGCCAACCGATCGATGACCAAGGTCGTGGTGAGCCTGCGCGTCGCCGACTCCTCGCTCGACCCGGCCTCGCGGTCGAGGGTCGAGGCCCGACTGGGCCCGGTGGTGCGCGCCAGCGCGAGCCGCTTCCGCAGCCGGGCGCAGAACCACGAGGCCGCTCTCGTCCAGCTGGGCGCGCGACTGCTCACGGCGATGACCCCGCGCGCGCCGCGCCGCGCGACCCGCCCGACGCGGGCCTCGGTCGAGCGCCGACTGGAGGACAAGCGGGCCCGCGCGCGGACCAAGACCACCCGACGGGGCCCCGAGCGGGAGGCCTAGGAGACTGATGGATTAGTCGCTTTGGGATTACTCACCCAAAGCGACGGAGTGGACCAACGCGCTGTAGCGCTCTAAGACGGCTTCCAATCGTCCTTGAGATCAAATCAGTCCAACAAGAATCGCGCACCCACTTCTCGATGTGGATTGTTCAACAGTCTCCTAGGGCTGGCGCAGGTGGGCGTCGATGACCCGCAGGGCGGCCTCGACCGTCGCGTCGAGTCCGGGGTCGGTGTCCTCGTGGGGGCCGCGCAGCGGGGTCAGGGTCGCGTAGCCCGCGACGAGCAGGGCACCGTCCTCGTCGGGCTCCTCGTCCGAGACGTCGCCCAGCGAGGGCGTGGCCGCGCCGAGGCGCAGCGGGAGCTCTCCCTCGTCGGCCAGGGGTCGTCCCCCCGCGCGCGGCCCGGCCGCCTTCACGATCCCCGCGGTCGATACTCGGGCCCGGCGCACACCCCTTAGCTGCTCGCGCGCGAGGTTCGGCACGTTCAGGTTGAACACGGTGCGCCCCGGCGCCGCGACCAGCTCCTCGAGGACCTCCACGCACACCGCGGCGGCCGTGTCGTAGTGGACGTGCTCGCCCCACTGGACGGAGACGGCGATCCCCGAGAGCCCGAGCTGAGCCCCGGTCAAGACGGCGCCCACGGTCCCCGAGTGCAGGACGCTGCGCCCGACGTTGGCCCCGGCGTTGATCCCCGAGACGATGACGTCGGGCACGAGGTCGAACGCCCCGAGGGCGCCCATGATCGCGCACAGGGCCGGCGGGGCGTCGAGGCCGTAGGCCGGCAGGCTCGGCGCGCCCTCGACGCGGTGGCGGCGGTACGACACGGTCGGCTGGGCGAAGACGTCGCCGACGGCGGCCGACATGCCCGAGTAGTTACGGTCCGGGGCGACCACGATCGCCGCGCGCTCCTGGCCGCCGGGGGCGCCCGCGACCCACTCCTCGACCGCGTGGGCCAGCACGGCGAGCCCGCGCGCCCCGACGCCGTCGTCGTTCGTGAGCAGGAGTCGCATCCCCTCGACCCTAACTGTCGTAAGTTACGGGCCGGTGTGGGACTCTGGAAGGGCGTGATGCTGCCGACGGGTGAACAGATAGCGATCGCCCACGGCGATCAGCGCGCGGTCGTGGCCGAGGTGGGGGCGACGCTGCGGACCTACGTCAAGGGCGGGGTGCCCGTGGTGGAGGGCTTCGCGGCCGACGAGGTCGCGACCCACGCCCGGGGCCAGGTGCTCTACCCGTGGCCCAACCGCATGGGTGACGGCGAGTGGACCTTCTCGGGGCGGGCCGCGCGCGCCGCGGTCGACGACGTCCCCCACGCCACGGCCTCCCACGGGCTGGTGCGCTTCCGCCCGTTCCGGATCGAGGCGGTGAACCAGAACCGCTGCGTGCTCACCCTGACCCTGCACCCCACGCCCGCCTACCCCTTCGCCACCGAGTTGACCGTCGCCTACCACCTGGGCTCGCTCGGTCTGACCGTGACCACGACGGTGACCAACCGCGACGAGGTGCCGGTGCCCTTCGGGGTGGGCTTCCACCCCTACCTAGCCGTCACGACCCCGACGATCGAGGGCGCCCAGCTCGAGGTGCCCGCGCGGGCCTACGTGGCGGTGAACGACCGGCGCCTGCCCACCGGTGAGATCCTGCCCGTGGCCGGCCACGCCCTCGACTTCTCCCGGCGCAAGTCGGTGAACGGCCACGAGCTCGACGTCACCTTCACCGAACTGGCCCGTGACGACTCGGGGCTCGCCGTCGCGGTGCTCGAGGACTCGACCGGGGGAACGGTCGAGTTGAGCGTGGACCGCACGTTCCCCTACCTCCAGGTCTTCACCGGCGACACCCTCGAGCGCGGGCGGCGGCGCACGGCCGTCGCGATCGAGCCGATGACGTGCCCACCCGACGCGCTGCGCTCGGGCAAGGACGTGGTCGTGCTCGAGCCGGGCCAGCACTGGGCCGGCTCGTGGCGGCTCCGGCGGCTCGCGTGAGCGTCGTCCTGGTCACCGGCTCGACGAGCGGCATCGGTGAGGCGACCGCGCGCCGCTTCGCCGCCCGGGGCGACCTGGTGGTCCTCAACTCCGCGCGCAGCCCCGAGGCCGGTGAGCGGCTCGCGGCCGAGCTGCCCGGGGCCATCTACGTCCAGGCCGACCTCGCGCGTGAGGAGGGGGTGGCCGAGCTCCTCGACGCGGTGCGCGAGCGACACGGACGCCTCGACGTTCTCGTCAACAACGCGGCCACCACCCGACGCATCGACCACCGGGACTTCGCCGCGGCGAATCGCGCGGTGTGGCGCGAGATCTTCGAGCTGAACGTCTTCGCCACGTTCGAGCTCACCACGGCGGCGCTCGACCTGCTGGCCGCGGGCGGCGGAGCGGTCGTGAACGTCTCGTCGCACGCCGGCGAGCGCACCGCCGGCTCGTCGATCCCCTACGCCGCCTCGAAGGCCGCGCTCAACCACGTGACGCGTCTGCTCGCGCGCGTGGTCGGTCCCGAGGTCCGGGTGAACGCCGTCGCGCCGGGGTTCACCGCGACGCCGTGGACGGCCGACTGGGACGGTGCGCGCGAGTACGTCGAGCGTCACGCGCCCCTGCGTCGGGTGGCGACGCCCGACGACGTCGCCGGCGCGATCCTCGCACTCGTGGACGCCCCCTACGTCACCGGTCAGGTGCTCGCGGTCGACGGCGGGCTCTCGACGACCTGAGGCGCCGCCGGCGGCAGCACGGTGCGCACCACGGCGGCGACGAGCCGTGCGACGCGGAGCGCCGCGCCGTCGCGCCACGACGGGCGCGGCGCGCCGAGCAGGCGGCGCTCGGGCCGGTCGACCAGGGCGAGGGCCGCGCGCACGATCACCCGGTACGCGAGGCGGGCGACGGGTCCGAGGCTGACCCCGCGGGCGAGGAAGTCCCGGGCCTCGCGCGCCGCGCCCGAGAGGCGCAGCTCGGGCCGGTACGACGCGAGCCGGGCCGTGAGCTCGGCCGCGGTGGTGGGGGGGTCGAGGACACCGAGGTCGCGCGCCGCCCGGGCGACCTCGGCCACGTAGCGGTCGGCGTCGGCGTCGGAGACGGGGTAGCGACCCAGGCGCCGGTAGGCGGCGAGGAACATCGACACCTCGGCGCAGTGGACGAAGGCGAGCAGGTGGGGATCTCGGGCGTCGTAGGGGCGGCCGTCGTCGGCGGTGCCGTGGACGAAGCCGTGCACGAAGCGCACCCGCTCGAGCGCCGCCTCGGCGGTCGCGGTCGAGCCGTAGGTCGTGGCGCTGATGAAGTGGGCCGTCTGCAGGAGCCGCCCGAAGGGGTCCTCCCGGTAGCGCGAGTGGTCGGCGACCCCGGCCATGGCCAGGGGGTGGAGCATCTGGACGAAGAGGGAGGCGACCCCGCCCACGAGCATCGAGCCGAGGTCGCCGTGCACGACGCGCGCGACGCCGTCGACGGGGGAGTAGGCGGCCCCCGGGTCGTCACAGCGCGGTGGGGGGTCCTCGACGAGACCGGCGGCCCGTCGGATGGCCTGTCCGGCGAGGGCGCGCGCGCGCTCGGCGAGGACGCGGGGGGGCGTCGTCATGGCGCCCCCACCCTAGGGTCGAGCCGTGCCCCTCGGATCCGCGGCTGGAAGACTGGTCCGGTGACCATTCGACGGGCCTCGACCGAGCGCGAGCTCGATGAGAGCGGGTCGGTCGCCACGGAGCGGCCGTGGAACGTGATCGTCTGGAACGACCCGGTCACGCCCATGGCCGTCGTGGTCGTGGTCTTTCGCCGGATCTTCGGCTACCCCGAGGCCAAGTGCACCCAGCTCATGCTCATCGTCCACCACGAGGGCCGGGCCGTGGTGTGGACGGGGGGGCGCGAGCGCGCCGAGTCCTACTGCGTGAAGCTCCAGGTGGCGGGGTTGCAGTCGACGGTGGAGCGCGACGCCTAGTGGCCCCGCGTCTCTTCACCCGGCGCCGGGACGGTCGGATCGAGGTCCGCCTGAGCGCCGACGGACGCGCCTTCGTGGGGGCGACCGCGCGCGAGGTCGTGGCCGCCGAAGGCGACGTCGGACACGCGTGGGGGGCCGCACTGCACGCGCCGATCGACCCCGGCCGCGACGCGGACGACCCTCTGGCGATCCTCAGTCGCCAGAGCGACCTCGCCTCCAACGCCGAGCTGGTCCTCGCGACCCTCGAGGAGGCGACGCTGACCGACGCCGAGGCCTGGGCGTGGTTCTGCACGCTCCAGGTGGCGCTGCGCTCGATCGCCGTGGCGAACGGGCTGCTCGACGACGACGCCTGGAGCGCCCAGAGCGGTCCGCTGGTCGAGCACGTCCAGACGATCCAGGCCCTCCTCTTCGAGCTCGCCCGGGTCCTGTAGGTCGCGGGCCGCGTCGCGGGGCGTAGGGTGGTCCGATGCCCCGTCACCGCCTCGTCCCCTGCGCCGCCCTCGCGGCCCTCCTCGTGGCCCCCGCCGTCGGGGCCGCCGTCGGGGCCGCCGTCCCCGCCGGCGCCGCGGGCGCACCGACGGTGTCCTCGCTGCTCGCCGCCTCGGGCCGGGCCCTGAAGGGCCAGCCCGGCGTCCACCTCGTCGTCACCACCGAGCGCAAGGGGGTGCGCAGCGCGGCCGTTGCCGACATCGGCCGATCGGCCGGCCACGAGTCCTACACCTCGGGCGCCGAGCACTTCGACGTGGCCGTCACCGCCACGGCGGCCTACCTCTCGGGCTCGCCGAGCGGGCTGCGCTCGCTCATGGGCCTGAGTGCGTCCCAGGCGGGACGGGTCGGGGCGAAGTGGATCGTCATGAAGAAGGGCTCGACCCAGTACAAGGAGTTCTGGCTCAACCTCACCGCGACGGGCTTCGCCGCGATCCTGCCGAGTCCGAAGGGGACCCGGCTGCTCGCGACCCGTGACGCCACGACCGGCGGCTACCAGCTGCGCTGGAGCACCCCGGCGTCGGCCTCGGCGTCGGCCTCGACCACGACCCTCGTCATCGCGGCCGGGGCCCACGCCCTGCCGCTGCGCGAGGAGGTGGCCGCCGCGGGCGCGACCAGCCTCACGGTCTTCTCCCACTGGGGCGAGGTCGTCCACTTCTCGCGCCCCTCGGCCACCATCGCCTACGCGAAGGTCTTCGGCTAGGCCGTCGTCGCACGGTCCGTCGGCTCATGATACGGAACGGTTCAGTTGCGGAACTATCTGGTATCGTAAGTCCCGTGACGTTCACCGAGGACCACGACGAGGGCGCCGGCGCTGAGCGCCACGGCGGGCGTCACCTCGACGCCTCGCGCGACGCGGCCCTGTGCGACGCGGCCCTGCGCCTGCTGGCCCAGATCGGCTACGACCGGCTGACCGTCGACGCCATCGCCACGAGCGCCGGGGCCGGCAAGGCGACGATCTACCGTCGCTGGTCGGGCAAGGCCGAGCTCGTGGTCGACGCCCTGGTGCGCCACAAGCCGGACCCGGTGGCGCCCGACACGGGCTCCTTGCGCGGTGACCTGGCCGAGCTGGCCCGG
Organism: Actinomycetes bacterium; assembly: GCA_021831035.1. GTDB lineage: Bacteria > Actinomycetota > Acidimicrobiia > Acidimicrobiales > RAAP-2 > RAAP-2. Next base: position 27,164 of record JAKBNL010000016.1, read on the forward strand.
CGAGCGAGCGCTCACGACGGCGAGCCGCTCGACACCTCGGTGATGGTCGGACTCGCGAGCGCGCTGCCGCGCGACCCCGACCTGCGCGCCGCGTTCGACCAGCGCCTGGTCGAGCCCCACCGACGGGTGCTCGCCACGGTCTTCGAGCGCGCCGTCGCCCGCGGGGAGATCGCGCCGGTCGCCAACCTCGACCTCGTCGTGTCGCTCATCCCGGCGCTCGTGCTCTACCGCCTCCTCGTCGAGCCCCAGGCGATCGACTCGAGCTTCGTCGAGTCGATCATCGAGGGCGTGATCCTGCCCCTGGTGCTGGCCGGGCCCGTGTCCCTCCAGCCCACCCCGACCCCTTAGAGAAAGGCCCCCCGTGACCACCTCCGACGTCGCGCCCGCCCGCCACTCGACCACCGCGGGCAAGCACCTCGGCCTGGCGCTGCTCGTCATCTCGTGCGCCCAGCTGATGATCGTCCTCGACGCGACGATCGTGAACGTGGCCCTGCCGACGATCCGCACCGCGCTGCACTTCTCGCTCGACAACCTCGAGTGGGTGATCACGGCGTACTCGTTGACCTTCGGCGGGCTGCTCCTCTTCGGGGGGCGCACCGGGGACCTCTTCGGCAAGCGGCGGATGTTCATGGTCGGCATCGGCGTCTTCGCGCTGGCCTCCCTGCTCGGGGGTCTCGCCACCTCCGACGTCTGGCTGATCCTGACCCGCGGGCTCCAGGGCGTGGGCGGGGCGATCGCCTCGCCGACCGCGCTCTCGCTCGTCACCACGAACTTCCCCGAGGGCCCGTCGCGCAACCGGGCCATGGGCGTCTACGCCGCGATGTCGGGGGTCGGCGGCGCCGTCGGACTCCTCCTCGGGGGTCTGCTCACGAGCTACGTCTCGTGGCGGTGGATCTTCTTCGTCAACGTGCCGATCGCCCTCGTCGTCCTGGCCCTGGCGCCCCGGGCGCTCAACGAGTCGGACCGCGGCGAGGGACGACTGGACGTCCCGGGGGCGCTGACCGCGACGGCCGGCATGCTCGCCCTGGTCTACGGCCTCTCCAACACCGCGAGCCACGCCTGGACGAGCGTCTCCACGTTGGTGGCGCTGGGCGTGGCGGTGGTGATGCTCGGGCTGTTCCTCGTCCTCGAGACGCGCAGCGCCGAGCCGTTGATGCCGCTCGCGATCTTCAAGAACCGCAACCGCTCGGGCGCGTACCTCATCATGCTGTTCATCGGCATCGCGCTGTTCTCGATGTTCTACTTCTTGACCCAGTACCTCCAGAACATCCTCGGCTGGAGCCCGGTGCGCACGGGGGTGGGCTTCTTGCCCATGACCATCGGCATCGTCATCGCCGCGGGTCTCTCCTCGCGGTTCGTCTCGCGGATCGGCGTGCGCATCCCGCTGATCGTCGGGCCGGCCGTGGCGGTGGCCGGAATGGCGTGGATGTCGAACGTGATCACCGTCCACTCCAGCTACTGGCAGGTCTTCGCCCCCCTCCTGCTGCTCGCGCTGGGGATGGGGACCACCTTCGTGCCCCTCACCCTCGTCGCGGTGTCGGGCGTCGAGCACCACGAGGCGGGCCTGGCCTCGGCGCTCCTCAACACGACCCAGCAGGTCGGCGGGGCCCTCGGCCTCGCCGTGCTCGCGACGGTGGCCATCGACGCGATGAAGTCGAAGCTGGCCTCGCTGCACTCGCTCGCGCCCGCGGCCCAGGCCGTCGCGACGACCCACGGCTACACCACCGCCTTCATGTGGGGTTCGGTGATCGCGCTCGTGGGCCTGGTGGTCTCGCTGGCCATGATCCGTGTGCCCGCGGTGATGCCCGGCGACGAGGAGCTGGCCTCGACGGCCCTGATGGGCTAGGCGAGGGGCACGGGGGCCGCCCCCACGGGGGGCAGCTCGTCGGCCGGCACCGGCCGGGAGATGTAGTCGCCCTGGGCGAGGTCGCAGCCCAACTCGACCAGTCGTGCGAGGGTCGCGGCGTCCTCGATGCCCTCGGCGACTACGCGCAGGCCCATCTCGTGGCCGAGGTTGATGGTCGCGCGCACGAGCTCGAGGGTGCGCGGCCCCTCGGTGTCGGTGACCCCGGCGAGGAAGGCACGGTCGAGTTTGAGCTCGCTCACCGGCAGGCCGCTCAGGTAGGCCAGCGAGGTGACCCCCGCGCCGAAGTCGTCGATCGAGACGAGGACCCCGAGGTCGCGCAGCCGCCGGATGACGGTGCCCGCGCGGTCGAACTCGCGGATGATGACCGACTCGGTCACCTCCACCACGAGGCAGTGGCTCGGCAGGCCGTAGCGCTCGAGGAGCCGCTCGACCAGCTCGACGAGCCCCTCGTCGAGCAGGTTGGAGGCCGAGACGTTCACCGAGACCGTGAGGTCGCGTCCGTCGCGACGCCACCGCGCGCACTGGCGCAGGGCCGCCTCCATCACCCACGCCGTGAGCGGCGCCATGAGGCCGGCCTCCTCGGCCAGGGGGAGGAACTTCACCGGTGGCACGAGTCCGAGGTGGGGGTGGGGCCAGCGCACGAGCGCCTCCACGCCCGAGACGGCGCCGCTCGAGAGGTCCATCTGGGGCTGGAAGTGCAAGACGAGTTCGCCGTTGCGCACCGCGTCGCTCAGGTCGTCGAGCAGGTGGATGTGGTTGTTCAGCCCGTCGAGGGACGGGTCGTAGAAGACGTAGGCGTCGCCGCTGAGCTTCGCCCGGTACATCGCGACGTCGGCCGACCACATCAGCACGGCGCCGTCGAGAGCGTCGTCGGGGTAGAGGGCGATGCCGATCGAGGCCGAGACGCTGGTCTCGACCGAGCGTAGGGCGAAGGGGGCCGCGAGGGACTCGGTGACGCGCTCGGCGACGTCGGCCGCGGCCTCGGGGCCGGCGTCGAGCAGGAGGATCGCCAGCTCGTCGCCGCCCAGGCGCACGACGGTGCCGCCCGCGCCGACGGTCTGGCGCAGGCGCGGTCCGAGCTGACGCAACAGCTCGTCGCCGGCCGGGTGACCGAGCGAGTCGTTGATCTCCTTGAAGTGGTTGAGGTCGACGAAGAGGAAGGCGAGCCGCCGGGGCGACCCCTCGTTGTCGGCCTCCTCGGCGAAGAAGGCGTCGAGGATGTGGCTGAGGTGGCGGCGGTTCGCGAGCCCGGTCAGCTCGTCGGTGTTGGCCTGGCGGTGGCGCTCCTCGGTGAGGCGGCGCAGCTCCTGGGCCGAGAGCCCGACCCGCACCCCCACGGCGACGAGGGTCACCACGGCCAGGGCGACGGCCACGTCGGTGACCCGCCCGAGGTTGCCCGAGATCAAGATCACCAGCGCGGCGACCGCCGCGAGACCGGGCGCGAGGAAGCCCGGCGCTCGCGAGATGCGCAGGGGGTCCGTCGGGCGCGGCGAGGTCCACATCGAGAGCGAGAGGAGGTAGATAGCGGCGGGCCAGGCGACCATGGCCAGCGAGCCGCCGAGGGGACCCTGGGCGCGCGGGCTCACGAGGAGGTTCGCGGTGTCGCCCCCGACGATGGCGATCAGCCCCACCGCCGCGACGTACCACCCGGCGCTCGCCTGAGCCCCGAGCAGCACGGTGCCGCCGATGACGAGCAGCAACAACAAGAGGTCGCCCACCGGGTAGGCGAGGTTCACGACGGACTGGAGGTGGCTGCCGCTGGTCATCTGCACCAGGTTGCGGAACGCGAAGGTCGCGCACAGTGCGGCGGCCCCGAGTCCGGCGACGACTCCGTCGAGCCAGTTGGGTCGTCCTAGCCGACCGATCCGCGCCTGGACCAAGAGGGTCAGGGCCACGTAGGTGAGGGGGTAGAAGAGCAGGAAGAAGACGTCGGCGATCGACGGCGTGGCCGTCTCGGCACCCGAGAGGGCGAGGATCGACGCGAGCAGCTCGCCCGTGGACCACGACACCAGGGCGAGCCCGAGGAAGGTCACGGCGCCCCGGTTCAGGGCGTGGGTGTGGGCCCGCCACAGGCAGACCGCGGCGGCGGCGAAGCCGAACCCGGCCACCCCGTAGCGGTCGAGCCAGGGGTAGACCTGACCGCTCGAGCGCAAGAGAGCGGTCACGACGTAGGCGGCGAGGAGGATCCCCAGCCCCCAGAGCACGAGCAAGGGGTTCGTCGAGGCCTGCGCCGCGGGCGCGTCGGCTCGTCCCCCCGCGGGGTATCCCGACGCGGCGTCCACGCGCGGGCGTCGTCGTGGGTCCGGGGACGCCGGGGAGTCGGCGCGAGCGAGCCCGCGTGACCCGCGTCGCCGCTCGGCGAGGGGCGTGGGTGCGTGGGGGATGTCGAGTCGTTGGCTCATCGGGGTCACCTCGGCCCTGGTCCCGCGTTCGGCCAGGACGTGCAGCGGAACGCTAGAGCGCTGCTCACAACGCGGCCCCAACCCGTCCCCAACCGAGCGGTCCGCCGGCCGAGCGGGGGCGTTCCTTCACCTTCTGCCTGGTGGGGGCGTTGGAGGTCGAGTCCGAAGTTCGCCGCGCGTGGCTCGCAGGCGTCAGCGCGGGCCGCCGGCGCAGGGAGGGTCCGGTCTAGGTCTCGCGCCTCAGGTCCGACGCCGCGATGCGCAGCGGGACCGTGGCGAAGGGATCGAGCCGGTACGCGAGCGAGACGCGGTGGTACCCGTCGGCGATATCGGGACCGCCGTGCTCGTCGTAGACCACGAGGACGGGAGAGAGCCTCTTGCCCCGGGCGATCGTCACGAGGTCACGGCGCACCCCGGGGTCGTCCAGCGCCAGCGGCTCGCGACCGCACGCGCGCAGCACGTCGTTGGCCCGGCGATGGGTGACCTCGGCGGCGCGGAGCTTCTTGACCAGCCTCTCGGCCCTCTTCTGGTCGAAGCGGAGGGAGAGGTAGGCCTCGGCCGACTCGAAGTCGTGCGGGGCCACGTCCTTCGCCCAGCGAATGGTGGTGGTGGACTCATCACCCACGGACAACCTCCCTCTCGGGGCCCTCGGGCCACCAGGGGGAGCCTAAGTCCTGGACGCCCGCCCCACGGCCGGCCGAGGGGTGAGGGCTCTGACCCCGGTCAGTCCGACGGTGTGCTCTCGACGTCGGTCACGAGGGTGCCCTCCGCGGCGGCGACGGCGGCGGCGTCGCCGCCGCGGCCCCGCAGCACGTACGCGACGCCGACCGCGACGACGGCGCCCACGACCGGCCCCACCGCGTAGACCCAGTAGCGCGAGAAGTCCCCCGAGACGAGGTCGGGCCCGAAGGTCCGCGCGGGGTTCATCGACGCGCCCGAGAGGGGACCCGCCCACAGGCCGGCCAGGGCGATGTAGCCCCCCACGCCGAAGGCCCCCAGGAGCCCGACGTTCTGGGCTCCCGAGGCCGTGCCCAGGATGACGCTCACGAGTCCCAGGGTCAGGACGATCTCCATCCACAGGGCGGACGCGCCGGAGAAGCCGTGCGCCGGGTAGTTCGACCCGTACTGTGAGGAGACCCGCAACACGGCGTGCAAGAAGAGGGCGGCGACGGTCGCGCCGACCAGTTGGACCACCACGTAGCCGGGCACGCGGCGCCAGGGGAAGTCCCCGCGCAGGGCGAAGGCGATACTCACCGCGGGATTGAGGTGGGCGCCACTCACCTTGCCCATGAACAAGATCACGGCCATGACCATCAGCGCCGGGGCGACGACCGCGTCGGTGGAGCTCACCGAACCCGGGACGGCGGCGTTCATCATCCCGGCACCGGCGGCGACCAGGACGAGGAAGAACGTGCCCAAGAATTCGGAGAAGAGTCGGCGCCACTCCTGGCGCGGGTCGCGGAAGTTCTCGATGCGCTCTTCAACGTCACGTTCGTAGCGGGCGAGGGCGCCCGAGTGGGAAGCGCGGGGCAGACTCATCGTCGTGAGACGACGCGACCCGTGGTCACCGACGTCGCTCGGAGTGCGGGGGTCGCGGGCGCTCGGTCACGGGGTCAATCTACCCATCGGCCGACGACGGTGCGGTCCGTTCGCGAACTCTCACAGCGAATGGTGCGCCGGCCGGGACTTGAACCCGGAACCTGTTGATTAAGAGTCAAATGCTCTGCCAATTGAGCTACCGGCGCGAGACGAGTGTACACCGCCTCGCGCCCGAGAGACGCTGGTCAGGGGCGCTGGTCAGGGGCGCTGGATGGCCTTGACCTCGAGGAACTCCTCGAGCCCGAACGTCCCGACCTCGCGGCCGACGCCCGACTGCTTGTAGCCGCCGAAGGGGGCGAGCACGTTGAAGGCGCCGCCGTTGATCTCGATCTGGCCCGCGCGGATCTTGCGGGCGAACTCGAAGGCCCGCTCGTCGGTGCCCGCCCAGACGCCGCCGGCGAGTCCGTAGGCGGAGTCGTTGGCGATCTCGAGGGCCTCGTCCTCGGAGTCGTAGGGGATAATCGAGAGCACCGGCCCGAAGATCTCCTCCTGGGCGATGGTCATGTCGTTGCGCACGTCGGTAAACACGGTGGGGGCGACGTAGTAGCCGCCGCCCAGGCCCTCAACGGGCTCGACCCCACCGCACAGGAGGCGGGCGCCCTCGTCGACGCCGCGGCGGATGTAGCCGCGGACCCGCTCGAGCTGGGTGGCGCTGACGAGCGGGCCGAGCAGGCTCGACCCGGAGATCGGGTCACCGGGGGCGAAGCCCTCCGCGGTCGCGACGGCGATCTCCTCGACCTCGGCCAGGCGCGAGCGCGGCACGACCATGCGGGTGAGCGCCGAGCAGGTCTGGCCCGAGTTCAAGAAGCACTTGAAGACGCCGTCGGCCACGGCCTTCGCGACGTCGGCGTCCTCGAGGATGACGTTGGCCGACTTGCCACCGAGCTCGAGGGCGACGCGCTTCACGCCGTCGGCCGCCAGGTGCATCACCCGCTTGCCCGCGCGGGTCGAGCCCGTGAACGAGACCATGTCGACCCGGGGATCGCCGGCCAGGGCCTCACCGACGACCGGACCGACGCCGGTCACGAGGTTGAAGACGCCCTTGGGCAGGCCGAGCTCGTGGAAGATGTCGGCCAGGGCGAAGGCGTTGATCGGAGCCACCTCGCTCGGCTTGAGCACGACCGTGCAGCCGGCGGCGAGCGCGGGGGCGACCTTGAGGGCGATCTGGTGGAGGGGGTAGTTCCACGGGGTGATGGCCACGACGACGCCCACCGGCTCACGCACGACCACCGAGTTGCCGATCTCCTCTTCCCAGACGTACTCCTGGATGCGCTGGGCCTGGTCGGCGAAGTTCATCGTCGGTAGCCCGACCTGGATCCCCTTGGCGAGCATGAGCGGCATGCCGACCTCGTGGGCGATGGTCACGGCGAGGTCGTCGGCCCGCTCGGCCAGCTTCTCCGAGACGCGCTGGAGGAACTCGCCGCGCTCCTTGGGGCTCGTCACCGACCAGGCCGGGAAGGCCGCGGCCGCCGCGGCCACCGCCCGGGCCGCGTCCTCGGCCGTGCCGGCGGGCACCGTGGCGTAGAGCTCGCCGGTTCCCGAAGACGTGACCTCGAGGACCTCGGCGGTGGACGGGGCCACCCACTCCCCTCCGATGTAGAACGCGTCGCGGATCACGGTCATGGGCACCCCCTCGGGCGGGCCGTGCAGCCCTCAGGCGGACTCTACTCGGGGCCCGCGCGGACCGGTCCTGGCGACGAGTGGGGTGAGCGACGGGGGTCGAACCCGCGACCTCCAGGACCACAACCTGGCGCTCTAACCAACTGAGCTACGCCCACCAAGCCCATCCAGTATGGCACAGGCCCCCCACGGCCCCACCGGGTCGACGAGGCCCCGAGCCGGTCGGCCACCTCACGCGACGCCGCCGCCGGCCACGACCGGGGCCCGGTCGAGGAGCGCGGAGTCGAGGTCGCGCGCTCCGTGCGAGCCCACCGTCGACGACGACGCGCCGGCTCCTCCACCCGGTGAAGGGCGTCCCCAACGGCCGCGACCCTCACCGCGGCGATGCGCGGCACGTCCGAGCAGTCCCGTCGAGCGCCGCGCCCAGCGCCAGGCTCTCGGTGGCGACGGGCAGATCGGTGACCTGGATCCGGGGCCGACCGGCCGTCGGGAGGGCCGGGCCGCTCGGCGGATCAGGCGGGGGTCGGGACCCTCGCGCAGGTCGTGGTGCCGGCCGTGACGGCGTCGTGGAGGTCGAGGGCGCCGCGGGGGGTCGCGGCGTCGACGTCGCGCATCGCACCGGCGCACCACGGTCGACGCGCCCTCGGTGCGCGCGGATCCCTCACCGGGGCCGTGGGCTCACTACGCTGGGGGGACGCCCCTGTAGCTCAACTGGATAGAGCGGACGGCTTCTACCCGTCAGGTTGCGGGTTCGACTCCTGCCGGGGGCACCCCGAGGACTCCGCACCCGTGGGCCACTCCACGTGGGGACGACGTTGTCCGAATCGACGGTGTCGGCCCGCCGAGCTCGCGGACGGGGCCACCCGAATGACCAGGCAACCTGAGAGAGGTCGTAGAACCCCTGACCACGAGGGCTGACGGGACGCTCGCGCGGGTACTCTGGCCTTGTCAGTCCGGTCCGCATCGGCGCCGACGTTGACGTCGATAGCTCGGGGGAGGGACCGCATGGACGAGGAGATCATGGCGGTCGTCGGCGAGGGGGGCTTCGACGCGCTCTTCCACGGCCACCCCGACGCGATCTACGCCTACGACCTGGCGGGCACCTTCATCGACTGCAACGACGCCCTGTGCACGCTCACGGGCTACACCCGCGACGAGCTGGTGACGATGACGTTCGAACCGCTCATCGACCCGCGGGACCGCGACCTTGCCCGGGAGATGTTCGCCGAGGCCGCCGGGGGCACCGCCGTGCGCTACCGCACGTCGTGCCTCGCCAAGGACGGTCACTCCTTCGTGGTCGACGTCACGAAGACCCCCCTGCGCGACGCGCGCGGCGAGGTCGTCGGGGTAATCGGGGTCGCCCGTGACACGAGCGCCCTGCGCCGGCTGGTCGACGAGGTCGACGAGAGCCACTCGATCAACCGGATCGCCGGGCGCATCGCGCGCTTCGCGGGCTGGTCGGTGGACGCGGCGACGGGCCGGGTCCACTGGAGCGACGAGCTCTTCGAGATCCTCGGCTTCGAGCGGGGGGAGTCGCTCGACGACACGGGGCTCGTCGCCCGCATCCTCGACAATGCCCACCGCGACGAGGTCGAGCACCTCGTGCGTCGGTGCCTCGAGGAGGGGGTCGGCTTCAGCACCAAGACGGTCATGCGTGACGCCCGGGGCGAGACCCTCGTCGTGAGGGTGATCGGCGAGCCGGCGTACGACGACACCGGCCGTGTGGTGCGCGTCGACGGTGCCTTCCACGACGTGACCTCGATCGAGCGTCAGCGGGCCGACCTCGAGGAACTCGAGGGCCGCGTCGCGCGCACGCTCAACGAGCTCGACACCCCGCTCGCCTTCGTCGACCGCGACTGGCGCATTACCTTTGCCAACGAGGCGGCGACACGGTTGACCGGCCTCTCGGTCGACGTGCTCACCGCCGGGACCATCTGGGAGGTCTTCCCCGAGGCCATCAACGGCGCCTTCGGCGCCCTCTATCGACGGGCGATGGACGAGGGCCGGATCGGGACCGAGGTGGCCTTCGCCGAGGGCTTCGGGCGCTACTTCGAGGCGACCGTCTACCCCTCGACCGAGGGCATCGTGATCACCGCGCGCGACGTCACGGCCCAGGTCGAGACGAACCGGACGATCGAGGAGTACACGAGTCGGGTGACCTTCCTCGCCCAGATGCTCGATCTCGCGAAGGACGCGATGATCGTGCGCGACTTCGAGCAGGGCATCACCTACTGGAACCGCTCGGCCGAGGAGATCTACGGCTGGACCTTCGAGGAGGTTCGGGGCCGCACCGGCCGGGACCTGTTCTACCTCGACCCCTCCGACGGCGACGAGGCGTTCGCCTCGATCATGGAGAACGGGTTCTGGATGGGCGAGGTCGAGCACCAGACGAAGGACGGACGGCACATCTGGGTCGACTGTCGGCGCCAGCTGATCCGCGACGCTGAGGGCCGGCCGATCGGCATCTTCGGGGTCAACACCGACGTCACCGCCTCACGGCGGGAGAAGGAGTCCCGGGTCCGGGCCCAGCGGATGGAGAGCCTGGGGACCCTCGCCGGCGGCATCGCCCACGACCTCAACAACGTCCTCGCCCCGATTCTGATGTCGATCGACCTGCTGGTGCGCGGCGAGCAGGACGAGCGACGCCTCTCTCTGCTCAGTTCGATGCAGGCGAGCGTGCGTCGCGGGGCCGACATGATCCGCCAGGTGCTCTCCTTCGCCCGGGGGGTCGAAGGCGAGCGCGAGGCGCTGGACCTTCGCGGTCTCCTGGTCGAGGTGCAGCAGTTCTGTCGCGACACCCTGCCGCGCAGCATCGAGTTCGACTTCGAGGTCGACGACGACCTCGGGGTGGTCGTCGGTGACGCCACTCAGGTGATGCAGGTCCTGGTGAATCTGGTGACCAACGCCCGCGACGCGATGCCCGAGGGCGGGCGGCTCAGCGTGCGGGCGTACAACGCCCTCACCGAGGACTCCGCGATCGGGCCGACGCGCACCGTCGTCGTCCAGGTCGCCGACACGGGTGTGGGGATGGAGCCCGCGGTCGTGGCGCGCGTCTTCGAGCCGTTCTTCACCACCAAGGAGTTCGGCGTCGGCACGGGTCTGGGGCTTTCGACCTCGACGGCGATCGTCAAGAGCCACGGGGGGCGCATCGAGGTCGTCAGCGAACCCGGTCGCGGGACGCGCTTTGACGTCGTGCTCCCGGCCGTGGACGGTTCGCCGCGTAGCGTCGAGGCCGTGGTCGAGTCGGTGTCGCGCGCGGGACTCGAGGGCCTGCGCGTTCTCGTCGTGGACGACGAGGAGCCGATCCGATTGATGCTCGACCAGGTCCTCTCCGCCGAGGGACTCGAGGTCGAGACCGCCGCGAACGGGCACGAGGCGCTCGAGGCCCTGAAGGCGAGCTCGCGGCCCTACGACCTCGTCGTCACCGACTTGAACATGCCCCAGATCGGGGGGGATCGGCTGGCCGCGCTCGCCGGCGAGCTCGGCGTGCCCACCCAGTTCCTCTTCATGAGTGGGGTGGGGTCCACCCGCGCGGGTTCCGACGAGACGGGGATCCGCCTCGACAAGCCCTTCACCACCCAAGAACTGCTCGACGGGGTGCGCCGGGCGGTGGGCCGCTGAGGGCCGGCGTTAGCATTCTGCGCTAGGTCCGGACGGGCCGCCGGCCGCTCGGAGGGGGTGTGTCGCAGGAGCTGCGTAGGACGTTGTCCGACCGGGGGTTCGACGCCCTCTTCGCGAGCCACGCCGACGGCGTGGTCGTCCTCGGCCCCACGGGACGGGTGGTGGGCTGCAACGATACGGCCGAGCGGATGCTGCGGCGCTCGCGGCGCGAGATCGTGGGCAACCCACTCACCTTGCCCATCGCGAGCCCGTCGCGACCGCGGCGCCTCGAGCGCCTGGCCACCGCGCTCGCGGGCACGCCGGCGCACTTCGTCGCGCGGGTCGTCTCACCCGAACTCCGACCCGGACTGCTCGACGTGTCGCTCATCCCCACGCACGGGCCCGGCGGAGAGGTGGCGGGCGTGCTCGCCGTCCTGCGCGACGTGACCGAGTGGGCCGAGCTCTCGAGCGTGCTCGACGCCAACGAGGGACTGAACCGCGTCGCCGGGGAGATCGCCCGGTTCGCCGGCTGGCGCCACGACGTCGCGACGAACCGCACCCGGTGGACCGACGGGGTGACGGCGGTGCTCGGCGCCTTACCCGAGGACTTCTCCGACCGGCGCGCGGCGGTGGCCCGGTTCCTCGAGCCGCGATCCCTCCCGGCCCTGGAGAGGGCCTTCGCCCGCTGCGTCGACGCGGGCGTGCCCTTCGACCTCGAGCTCGAGTGCGTCGACGCCGACGGGCGGCCCTTCGTGGGCCGGCTCACCGGCGAGCCGGTCTACGACGACGCCGGCGCCGTCGTGCGGATCCAGGGGGCCCTGATCGACGTGAGCGAGGAGCGTCGCCGGGCCCTCCACCGAGAGGCGATGGAGCGACGTGTCGTCGAGACCCTCGACGAGATGGCCGTCCCCCTCTTCATCATCGGTCCGGACTGGCGGGTCACCTTCGCCAACCGGGCGGGCCTCGACATGCTGGGAGTCGACGCCGCGTTCCTCCAGCGCGACACCATTTGGAACCTCTTCCCGGACCTCGCCGCGGGACGACTCCGTGAGGTGTACGAGGCGGCGATGCACGAGGGCGTGCCCGGTCACGTCGTCGTGTACGTGGAGTTCTTCGGGCGGTGGTTCGACGAGACCGTCCTGCCGTCCGCCGGGGGCATCGTGGTCTCGGCGCGCGACGTCACGGCCGAGCACGCCGCCGAGGCCCGGGCCCGCGAGTTCGTCCAGCGCGCCTCATTCCTCACCCGTCTGCTGGACCTGTCGCGCGACGCCATGATCGTGCGTGACTTCGAGCGCGGCATCACCTACTGGAACCGGGCCGCCGAGGACCTCTACGGGTGGACCTTCGAGGAGGTCCGCGGTCGCTCGACGGCGGACGTCTTGTTCTCCGACCCGGGCGAGGCGCACCGCACCTTCGAGGCCGTGGTGCGCGACGGTGCCTGGCGGGGCGAGCTGCACCACCGCGCCCGGGACGGCCGCGAGATCGTGGTGGACTGTCGGCTCCAGCTCGTCTACGGCGACGACGGAGCGCCGATCGGGCTGTTCGGCGCGAACACCGACGTGACCACTCTCGCGCGCGAGCGCGAGCGGCGGATCCGCTCCCAACGCATGGAGAGCATCGGCACCCTCGCCGGGGGCATCGCGCACGACCTGATCAACGTCCTCACCCCGGTCCTGATGTCGATCGAGCTGTTGGCCCGCGACGAATCCGAGCCCTCCCGTCGCCGGGTCCTGGCGACGATGGAGTCGAGTGTGCACCGCGGGGCGGAGATGATCCGCCAGGTGCTCTCCTTCGCGCGCGGGGCGGCCGGCGTGCGACAGCGTCTGTCGATGTCGGTCGTCCTCTTCGAGTTCCTCCAGTTCTGCCGAGACTCCCTGCCCGACTCGATCGACCTGGTGGCCGAGGTTCCCGACGACCTGCACGCGGTGGTCGGCGACGCGACCCAACTGCTCCAGGTGCTGGTGAACCTGGCGACCAACGCCCGCGATGCCATGCCCGAAGGGGGACGACTCACGCTGCGCGCGTCCAACGGCACGCTCGGGCCGGCCGGGGGGCCGGCGACCGGAGTCAGCGTGGTCGTCGAGGTGTCCGACACCGGTTCGGGGATGACCGAGGAGGTCCTGGAGCGCGCGTTCGAGCCCTTCTTCACGACCAAGGCCGTCGGTCAGGGGACGGGCCTCGGGCTCGCCACGTCGCGCGGGATCGTCCTCGAGCACGGTGGGCGCCTCGAGGTGAACTCCGAACCCGGTCGGGGTTCGACCTTCCGGGTCGTCCTGCCCGCCCTGGCCGAGGCGACGGCGCCCCCACTCGAGGTCGCCCGCGCCCCGGTCGTCGCGGGTCGGGGACGACGCGTCCTCGTCGTCGATGACGAGCCACCGATCCTCACGGCGGTCGACGAGGTTCTGCGCGCCCACGGCTTCGCGGTCGACGTGGCTCAGGACGGGGTGGCGGCGCTCGCCACCCTCGGGGCGACCGGGGCCCCCTACGACCTCGTCCTCACGGACCTCAACATGCCCCGTCTGGGGGGCCGCGAGCTGATGGGGCGCCTGGGCCAGGCGGGCGCCACGGCGCCGGTGATCCTCATGAGTGGGGTCGGGGACCGCGTGAGCGCGGCCGCGGCCGCGGGCTTCCTCGCCAAGCCCTTCTCCACGGCCGAACTCCTCGAGGCCGTCGTGGCGGCCCTGGGCGACGAAGGAGCGTCGGTCGCCCCGGGGCGACCGGGGGGCGGTCCGGGCCCGTTATAGGCTGGCCGCGTGACGGGGGGCACGGAGACGGTCGACGAGGCTAGCCAGACGCCCGAAGCCCCTCCCCCCAGTCGTGCGGTCGTCGCGCGCTTCGACCACGTGTCGATGGTCTTTGAGGGCAACACCGCCGTCGACGACCTGAGCCTGGACATCTACGAGGGTGAGTTCTTCAGCCTCCTGGGGCCCTCGGGCTGTGGGAAGACGACGTCGCTGCGCATGCTCGGTGGCTTCGAGGAGCCGACGCGCGGGCGCGTCTACCTCGCCGGCAAGGACGTGACCTTCCAGGCGCCCTACACCCGTGACGTGAACACCGTGTTCCAGTCCTACGCTCTCTTCCCCCACCTCGACGTCTTCGAGAACGTCGCCTTCGGGCTGCGCCGCAGCCGCACCGCCAAGGCCGAGGTCAAGCGCCGGGTGGGCGAGATCCTCGAGATCGTGGACCTGCCGAACTTCGAGCGCCGTCGACCGAACCAGCTCTCCGGTGGTCAGCAGCAGCGCGTGGCGCTCGCCCGGGCCCTGGTCAACGAGCCGTCGCTGCTGCTGCTCGACGAGCCGATGTCGGCGCTCGACGCGAAACTGCGGCGCCAGATGCAGGTCGAGCTCAAGCGGATCCAGACCCGGGTGGGGATCACCTTCCTCTACGTCACCCACGACCAGGAGGAGGCCATGACGATGTCGGACCGCCTGGCGGTGATGCGTCACGGGCGCATCGAGGGCATCGGCTCGCCCCAGGAGATCTACGACTCGCCGACGACCGAGTTCGTGGCCACGTTCCTCGGTGCCTCGAACCTGCTGTCGGGCGACGTCACCGGCGTCGACGGCTCGGTCGCCACCGTGACCGTGGCCAACGGCCAGACCTTGCGCGTGAGGGTCAGGCGGCTGCCCGAGTCCCGCGTGGGCGCCCCGGTCAAGGTGGGCGTGCGCCCGGAGAAGATCAGCATCGGGTTGAGCGGCCCCACGCTGGGCGGAGACCACAACAGCCTGCGCGGGCGGGTGAAGGTCTCGACCTTCACCGGGGTGGGCAACCAGTACATCGTCGAGATGCCCTGGGGCACCGACGTCACGGTCTACGCCCAGAACATCGGGGAGGCCACCGCGCCGCGCAGTGGGGAAGAGGTCGTCCTCACGTGGCCGATCGAGCACACGTTCGCCGTGCGCCCGATGGCTCCGGGAACGACGGAAGATGGAACCAACATGGGGGACAGTGATGAGTGACAACACGAGCAACGACGTGACCGGCGGCGGGATCGACCCGGCGCTGTGGCGCGGGCTCACCCAGCCGCGCCTGAGCCGGCGCCAGGCGCTGGGGGTGGCCGGTGGGGGACTGGCCGCCGGGCTGTTCCTCGACGCGACCGCGGCCGCGGGCGCGTCGCTGCCGAACGCCAAGGTGGGCAACCCCTCGTGGTGGAAGAAGCAGAAGCTCCACCACACGGTGAACTTCGCGAACTGGCCGCTCTACATCGACACGCTGAAGGGCAAGTACCCGTCGCTCGACCACTTCACCAAGACGACCAACATCAAGGTCAACTACTTCCAGGTGATCGACGACAACACCTCGTTCTACGCCAAGATCCGCCCGTCGCTCGCCGCCGGCCAGTACACGGGTTACGACATCGTCGTCATGACCAACAACAACCCCCCGCTCGGATATCTGATCGAGCTGGGCTGGCTGATCCCGCTGGACCACTCGATGATGCCCAACTTCAACAAGTACGCGGGGCCGCTGGTGAAGAACCCGGCGTGGGACCGCGGCAACAAGTACACGATGGCGTGGCAGTCGGGCTGGACGTCGGTCGCGTACAACTCCAAGCAGGTGAAGGACCCGGGCGACAGCGTGAAGATCCTGTTCGACAAGAAGTACGCCGGTCGCATCGGCATGCTGAGCGACCCGTTCGAGCTGGGCAGCGTGGGCCTGCTGGCCCTGGGCATCGAGCCCGCGACCTCGACCGAGTCCGATTGGGCGAAGGCCGCCAAGCTCCTCCAGAAGCAGAAGAGCGACGGGCTCGTGGCCGCGTACTACGACCAGAGTTACATCCAGCACCTGAAGAACGGCGACGTCTGGGTCTCCCAGGCCTACTCCGGGGACATCTACCAGGCGAACCTGAGCAACAAGTACAAGGACCTCGTCCTCATGATCCCCAAGGAGGGGCTCATGATGTGGACCGACAACATGTGCATCCCCTTGTACGCGCAGAACCCCAAGGACGCCATGACGTTGATGGACTACTACTACAGCCCGGTCACCCAGTCGGTCGTGGAGTACTACAACGACTACATCTGCCCGGTCCCGAGCGCCAAGCAGCAGTTGCTCCACCCCACGAGCTGGAACAAGGAGGCGCTGGCGTCGCTCAAGCCGGAGATTGGTCTGCCCTACACCGCCACCGCGAACTCGCCGCTGGTCTTCCCGTCCGGTCGTGAGCAGAAGCTGACGCACACCTACTACCAGTTCAAGAACCAAGCCGAGATCAACGCGTGGACCAGCCTGTTCTTGCCGATCATCCAGGGGGCCTAGAGCCCGCCCGCCACCGCCGGGGCTCGTGGGGTAAGCGTCTCGCGCCCTACCTCTTGAGCATGCCGGCGGTGGTGTGGCTGGTCTTGCTGTTCGTCGTGCCGCTGGTGATCATGCTGTCGCTATCGCTCAAGACGTGCAATCCGGCGTCGGGCGCTTGCACCATGACCTGGAACTGGGGCGAGCTGCCGCGCCAGGTGAACCTGTACCGCACCGAGTTCTTCACCAGCCTCGAGTACGGGGCCGCCGCGACGATCGTCGACCTCGTCCTGTCCTTCCCGATCGCGTACTGGATCGCCTTCTACGGGGGCCGCAAGAAGAACTTCTTCTTGATGATGCTGCTGGTCCCGTTCTTCGTGTCCTTCGTCATCCGCACCCTCGTGTGGGAGTTCATCCTCTCGCCGAGCGGGTTCTTCCTCACGTTCTTGCGTCACGCCCACCTCGTGAACGCGAACTTCCACGTGTTGGGCACGGGTTCGGCGGTGATCGCCGGTCTGGCCTACAACTACCTGCCCTTCACCGCGCTGCCGCTGTACGTGGCGCTCGAGCGGATCGACCGGCGGGTCCTCGAGGCGGCCTACGACCTCTACGCGTCGCGTCGCCAGGCGTTCATGCGGGTGATCCTGCCCCTCTCGATCCCGGGGATCTTCGCGGCTTTCCTGCTGACCTTCATTCCGGCGTTCGGTGACTACGTCAACCAGCAGATCCTCGGGGGCACCTCGAGCACGATGATCGGGACCGTCATCCAGAACACGTTCCTGGTGACCGGCGACTACGCCGCCGGGTCGGCCCTGTCGGTGGTCGTGCTCGTCATCTCGCTCGTCGGGATCTGGCTGTACTCGCGGGTGCTCGGCTCGCGCTCGATCGAGGAGTACCTGTGAGCGTCGTGGCCGGGGACGCGACGCTCGCCGGCGAGGGTCGGCCCGAGCCGGCCGCACCGGCGGCCAAGCGCCCCCACCACTGGGGCCGCATCGCCCTGCCGGCGTACTCCTGGTTGGTGATCGCCTACCTGGTGTTCCCCATCGTCGTGATGTTCATCTACAGCTTCAACAAGTCGGTCGGCGGCGTGCCCCAGGTGAGCTTCTCGTGGAACGGGTTCACGACCCTGTGGTACCGGACGTGGAACGACGCGCCCGGGCTCACCTCGGCGTTCTGGCTCTCCATCCGACTCGCGCTGATCGCTACGGCCATCTCGACGGTCCTGGGTACCCTGCTCGCCATGGCCCTGGTGCGCTACCGGCCGCGGCAGTTCCACGGCAAGGGCGTGATCGAGCAGATCCTGTTCGTCAACATCGCGGCGCCCGAGATCGTGATGGGTGCCTCGCTGCTCGGTCTCTTCGTGACCTTCAACATCGGTCGCGGCTTCTTGACCCTGGTCCTGGCGCACGTGATGTTCTGCATCGCCTACGTGGCGGTGACGGTGAGGGCACGACTCACGGGCTTCGACCGCGCCCTGGAGGAGGCCGCCTACGACCTCGGCGCGGGACCCTTCACCACCTTCCGGCGCGTGACCTTGCCGATGATCATGCCCGGGGTGTTGGCCGGTGCGCTGATGGCCTTCGCGCTCTCGATTGACGACTTCGTCACGTCGAACTTCGTGAGCGGCACGGCCTCACCCTTCCCGGTGCTGATCTACGCCTCCACGCGCGTGGGGATCCCGCCCCAGGTCTTCGTGTTCGGCAGCGTCATCTTCGCGGTGGGCATCGCCCTGGCCCTGTCGAGCCTGGCGATCGGTCGCAAGCGCACCTGAGGGCTGACCGGCGGCGGCACGGGGCGCCGTCGACTCGTCGGGGCGCCCGGATTCGAACCGGGGACCTCGTGCTCCCAAAGCACGCGCGCTAACCAAGCTGCGCTACGCCCCGCGCCCGACGACGCTACTACGGCCCCCTCGCCCTACGGGGCCCTCGCGCCGGTAGTACGGTCGCGGCGCAACCCCGAGAGGGAGGAGGGGCGGTGGCGACGTCGTACGGGTGGATCGTGGATGCCCTGGCCGAGACGTGGGGGTCGTTCGAGACCGTCCTCGACGGCCGGTCGCCGGTGGACTTCGACGCGCCGACGGCCTGCCCGGGCTGGAGCGTGCGCGACGTGCTCGCCCACCTCGTGGGCTTCGAGCGGATGCTCCAGGGCGAGGCCCTCCCCGAGCACGAGGGCGCGTTCCCCGACTACGTGAGGAACCCCATCGGCGAGATCAACGAGGCGGTCGTGGCCGCGTGGCGTCGCCGCCCGCTCGGCGAGCTGCGTGAGGCGTTCCACCGCACGACCGCCGACTCGCTGGCCCGGCTGCGCGGCCTCTCGGACCCGGCGTGGGAGGCGGTGGGCTGGAGCCCCGAGGGTGAGCGCCCCTACCACCGCTTCATGGAGACGCGCGTCCTCGATAGCTGGATCCACCTCGGTGACGTGCGCGACGCCCTCGGCCTCGAGGGTGACGACCACGGCCCGGGCGAGGCGGTCGTGCTCGGCCGCTTCGGCGCCGCGCTGCCCTTCGTGCTGGGCCGACGCGTCGCGGCTCCCGAGGGTACGCGCGTCGCGATCGCGCTGCGCGGTGAGCGCGCCGCGCGCCACGTCGTGGCGATCGAGGACGGTCGGGGCGTGGCGCTCGCGTCCGAGGCGGGCGCCGAGAGCGAGCTCGTCACGTCCACCGCGCTGTTCTGGCGCCGGGCGGCCGGCCGGGTCGACGCGTCGCGGCTCCTCGAGGACCCCGCGACCACGGTGCGGGGGGACGTCACCCTGGTGGGTGCCCTCGTCGAGGGCCTCGTCGTCATGATCTAGGTCGTGGCGAGCCGGTAGGCTGGGCGCTCCTATGCAGGCCAGCGCCACCCCACTCGAGAACCACCGCGTCAAGCTGTCGGTCGAGGTCGACGAGGGGGAGATGGAGGCGGCCCTCGACGACGCCGCGCGCAAGCTCTCGCGCCAGGTCTCGATCAAGGGCTTCCGCAAGGGCAAGGTGCCCAAGAACGTGCTGATCGCCCACCTCGGGGGCGTCCAGGGCCTCCGCTCGGAGGCCATCCGCGACGCGCTGCCCGACTTCTACGCCCGGGCCGTCTCCGAGACGTTGATCGACCCGATCGCCCAGCCCGACATCACCATCACCGCCGGCGAGGTGGAGGGTCCCCTCGCCTTCGAGGCCGACGTCGAGGTCCGTCCGGAGGTCGAGATCGCCGGTCACCGGGACCTACGCGTGACCATCCCCTCGCCGGTCGTGACCGACGAGGAGGTCGAGGCCCAGATCGACCGGCTGCGTGAGACCGACGCCGTGCTAAGGGACGTCGACCGCCCGATCGTCACCGGTGACCTGGTGACCATGGACGTCGCCATCGCCCCGGTCGCCGACGAGGGGACCGAGCCCCTGGTCATGCGGGACTACATGTACACGGTGGGTTCCGCGTCGCTGACCGACGGGGTCGACGAGCTCATCGTGGGGCTGCGCGCAGGTGAGGACCTCACGGTGAACGGGCCGCTCGGCCCCTCGCAGGTGGCGACCTACACGATGAGCCTGAAGCAGGTCCACGAGCGCGAGCTGCCCGAGGCGACCGACGAGTGGGTCGCCGAGAACACCGAGTGGCCGACGGCGAACGAGATGCGCGACGCCATCGTCGACCAGATGCGCCGGCGCCGCGTCATCGAGGCCCAGCTCTCCCAGCGTGACGCGACACTCATCGCGCTCTCGGACCTGGTGCCCGAGGACGTCGTGCCCGACGCCCTGGTCGAGGACGAGACCGGCTCGCGGCTCCACGACCTGAGCCACCGCCTCGAGCAGCAGAACCTCACCCTGGAGTCGTTCCTCCAGATGACCGGCCAGGACCCCGAGCAGCTGCTCGAGGCCCTGCGCGCCGACGCCCGTCGCGCGGTGCGGGTCGACCTGGGGCTGCGCGCCGTCGCCCGCGCCGAGGGGCTCGAGCCGACCGACGAGGAGGTCGGGGCCGAACTGGCCTCAACGGCCGAGGCGATGGGTGCGAGCGCCGGGGCCCTGGCCGAGAACCTGCGCGAGACCGGCCGGGTCGTGGCCTTCCGCGCCGAGGTCGCCAAGATGAAGGCGTCGCGCTGGCTCACCGAGCACGTGACCTTCGTCGACCCCAGCGGGGTGGAGGTCGACCGGGCCCTGCTCGCCCCGGATCAGCCCGACGACGGCGACGCCTAAGGTGGTGGCGTGAACGACGCCCACCGCGCCCAGAACTACCTCGTCCCGACGGTCGTCGAGTCGTCGAACCGCGGCGAGCGGGCCTACGACCTCTACAGCCGGCTGCTGAAAGAGCGCATCATCTTCCTCGGGACGCCGATCGACGACACGATCGCCAACCTGATCTGCGCCCAGCTGCTCTTCCTCGAATCCGAGGACCCCGACAAGGACATCAACCTCTACATCAACTCCCCGGGCGGCGACATCACCGGCCTGCTCGCGGTCTACGACACGATGAAGTACATCAAGCCCGACGTGTCGACGTTCTGCTTCGGCCAGGCGGCCTCGGCCGCGGCCGTGCTGCTGGCGGCGGGCAGCAAGGGCAAGCGCTACGCGCTGCCCCACGCGCGCATCCTCCTGCATCAGCCGTGGGGCGGGGTGGGGGGGCAGGCCTCGGACATCGAGATCCAGGCGCGCGAGATCCTGCGGATGAAGGACATGCTCAACGACATGCTGGCCAGCGACACCGGCCAGTCGGTCGAGCGCATCGCCAAAGACACCGACCGCGACTTCATCATCGGGGCCGCCGAGGCCGTCGAATACGGCCTGATCGACGAGGTCATCACCACCCGACCGTAGGTTCCCGATTCGTCGGGTGGCGCCCCGTAGGATGGGGCGGCGGTCCGTGTCGGAGGTAGGCGTGGCGAAGTTCGGAGAGGGCAGCGACCTCATCAAGTGCAGTTTCTGCGCGAAGGGTCAGAAGCAGGTCAAGAAGTTGATCGCGGGCCCGAGCGTCTACATCTGCGACGAGTGCATCGACCTGTGCAACGACATCATCGCCGACGAGTTCGGTGACCGGCCGGAGTTCGTCCTCGACGACCTACCCACCCCGCGGGAGGTCTCGGCCTTCCTCGACGAGTTCGTGATCGGCCAGACCGAGGCGAAGAAGATCCTCGCCGTCGCGGTCTACAACCACTACAAGCGGATCCAGACCGGACCCCTGCACGACGAGGACGTCGAGGTCGCCAAGTCGAACGTCCTGCTGCTCGGTCCGACCGGCTGCGGCAAGACCTTCCTCGCCCAGACGCTGGCCCGGATGCTCAACGTGCCCTTCGCCATCGCCGACGCCACCGCCCTGACCGAGGCCGGCTACGTGGGCGAGGACGTCGAGAACATCCTCTTGAAGCTGCTCGCGGCGGCCGACTTCGACGTCAAGCGGGCCGAGCGGGGCATCATCTACATCGACGAGATCGACAAGATCGCCCGCAAGGCTGAGAACCCCTCGATCACCCGTGACGTCTCGGGCGAGGGCGTCCAGCAGGCCCTGCTCAAGATCCTCGAGGGCACCGTGGCGAGCGTCCCGCCCCAGGGCGGGCGCAAGCACCCCCACCAGGAGTTCATCTCGATCGACACCTCGAACATCCTGTTCATCTGCGGGGGGGCGTTCGCGGGGCTGGAGACGATCATCGAACGGCGCCTCGGGAAGCGCTCGATGGGCTTCAACCAGCCCGTCGAGACCCGCCGCTCGGGCGACGTCGAGCTCTTCCGCCACGTCCTGCCCGAGGACCTCGTGCGCTTCGGCCTCATCCCGGAGTTCATCGGCCGCCTGCCGATCATCGGCTCGGTCCAGCAGCTGGACCGCGAGATGCTCATCCAGGTCCTGACCGAGCCGAAGAACTCCCTCGTCAAGCAGTTCCAGCAGGTCCTGGCGATGGACGGGGTCGAGCTCGTGATCGAAGGCGACGCCCTCGAGGCGATCGCCGACCTGGCGCTCGAGCGCGGGACCGGCGCGCGCGGCCTGCGCTCGATCCTCGAGCACGTCCTGCTCGAGCCGATGTACGACGTGCCCGGACGCACCGACGTCGTGCGCTGCGTCGTCACCAAAGAGGCCGTCAACGAGGGCGAGCTGCCCGTGTACGAGACGCGAAAGGCGACGCGGGCCCGTCGAGCGAGCTAGGTCGTGCGCTTCGCGACCTACGACGAGGCGCTGGCCTGGCTCGAGTCCCACGTCGACCTCGAGCGGCTCGCCGGGGCTCCCCGGACGCCCTCCCTCGAGGCGACGCGAGCGGCCCTGGCGGCCCTGGCCGACCCGCAGCGGGACTACCCGAGCGTCCACGTCACCGGGACCAACGGCAAGGGGACGACGACCACCCTGACCAGCGCCCTGCTGATGGGGGCCGGACTGCGTGTGGGCACCTACACCAGCCCGGACCTGCACGCGGTGAACGAGCGGATCGCGGTCAGCGGCCGGCCGATCGCCGACGGGGACCTGGTCGGTCTGCTCGAGCGGCTCAGCGACGTCGAGTCGTCCCTCGGGCTCACCCTGTCGCGCTTCGAGCTGCTGACGGTGGCCGCCCTGCTGCACTTCTCCGACGAGGGGGTCGACGTGGCCGTCGTCGAGGTGGGGATGGGGGGCACCTGGGACGCGACGAACGTCATCGACTCCTCGGTCGCGGTCCTCACCAACGTCGACCTGGACCACACGGAGGTCCTCGGCCCGACGGTGGCGGCGATCGCGACGGACAAGGTGGGCATATTCCGCCCCGACGGCGTGGCCGTCGTCGGGACGACCGACCCGGAGGTGGTCGCCATCGCCACGGCCCGGGCCCGGGCCGTCGGGGCCACGCTGTGGCGACTCGACGAGGCCTTCGAGCTCCTCGACAACGAGCTCGCGGTCGGCGGGCGCGCGCTCAGCGTCCGCACGCCCTACGCCACCTACGAGGAGGTCCTGCTCTCCCTGCACGGGATCCACCAGGGCGTGAACGCGGCCACGGCGATCACCGCCGCCGAGGCCTTCCTCGGCCGGGCGCTCGGCGACGAGGTCGTCACGACGACCCTCGCCGGCGTCTCGATGCCCGGGCGCCTCGAGGTCCTCTCGCGCGAACCGCTCATCGTGGTCGACGGGGCCCACAACCCGGCGGGGGTTCGCGCGCTCGCCGCGGCGCTGGACGGCGCCTTCGACATCACCGGCGAGCGGCGGTGCGTGCTCGGGGTGCTGCGAGGTCGCGACCTCGACGACACCGTGCGACCGCTCATCGGCGCGGGCTTCGTGGAGTACCACGTGTGCGCCCCGCGTTCGCCACGCGCCGTGCCCCCCGGCGAGCTCGCGGCGGCGCTGCGTCGGCACGGCGCCGTCGCCTACGAGCACCCCAGCCCGATGAGTGCCCTCGCGCACGCGCGCGAGCACTCGAGCGACGAGGACCTCATCGTCGTGTGCGGGAGCCTGTACCTCGTCGCCGAGGTCCGGGGCGAGCTGCTGCACCTCGAAGACCGTCACCGACGCTGACCCTGTTAGAGTCGGCCGGATGTCTCGGACCCTGGTGATCGTCAAGCCCGACGGCGTCGAGCGGGGGCTGGTCGGGACGATCCTCGCCCGTCTGGAGGCGCGCGGGCTCACCCTGGCCGCCGCCGAACTGCGCCGCATCGACCTGGCCACGGCCGAAGCCCACTACGCCGAGCACCGCGGCAAGCCCTTCTACGAGCGTCTGGTCGCCTTCATCACCCGCGGTCCGGCGATGGTCTGTGTCGTGGAGGGACCGGACGAGACGTGGCGGCTCGTGCGCACGATGATGGGGGCGACCAACCCGGCCGACGCGCTCCCCGGCACCATCAGGGGTGATCTCGCCACCGACACGGGGGAGAACCTGATCCACGGCTCGGACTCAGAGGAGTCGGCCCGGCGCGAGGTGGCGCTCTTCTTTCCCCACCTGGGCTAGCGCCGCGCACTGGTTGGTCCCCGGCGCGATGGCCTAGCCTGGAGAGGGTGTCGGGGCGAAGAGGAACTTCATGGTAGATAGTCGATTCTCAGTGCTCGGTCGCGACATGGCCGTCGACCTGGGCACCGCGAACACGCTGGTGTACGTCCGCGGCCGCGGCATCATCCTCAACGAGCCGTCGGTGGTGGCGGTCGACGTGAAGGACGGCAAGCCCCTCGCGGTGGGCGCGGAGGCCAAGCGGATGATCGGGCGCACGCCGAGCAACATCCAGGCGATCCGGCCCCTCAAGGACGGCGTCATCGCGGACTTCGAGATCTGCGAGAAGATGCTGCGCTACTTCATCCACCGAGTCCACCAGCGTCGCTTCGCCAAGCCGCGGATGGTCATCTGCGTGCCCTCGGGCATCACCGGCGTCGAGCAGCGCGCGGTCATGGAGGCGGCCGAGTTCGCCGGCGCGCGCAAGGCCTACATCATCGAAGAGCCGATGGCCGCCGCGATCGGCGCGGGCCTGCCCATCCACGAGCCCACCGGCAACATGGTCGTCGACATCGGCGGCGGTACGACCGAGGTCGCGGTCATCTCGCTCGGGGGCATCGTGACGAGTCAGTCGATCCGCGTCGGCGGCGACGAGCTGGACGAGGCGCTCGTCGCCTTCGTGAAGAAGGAGTTCCAGCTGGCCCTCGGTGAGCGCACCGCCGAGGAGATCAAGATGCAGCTGGGTTCGGCCTTCCCCCTCGAGGAGGAGCTGCGCGCCGAGATCCGCGGCCGCGACCTGGTGACGGGCCTGCCCAAGACGGTGGTCATCTCGACCGAGCAGATTCGCCAGGCGATCGAAGAGCCGGTCCAGGCCATCGTCGACGCCGTGAAGATCACCCTCGACCGCACGCCGCCCGAGCTCTCCGCCGATCTCATGGAGCAGGGGATCGTCCTCACCGGCGGCGGGGCGCTGCTCGCCGGGCTCGCCGCTCGCCTCGAGTACGAGACCAACATGCCCATCATCGTCGCCAACGACCCGCTGAACTGCGTGGCGCTTGGCAGCGGGATGTGCCTCGAGGAGCTCGAGGCCTTCTCCCGGATGCTCAAGACCAGCCCGTCGCGTTAAGGCGTGGCCACCGAACGCTCGCGTCGGCGCACGCTCACCCTGTCGGTCGCGGCGCTGGTGACCCTGGTCGTCCTCTACCTGACGACGGGGGTCGGGTCGGGGCTGCGCGGGGCCGCGAACCTGATCGTGACGCCCTTCAGCTGGGCGGTCAACGGCATCGCCCGGCCGATCGGCCACTTCCTCGCGGGGACCGTCAACTACTCCGACGTCGTCGCCCAGAACCACAAGCTCCGCTACGAGCTGGGTCGTGCCCAGCTCAGGGCCAACGAGGCCTGGGCCTTCGAGCGTCAGCTCGAGGAGCTGACCAGCGCGTTGCACGTCCCCTTCGTAGGCTCGATCCCGATGGTGACGGCTCAGGTCACCCAGGACGCCCCGACCAACTTCTCGGCGACGATCGGCATCTCCCAGGGTCGTGACGCGGGGGTCCTGGTGGGGATGCCCGTGGTCGCCAACGGTGGACTGATCGGGCGGGTCGTCGCCACCACGCCCCGCGGGGCGACCGTGGACCTGATCACCGACCCGACCTCGACGGTGGGGGGCGTGCTCGCGCGCGGCTCGGCCCACGTGCTCGTCTCGGGCCGGGGCATCGACAGCGGCCTCGCGTCGACCTCGGTGCCCCTCTCGAGCGGCGCGTCGCCGGGGGAGCAGGTCGTGACCGACGGGTTGCGCGGTGGACTCTTTCCCCCGGGCATCCCGATCGCGAGGGTGAGGGACGTCACCCTCACCCCGGGCGCCGCGAGCTACAACCTCGTCCTGACCCCCGACGCCGACCTGCGCCAGCTCGCCTACGTGGACGTGGTCTTGTGGGAGCCCACCCCGTGAGGCGGGTGGTGGTGCCGGTGACGCTCGTCACCCTCGTCCTCGTCGCGGTCCAACTCGACGTCTTCTCGTCACTGCGCTTCGCCGGAGCCGTCGTGATGATCGTCTGGCTCTGGCCGTTCTGCGTCGGGCTCACGGGCGCCACCTCGCTCGCCCTCTACAGCGCGACGCTGTCGGGGGTCTTCTTCGACACGCACTCCCCGACGCCCTTCGGCCTCGCCCTCGTGGTGGCGCTCGTGCTCGCGTGGTTCGCCTCGCGGCTCGGTCGTGAGGGGATCGGCGACCTCGACTCGGCGGCGTGGTGGGTCACCCCGGTGCTCGCCGCGGTCGCCGGCTTCCTCGCCCCGCTCCTGTTCGTGGCGGCCGGCGTCCTGGCCCTGCACGGCTCGATGTGGCGCAACGGCCTCCTCGCGGCCATGACGGTCAACGCGGTCGCCTTCTTCGTCCTCGCCCGGCCCGCGGCCCGGCTGGCCCGCTGGACGAGCGGCCAGCGCGCGGTGCGCCGGTGACCCCCTCCTGGCGGGACCGGCCGACCGGGTCGTGGTTCACCCGGCTGTGGCGGCCGTGGACCTCGCTGCACCCTCGACGGGGTCGTGGCCGCACCATCAACGAGCCCAAGCCCGTGGGCATCCGCGACCTCGTCGCCGGTCCCGACGAGGTGGTGGCCCGCCCGGAGCGGCGCTGGACGGTCATCGGGGGCTTCTTCTTGGTGCTGCTCGTCGCCCTCGTGGTGCGCCTCTTCTTCCTCCAGGTCCTCGAGTACCGGACCTCGGCCGCGACCGTGTACGCCAACTCCTTGCGCGTGACGACCATCCCGGCCGCCCGGGGTTCGATCATGGACCGCGAGGGGACCCCGCTCGTCACCAACGTGACCACGACCCAGATCCGCCTCTCGCGCGCCGAGGCGGCCCTGCACCCCGCGATCAAGGGGACCCTCTCGTCGCTCACCGGGCTGAGCGTCAAGCAGATCAACGCCGCGCTCAACAACCAGCAGTACAGCCCGTACCAGCCCGCCCCCATCATGAACGACGCGCCCCCCGGGGAGGTCGAGTTCATCAAGCTCCACCCGAGTGAGTTCCCCGGGGTGACGGTGCTCAGCACCTCCCAGCGCGCCTACCCCCAGGGCGGCGGCACCGCGGCACCGGTTCTCGGCTACGTCGGCCCGATCACCGGGGCCGAGCTCGCCGCCCACCCCAACCAGGGCTACCAGACCGACTCGGTCATCGGGAAGTCCGGTCTCGAGGCGTACTACGAGCAGTACCTGAGGGGCCACGACGGCACCCAGACGATCGAGGTCGACGCGAACAACCAGATCCTCGGGGCGATCAAGACGACCGCCCCGAGGGTCGGCGACACGGTGGTGACCAATATCGACCTCGGGCTGCAGCAGGCGCTCGACGCCTACCTCAAGTACCAGATCCTCACCGACCGGCGCTCTATCGACCCCGTCTCGCACCTGCGGCCCCAGGCGCCCAACGGCGCGGCCGTGGTGCTCGACCCCAACACCGGCGCCGTGCTCGCGATGGCGAGCTACCCGAGCTACAACCTGAACGACTTCGTCAAGGGCCTCTCGAACGCACAGTACGCCCAGCTGATCCAAAAGGGCGCGTTCAACAACTTCGCCATCCAGGGCCTCTACACGCCCGGCTCGACCTTCAAGCTGATCACCGCCACGACCGAGCTGCAGACGGGCATCATGTCCGCCTACCACATCATCAACGACACCGGGACGTTCGTCGTGCCGGGCTGCCTCAACAAGACGAACCACGGCTGCCTCTTCCACGACGACGACAACTCGGCGGCGGGGCTGATCGACCTGCCGATGGCGATCACCGTCTCGTCGGACTACTACTTCTACAACCTCGGCTACCTCTTCTGGATCCACCAGAGCCAGTACGGCCAGACCCCGATCCAGAACGTCGGTGCGCAGTACGGGCTCACCACGCTCACCAACGTCGACCTGCCCAACGAGGTCGCCGGCCGGATCGACTCGCCCGAGGTGCGCAGGCAGCTCCACGCGGCGGACCCCAAGGCCTTCCCGACGGTGACCTGGTACACGGGTGACAACATCGAGATGGCCTTCGGCCAGGGGACCACGGCCTTCACGCCCCTCGCCCTGGCGAACGCCTACGCCACCTTCGCCAACGGCGGCACCCGCTACCAGCCCGAGGTGGCCGCCGCCATCGTCGACCCCCACGGCAAGGTCGTCGTGCGCTACCAGCCCCACGTGCTGGGCCACGTCAGCCTGCCCCCGGCCATCCGCGACCCGATCCTGCAGGGCTTCGAGGGCGTCATCAACAATCCGCGCGGCACCGGCTACTACCCGTTCCACCAGTACGCCAACTTCAACCTCTCGACCTTCCCGGTGGCCGGCAAGACGGGGACGGCCTCGAACGCGCCGGGCCTCGAGCCGAACTCACTCTTCGTGGGATTCGGCCCGACGACCCACCCGCGCTACGTGGTGGTCTGCGTGATCGCCGAGGGCGGCTACGGCGCCGACGCCGCCGCCCCGGTCGTCGCGAAGACCTTCGACTACCTCGTCGCCCACCCGGTCGGTCCGGTCCACCTCGCGCCGGTGCTCTCGACGTCCCCCGCGCACCGCCGGGCCCCGCACGCGCCGGCCACGGCCAAGGCCGGATAGCCGGGTCGGGGGCACCCGTGCACTAGCCTGGGGGGTGTAGGGCGCCCGCCCGACGGGCGCGAAGGACGTCACGGTGGCCGCCGGAGCCGCCACCGAACCGAGGACGACGTGGCAGAGCCCAGGACCAGCGACAGCGACACCCGGCCCGTCGCCACCCTCCCGACGACCCAACGAACCCACCACCGTTCCCCGTCCGCCGAGCGCACCTCGCTCGCGGCGCCCCGTCGGCGGTGCTCCGCGCCCGCCGCGACCATCGCAAGGAGTACGCCCCGTGACCGAGGCCGTCAACCCCACCCCCGCCGCACCCGGCACCGCCGGGCCCGCGCCCGCACCTAGCCCCGACAGCCCCGCGCCGGAGCGGCCGCGCATCGGCGACACGCGCCCGGCCCCGCGCATCGGCGACACCCGTCCCGCGCCGGGCGCGACCGCGAACGGCCCGGGCGCGTCGGCGGGGG
>JAKBNL010000017.1 GCA_021831035.1 Actinomycetes bacterium
GGTAGATAACGTCGTCGGGGGTCACGGTGGTGGTCTCCTTGGATTCTTGGTAGGAACCACAGAGTCCACCACCGGACCCTCTATCGCGTCGAGGGTGCAACCTCAACCCGTGGACAGGAAGCCCTAGCCCAGGTGCGACCGGAAGAAGGCGTCGATGCGGGCCCAGGCGTCGGTCGCGGCCTCGGGGTCCGGGCCCACGCCGGCCACGCGCAGCACCGGGCGCAGCAGCGCCGGGCCGGCCATCGCGTCGTTCAAGAAGGAGTGGCCGGCCCCGGGGTACTCCGCGACGTCGTGCTCGATCCCGGCGCGCTCGAGGGCCGCCTCGAGCCGCGCGGCGGCGCCGCGCAGCGACCGGTCGCGCTGGCCGTAGGAGGCCACGATCGGACAGGCCCCCGCGAGGGCGGCGTCGAGGTCCCGGGGCAGCTGGCCGTAGTTGACGGCCGCCGCGTCGAAGCCGCGGGGGGCGCACAGCAGCGCGAACGAGCCGCCCATGCAGAAGCCGAGCACGCCGACGCGCCCGGTGCACCACGGCGCTTCGGCCAGCCAGCGGCGGCCCGCCTCGACGTCGGCGAAGGGACGCCCCGTCCCGCTCGCCACCGCGCGGAACATCGTCGTGAGGCACCGCCGAGCCCCGCCGTCGGAGTAGAGGTCGAGGGCGAGGGTCGCGTAGCCGAGGGCGGCCAGGCGCCGCGCCTGACGGGTCATCACCTCGTCGAGGCCGAAGACCTCGTGGATCATCACGACCCCCGGCCAGGGGCCCTCGCCCTCGGGACGGACGAGTCGGCCCCGCAGGACCCGTGAGCCGCCCAGCGCCCGGGCCCCGTCGGTGAGGTCGACCTCCTCCACGTCGACACGCTACGTCGGGCGGCCCGCCCGGGGCCTTCTCCCCTAGCCCGGGGTCCGGCGGCCGCGCTGTGATGCTAGAGAGGGTCGAAGGAGGTGGTTGTGAGCACGCAGGCGAACCGGCCCGACGCCACCAGCCCGCCCCTCTACCCCCACGAGCTCGAGGGCGTGATCGCGACCCGCGACGGCCGCACCCTGGCGGTGCGCCCGATCCGGCCGGGCGACGCGGACCACCTGGTCGCCTTCCACCACCGGCTGTCGACCGACTCGATCTACCGGCGCTACTTCTCGCTGCACACCGAGCTCAGCGACGCCGAGGTCGCCCACCTCACCACCGTCGACTACGTGGACCGGCTGGCCCTGGTGGTGTTCGAGGGCCGCGAGCTCGTCGCGGTCGGCCGCTTCGACCGCTACCCCGACTCCACCACGGCCGAGGTCGCCTTCGTCGTGCTCGACACCCACCAGCACCAGGGGCTCGGCCTCGCGCTGCTCGAGCGACTGGCCGACGCGGCGTGGGACCGCGGCGTCGAGACGTTCTCGGCCTCCACGCTGGCTTCGAACCGGGACATGCTGGCCGTCTTCTACGACTCGGGCTTCCCCGTCGAGGTCGTCCACGACGCCGAGGAGATAGAGGTGCGCTTCGCCATCGAGCCGACGGCGACGGTGCGGGCCCGTCGCGCCGAGCGGCGCGATCGCTCCGGCGAGCCCGGGTCGCCGTGACCGCGCTCGTGCTCAACGCCGACTACGGCGCCCAGGCCCACGAGGAGTCCGGCCACCCCGAGCGGCCGGCGCGCGCCACCGCCGCCCTCCAGGGCGTCGCCGACCTCCACCTCGGTGACGACCTCGTCGTGGTGGGCCCGCGCGCGGCCCGGCGCGAGGAGCTGGCGCGGGTGCACGCCGCGGGCTACCTCGACGAGCTCGGGGCCTTCTGCTACGGCGGGGGTGGCGACCTCGACCCCGACACCTACGCGACGCCCGACTCCTGGACCATCGCGGTCCAGGCCGCCGGTGCGGGGCTCGCCGTCGTCGACGCGCTCGGCGAGCGCGCTGACGGGGTGGGCTTCGTCGTGACCCGTCCCCCGGGACACCACGCCCTCGCGGACCGCGCGATGGGCTTCTGCCTGCTCAACAACATCGCGGTCGCCGCGGCCCACCTGGTCGACGCCGGCGAGCGCGTGGCGATCGTCGACTGGGACGTCCACCACGGCAACGGCACCCAGGCGATCTTCTGGGACGAGCCCCGCGTGCTCTACGTCTCGACCCACCAGTGGCCGCTCTACCCGGGCTCGGGCACGCCGATCGAGGTCGGTGGGCCGCGCGCCCTCGGTCGCACCCTCAACCTGCCGCTCCCGCCGGGGGCGACCGGTGACGTGGTGCGCCGGGCGCTCGAGGCGGCGGCGCCGACCGTCGAGGCCTTCGAGCCGACCTGGGTCCTCGTCTCGGCCGGCTTCGACGCCCACCGGGCCGACCCGCTGGCCGACCTCGCCCTCTCGAGCGGGGACTTCGCGGCCCTCGCCGCGCTCGCCGGCGGCTTCGCCCCGGGGCCCGGTCGCGTCGCCCTCTTCCTCGAGGGCGGCTACGACCTCGCCGCCCTGCGCGCCTCGGTCACGGCCAGCCTCTCGGCGCTGCTCGGCGAGCCGTCGGCCGCCGAGGCCCCCACGAGCGGCGGACCCGGTGCCGAGGCCGGACCGGCGGCGCTCGAGCAGTTCCACCACACGGTCGAGGCACTCGCCTCGGGCGAGGAGGAGGCGACGTGACCCGATCGATCGCCGTCGGCTTCGACGGCTCGCCCGACGCGACCCGCGCCCTGCGCGTCGCGCTCGCCCTGGCGCGAGACGCCGGGGCGACGACCTGGGTCCTGCACGCCCGAGGCCTGCTCGAGGAGCGCGACGCCTCGCCCGCGGCGCCCGCGGTCGTGTCGGAGACCGTGACCGAACTGGGGCTCGACCCGGGACGCGTGCGCTGGCGGGTGGAGGACGGCGACCCCTGCTCGGTGCTGCTGCGCAGCGTCGGCCCGCCGGTCGAGGCCGAGCTGCTCGTGGTGGGCCGGCGCGGTCACGGGCGCCACGAGGGGCTCCTGCTCGGCAGCACCAGCCTTCAGCTCGTCGAGCACGCGCGCGTGCCCGTCGTCGTCGTGCCCGCCCCGCACGGCGAGTAGGCGTTGCTACGCTTGCCCGGATGTCTCCGGCGACTCGGGTGGGTAGGCGCCTCGGTGCCCCCCGGGTCGCGAGCGTGTCACTGGTGCTGGCCGCCCTCGCCGTCCCCCTGATCGGATCGGCCCCGGCGACGGCCCAGCCGCTGCCCCCCGCCTGCTCCTCGAGCCACCTGTCGAGCTTCGACTACTCCCAGGTCAAGCGGACCACCAAGTACGTGACGGTCGTCTACGTGAACACCTCGCCCGACGTGTGCGTGCTGCGCGGCTACCCCGACATCGTCATGTTCGGGACGCGCGGACCGATCCGCAGCACCCAGCGCAACGTCTTCCCCGCCTCGAACAAGACCGTGGTGCTGCCGCCCAACGGCGAGGCCGGCTTCGTCCTGTGGTTCCGCGACGTCCCGGTCGCCGGCGTCGACCCGACGAGCGGATGCGCGCGCGCGCTGGACCTGCACGCGACCATCGCCACGAGCGGCCCGGCCGACCTCACGGTCCAGTACGCCGTGGACCTCGCGCTGTGCAACGACGCGCACTTCCTCGTCACCGCCCTCCAGCACGGCGTGCCCAAGCCCTAGGCGATCCGGCCCCCCGGGCGGGTGACCCCGGGCGAGACCCCCGCGTCACCCCGGCGTCAGCCCAGCCGCTCGACGAGGTGGTTCGCCCCGTCCACGACGATCGTCGCCCCGTGGACGTAGCGCGCCCCCGGCATCGCGAGGAACGCCACGACGGCGGCCACCTCGTCGGGTCGCGCGCCGCGTCCCATCGGCGAGGCGACCGCCGCCGCCCGCTCCCCGGGCGGCTGGGTGTCGGTGGCGACCCACCCCGGCGCGACCGCGTTCACGGTGACGCCGCGGTCGGCCACCTCCAGGGCGAGGGTTCGCGTGAGTCCCACCACCGCCGCCTTGGCCGCGGCGTAGGCGGACTCGCCGGGCGTGGCGACGAGAGGACCGGTGACCGAGGCCACGTTGACGATCGAGCCCGAGCCACGCTCGAGCATGCCGGGCAGCACATAGCGAGTCACGTAGAAGCACGTGTCCAGGCTGCGGCGCACACCCTCGCGCCACTCGGCCGGGTCGAGCTCGGCGAGGGGTGTGAAGTGCTCGGGCTGGCCCTCGCGGGCCATGCCGGCGTTGTTCACGAGCAGGTTGATGCGCCCGTGGGCCGCGAGAGCCTCGTCGACCACGCGACGGGCCGCGTCGGGGTCGGTGAGGTCGCCGACGTGGGCGCTCACCGGCCCGCCGAGGGCGCGCAGTTCCGCGGCGCGGGTCTCGATCCGCGGCCCGGTCGCGCACAGCGCGACCGCACAGCCCAGCTCGACGAGCAGTCGGGCGGTGGCGAATCCGATGCCGCCGGGGCTGCCGGCGCCCGTGACGAGGGCGGTCGTGCCGTCGAGGGAGAAGAGGGGATGTCCCATGCGCGTGGAGCGACCGACCGGCGGCGCTGTCGCGATGGTACCGCGTGCGGTTCTCAGTCTGGCGACGAGTGCCCAGCGGCGTCGGGTGAGCCGACGCCTGCTCGCTACGGCGCCATCGATAACGCGCGCTTGTCGTTGGATCAGTGACACTAATGAAACGAGCAGGGTCTGGCCTTCACGAGCGCGAGCACCGGTCGCTCGTGCGGGCGAAAGGTGGTCGCCGACCCGTCGATGCTGAACGAGCCTGTCCGTTGGTCACTCACGGTGGTGCATCTCATGAAGCCTGACGGGTCGCTTCACAGGGCCGCCCCACATTCGGGCGTCACCGCACACCAGTCGGTCCGTTCGACTGGCGCTTGACTTTTACTATCTAGTTATATAACGTTTTGGTAATGGATTCTGACGATCAGCTGAGCCGCTCCTTTGCGGCCCTGGCGGACCCCACTCGCCGGGCGATCCTGGTGCGCCTCGCGACCGGCGAAGCCGGCGTCGTCGAACTGGCGAAGGACTCCGCGCTGAGCCAACCCGCTATCACCAAACACCTCAAGGTGCTCGAACGAGCCGGCCTGATCGTCCGATCGCGCGACGGCCAGCGCCGCCCCGCGCGCCTCCTCCTCGACGGCTTGACCCCGGTGGACGAGTGGCTCCGTCGCGCGAAGGATGAATGGACAGAGCGCTTCGACCGTCTCGACACCCTCCTCGTCTCCCGCCCCGAATCCGCTTCTAATAAGGAGATCCCCGATGCCTGAGTCCCGTGCCGCCGTGGACGTCCGATCCGCGCCCGTCGTGAAACAGCTCGTCGTTGAGCGCACCTTCGCGTTCCCACCGGAGCGCGTCTTTGACGCCTTCACCGATCCCAACCAGCTCACGAGGTGGTGGTGGCCGGCGGGCTTCACCTGCCCCGCCGCCGAGGTGGACCTTCGCGTCGGGGGTACGTACCGGATCGCGATGGAGTGGCCGGACTCCATTCCCACCGAGTCTCGATTCTCCCACTACCTGGGGGGTGAGTACTACGAGGTCGATCGCCCGCGACGCCTGGTCATGAGCGGCCGCGCCGTCAACGACGAACAGGGTGAGCTCTTCGCGACGCTCATCGAGTTGACCTTCGAGGAAGTTGACGGGGGCACCGCACTCACCATGCGACAGTCCTACTTCGAGCCGATGCCGCCCACGCAGGCGATGGCCGGTGCCGAACAGGGCTGGCGCGAACAGCTCGACAAGCTCGACCACCTTCTATTGCACTGACCGTCTGAGCGCGAGCCAGTCGTTTAGTCCTCCCGGAGTCGATGTCTCGTTCCCCCGACGACCAGGAGTTATGTAGCCACTGGCCAGACAATTTGCGCGGAACGGACTACGAGGTACCTGAGGGCATCCACGTCTCCACTAAACGCAGAACTATTTTGTCCTAAAGGGTGATAATTCACTTTATACATGAAATAACGGCACTCTCGACAACGATAAATTGCTACAGTTGTCGCTAATACACATTAGTCATGAAGAGCAGACAATCATGGCAATCGATAGAGCACTGAATCTCCTTGACCGGTTCACCGGCGAAGGGCGCACGGCCTTTAGCGCGGCTGACGTTCGGGACGCCCTCGGCACTTCCCCTCAAGCAACCTCTAACCTCCTCACTCGCTGGACTCGCCTCGGCCTAGTGGATCGCCTGGCCGTTGGCCGATACGCCGTTCGGCAAATCGGTGCGCTGGGCACGGCCGCGGTATGGGACGACTTGGGTTCAGCCGTCGCCGCAGTGTTCGTCGGCCGCCCCCACCGCATCGGCTTCTTGACCGCCCTTGACCATCACGGACTTCTCGTACGGCCCGTGCGTTCCATCCAGGTAGCAAGTCCGTACCGGCCTCGAGAGAAGTCGCTCACTGGACGGACCCTGCGGGTGATTCGCGAGAGCGAGACGACCGTGCTCGTCGGGACCGAACCACTTGGTCCGTCACGTATCGCGACGATTCCGCGCGCTCTGCTCGACGCGGCATCACGTCCGGGCGTGGTTGGCGGTGTGTCGCGCGTTGCCGAGGCCCTAGCGGCCGTGGACAACGTCGCGGGACTGGAGGATCTTGCCAGCGAGATCCACGCGGAATCTGCCTATCGCCGGATCGGATCCGTGGCGACCACGCTGTCGCTTCCCGCAGGGCGAGGGCTCGAAACACCGTTGTGGCGCTCGCTGATCGAATTGGACCGCAACGCACGGGGGGGCGACGGCTGGGTCGACAAGAAGTGGGGCGTCGCCTGGCCGTACGCGGCGTCGGAACTCGAGGCCGTTGTGTCGGCATGATCACCAAAGGGCTCATCACCCAGCGCGCCAACGAAGAGAGACTGTCCGCCCAGACCATTGAGCGTGACTATGTCCTGGCTAACCTCTGCGCCGACATCGGAACGGCCGGCGACACGCGGCTCGTGTTCAAAGGTGGCACGCTGCTTCGCCTTTGCTACTTCGCCGACTACCGCTACTCCGCCGATCTCGACTTCTCCGCCGTCGACGGCCTGTCCCGTGCCGAAGCCACCTCCCTCGTCGCCGACGCTATCGACACCTGCCGCACGCGATTGGAGTTGCCCGTGCTGGAGATTGTCCACGGGGAGGGCGGCACGCCCTGGGTGAGCTATGTGGGACCCCTCGGTGCGAAGCCGCGCGCGATCAAACTCGACATCTCCGACGCCGAGTTGGTCGCGTCACGCACCCGGATCAACCTGCAGTCACGATGGCCCGATCTTCCCGACGGCGCCGCGATCGACGGCTACACCATCGACGAAGTGGCCGCCGAGAAGGTGCGTTGCATTGCCGAGCGTGTGCAGTGCCGCGACTTGTACGACATGCACCAGCTGCTCGATGCCGACCTCGTCGATCCGCTTGACGCCTGGTATCTCTACCTGCGTAAGGCAGAGAACGACCGCAGCCGTGGAAGGCAGCGAAAATCGCCTCGCGAGTGGTTCGCAACGTTCGAGCGGCGAGTCGTTGCATACCAAAAGCGCTGGGAAAGTGAGCTGGGCGATTACCCGCCGTGGGGGATCCCTGCGTTTGGAGACGTCGAGCGGCGGTGCCGCCGCTACCTTGCGCCACTCCTCGATGCAGCTCGCCGAATCTCCGAGTGAGGCTCGCGAACGGACTACGACGTCGCCACACTGAGAGCGAATCTGACGCGTCGTAGGGCCGGTGGGGATCGAACCCACGACCGAGGGATTATGAGTCCCCTGCTCTGACCACTGAGCTACGGCCCTAAGTCAACTGCGGGGTGGCTCCCAGAGCAGGACTCGAACCTGCAACCTAGCGGTTAACAGCCGCTTGCTCTGCCAATTGAGCTATCTGGGAATAGCGGGCCCACGTTACCATCCGGCCCTCGAGGGCTACTGCTCGTCGAGCCAGCGCGCGAGCCGACCGGCCTCGGGGCTCTCGCGCACCGCGCGCCGACAGCGCTCGAGGCGCTTGGCGAGCGCCTGACGTGAGATGCCCCGCGCGCGGGCGAGCTCGCTCAGGGTCGCGGCGTGGAAGGTGTACTGCCAGAAGGCGTCGAAGTCCTCGCCGGTCAGTCGTCGCAGCTCGTCGATGACCCAGGCCGGGGCCTCGGGGGGGCGCTCGCGTCGGTCGTCGAGGTCGTCGAGGGCGACCGAGCCCTCCCGGCGCCGTTCGAGGTCGTGGGCCAGCTGGACCGTCTCGCGCGCGACCGCGACGCTCACCGAGAGGGCGGCCGCGACCTCGCGCACGCCCGGGCGCCGCTCGGGCTGGGCGCGTACCAGTCGCTGGTAGGCGAGGACCCGGCGCATCTCGGCGTCGGAGAGTCCCGCGCGCTGGGCGACGGCCTGGTTGACGAGCTTGGTGATCCAGTAGTTGGCGTAGGTCGAAAAGCGCGTCCCCTGGTCGGGGTCGAAGCGGTGCAGCGCGTTGACGAGGCCCTCGACCCCGGCCAGCTCGAGGTCCTCGTCGCTCCACCGGTAGCCCCGCTCGTTCACCCGGGCCTTCACGAGGCCGAAGGTCGCGCGCAGCAGCGTCGACTCGGCCTCTTGGCCGGCGAGTCGCGCCCGGCGCAGCTGGCGCCGGCGCGCCGGGTCGCGCACGGCCCCCCCGGCCAACTCGGCGTCGGCCCGCCGGCCCTCGCGGATGATCGGGTAGAGGCGCCGCTCGTCCTCCACCGCGAGCGGGGCGAGGACGTCGAGCCCGCCGATGCGGCCCGGCACGCCCCGTCGCGCCCCGCTCACGGGGCCGTCGCCGCACGCGCGACGAGCCAGTCGCGCAGGTCCCGCTCCGCCCCCTCGGCCGCCGCGCCGTGCTCGTCGCGCAGATGCTGCTCGCGCGCCTTCACGTCGACGATCGTCGCGCGCACCACCTCGGGGTCGACGCGCCCGGCCGCGAGGTCGCGGCTCAGCCCGGCCAGGGCCTCGGGCAGGGCCGCCCGGATGAGCTGGGCGACGACGGCCGCCACGTCGCCCTCGGTGGGGTCCTCCTCGGGCGCCTCGACGGCGATCTCGGCGAGCTCCAGGGCCGCCTCCTCCTCGCCGCGGCGCTCGAGCGCCTCGATCGCGCCCTGGGTGCTCGCCGACTCGAGGAGGGCCTCGAAGGCGGCCCGCTGGACCTCGTCGACGAAGAGCGCCGGGGCGAGACGCTCGCGCACGGTGCGCGGCCCGTGGACCGCGAAGCGCAGCGCCTCGTGACCCGGGCGGGGGCGCGCGCGGGTCCGCGGAACCGGTGGCGCCGCGCGCCGCGCGGGCCCCTCGGCGGTTCGGCCGCCGCGCTGGTGGGTCGCCACCGCCTCACGCAGCGCCCGGGGCTCGAGGCGGAGCCGGTCGGCCACGTCCATGACGTACTGGTCGCGGGTCAGGTCGCTCGGGTGCTCGGCGATCACCGCCGCGCAGAGCTCGCCGGCGCGGGCGCGTCCCTCGACGCTCGTCGTGTCGGCGCCCGCCAGCACCCGCTCGAGGCGAAAGCGCAGGAAGGGCACGGCGTCCTCGACGGCCCGCGCCAGGGCCGCGGGGTCGCGCTGGGCGAGTTCGGCGGGGTCGAGCCCGTCGGGCAGGTGGGCGACGACGACGTCGACCTCGTGCTGACGTTCCCACTGGTAGACCGAGGCGGCGGCGCTCTGGCCCGCGCCGTCGGCGTCGTAGGCGAGCACGATGCGCCGCGCGAAGTTGCGCATCACGCGGAAGTGATCCTCACCGAGGGCCGTCCCGCAGGTGGCGACGGCCCGGGGCACGCCGGCGCCGAAGAAGGCGATGACGTCGGTGTAGCCCTCGCACACGACGATCTCGCCCGTGCGCACGACGTCGTCCTTGGCCAGGTGGAGCCCGTAGAGGGTCTTGCGCTTGGAGTAGATGGCGGTCTCGGGGCTGTTCTTGTACTTGGGCTCGACGCGCCCGTCGGGCCGCTCGGCCGCCCCCGGCAGGATCCGCCCGCCCAGGGCGACGGGCTTGCCCGAGGGGTCGAAGATGGGAAAGATCACGCGACCCCGCACGAAGTCCTGGAGCCTCCCTCGGCGGTTCACGAAGCCGAGGCCCGTCACCTCGAGGACCTTGGCGTCGAGGGAGAGCGCGCGGGTGAGGGCGTCCCACTCGTCGGGCGCCCAGCCGAGGCGGAAGGTGCGCGCGACCTCGCCGCTGATCCCGCGCGCGCGCAGGTAGTCGCGCGCGGGCCGCGCGTCGGGCGCGCGCAGGAGTCGCTCGTGGTACCAGTCGACGGCCCTCGCCATCGCCTCGAGGGCCACCTGGCGCTCCCGGCGGGCCGGGCCGGCGTAGGCGTCCTCGCGCAGCTCGATCCCGGCGCGCTCGGCCAGGTGGCGCACGGCCTCGACGAAGTCGAGGTGCTGGGTCTCGCGCACCCAGGTGATCTGGTCACCGGCCGCCCGGCAGCCGAAGCAGTAGTAGCGGCCCTCGTGGGCGTTGACCGAGAACGACGGGGTCCGCTCGCCGTGGAAGGGGCACAGCCCCACCCAGCGCTGGCCGGAGCGCTTGAGGGCCACCGACTCGGTGATCAGCGCGACGATGTCGGTCGCCGCGCGCACGCGGGCGATCTCGTCCTCCGATAGCGCCACGCTCACGACGGTACCGGGTGGTTCGGGTTCGTGCGCGTGGGAGCGTCCCCGTAGACTGGCCCCCATGGCCGACGTCGCGGTGGAGACCCACGATATCGTCCGGACGTTCCGCGACGGCGAGGTCCGCGCCCTCGACGGCGTCTCGCTCTCGGTCCCGGCCGGACGGGTCTTCGGCCTGCTCGGCCCGAACGGTTCGGGCAAGACGACCATGGTGCGCATCCTCTCGACGATCCTGCGCCCCACGAGCGGGCGCGCGATCGTCGCCGGCTACGACGTGGTCGCCCAGCCCCAGCAGGTCCGCCGACGCATCGGACTGGCCGGCCAGTTCGCCACGGTCGACGAGAACCTGACGGGCTTTGAGAACCTGCGCATGGTGGGCCTGCTCAACCACCTCGCCAAGCCCTACGTCGTGGCCAAGAGCCGCCAGCTCCTCGAGGACTTCGGCCTCGCCGACGCGGCCAACCGCATCGCCAAGACCTACTCGGGCGGCATGCGTCGGCGCCTCGACCTCGCGGCGGCGCTGGTGGGCGAGCCGCCCCTGCTCTTCCTCGACGAGCCCACGACCGGCCTCGACCCCCAGAGCCGCTCGGAGCTCTGGACGATCATCGAGCGCCTGGTCGAGGGGGGGACGACGGTGCTGCTCACGACCCAGTACCTCGACGAGGCCGACCGGCTGGCCGACCGACTCGTCGTGCTCGACCACGGGCGGATCATCGCCGAGGGCACCTCGCGCGAGCTCAAGGCCCAGATGGGCGCGACGGTGCTCGAGCTCGGCTTCGCCACCACCGACGCCGCCGCCCGGGCGGTGCCGCTGCTCGCCGACCTGTCGGCGACCCCGGCCAACCTCGAGGGCCACAACCTCGAGATCACCGTGGACGACGGCCCCGCCACCACGGCCGACGCCCTGCGGCGCCTGGACGGGGCCGGACTGAGCCTGACCGGTCTCCAGTTGCGCGAGCCGAGCCTCGACGACGTCTTCCTCGCCCTCACCGGCCACAAGGCCGAGGACGGCAGCGACCTCGCCCCCGCCCCGGCGGGTGCGTCCCGGCGGAGCCGGTCGTGACCGACGCGTCGGCGAACGCGCTCCCTCCTCGCGCGTCGAGCCGCCCCGAGTTGCTCTGGGCCGTCTCGGACGTGCTCACCATCGCCCGGCGCAACCTCATGGCGATCGCGCGCATCCCGGTCGCCCTCGTCTTCACCCTCGTCCAGCCGGTCATGTTCGTGCTGCTCTTCCGCTACGTCTTCGGCGGGGTGATCAACGTGCCGGGCACGAACTACGTGAACTACCTCATCCCGGGGATCCTCACCCAGGCGACGATCTTCGGCTCGGTCAACACCGCCATCGGCCTGTCCGAGGACCTCCAAAAGGGCCTCATCGAGCGCTTCCGCGCCCTCCCCATGGCCCGCATGGCGGTGCTCGCGGGGCGCACCGTCGCCGACACCGTGCGCAACATCCTCGTCCTCGCGCTCATCACCGGCGTCGGCTTTGCCGTCGGCTTCCGTCCGACGGGCTCGGTGTGGACGTACCTGCAGGCCTGCCTGGTGATGCTGCTCTTCGCCTACTGCCTGTCGTGGGGATTCGCCTTCGTCGGGCTCGCCGCGCCCAACTCCGAGGCGGCCCAGGCGATGACCTTCCCGCTGATCTTCCCGCTGACCTTCGCCTCGGCCGTCTTCGTGCCGGTCGCCTCGATGCCGTGGTGGCTGCGGCCCTTCGCCAACAACCAGCCCGTCAGCCAGGCGACCTTCGCGGTGCGCGGGTTGATGATGGGCACGGCCCACGGCGCCTCGACGTGGATCTCGGTCGGGTGGTCGCTCGGGATCGTCGCCGTCCTGGCGCCCCTCGCCGTCGCCCGGTACCGCCGCGTGGCCTGATGGCGACCCGGCTCAGCGTCGAGCACCTCCAGCGCATCGTCGACGAGGCCTTCCCCGACCACACGCCGCCGGTCGTGGAGTCCCTCGAGGGCGACACGCTCGTCGTCGTCCAGGGCGTCGACGAGCGCCACGGACGGCCCGGCGGGACCGTCTCGGGACCGACCATGATGGCCCTCGCGGACAACGCCGCGTGGCTGGTGATCCTCGGCCACATCGGCCCGGTGCTGCTCGCGGTGACGACGAGCCTGCACATCGACTTCTTGCGCAAGCCCCCGCTCGACGCGATCGCCGCGACCGCCACGCTGGTCAAGCTCGGTCGGCGCCTGGCCGTGGTGGACGTGGCGATCACCTCGCGGGCCACCGGCGAGCTCGTCGCCAAGGCCTCGGTCACCTACTCGATCCCGCCGCACGACTAGGGCGCGCCACTAGCGTGGTCCGATCGTGACCACGACGAGCGACGCCGCCCGGCCCCTGACGGGTCGGCTGACCACCCTGATGGCCGTGGCCATCGGGATGATCGTCGCGAACCTCTACTACCTCCAGCCGCTCCTGCACCAGATCAGCCGCGACTTCTCGGTCGGCATCACCCACGCCACCCTGCTCATGACCCTCATCCAGGCCGGCTACGCGATCGGGCTGGCCTTCGTCGTGCCCCTCGGGGACGTCGTCGCCCGACGCAAGCTCGCGGTGGGCATCTTCGTGCTCGCGGCCGTCATGATGCTCGTCGCCGCCTCGCTGCACTCGTTCTTCCTGCTCACCCTGGTCATGCTGGTGATCGGGCTCACCTCGGTGGGCGGCCAGGTGCTCATCCCCCTCGCGGCCGACCTCGCCGCGGAGTCCGAGCGCGGTCGGGTCATCGCCCGGGTGATGTCCGGGCTGCTCGTGGGGATCCTGCTCAGCCGGACCTTCTCGGGGCTCATCGCCCAGTGGGCCGGCTGGCGCAGCGTCTATCTCATCGCCGCCGGCGCGCTCACCGTGATGGCGGTCCTGCTGTGGCTGAACCTGCCCGACGAGGCCCCCCGAGCCCGGGTCGCCTACCGCCGGCTGATCGCCGGGGTCTTCACGCTGTACCGGACCGAGCCGGTGCTGCGCCGACGGGCCTACTTCGGTGCGATGATCTTCGCCTGCAACAACGTGCTGTGGACGACGCTCTCCTACCTGCTCGCCGGGTCGCCCTTCCACTACTCGAACGCCGTGATCGGGCTCTTCGGGCTCTTCGGGGTCGGCGGGGTGATGGCCGCCAACGCCGCGGGCCACCACGCCGACCGCCAGCGCCAGTCGGTGACGACGATCGTCTTCACCGCGCTGCTGCTCGTCTCGTTCGGGATGCTGGCCCTCGGACGCGGCGACGTCGCGGCGCTCGCGGTGGGCATCGTCCTGCTCGACACCGGCATGCAGGGCACCCAGATCACCAACCAGTCGGTGATCTACGGCCTCGTGCCCCAGGCGCGCAGCCGGATCAACAGCGCCTACATGGTGGCCGGCTTCACCGGCGCCTCGCTCGGGTCCTTCCTCTCGGGCCAGGCGTACGCCCACTTCGGCTGGTACGGCGACTGCGGGCTCGGGGCCCTGCTCGGGGTCGGTCTCGTGGTGCCGGCCGTCCTCTGGCGCCGCAGCGCCGCCCCGCGGCCGCGGCGCGCGGTGGCCGGCGTCGACTCCTAGCGCGCGAC
This sequence comes from Actinomycetes bacterium, assembly GCA_021831035.1. Classification (GTDB taxonomy): domain Bacteria; phylum Actinomycetota; class Acidimicrobiia; order Acidimicrobiales; family RAAP-2; genus RAAP-2. The sequence continues at coordinate 13,987 of JAKBNL010000017.1, forward strand.
GCGGCGCGCCGTCGTCCCGCGCAGGCTCATCGGGACCTCGACCACCCCGTCGACGGCGCGGGCCTCGGCCGCGGCGCGCACGGCGTCGAAGAGCTCGAGGCGCTCGTCCTCGGGGCGCACGAGCGCGCCCGAGTAGGTCGCGAACAGCGCCACGAGCTCCTCGAGGCGGCGCCGCCACACCCACGCGAGGTCGAAGTCGAGGGCGTCCTCGTAGGGCCCGGCCGACAGGTCGGCGTGCCAGCCCCGGGGGCGTCGGTCGGGGTCGTCCTCGCGCTCGCGCCTCGCCACCAGCTCGCGCACCCACCCCTCGGTGCGGCTGAGCCCGTTCCAGGCGACGACGAGGCGCCCGCCGTCGCGCAGGACCCGGCCGAGCTCGAGCTCGGCGGCGGGGTGGCTGAACCAGTGCCACGCCGACGAGGAGGCCACGAGGTCGAAGGTCGCCTCCGCGAAGGGCAGCGCCTCGGCCGTCGCCGCGACCGCCTCGACCTCGGGCGACCTCGCCACGAGCACGGCGCGCATCGCGTCGTCGGGCTCGACGGCGCTCACCCGCGCCCTGTGGGCGAGGAGGAACCGGGTGAGCTTGCCGGTGCCGGCGCCCACGTCGAGCACCCGGCGCCCCGCGAGGTCCCCGAGGTGGGCGGCGAGCCCCTCGGGCGGGTCCGGTCGATAGCGGTCGTAGAGCTCGGCGACGGTGCCGAAGAGCCGGCCCCGGCCGTCGCTCATCGAGGGCGCAGCGTCGCCGACAGGTGCGCGCAGAGGTCGTCGATGGCCACGCGCACCTGGGCCGTCGTATCGCGGTCGCGCACCGTGACGGCCCGGTCCTCGAGCGAATCGAAGTCGACCGTGACGCAGTAGGGCGTGCCGACCTCGTCCTGGCGGCGGTAGCGCCGACCGATCGACTGGGTGACGTCGTAGTCGCACATGAAGTGGGGCGCGAGCCGGTCGAGCACCTCGCTCGCCACCGCGTCGAGCTCGGGCTTCTTCGACAGCGGCAGCACCGCGACCTGGTAGGGCGCGAGGCGCGGGTCGAGGCGCAGCACCACCCGGCGCTCGCCGCCCACCTCGTCCTCGTGGTACGCGGCGAGCAGGAAGGCCATCATCGCCCGCGTCGCGCCGGCCGCCGGCTCGATGACGTAGGGGGTGTAGCGCTCGTTGGTCGCCGAATCGAAGTAGTCGAGCGCGACCCCCGAGTGGGTCGCGTGCTGGGTCAGGTCGTAGTCGCCGCGGTTGGCGACGCCCTCGAGCTCGTCGAAGCCCCAGGGGAAGAGGAACTCCACGTCGGTCGTGCCGCGCGAGTAGTGCGAGAGGTCCTCGGGGGCGTGGACGTGGCGGCGCAGCATCGACTCGGGGATGCCGAGATCGACGTACCAGGCGAAGCGGGTCTCGATCCAGTACCCGTACCAGTGCTCGGCCTCGGCCGGCGGGACGAAGTACTCCATCTCCATCTGCTCGAACTCCCGGGTGCGAAAGACGAAGTTCTGGGGCGTGATCTCGTTGCGGAAGGACTTACCGACCTGGGCGATGCCGAAGGGCGGCCGCTTGCGGGTGGTCGCGAGCACGTTGGCGAAGTTGGTGAAGATGCCCTGGGCCGTCTCGGGGCGCAGGTAGGCCGTGGCGCCCTCCCCCTCGACCGGTCCGGCCTGGGTCTTGAACATCAGGTTGAAGGCCCGCGCCTCGGTGAAGGAGGTCCCCCCGCAGTGGGGGCAGACGCCCCCGATCTTGTCCTCGCGCCAGCGCTCCTTGCAGGTGAGACAGTCCACCAGCGGGTCGGTGAAGGTCTCGAGGTGGCCCGAGGCCGCCCAGATCGCCGGGGGGCCGAGGATGGCCGCGTCGAGCCCGACGATGTCGCGGCGCTCTTGGACCATGGCCCGCCACCACTCGTTCTTGACGTTGCGCAGCATGCTCACGCCCAGGGGCCCGTAGTCGTAGGTCGAGCGGAAGCCCCCGTAGATCTCGGCGGAGGGGAAGATGAAGCCGCGCCGCTTGGTGAGGTTGACGACCTTGTCGAGCAGCTCGGGATCGCGTTCGGCCGGGTCGGTCATCCCTCGAGGTTACCGGACGCCTCGGCGCTCCTCAGGCGGACGATCACCTGGTTGGCGAGCAGGCGACCACGCGGCGCGAGGGTGACGGTGCCGTCGCGCACCTCGACGAGGTGGGCGATCTCATCGAGCGAGTCGAACGCCTCGCGCGCCACGCCGCGGGTCGTGCGCAGCGCGAGGGACTCGCGCTCGAAGTCGGCCTGGCCCTCGGTGAGGGTCTCCGCCCCGCCCACCGGCGAGTCGCCCGCGACGATCGCCGCGATGTAGCGCTCGGGGGTGCGCACGTTCCACCAGCGCCGCCCCGCGCGGAACGAGTGGGCCGCCGAGCCGAAGCCCACGTACTCCTCGCGGTCCCAGTAGACGTGGTTGTGCCGTCCCTCGTGGCCCGGCCGGGCCCAGTTGGAGATCTCCTCCCAGGCGTAGCCGGCCGCCTCGAGCGTCGCGCCGACCAGGTCGTAGGCGTCGGCCGTGGCGTCCTCGTCGGGGTGGCGCGCCGGGTCGCGCCCGAGCGGGGTGCCGGCCTCGGCGCTGAGCGCGTAGCAGCTCACGTGGGGCGGCGGGTGCTCGAGGCCGAGGATGTCGGCGAGCGTGGCGCGCACGTCGTCGAGCCCCTCGGCGCGCGAGCCGACGATGAGGTCCATGTTCCAGGTGGCGAAGCCCGCCGCGGTGACGCGCTCGCTCACCTCGCGGTGCGCGCCGGTGCCGTGACGGCGCCCGAGGTCGGCCAGCACCGCCGCCTGGGTCGACTGCACCCCGAAGCTCATCCGGGTCACCCCGCCCGCGCGGTAGGCGGCCAGGCGCTCGAGCGTGGCGTCCTCGGGATTGCACTCGACGGTGACCTCAGCCCCCTCGGCGCGCGGGATCGCCTCGAGCACCGCGAGCAGGTCCTCGGCGGGCAGGCGCGACGGCGTGCCCCCACCGAAGAAGACCGAGGTCGCCTCGCGCAGTCCCTCGTCGCGGGCCCGGGCGATCTCGGCGAGCAGGGCCGCGACGTAGTCGCCCTGGATCGCGTCGCGGTCGGCGTAGGTCGCGAAGGCGCAGTAGTCGCACCGGCGCGCGCAGAAGGGCACGTGGACGTAGACGCCGAAGGGCCTCACCGGCGGCCCCTCGCCTCGGCGTGGCGCGCCAGCGCCTCGCGCCGCTCGACCTCGAGGTCGACGATCGGCGCCGGGTAGCCCGGGGCGAGCAGTCCGCCGACGGGGCGCAGGCACTCGGGCGCCTCGAGGTGGGCGAGCTCGGGCACGTGGCGGCGCACGTAGCGGCCCTCGGGGTCGAAGCGCTCGGCCTGGCGGACCGGGTTGAAGACCCGGAAGAAGGGCGCGGCGTCGGTGCCGGTGCCGGCCACCCACTGCCAGCCGTGCTGGTTCGAGGCGAGGTCCCCGTCGACGAGGCGCCAGAGGAACCAGCGCGCGCCCCAGCGCCAGTCGAGGTGGAGGTGCTTGACGAGGAACGAGGCGCACACCATCCGGACCCGGTTGTGCATCCACCCCTCGGTCAGCAGCTGGCGCATGCCGGCGTCGACCAGGGGGTAGCCCGTGCGCCCGCGCGCCCAGGCGACGAAGCGCTCGCGCGCCCGGCCGTCGCGGTCGACCCGCAGGGCGCGCGCGGTGCCGCGCCACGCGGCGCGCGCCGAGGCCGGGTCGTGGTAGAGGACGTCGGCGTAGAACTCGCGCCAGGCGACCTCGTCGACGAAGGCCCCGGCGACGCCGCCCACCGCGTCGAGGACGGTGCGCGGGTGGATCGCGCCGACCTTGAGGTGCGGGCTCAGCCGGCTCGTGCCCTCGAGGGCCGGCCGGTCACGCGTCTCGCCGTAGCGCTCGGCGCGCGCGCGGAAGGCCTCGAGGGCCGCGTGGGCCGCCACCTCCCCGGCTGGCGTCGTCGCCGGCGGCTCGTCGGGTAGGTCGGCGAAGTAGTCGGGCCGGATCGATCCCGCGAGGTCGACCAGTCTCGAGGGGTCCTCGCCGGGCGCGTCCAGCCAGTCGACCGCGCACGCCGGGCCGGCCCGGCCCCGGTCGAGCGCCGCCCAGGCGCGTCGGTAGGCCGAGAAGACCCGGTAGGGCTCGCCCGCGGTCGTGCGCACCGTCCCCGGTGCCACGGCGTAGGGCGCGTCGAGGAGCTCGAGGTCGATCCCGCGCGCGCGCAGGTGGCGCGCGACCCGCTCGTCGCGGGCGCGCCCGGCCGGGCCGAAGTCGGCCGTCGCGACGACCCGGCGCGCGCCGACGTCGCCCGCGAGGCCGACGAGCACCTCCTCGGGTCGCCCGACGCGCACGACGAGACGCCCCCCGATCGACGCGTCGAGCGCGCGCACGCTGGCCGCCAGGTGGGCCACCCGGGTCGGGCCGGCCGGGGCGAGCAGGGTGGGGTCGCCGACGAAGGCGCCCAGCACCCCCCCGGTCGCGGCCGCCGCCTCGAGGGCGGGGTGGTCACTCGTGCGCAGGTCGCGCCGGAACCAGTGGATCGTCGCCGCGCCGTTCACGTCGCGCGCACCCTAGCGGCCGGGCGTCCCCTCGGCGCCGGGGGCGCCCGCCAGGGTGCGCAGCGCGCGCAGCGGCCGACCCAGGTGGGCCTCGGCCGCCTCGTGGGCGAGGGCGCTCACCTCGGCCGCCCCGGGCGGGTCGATCGCGCGCAGCACCGTGGCGAGGTCGCCGCCGAGGACCCGGCGCAGCAGCGCCAGGCCCTCACCCGAGAGGGCGCGGCCCCGCCGGCACCGGTCGCAGCGCACCCCGCCGGCCGCGGCGTCGAAGGCGACGAGCGGCGCCGCGCGGCCGCACTCGACGCAGGCCTCGACCATGGGTGCCGAGCCGTCGAGGGCGAGCAGGCGCAGGTAGAACGACGCCGGGACGAGCTCGGGCCGGTAGGAGGGGTCGTCGAGGGTCGTGAGCACGCGCACGGCGAGCTCGTAGACGGCCTCGTCGGCCAGCCCCTCGGGCAGGGCGTCGAGCGCCTCGACCACGGCGTAGCCCGCGCCGATGCGCGCGTAGTCCGCGCGCAGGGTCGACAGCGTCGAGCGGTGCGCGACGTGGCGGGCGACGAAGAGGTCACCGCGACTCGCCACGAGGTCGACCCCGACGTGGCCGAGCACCTCGAGGGCGCCCCCGAGTCGGCTGGTGGTCTTGCGCGCGCCGCGGGCGAGGACGCGGAGCTTGCCGTGGTGGCGGGTGTAGAGCACCGCGATCCGGTCGGCCTCGCGGTAGCGGTAGGTGCGCAGCACGACCGCGTCGTCGCAGAGCTCTCTCACCCCGGCTCCGGAGGGTCCCCGTCGCGCCGCGCGCCGGGCTCCTCGAAGCGCGGCGAGCGCGGTGACGTGCCGAGGAACCGGTTGAGGGCGACCCCGCCCCCGACGAGCACGGCGAGCACCAGCGGGACGAGGAGGGGGCCCACCAGCGAGCTGGCCCCGGCCGCGGCGAGCACCCACAGCCCGGCGTAGAGGACGAGCCCGACGACGATCGTCGCGCGCGTCCAGATCACCGGGTCACCCCGCCGAAGCGGCGCTCGCGGCGCTGGTACTCGATCAGCGCGTCGTAGAGGTCCTCGCGGCGAAAGTCGGGCCAGAGCACGTCGGTGAAGACGAACTCGGCGTAGGCGATCTCCCAGAGCAGGAAGTTCGAGACCCGGTACTCCCCCGAGGTGCGCACCACCAGCTCGGGGTCGGGCAGGTCGGGTCGGTAGAGGTGGCGCGCCAGGGCGCGCTCGTCGACCTGGCGCGGGCTGACCCCCTCGGCGACGAGCGCGCGCACCGCGTCGACGATCTCCGCGCGCCCCCCGTAGTTGAAGGCGATGTTCAACGTGAAGGCGGTGTTGGCGGCCGTCTCCGCCTCGGCCCGGGCCATGCGGCGCAGCACGCCCCGGGGCACCCGCCAGTCGCGCCGGCCCGAGAAGACGATGCGCACCCCGTCGGCCGCGAGCTCGGCCTGGCGTCGGTCGAGCAGGCCCCGGTTGAAGTTCATGAGGTAGCGGACCTCGTCGACCGGGCGGCGCCAGTTCTCGGTCGAGAAGGCGAAGACCGTGAGGGCCCCGACGCCCGCGGCGATGGCCCCGTAGGTGACGTCGACCAGCGACGCCTCGCCCGCCCCGTGGCCCTCGGTGCGCGCGAGGCCCCGGGCCGTGGCCCAACGGCCGTTGCCGTCCATCACGATCGCCACGTGGCGCGGCACCTCGGGCCCCAGCCCCTCGGGCAGGGGCGTCGGACGGGGATCGGGCACGGGTAGAAACCTAGTGGCCCCTCTTCGGGGCCCGTAAGGTCGAACGGTGCACTCCTACGACCCCGACGAGGACGTCCCGGTGCGCGACGCCGACCCCGAGGCCGCGCTCGACCTCCACGACGAGGACGGCGTGGACGTCTCCGCCACCCTCGCGCTGCTCGACCGGGTGACCGCCGACCTGCCCGGCGGCGGCGAGCGCCGCGAGGGACAGCGCGCGATGGCCGAGGCCGTCGCCACGGCCCTCGCGCGCCGCCGACCCCTGGCCGTGCAGGCCGGGACCGGGGTCGGCAAGTCCCTCGCCTACCTCGTGCCCGCGGCGAGCGTGCGCGGCCGGGTCGTCGTGGCCACCGCCACCAAGAACCTCCAGGACCAGCTCGCCGCCAAGGACGCCCCCCAGGTCGCGGCCCACGTCGAGGGGCTGCGCGTCGCGGTCCTGAAGGGACGCCAGAACTACCTGTGCCGGCTGCGCGCCCGCGGGGTCGGCGCCGGGGCCACCTTCGACCTCGACAGCGGCGAGCGGGCCCCGCGCGGGGTCGTCGACCAGGTCCGCCGGGTGCTGCGCTGGGCCGACGAGACGGCGACCGGCGACCTCGACGACGTCGGCTTCGAGCTCGACGCTCGGGCCCGGCGGATGCTGTCGGTCACCCCCCCGGAGTGCCTCACCCGAGCCCGCTGTCCCGAGGGGGCGAACTGCTTCGCCGAGCGCGCGCGCGACCGCGCCGCCGAGAGCGACGTGCTCGTCGTGAACACCCACCTCTACGCCTCGCACCTGGCCTCGGGCTCGATGCTCCTGCCGGCCCACGACTACCTCGTCCTCGACGAGGCCCACGAGGCGCCCGACATCTTCGCCGCGCTGCTCGGCACGACGGTGAACGCCTCGGCGCTGCGGGCCGTGGCCGCCCTCGCGCGCGCGAGCCTCGCCCCCGACCCGCCCGAGGCGGCCGACGCCCTGCTCTCGGTCGCCGACCGGCTCGGCGCGCACCTCGAGGTCCAGTTCGCCGAGGGCCGCCTGCGCGGACTCGACGAGGGCCCGGCGCGCGAGCTCGACTCGGCCCGCGCGCACGTCACCACGATCGTCGAGGCCCTGCGCGCCCTCGAGGTCTCGGGCCCCGACGGCGAGTTCCGCCGGACCCGCGCGCTCGGCCCGGCGATCCACCTCGCCGGCGACCTGGCCCGGCTGACCCAGGTGGGCGAGGACGAGCTCGTCTTCCTCTCGCGGCGCGACCGCGAGATCGACGTCGAGCTCTCCCTAGTCGAGGTCGGTCCGCGGCTCGCGAGCGAGCTCTGGGGCGCGGTGACGGGCGTCCTCACCAGCGCCACGCTCCCCCCCGGCCTGCCCGCGCGCCTGGGGCTGGCGGGCGCGCGCCGGATCGAGGTGGCGAGCCCCTTCGACTACCGGGGCCACGCCCTGCTCTACGTGCCGCGCGACTTCCCGGGGCGCAACGAGCCCGGCGCCGAGGCGGCGATCGTCGACGAGCTCGTGACCCTCGTCACGGCGGCCGGTGGGCGCACCCTCGCCCTGTTCACCAACCGGGCGGTGATGAACCGCGTCGCCGAGGCCGTCGCCGCGCGCGTGGCGACCGAGGTCCTCGTCCAGGGCACGCTCTCGCGGGCCCGGCTCATCGAGGAGTTCCGCGCCTCGGCCGAGGCGAGCCTCTTCGCGGTCACCAGCTTCTGGCAGGGGGTGGACGTGCCGGGCCACTCGCTCAGCCTGGTCACCATCGACCGGCTCCCCTTCAGCGTGCCGGGCGACCCCCTGGCCGAGGCCCGCCGCGAGCGCGCGGCCAACCCCTTCAACGAGGTCGACCTACCCCGGGTGGCCATGCTGCTGGCCCAGGGGGTCGGTCGGCTGATCCGCACGAGCGAGGACCGCGGGGTCGTCGCGGTGCTCGACACGCGCCTGGCCGAGGCCAACTACCGGGGCCGGATCTTCCCCCAGCTGCCCCCGATGCGTCGCACCCGGGACCGCGCCGAGGTCCTCGCGTTCCTCGCGGGCCTGCGCGCACACGCCGAGGAAGGGACCTAAGCCCCTGGAGGGCGCCGACCCCGCCCACGACACTGGGCGCGAGGAGGCGGCGTGCGGCGGATCGTCATACTGGGCACCGGCACCGGGGGCACCCCCGTGGCCAACCGGCTGCGACGGGCGCTCGCGCCCGACGACGCGTCGATCGTGTGCGTGGACCGCGACGACGACCATCTATACCAGCCGGGGCTCCTATACGTGCCCTTCGGACGGCGCACGCTGCCTTCTCTCACCCGCTCGCGGCGGGCCCAGCTGCACCACGGCGTCGACTTCGTCCAGGGCGAGGTGGACGCGGTCGACCTCGGCGCGCGCGCGGTCCGCCTGGCCGACGGCCGGTCGCTCGACTACGACTACCTCGTCGTGGCCGCCGGGGCCACCCTCGCGCCCGACGCGACCGAGGGGCTCACCGGCCCGGGCTGGATGGAGAGGGTCTTCACCTTCTACTCACCGGCCGGCGCCGCGGCGCTCGGCGAGGCCCTCGGCCGCTTCACGAGCGGCCGGCTGGTCGTCGCGGTGCTCGACACGTCGCGCGCGTGCCCCGTCGCCCCCCTCGAGTTCACCTTCCTCGCCGAGGACGCCCTGACGCGCCGCGGCGTGCGCGACCACGTCGAGATCACCTACCTCACCCCGCTCGCGGGCGCCTTCACCCAGCCCCTCGCCGCCCGGCGGCTGGCGTCGCTGCTCGCCGAGCGCGGGGTCGACCTCGTGAGCTTCTTCGCCGCCGCGTCGGTCGACGGCGCGGCCGGACGGATCACGGGCGACGACGGGCGTCGCGTCGACTTCGACCTCGCCGTCGTCGTCCCGGCCCACCGGGGGCCGGCCTTCGTCCCGCGCTCGCCGGGCCTCGGCGACGCCCGGGGCTTCGTGCCGGTCGACGAGCGCACCCTGCAGCTGCCCGGTCACCCCGAGGTCTTCGCCCTGGGTGACGTCACCGGCCGCTCGACGTCGCGGGTCGGCTCGGTCGCCCACTTCGAGGGCGAGGTGGTCGTGGCGAACCTGGTCGCGGCGTTCGACGGCCGCCCGCCGCTCGCGCGCTTCGACGGCCACACCAACTGCTTCCTCGAGCTCGGTCGCCACGAGGCGCTCCTCATCGACTTCAACCGCGACGTCGAGCCGCTGCCCGGCCACTACCCCGGCCCGGTGGGCCTGCCGCTGCTCGCCCCGAGTCGCCTCGACCACCTGGGCAAGCGGGCCGTCGAGTCCCTGTACTGGCACGCCCTCTTGCCGGGCCGCTCGATCCCCGGCGTGGCGAGCCCCATGCCCCGGCGGGGCAAGCGACTCTCCCTGCTCGAGCACCCCGCGTCGGTCGGCGCCGCGCGATGACCACCCCGACGCCGGCCGGGGTCCCGGTCGGTCGCGACGCCGAGGGGCCCTCGGCCGAACCCGCCCGCTAGGACGAGGCGACGGCCGAGGCGCACCGCGACGGCGACGCCCACACGACGCCACTCGGCGGAGCGCAGGGCGCCTCTCCCCCAAAGCGACCGGCGCGGGCCCCACGACCGACCGCTCGCCCCGACCACGAGGACCTCGGCGGGGCCACCCGCCCGCCTCCCGGGGCCCGGCGGCGCCGGTGGCCATCGGGCAATACACTATTATTTCACTAGGTTTACTCTAGATTAGGGGAGCATGGGACTCGACCCGCTGATGGTGCTCGCGAGCGCGCTCGTCGGGCTGCTCGTCGGGCTGACCGGCATGGGCGGCGGGGCGCTCATGACCCCGATGCTCGTCCTCGCCTTCGGGGTCGCGCCCTCGGCGGCGATCACCTCGGACCTCGTGGCGGCCCTGCTCATGCGACCGGCCGGGGCGCTCGTGCACTGGCGCCGGGGCACCATCCACGCTCCCCTCGCGCGCTACCTCAGCTACGGCTCGGTCCCGGCCGCCCTGGTGGGCACGGCGACCCTGTCGCTACTCGGGCGCAGCCCGGCGGCCGAGCACCGACTGGAGCTGGCCCTCGGGGCGGCCCTCGTCCTGGGCGGGGTCGCCATGGTCGTGCGCGCCCGGCGCCGGCCGGGCGCGAGCGGCGCGCGGCCGGTGGTGCGCCCCGCCCTCACGGTGGCCGTCGGGGCGCTCGGGGGCTTCATGGTCGGTCTCACCTCGGTGGGGGCCGGCAGCCTCATCCTGGTGCTGCTCGTCGCCCTCTACCCCGGCCTGCGCGACGACCAGCTGGTCGGCACCGACCTCGCCCAGTCGATCCCCCTCACGCTGGCGGCCACCGTCGGCACCCTCCTGTTCAACCACGTCGCCGTCGCCCTCACCGCCTCGATCGTGGTCGGCTCGGTCCCGGCGGTCGTGGTCGGCTCGCTCCTCTCCTCGCGCGCTCACGGGCCGTGGCTGCGCCGGGGGATCGCGGCCGTGGTGGTGGCGAGCGGGCTCAAGTACCTCGGCGTGGCGGACGACGTCCTCGGGGTGGTCGTCGCCGCCGAGGTCGTGGCCCTCGTGGTGGCCGGGCTCGTCGCCCGCCGCTCAGTAGCCCAGCCGGTCGAGGATCTCGGCGCGACGCTGCCAGCCCGGCTCGACGCGCACCCGTAGCTCGAGGTAGGTGCCCTCGGGCAGTTCGCGCCGGGCCGCCGTGCCGACCTCCTTGAGCACCTGGCCGCCGGCGCCGATCACGATCCCCTTCTGGCTCTCGCGCTCGACGAGGATCTCGACCAGGACGTGGGGCCACTCGAACTCCACGACCCGACAGTGGATGGAGTGGGGCAGCTCGTCGCGAGTGCGCCGCAGCAGCTGCTCGCGCACGAGCTCGGCGATCCACTGCTCCTCGCTGACGTCCGAGACCTCCTCGTCGGGGAAGAAGAAGGGTCCCTCGGGCACCAGGGCGAGCAGGTGGTCGCGCAGCGCGTCGACCCCGCGACCGGTGCGCGCCGAGACCGGGAAGTACTCACAGCGCGCCACCACCTCGGGCCGCCCGGCCGCCGCGGCCGCCTCGGCGACGAGGGCCGCGGCCCCGGCCAGGTGCTCGGCGACCCGCGCGCGGTCGGCGCGGTCGACCTTGTTGAGGACGACGACCGGCGCCGGCGGCCCCGCGGGGCGAGCGCGCGCGACGAGGGCCTCGACGACCTGACGGTCGCCGGGGCCGAGGGCGGTCGCGGCGTCGAGCACGACGAGGATCGCGTCCACGTCCTCGGCGGCCGCGCGCGCCGACTCGTTGAGGCGTCCGCCGAGGGTCGTGCGGGGCCGGTGCAGGCCGGGGGTGTCGACGAGCACCACCTGGACCCCGCCCTCGGTGAGGACCCCGCGCACCGCCCGGCGGGTGGTGTTGGGGGTGCGCGCGGTGATCGTGACCTTGGCGCCGACGAGCTGGTTCACGAGGGTGGACTTGCCCACGTTGGGCCGCCCGAGGACCGCGACGAAGCCGGCGCGGGTCACTCGACGACGACCTCGACGCGCACCAGCTCCACCCGGCGCCCCTCGACCCGGGTGACGGTGAGCCGGTAGTGCCCGGTCACGAAGACGTCGCCCTCGCCCGGCACCCCGCCGGCCAGGTCGAGCACGAGCCCCCCGACGGTGTCCCAGCCGTCCTTGGGCAGGTCGAGCCCGTACTCCTCGTTGGCGTCGTCGATGTTGAGCCGGCCCGACACCTCGAGGCCGGCCCCGGGCGCGGGCGACGCGACGGGGGTCTCGTCGACGTCGGACTCGTCGGCGATCTCGCCGACCAGCTCTTCGAGCACGTCCTCGAGGGTCACGAGCCCGGCCGTCCCGCCGTACTCGTCGACGACCACGTAGAGGTGGGTCTTCTCCCGGCGCATCTGGGTGAGCAGCGTCGCGACCCGCTTGGTCTCGGGGACGAAGCGGGCCTCGCCCATGCGCGCGGCCACGGCCTCGGCGCCGCGGCCCTCGGCGACGAGGGCCGCCAGGTGGCGCAGGTTGACCATGCCCACCACGTCGTCGATCCCCTCGGCGACCACCGGCAGGCGCGAGCGGCCCGAGGCGACGGCGAGGTCGAGGGCCTCGCGCACGGGCGTGACGTCGTCGACGTGGACGATGTCGGGGCGCGGGACCATGATCTCGCGCACCACCGTGTCGCCGAACTCGATCACCGAGTGGATGAACTCGCGCTCGGTCGACTCGATGACCCGGTCCTCGTGGGCGACGTCGGCCATGGCGAGGACCTCGGACTCGGTGATGCGCGCGCTCGTCGCCCGGCCCGGCAGCACCAGTCGGATCGTCGCCAGGGCCACCGCGTTGAGGGTCGACGAGACGAAGCGCACCGGCCACCAGCGCAGGAGCCGCCCGACCACCGGCGCGGTCACGAGGGCCGCCTCGTCCGGGTGGGCCAGGGCGTAGTTCTTCGGGATCGCCTCGAAGGCGACGAAGATGACGACCACCTCGACGACGGTGGCGACGAAGACCCCGGCCGCCCCGAAGAGGTGGCCCGCCAGCACGCCGACGAGCGTCGCCGAGACGAGCTGGCAGATCAACACGAGCAGCAACAGGGGGTTCAAGAACTGCTCGGGCGCCTCGGTGAGCCCGGCCAGGGCCCGCGCGCCGCGGCGCCCCTCGTCGGCCAGGGCCCGGGCCCGGGAGCGGTTCATGCGCGTGAGCGAGGTCTCGGCCAGGGCGAAGAAGCCCGAGAGGGCGAGCAGGACGACCACGGCGACCACCATCCAGGTGTCGCCGGCGCCCCAGAGCGTGGCGGTCACGGCTCGCTCGAGCGGTGGTGGCGCGCGAGCAGCTCGCGCTCGCGCGCCTCCATCCTCTCGGCCTCCTCGTCGACCTCGTGGTCCCAGCCGAGCAGGTGCAGCACGCCGTGCACCACGAGCAGGGCCGTCTCGTCCTCGACGCTGAGCCCGTGCTCGGGGGCGTGGCGCGCCGCCACCGACGGGCAGATCACGACGTCGCCCACCATGGTCGGGATCTCCTCGGTCGGCTCGTCGCCGGGGCCGGTGGTGCCCCCGTCGGGCGAGCGCCCCCCGGGCTCGGGGTCGGCGTCGATCGGGAAGCTCAGCACGTCGGTCGGCCCGGCCCGGCCCATGAAGCGCTGGTTGAGGTCGGCGATGGTGGCCTCGTCGGTGAAGATGAGCGACACCTCGGCCGGGGGGCGCACGCCCTCGTCGACCAGGGCGGCGCGCGCGAGGGCCACCCAGCGCTCGAGGTCGACCGGCTGGGCGTGCTGCTCGTCGGCGGCGTAGATGTCGATCGTCATGGCCGTTCGTAGGCGGCGACGATGTCGGCCACGATGCGGTGGCGCACCACGTCCTTGCTCGTGAGGTGGACGAAGGCGATCCCCTCGATGCCGGTGAGGATCCGCTCGACGTCGCCCATGCCGCTGCGCTTGCCGTTCAGGTCGACCTGGGTCACGTCGCCGTTGACGACGGCCTTGGAGTTGAAGCCGATGCGCGTGAGGAACATCTTCATCTGCTCGGGCGTGGTGTTCTGGGCCTCGTCGAGGATGATGAACGAGTCGTTGAGGGTGCGCCCGCGCATGAAGGCGAGCGGGGCCACCTCGATGGTGCCGTTGGCGAGCAGGCGCTGGGCGCCGTCGGGGGTCAGCAGGTCGTAGAGCGCGTCGTAGAGGGGTCGCAGGTAGGGGTCGACCTTGGCCATCAGGTCCCCGGGCAGGAAGCCCAGGTTCTCCCCCGCCTCGACGGCCGGGCGGGTGAGGACGATGCGCTGGACCTGGCGGCGCTGGAGGGCCTGGACGGCCCGGGCGACGGCGAGGTAGCTCTTGCCGGTGCCGGCCGGGCCGACCCCGAAGGTGATGACCGAGGCGTCGATCGCGTCGGTGTAGCGCTTCTGGCCGGCCGTCTTGGGACGCACCGACTTGCCCCTGGCGCGCACGACCTCGTGGCCGAGCACCTCGCTCGGGCGCACGTCCTCGGCCACCATGTCGATGGTGCGCTCCACCTTGGTGAGGTCGAGGCCCTGGCCCCCCTCGAGCACCAGGACGAGCTCGTCGAAGAGGCGCAGCACGGCCGCGGCGTCGGGGCCGGTGACGGTGATCCGGTTCCCCTGGACCTGGATCGTCGAGTCGGGGTAGGCGGCCTCGATGACCCGCAGGTTCTCGTCGCGCGCGCCGAGCAGGCCCGCCATGAGGTGGGTGTTGGCGACGTAGGTGGTGGTCGTGGTCGTGGCGGCCGCTCCCACGGGCGACTCGGGGGTCATCCGGGCGGCCAGCCCATCCGGCGCCCCCCGAGCACGTGCAGGTGCAGGTGCCCGACGGTCATCATCCCGTCCTCGCCCACGTTGAAGACGAGCCGGTAGCCGCGCTCGCGCACGCCCTCGACCTCGACGACCCGCTGGGCCAGCAGGATGAGCGCGTCGACGACCCCGGCGTGCTCGGCGCCCACGAGGTCGGCGCTCTCGATGTGCTCCTTGGGGATCACGAGGTCGTGCACCGGTGCCTGGGGCGCGATGTCGGCGATGGCGATCGCCCGGTCGCTCTCGGCGACGATCGTCGCGGGGATCTCGCCCGCGACGATGCCGCAGAAGACGCAGTCGCTCATCCAGCCTCCTTCGCGCCCAGGCTAAACCCCGGCGACGCGCCGGCGAGCACGCACAGGGCCCCCGCGAGCACGGCCGCCGTCTCGCTGCGCAGCACCGTGTCACCGAGCGACACCCGACGGCGCTCGTCCCCCCACTCCCCGGGCGCCCAGCCGCCCTCGGGTCCGACGGCGACCGCCCGGACCCCGCGCCAGTCCCGCGAGGCCGCGCTCGAGGGCTCGCAGACGGCCACCGCGGCGGGCACCGCGGCGGGCGTCATCGGCTCCTCGACGACCAGGTCGTGGGTGCGCCGGCACTGGCCGGCCGCCTCGAGGGCGACGCGACGCCAGCGCGCGAGGACCTTGGCGCGGGTCTCGCCGGCGAAGCGCCACGCGAGGTTGGCCGAGACGAGGGGCACGACGCGGGTCACCCCGACCTCGGTCGCCCGGGCGATCGCCCAGTCGGCCCGCTCGCCCCGGGGCGGGGCGAGGTAGAGGACGCTCTCGGGCGGGGTCGGGTCGGTGGCCGGCGCGACGAGCGGCTCGAGGCCGGCCTCGCGCACGGCGCACAGCGTCCAGGTGCCGCGCCCGTCGCTCACCACCACCTCCTCGCCGACCCGCGCGCGCAGCACCCGGCGCAGGTGGTGCTCGGCCGCCGGGTCGAGCACCGGGCGGGCCGGGTCGACGACGCGCAGCTGGGCGAGGGCCGCCACGCGCCGCTCGAAGAGCTCGAGGGTCACCGCCGGGAGCGGCGCCGGTGGAAGAGCCCGGTCGCCGGCTCGTCGACCGCCTCGCCGCGGTGCTCGGCCCACCGGCGCAGCAGCGCCTCGGACTCGGCGTCGAGCTCGGTGGGCACCTCCACCTCGAGGTGGACGTAGAGGTCGCCGCGGCCCCGGCCGTGGAGGTGCTCGACGCCCTCGTGACGGATCCGGGTCACCGTGCCGCTGGCGCTGCCCGGGACGACCTCGAGGGTCGTCGGCTCGCGCAGGGTGGGCACCTCGATCGTGGTGCCCAGCACGGCCTGGGCGAAGGTGACGCGCGCGACGTGGTGCAGGTCGTCGCCGTGGCGCTCGAAGCGCTCGTCGGGCGCGACGCGCAGGTGCACGAAGAGCCGCCCGTTGGGCCCGCCGCGCACCCCCGCCGGCCCGCGCTCGGCCAGGCGCATCGTCGAGCCGTCCTCGACGCCCGCCGGGACCTGGACGGTGAGGGTCACGGCCTCGGGCCGGCGCCCCTCGCCGCGGCACGACGGGCACGGGACCTCGACGCGCGTGCCCATGCCCTGGCAGCGCGCACAGGCCTGGGCGGTGACCATCTGGCCGAGGATCGAGTTGCGCACCCGGCGCACCTCGCCGGCGCCCCCGCACTCCGGGCAGGTCTGGGGCGTGGTACCCGGGGCCGCCCCGGTGCCCTGGCAGTCGGCGCAGCGCCGCGCGAGGGTGAGGGTGACCTCCTTCGCCGCGCCGAAGGCCGCCTCCTCCAGGGTGATCTCGAGGGCGACCTCGGCGTCGGGGCCGGGCTGGGGGCCGCGACGGTCGGGGCGCGCGCCCATGGTGCCAAAGAACATGTCGAAGATGTCCTGGACCGAGCCGGCCCCCCTGAAGGGGTCGCCCGGGCCGTCGGCCGAGCCGAAGCGGTCGTAGTTGGCCCGCCGCTCGGGGTCCGAGAGGATCTCGTAGGCCTGGTTGATCTCCTTGAAGCGGGCCTCGGCCACCGGGTCGGCCCCGGCCGCGTCGGGGTGGTACTGGCGCGCGAGGGCGCGGTAGGCGCGCTTGAGCTCCTCGGGGCTCGCGGTGCGCTCCACCCCCAAGACGGCGTAGAGGTCGGGGCTAGGCACCGGGCTCGCCCCCGAAGTGGCGGGTCAGCTCGTCCGAGACGGCCTGGGCCGTCGCCATGACCTCGCGGTAGCGCATGCGCGTCGGCCCGAGCAGTCCGAGCGCCCCCACCGTCTCGCCCTCCAGGGTCACCGGCGCGACGATCACCGCGCAGGCCGAGAGCGGCTCGAGGCCGTGCTCGGAGCCGATCGCCACCGACACGTCGGCGTCGAGGATGTCCTCGATCAGCGAGACCACGACCAGCTCCTGTTCGAGGATCGACAGGACCGCCCGCACGGTCTCGACCCCGTCGAAGGACTCGGCGACCCGCGAGGAGCCACCGATGTAGACCTGCTCGCCCTCGATGGTCGGGGCGGCCTCGTGCAGGGCGCTCGCCGCCTCGCGCACCAGGCGCGCGACGTCGTCCGCGCGCGAGGGCACCTGGATCCGCGAGGAGAGCGTCGTGCCGATCAGGAGGGCGTTGAGCTGGCGCGAGGCCTCGGCGACGTCGGCGGCGCCGGCGCCGGCCGCGTCCATGACGCTGTGCTTGGTGACCGTGCCGTCGGAGAAGACGGTGACGAGCAGGTGGTGGTGGGCGTCGAGGTTCACCAGCTGGGCCGAGAGGATGCTCGCGCGCGAGTGGCCGGCGCCCACCACGACCGAGGTGTGGCTGGTGAGCTGGCTCAGCAGCTTCGAGGTCTGCTCGAGGACGTCCTCCATCTCGCCGCGCACGTGGGCGAAGAAGTCGCGCACCTGGTGCTGCTGGACGGCTCCCACGGCCCCGCGCTCGAGGTGGTCGACGAAGTAGCGGTACCCCTTGTCGGTCGGCACCCGGCCGGCCGAGGTGTGGGGCTGGGCGAGGTAGCCCTCGCGCTCGAGGGCCACCATCTCGGCGCGCACGGTCGCCGGGGAGACGTCGAGGTCGGTGGTGGCGGCCACCGCCGAGGACCCCACCGGCTGGGCCGTGTCGACGTGCTCGGTCACGACGGCGTGGAGGATCGTCGCCTTGCGGGCGTCGAGGTCCCCGGACGCCACGGGCGACTTCTGCCGACGGGCCACGGCACCTCCTTCGTTGGCAGTCGAGTCTAGTGAGTGCCAGTGGGTCGCGGTCAGTCCTCGTCGAGCTTCAGCGCGGCGACGAAGGCCTCCTGGGGCACCTCCACGCGCCCGAGGTTCTTCATGCGCTTCTTGCCCTCCTTCTGCTTCTCGAGGAGCTTGCGCTTGCGGGTGATGTCCCCGCCGTAGCACTTGGCGAGCACGTCCTTGCGCCGGGCCTTCACGGTCTCGCGCGCGATGACCCGCCCGCCGATGGCCGCCTGGATCGGCACGTCGAAGAGCTGACGCGGGATCAGCTCGCGCAGCCGCTCGGCCATGCGCCGCCCGTAGTAGTCGGCGTTCTGGCGGTGCACGATGGTCGAGAAGGCGTCCACCGGCTCGTGGTTGATGAGCAGGTCGACGCGCACCACCGGGCTCGTGACGTAGCCGGCCGGCTCGTAGTCGAGCGAGGCGTAGCCCTTGGTCCGGCTCTTCAGGGCGTCGAAGAAGTCGATCACCACCTCGGCGAGGGGGATCCGGTAGCGCAGCTCGACCCGCTCGGTCGAGAGGTACTCCATCTTGGTCATCTCGCCCCGGCGGCTCTGGCCGAGGTCCATCACGGCCCCCAGGTGCTCGGCCGGGGTGATGACGGTGACGTCGAGCATCGGCTCGTCGACGTGGTCGAGCCGGCTGGGGTCGGGCAGGTCGGTCGGGTTGTCGACGTCGACCTCGGTGCCGTCGGTGAGGAACGCCCGGTAGACGACCGAGGGGGCCGTGGCGATGATCGAGAGGTTGAACTCGCGCTCGAGCCGCTCGCGCACGATCTCCATGTGCAACAGCCCGAGGAACCCGCAGCGGAAGCCGAAGCCCAGCGCGTGGGAGTTCTCGGGCTCGTAGCTGATCGAGGCGTCATTGAGCTTCAGCCGGTCGAGGGCGTCGCGCAGGGCCGCCAGGTCGTCGCCGTCGATCGGGTAGATGCCGCAGAAGACCATCGGCTTGGGGTCCTGGTAGCCCTCGAGGGGCTCGGGGGCCGGGCGCTGGGCGTCGGTGACGGTCTCGCCCGAGCGCGCCCCGGCGACGTCGCGGATCCCGGCGACGAGGTAGCCCACCTCACCCGGGCCGAGGACGCCGACCTCGACCATGTCGGGGGTGCGCACGCCGATCTCCTCGACGTCGTGGGTCGTCTGGGCCCGCAGCAGGCGGACCCTGCTGCGCGCGCGCAGCGTCCCGTCCACGACCCGGATCGAGCTGATGACGCCGCGGTACTGGTCGTAGACCGAGTCGAAGACCAGCGCCCGCAGGGGCGCCGCCGGGTCGCCGGCCGGCGCCGGGATGCGCTCGATCACCGCGTCGAGCAGCTCGGGCACGCCGGCGCCGGTCTTCGCGGAGATCTCGAGGACCTCCTCACCGGGGATCCCGAGGACCCGTTCGAGCTCGTCGCGGCAGCGCGCCGGGTCGGCCGCCGGCAGGTCGATCTTGTTGAGCACGGCCACGATCGCCAGGTCGTGCTCGAGGGCCTGGTAGCAGTTGGCCAGCGTCTGGGCCTGGATGCCCTGGCTGGCGTCGACGAGCAGCACGGCCCCCTCGCAGGCGGCCAGCGAGCGCGAGACCTCGTAGCCGAAGTCCACGTGGCCCGGGGTGTCGATCAGCTGGATCAGGTGGTCGCGGTAGCGGACCCGGACGTTCTGGGCCTTGATGGTGATGCCGCGCTCGCGCTCGATATCCATCGAGTCGAGGTACTGGGCCCGCATCAGCCGGGGGTCGACCGCCCCGGTCATCTCCAGGATCCGGTCCGAGAGGGTCGACTTGCCGTGGTCGATGTGGGCGATGACGCTGAGGTTGCGGATGGTGCGCGGGTCGGCGGGCTCGGTCACGGTCACTAGAGGCTACCGGGACCCCCGCCGGGGCCCCCTGCGCCACGAAGCGGGCCGCGCGGCTCAGTACGCTTGTCCGGTGGCCCGACCCGGAGACCCGTACCGGCCCGAGGGGTCGCGCGCGCTGCCCAACGAGCAGCGCCTCGCGCGCCTCGGCCAGGCGATCGACGAGCGCACCGGTGGGCCGACCGCGCCGCGACCCCCGCGCGCCCGGCGCGGGGGCGGCCGGCGGCGGCGGCGCTGGGTGCGCCGCACGCTCATCACGCTCGGGGTCGTCGTCGTTCTGATCGTGGCGGCCGTCGTGGGCGACTACTACTACCTGGGCTCGCTGGTGCACCGCGAGACGGTGCACAACCTGCAGAGCTCGGGCCAGCAGATCAACATCCTGCTCATCGGCTCGACGACGCGCTGCGGGCTCTCGGTCCAGAACAAGGCCTACGGCCTGTGCTCCCAGGGCGTGACCGGCGTGAACGCCGACATCGACATGATCTTGCACCTCGACACGGGCACCCACACCGCCTCGCTGCTCTCGATCCCGCGCGACCTGTTCACCCCCAACGCCCGCACCACCGGTCCCAACAAGATCGACGCCGCCCTCTACCAGGGCCCCAGCCAGCTGGTCGCGGCGATCGAGGAGGACTTCGCCATCCCGATCAACCACTACATCGAGCTCAACTTCGACACCTTCGCGAGCGTGGTGAACGCACTCGGTGGGGTGCGGATGTACTTCCCCATCCCGATCTACGACGCCGAGTCGGGGCTCAACGTCGAGCGCCCGGGGTGCCGACTCCTCAACGGCTACCACGCCCTGCAGGTCGTGCGCGCCCGCCACCTGCAGATCCAGCCCAACCCCAACAACCACGACCCCCACACCTGGCCCCAGGAGGGGCTGTCGGACCTCGCGCGCATCCGGCGCACGCACGAGTTCCTGCGGGTCATCGCCTCCGAGATCGCGGCCCGGGGCCTCTCGAACCCGATCACCGACCAGCGCCTGGCCCAGGCCGTGCTGCCCGACCTCACCGTCGACAGCGGCTTCGCCGAGGGCACCATGGTGCACCTGGCCCAGGAGTTCGCCCACACCTCGATCGCCAACGTCCTGCAGCTGACCTACCCGGTCCTCACGGTCCAGTCGGGGCCCCTGCTCTACCAGGGCTACTACTACGGCTCGGTGGTCTTCCCCGTCCAGCCGAGCGGGGTCGCCACCGTCGACAAGATCCTCGGCATCCCCGAGGGCGTCGACTCCTTCACCGGCAAGCCCCTGCCCAACCCCCACGCCGTGCGCGTCGCGGTCGAGAACGGCTCGGGCGTCGCCAGCGAGGGACCGCTCGTCACGGCCGGGCTGCGCCGCCACGGCTTCGCCGTCACCAGCTCGACGACGACGACCCCGGTCGGGCCGGTCGCCGAGTCGGTCGTCTGGTACGGCGGGCCGCGCCCGCCGACCAACGCCAACTGGACGAGCCCGTCGCTCGCCGCCGCCCAGGCCGTCTTGAACCAGCTCGAGGGTCCGGCGATCCTCGGCTATGACCCGGCGATGGTCCGACCGGGCTCGACCGTGACCGTCCAGGCCGGCACCGACCTCACCGTCAAGCCCCTCTCGAGCGCCGCGACCGGGCGCACCACGACGACGGGCCACGCCGGCCACACCACGACGACGCGCGCCAGCTCGAGCACCATCACCGTCGTCGACCCGCCGGGGGTGCGCACCAACAACGCCTTCAGCGCGCCGAGCGCGGTCAACCCCGGCCTCGAGCCCTGGGACCCGCGGGCCTGCAACGCCGCCGGGACCGGCCCGGCCACCCCGATCCCCACCACGACGACCACCCGGGCGAAGGGCTAGGCGGGGGGCTCTGCTAGGATTGTCCGGCCCGCGCGAAGGCGCGACCGACTTCGAGGACTCCCGTGGCGAACATCAAGAGCCAGATCAAGCGCAACCGTCAGAACGAGGCGGCCCGCCTGCGCAACAAGGCCGTGAAGAGCGAGCTGCGCACCCGCACCAAGAACGCCGTGACCGCGCTCGGCACCGAGGAGGAGGAGGCCACCCTGCGCCTCGCCCTCAAGCGCATCGACATGGCCGCCGCCAAGGGCGTCATCCACAAGAACCAGGCCGCCAACCGCAAGAGCGGCCTGATGAAGCGGCTCAACGCGCTGCGCGCCGAGCAGTAGCTAGCGCCGCCGGGCGCCGGCCGAGAGGCGCGCGAGGCGCGCGACCAGCACCTCGATCACCGTCAGTTCGGTGAGGTCGAGGTCGCTCTCGAGGTCCCGCCCCCCGTAGCTCGCCCCGCCCTTCAGCGCCAGGTCGGCCTCGGCCAGCCAGGAGACCGCCGTGGCCACCCGGGCCGCGCCGAGCCGGCCGGCCACGGCCAGGGCCTTGCCGGCCGGGAACGGGTTCATCGAGAGCAGCGCCGCCGCGGCCTCGCGCGTCGTGGCCCCGGAGCCCTCGAGGCGGGCGACGCTGAGGTAGTGGCGCTCGAGCACCGCGATGAGCTGCAGCCCGGAGCGGCGGTGCGAGGCCAGCATGCGCCGGGCCACCTCGATGGCGAGGGCCGCGTCGCCGGCGTCGATCGCGTCGGTGAGGTCCCAGGCGGGCACGTCCCCGGCGTCACCGAGGTAGGGCGCGACGTGCTCGAAGCGCAACGGCGCGCTGCCGTAGATCGAGCGCAGCGTGCGCGCCAGCGCGTCGACCCGGGCCACGTCGTCGCCCACCACGGCGGCCACCTCCTGGGCCGTGGCCGCCTCGACGCTGACCCGGTAGCGCTCGAAGGTGGTGCGCACGAAGGCGGCCCGCTCGCTCGCGCGCGAGCCCACCGCGACGTCGACCACCTGGGCCGCGGCCTTGACGAGCCGGTTCGACTTCGCCCCGACGACGGCGACCACGAGCACCGTCGCCGGCGTGGGCGAGGCCATCCACTCGAGCAGCGGCGCCGCCTCGGCGGCAGCGAGCCCCTGGGCCTCGCGCACCACGACCACCCGGCGCTCGACGAGGAAGGCCGGGGTGTAGAGGGCCTCGAGCACCGCGGGCACCACCGACTCGCCCGTGGGCGCCGCGACGTCACGGGCCGTGAAGTCCTCGAGGGCGACGGCCGGGTCAAGCCCGGCGAGGGCCTCCCCCACGATCCGGTGCAGCGCGTCGTAGACCATCGTGGCGTCGGTGCCCACCACGCAGACGCTCGAGGTCACCGCGCGGCCCCCTCTAGGGCCGCGAGCGCGTCGCGCACCCGCACCGTCCCGGCCACGTCATGGACCCGCAGGATACGACACCCCCCCGTCACCCCGACCGCGACGGCCGCCAGCGAGGCCTCGCGCCGCTCGCTGACCGCGAGGCCGAAGAGGTCCCCGAGGAAGGTCTTGTTCGAGGCCGAGAGCAGCAGGGGCGAGCCGAGCGCGGCCAGGGTCGGGGAGTCGCGCAGCAGGGTGAGCGAGTGGACGCTCGACTTGCCGAGGTCGAGGCCGGCGTCGAGCACGACGCGCTCGGGCCCGATGCCCGCGGCGAGGGCCCGGTCGCGCCGCTCGACGAGGAAGGCCGCGACGCTCGCCGTCACGTCGTCGTAGTGGGGGTCGGGGTCGGGCACGCGCGGGGCCAGTCGGATGTGGGTCGCCACGACCGAGGCGCCGGCCGCGGCGGCCACCGCGAGGTAGCGCGGGTCGGCGAAGCCGCTGATGTCGTTGCCGAGCCAGGCCCCGGCGGCGAAGGCCGCCGCGGCGACCCCGGCGCGCCAGGTGTCGACCGAGACCGGCACGTCAAAGCGCGCCACGAGCGCCTCGACCGCGGGCACCACGCGCTCGAGCTCCTCGGCCTCGCTCACCGGCTCGCCGGGCCCGGCCTTCACCCCGCCGACGTCGAGCAGGTCGGCGCCGGCCGCGACGAGCGCCTCGGCCCGGGCGAGGAAGTCGTCGAGCTCGTAGGTGGCGGCGGGCGGGTAGAACGAGTCGCGCGTGCGGTTCAAGATCCCCATCACCAGCGCGCGCGTCGCGAGGTCGTAGCGGCGCGGGCCCAGGGCGAAGGGGAGGCCCCCGACGACGTGCCGGCGCACTAGTACAGGCGGCTCGCCAGACGGCGCCTAAAGGTCACGTAGCGCGGGTCCTGCGGTCCGAGCGCGTCGAGGACCTCGAGCAGCTGGGCCCGGGCCTCCTCGCTCCCCCCGGCCCGCTCGAGCAGGTGCTCGAGCAAGAGGTCGAGGTCGCCCTCGAGGCTCACCCCCTGGCGCTGGAGGCGCAGGCGCGCGAGCACCGTCTTTCCCTCGAGGGTGTGGGCGAAGGGCGCGAGCACGGCCTCGGCCTCCTCGAGCCGGTCGGCGCGGCGCAGGAGGTCCCCCAGGGCGACCCCGGCCGCCGCGTTCTGGGGGTCGAGCTCGAGGGCCTCGCGCAGGCTCGCCTCGTCGCCGCGCTCGACGAGCCGCTCGGTGGCGCTCGCCCCGGGGGCGAGGGCGGTGACGAACTCACGCACCGCCGCCTCGGGCAGGGCCCCGACGAAGGAGTCGACGACCCGCCCGTCGCGCAGCGCGAAGACGGCCGGGATCGACTGGACCTGGAAGGCCTGGGCGACCATCGGGTTGGCGTCGACGTCGACCTTGGCGAGCTCGACCGCGCCGGCGGTCTCGGCGACGACCTTCTCGAGGATCGGCCCGAGGGTGCGACACGGCCCGCACCAGGCGGCCCAGAGGTCGACGACGACCGGCACGCTGGAGGAGCGCTCGATGACGTCGGTGGCGAAGGTGGCGTCGGTCACGTCTAGCACGAGCGCAGCCTAACGGCGGGGCCCGCGAGGCGAGGGGGTCGAGCGGCGCTGTTAGCCTCCGATCATGGGGGGTCCGACGGGTCTCGACGAGGGCCGCGTCGGCGCCTGGCTCGAGGGCGCGCTCGGCCTCGCGACGCCGATCACCGCCACCCTCATCGCCGGCGGCCGCTCGAACCTCACCTTCCGCGTCGAGGACGCGGCGGGCACCGTGGTGGCGCTGCGCCGACCCCCGCTCAGCCACGTGCTGCCCACCGCCCACGACATGGCCCGGGAGTTCCGCGTGATCGCGGGGCTCTTCCCCCTCGGGGTGCCGGTCGCCCGTCCCCTCGCCCTCTGTGAGGACGAGGGGGTCACCGGCGCGCCCTTCTACGTGATGGAGTTCGTCGAGGGGACCATCGTGCGCGAGCGCGCCGGCGCGCTCGAGGCCTTCGCCGAGCCCGTCCGCCACGCCATCGGGGGGCACCTGGCCACGACCCTCGCCGGTCTGCACGCTCTCGCGCCCGAGGCGGCCGGGCTCGGCGACCTCGCCCGCCACGACGGCTACGTCGAGCGCCAGCTGAAGCGCTGGCGCACCCAGTTCGAGCAGACCCGGGTCCCCGGGGCCGACCGCGAGAACCGCGTCCTCGAGGTCGCCGACCGCCTGGGCGAGGCGATCCCGCCGGCTCAGCGGGTCTCGGTCGTGCACGGGGACTACCGGCTCGACAACACCGTGCTCGCCCCGGACGGCACCGTGCGGGCGATCCTCGACTGGGAGATCTGCACGCTCGGGGACCCCCTGGCCGACCTCGGCACCCTCTTGTGCTACTGGGCCGAGCCGGGCGACCCCGCGGCGGCGCTGCTCGGCGTGGCCCCCACGACCGCGCCGGGGTTCATGACCCGCGAGGAGGTGACGGCGGCCTACGCGCGCGCGAGCGACCTCGACCTCGGCCACGTCGCCTACTACCAGGCGTTCGCCTACTGGAGGCTGGCCTGCATCCTCCAGGGCGTCTTCGCCCGCTATAGCGCGGGCGCGACCGCGGGCGACGCCGGTAGCGTGGACGGCTTCCCCGCCCACGTGGCCCTCCTCGCCGACCTAGCGCTAGCGACCCTGGAGAGATGATGGACGACGAGATCTACGACCGGGTGATCTTCCTCGCCGACCCCGACCTCGATCAGCCCGTCCTCGTGGTGGGCCTCGACGGCTGGATCGACGCCGGGGCGGCCGCCGCCACGGCCAGCGCCACCCTGCTCGAGTCGGTGCCGACCGAGATCATCGCCACCTTCGACACCGAGCACTTCATCGACCAGCGGGCCCGTCGGCCGGTCGTGCGCATCGTCGACGGCGTCACCACCCAGCTGACCTGGCCCGAGATCCACCTGCGCTACGGCACCGACCGTGACGGGGCCGACGTGCTCTTCCTCGTCGGGCCCGAACCCGACTTCCACTGGAGCGACTTCGTCGACACCGTCGTCGACGTGGCCGGGCGCTTCGACTGCCGGCTCGTGGTGGGCCTGGGCG
Source organism: Actinomycetes bacterium (assembly GCA_021831035.1). GTDB lineage: Bacteria > Actinomycetota > Acidimicrobiia > Acidimicrobiales > RAAP-2 > RAAP-2. The sequence continues at coordinate 39,626 of JAKBNL010000017.1, forward strand.
CCTTCCCGGCCCCCGCCCCGCACACCCGACCGGTGAAGGTGATCGGTACCGCCCCGGCCCGCAGCGCCGGCCTGCTCAACTCGGTCGACCGGGTCGAGGGCGAGATCGAGGTGCCCGCGGGCATCGGGGCGGCCCTCGAGCTCGCCTTCGCCGAGGCCGACATCGAGGTCCTCACGCTGTGGGCCCGGGTGCCCCACTACGTCTCCACCCTCCCCTACCCCCAGGCCTCGGCGGCGCTGATCGACGCCCTGGCCAAGGTGAGCGGGCTCAGCCTGGACAGCTCGGCCCTGCGGGCCCTGGCCGACGACGCGCGCCGACGCGTGGACGACCTCATCGCGAACAACCCCGAGCACGCCTCGATGGTCCAGCGCCTCGAGGCCGCGGCCGACCAGAGCGAGGGGACCTCGCTCGGCGAGGAGCTGCCGAGCGGCGAGGAGCTCGCGGCCGAGCTGGAGCGGTTCTTGCGCGGCGAGCAGGGCTAGTCGACGTCGCCCTCCTCGACGCGTAGCCCCAGGCCCAGCGCGTAGCCCTCGAGGAAGAGGGCGCTGTCGGCCTGACGGGGGTGGCGCTCGGCGATCGCGTAGAACTCGACCGAGTGCTCGACCACCTGCAGGTGGGCGAGCTCGTGGACCAAGACGGCGTCGATCACCCACTCCGGGCACTGACGCAGCCGCGACGAGACCCGGATCTCGCGGGTGTCGGGCGAGCACGAGGCCCAGCGGCTGCGCTGGTTGGCGACCCAGCGCACGGCGCTCGGGCGCACCCCGTCGTTGTAGAGGTCGGCGAGCACCCGACAGCGCTCCTCCAGGGCCGCGTCGCCCGCCGCGTTCTGGGGCCGCTGGGTGAGCAGGCGCTCGACGAGCTCGTCGACGAAGGCCCGTCGCTCGCGCCCGCGGATGCGCGCGGGGATCTGCACGACGATCCGGCTGCCGGCCCAGTGGGCCGTGCCGGTCTTGGTCCGCCGCGACGAGGCGCGGATCTCCACCTCGGGCCGGTCGAAGCGCGGCGGCTCGACGACGACCTCGAGCGCCGCGCGCGCGCCGTGGGCGGCCATCAGGGGATGACGTTGACGAGCCGGGGCGCCCGGGCGACCACCCGGCTCGGCACGCGTCCCCCGAGCGCCGCGGCGACGGCCGGCGCGCCCAGCGCCGCCGCGACCGCCTCGGCCTCGTCGATTGAGGGCGCCACCGCGAGGCGGGCCCGGACCTTGCCGTTCACCTGGACGACCATCGTGACCGACTCCTCGACGAGCAGCGCCGGGTCGGCCTCGGGCCAGGGCTGGGCGTGCACGCTCGCGCGCTCGGGGTAGCGCTCCTCCCAGAGCTCGGCCGTGACGTGGGGGGCGATCGGCGCAAGGAGCAGGACCATCGCCTCCAGGGCCTCGTCGAGGGTGGCCCGCTCTATCCCCTCGGCTGAGCGGGCCCGGCGCGAGAGGGCGTTGTAGAGCTCCATGAGGGCCGCCACGGCGGTGTTGTAGCTCCACCGGTCGAAGTCGCGCGTGACCTTGTCGATGGTGCGGTGCGTGAGCCGGCGCAGCTCGACGTCGACCTCGTCGCACCCGTCGTGGAAGTTCACGTCCTCGTGGTGCCAGAGCCGCCAGACGCGGTCGATGAAGCGCGCGCAGCCCTCGATGACCTCCTCGGTCTGGGAGTCCCAGTCGAAGTCGTCGGCCGGCGGCCCGACGAAGAGGTGGAAGAGGCGCAGCCCGTCGGCCCCCACGGTCGGGAAGTAGGGCTCGGGCGTGACGAGGTTGCCCTTGGACTTGGACATCTTGGTCCCGCCGAGGCGGATCATGCCCTGGGTGAAGAGCCGCTGGAAGGGCTCGCGGGCGACCCCGGGCGCCCAGCCCAGGTCGACCAGGGCCTTGGTGTAGAAGCGCGCGTACATGAGGTGGAGAATCGCGTGCTCGATCCCGCCGATGTAGAAGTCGACGGGCATCCACTGGGCGACGGCCGCCGGGTCGAAGGCCCGCCCGGGGGTGAAGGGGTCGGCGAAGCGCAAGAAGTACCACGAGGAGTCGGTGAAGGTGTCCATCGTGTCGGTCTCGCGCCGGGCCGGGCCCCCGCAGATCGGACAGGTCGTGTGCAAGAAGCCCTCGTGGGTCGCGAGCGGGCTCTGGCCGGAGCGGTCCATCACGACGTCGTCGGGGGCGAGCACCGGGAGCTGGTCCTCGGGCACCGCGACGACCCCGTCGCGCTCGCAGTAGACGATGGGGATCGGACAGCCCCAGAAGCGCTGGCGCGAGACGAGCCAGTCGCGCAGGCGGTACTTCACGCTGCGAAGTCCGTTCGCCTCGCGCTCGAGGAACTCGGCGGCCCGTTCCTTCGCCGCCGCCGTGTCGAGGCCGTCGAGGAAGCCCGAGTTGACGTGCGGGCCGTCCCCCGCGTAGGGACCCTCGCCGAAGCCCTCGGGCGGGGCGACGGTGCGCACGACCGGCAGGCCGTGCACGAGAGCGAAGTCGTAGTCGCGCTGGTCCTCCCCGGGCACCGCCATGATCGCGCCGGTGCCGTAGTTGACCAGCACGTAGTCGGCGACGTAGACGGGCACGGACTCGTTGGTGAAGGGGTTGACGACGTGACTGCCGGTGAAGGCGCCGCGCTTGTCGAGCCCGACGCCGGCCTCGGAGGACGAGGTCCGGTCGATCTCGTTGGTGACCGCGGCGCGCTCGACGATCTCGGCGACGGCCGCGCGCTGGGCCTCGGTCGTGAGCGCCTCGACCAGGGGGTGCTCGGGGGCGAGCACCGCGTAGGTCACCCCGAAGCCGGTGTCGGGCCGGGTCGTGAAGACCCGGATCGCCAGGTCGTCGCGGCCGAGGACCGGCAGGTCGAACTCGACGCCCTCGCTGCGGCCGATCCAGTTGCGCTGCATGGTCTTGACCCGCTCGGGCCACCCCAGGCCGTCGAGGTCGCGAAGGAGCTCCTCGGCGTAGTCGGTGATCTTGAAGTACCACTGCTCGAGGAGTCGCCGCTCGACGGTGTCGCCCGAGCGTTCGCACGTCCCGTCGGCGAGCACCTGCTCGTTGGCGAGCACGGTAAGGCACCCGGGGCACCAGTTGACCGCGCCGTCGGCCCGGTAGGCCAGGCCGGCCTCGTAGAAGGCGAGGAAGATGGCCTGGCTCCAGCGGATGTACTCGGGGTCGTGGCTGCGCACCTCGCGGCGCCAGTCGTAGACCGCGCCCATGCGGATGACCGAGCTCTTCAGCTCCTTGATGCGCGCCTCGGTGAAGACCCGGGGGTGGCTGCCGTCTTTGATCGCGGCGTTCTCCGCGGGCAGGCCGAAGGAGTCGAAGCCGAAGGGCGAGAGGACGGCCCGGCCCCGCATCGTCTGGTAACGGACCAGCACGTCGCCGAAGGTGTAGTTGCGGATGTGGCCCTGGTGCGCCGCCCCCGAGGGGTAGGGGTACATGCACAGCGCGTAGTAGCGCTCCCGGGGGTCGTCGTTGTCGACCTGGTAGGTCCCCTCGTCGAGCCACCGGCTCTGCCACTTCGTCTCGACGGCGGTAACGTCGAAGGGCCTGTTCATTGGAACATTCTACGGAGTCGCGCAGCGTCGCCGCGACGAGGAGGACCATGACCGAGCCGACCTACGTCCTCGTCCCCGGCGCCTACCACGGCGCGTGGTGCTGGCGCCTCGTGGGCGAGGAGCTCGACCGGCGCGGCGTCGCCTGGGCCGCGCTCGACCTGCCGAGCGCGACGACGGGGGCCCACCCGGAGACGTTTTTGCGCGACGACGCCGACGAGGTCGTGGCCGCGGCCGCCCCCCTCGGAGCGGTGGTGCTCGTCGGGCACAGCTACGCCGGGGCCGTCGTCGCCGAGGCCGCGCCCGAGGTGGCCGGCCTCGTCGGACTCGTCGACGTCGCCGCCCTGGTGCCCGAGCCCGGCGAGAGCGCCTACGAGTGCGTGCGCCGGGTGCCGGGGCGCACCCGGCTCGACGAGGCGACCCGCCACGAGGCGGGGATCCTCTCGCTCGATCCCGACCTCGCCCGCGAGGCGCTCTACGCCGACTGCGACGAGGCCGTCGCCGTGTGGGCCCTCGCCAACCTCTCGACCCAGACCCTGGCCAGCTTTCGCAGCCCCCGGACGGCCCCGCCGGTCGAGGTGCCCACGACCTACGTGGTCTGCACCCTGGACGCGGCGATCGACCCGCTCTTACAGCAGCTGCTCGCCGCGCGCTGTGACGAGACGGTCACGCTCGAGAGCGGGCACTGCCCCATGCTCTCGCGACCCGCCGACCTCGTCGAGGCGATCCTCGCCGCCCCGACCCGTAGCGCGCGATGACCGCCCGACGCCGAGGCGCCGGCGCGTCGGACGAGGCGACCCTCGCCGCCCTCCTCCTCACCTTCCCCGAGGCGACCCAGGAGAACCCCTTCGGCCCCCAGGTGGACGTCTATAAGGTCGCGGGCAAGGTGTTCGCGATCCTCGGGGGCGACCCCGAGGCGCCCGAGGTCTCGCTCAAGTGCGACCCCGCGCTCGCGCTCGAGCTGCGCGCCGAGTTCTCGGCCGTCACCCCCGGCTACCACCTCAACAAGGACCACTGGAACACGGTGCGCCTCGACGGCACCGTGCCCGACGAGGTGCTCGACGAGATGGTCGAGCACTCCTACGACCGGGTGGTCGCCGGACTCACCCGGGCTATCCGCACCCGCCTGGAGGGCGCCGCGCGCCCGGGGCGCCCGACGCCCCGGTCCCCCGGGCGGGGCCCCGGCACCAGGGGCGAACTGTAAGGTGGCCGACGATGGCCGGTCCGGACGATTCCTACGACCTCGCCCTGGCCGCCGCGACGCTGCGCTCGAACGCCCCCGACGTCCAGGCCCTGGTGAAGGCGCTCTGCGCCCAGCTGGGCGACACGCTGGGCGAGCGGCTGCGCATCGAGCGCTCGGGTGGGCGGCTGCGCCGCTCCGAGGCGATCACCGCCTTGCACATCACCCTCGGCGCCGACGCCTTCGACGCGGTCGTCGAGGGCTCCACGCTGCGCTGTGTCGTCGCGCACACCTCGGGCGGGATCCGCATCCGCACCGAGACCCTCGACACCGACGCGTGGCTCGTCCGGCTGCTCGGCGCCCTGCGCGACGAGGCCGTCCACAGCGAGAGCACCCGTCGGGCCCTCGAGAACATCGTCATCGGAGGACCCACGTGAGCGACGCACCCAACGACCTGCCCGAAGCGACCGAGCACCGCCTCGAAGAGCTCGAGCGAGGACTCTTCACCTCGGACCTCTCGGTCAACGAGTTCCTGCTCATCAAGGAGGTCGGCTTCCACCCGGTGGGGCTCGTCATGGGCTCGTCGATCTACCACACCGGGATCCAGACCCGTAAGTGGAGCCAGAGCCAGGAGCTCACCAAGCTCACCGAGGCGATGTACAACGCCCGCGAGCTCGCCATGACCCGCATGGAGGAGGAGGCGGCCGAGCTCGGCGCCGACGGCGTGGTCGGGGTGCGCCTCGATGTCAACTACTACGAGTGGGGCAAGGACGCCGCCGAGTTCATCGCGGTGGGCACCGCCGTCAAGGCCGAGGACGGCGTCTCGCGGCGCAACGCCCTGGGCAAGCCCTTCACCTCGGACCTCTCGGGCCAGGACTTCTGGACGCTGCACTCGACGGGCTACGCCCCCCAGGGGCTCGTCATGGGCACGTGCGTCTACCACATCGCCCACCGCGGGCTCGGCCAGACCCTCTCGACCACCGGCCAGAACGTCGAGCTGCCGAACTTCACCCAGGCCCTCTACGAGGCCCGCGAGCTCGCCATGACCCGCATGCAGGACGAGGCGACGCGCCTGGGCGCCTCGGGCATCGTGGGCGTGCGCCTCGAGGAGAAGTCCCACCAGTGGGGCTCGCACACCATCGAGTTCCTCGCCCTGGGCACGGCCGTCACCGAGGGCGCCGACCCCGTCGACCTGCCCAAGCCCGTCACCATCATCTCGCTCGACCGCTGATGGCGCCCTCGAGCGACCTCCCCGAGGCGGCCGGGCGGCGCCTCGCCGGGGGCCCCTTCTCCTCGGGGCTCAGCGTCGCGGACTTCGCGGCCTGCCTCGCGATGGGCCTCGAGCCCCTCGGGCTCGTCCAGGGGTTCTGCGCGATGCAGTGGGGCGCCTACGGCGGCGGCATCCTCGCCGGGGCGATGTCCCCACCCTCGGTCGCGGCCGGCGGCTACGCCGAGGTCTACCAGTGCCCGCACGGCTTCGTCTCGGGCGAGCACCGGGCCTGGGGCCAGAACTACGAGCAGACCTGGGTCGAGTCGGCCTGGGCGACGGGCTTCGCCAGCGCGCTCGCGCGCATGGTCGAAGAGGCGACGGCCCTGGGCGCCCACGGGGTCGTGGGCGTCGTCGACTCCGAGACCCCCCTCGTCGAGGCCGGCGTCGCCGAGTTCCACCTGCGCGGCACGGCCGTACGGGTCGAGGGCGCGCCCGCGCCGACGGGCGAGCCCTGGACGACCTACCTCGCGGGCCAGCGCCTGGCCAAGGTCTTCGAGGCCGGCTACGCGCCGCTCGGGGCGGTCGCCACCGTCTCGTCGGTGCGGGTCTGGGCCAACTGCGTGACCGAGTACGCCCTCGAGGGCACCGGCGGGGTCTTCGGCGGTGGCGGGTCCATCGGCGAGGTCGACCAGGTCGTGCGGGCCCACGGGGTCGCTCGCGAACTGGCCCGCGCCCGGGTCCGCGCCCAGCTCCACGGCGACGCCCTGCACGGCGCCGACCTCGTCGCCACCACCCGCGAGCACGGGCCCGGCGACCTCGAGATCCAGGTGCGCCTCGCCGGCAACCGGGTCCGTCGCGTCGCCCCCTTCTCGCCCTTGCCCGTCCCCCAGCTCACGGTCGCCCTCTCGTGAGCGCCCCCGAGCCGCTCGACCTCCGGGCCGTGGTGCGCGGGGCGGTCGCCGCCCTCGCCACGGGCCCCGCGCCGTCGACGGCGACGACCTCGGACCTCTCGATCGACGAGGAGCTCGCCCTGCACTCGATCGGCTGGGAGCCGGTCGAGCTCGTGAGCGGCGTCTCGATCGTCTCGATCCCGCTGGGCTGGTGGAACTGGGGTCAGGGCGAGATCACGGCCGCCGCCCAGGCCCACCGGCACGCCTTCGCCAACGCGATCGCCCGGCTCCACCGCGAGGCGGCGAGGGCCGGGGGCCACGGGGTCGTGGGCGTGCGCGTCGAGGGCGCGGTGCGCCCCACCCACGTCGAGGTCGCCCTCGTCGGCAGCGCGGTGCGCCCCGTCGGGGCCCCGGCGCGGCCCGAGGCCGAGGTCTTCCTCTCGGACCTCTCGGGCCGGGACTTCACCCTGCTCTCGATCGCGGGCTGGGAGACGGTCGGGCTCGCCGTCGGGGCGAGCTTCGTCTTCGCCCCGCGCCGCTCGGTGGGGGCCGTCCTCGGCCAGCAGACCCAGAACGTGGAGCTGACCAACTTCACCGAGGCCATGTACGCGGCCCGCGAGACGGCGATGACCCGGATGCAAGACGCCGCGCTCGCCCTCAAGGGCACGGGGGTCGTGGGGGTGTCGATCGACGAGGGGCCGATGAGCTTCGCGAGCCACGCCGTGGGCTTCGTCGTGATCGGCACGGTGGTGCGCGCGGGGCCGTCGGGTCACCAACGGGTCGCACCGATCACCGTCGTCCCCCTCGACGACGCGGTCGTGGCCTTCGACGCGCGCACCCTCGAGTAGCCCCGCGCCGGCGCCACCGGACGTCCGGCGTCGACGAGGCTCGCCCTCGCGTGCGCACACATTCACAAACTCGTGGCTCGCCCCCTCTGACCAGTGCCGTCACGTCCAGCGAGTGGCTCGCACTCGCGCACTTCACAGGACTTTTCCAAAGAGTCCGTCACTAGCGTTGAGAGTGCGAAAGGAGGACCTATGACCTCGCTTCACCACCCACTCGACACCGACACCGACACCGCCGGGCCGATCACCGACGTCATGGCGCCGGTGGCCAAACGGCCCGCCGCCCCGGACACGCCGCCCGCGAGCGAGCCGGGTCCCACGCCGGCGCGCACGCCCGGCGCACCGGTCAGCCTCGCGATCGGTGCGTTCGTCACGCTCCTCGTGTCGGCCTGGGCCGGACTCGTCCCGTACCTCGGCCCGACGTTCGGACTCTCGGCCGACGGCTCGTCGTCGTGGACCTGGGACCGCGCCCACCTGATCGATGGCCTGCTGCCCGGCGCCGTCGGGGTCGTCGCCAGCCTCTTTGTCATCGCGGCGTCCCGGCGACCCGTCGGCGTGCTCTCGACCGCCTCGCTGCGCACCTGGGGCCTCGCCCTGTTCGCCTGCGGCGCGTGGCTGTGCGTCGCGCCGGTCGTGTGGCCGGTCGTCGTCGGACCGTACTTCCTCTCGACCTCGCCCTCCGACACCCTTGTGCACTGGCTCGCCTACGCGAGCGGACCGGGGCTCGTGATCGCGGCCTTCGGGTCGTACGCCATCGGTCGGGCCGGTCGTCCCGGTCGCGCCGGCACCCAGTAGTTCGGGCGGCGTGATCGGCTAGTCCCCCCACCGCCTCCCCTCGGCGTATCCGTCACCACGGTGTCCAGCGCCGAGGGGAGGCGACCCACACGAGCGCGGCAGCGCCTTCGCGCCACGGGCCCTCGACGAACAGCGGAACCCTCGGCCGACGGACGGGCATCGTCGGACTGTTATTATCGACTGACCACTCCGGGGGTATAGCTCAGCTGGTAGAGCACTTGCATGGCATGCAAGGGGTCAGGGGTTCGAATCCCCTTACCTCCACCATTAGTGCGTTACTCAAACCCCAGACCTGATGAGGGTCCCGGGAGGTGGTGGATGGGAGCCCGTTGGCATCTGTGTCAGCGGGCTTCTTCGATTTCCGGGCTCGAGTCGGCCCCTGGCTCGCCGCTCGGATCTCGTCGCCGAGCAGAACGTCGAACGGCTCCCTTAGCTGAGCGTCGATCTCGACGTCGGCCAAGGTCTCGTCGATCTGCACCACGAAGATCTTCTCGAAGAACGCCTGGTTGAACATCCGCTTGATGTGTTCCGGGGCCTGCTCGTAGGCGGCTCCGCAGTCTCGTGCGAGGTCGAGCGCCTTTGCGAGGTTGTCCTCAATGGTCTCGAATTCCGTCACGGTTGCCAGCAGATGAGTTTCAACGTCACGAATTGATCGGCTGATTCGCTCCTGCTCGCGTCCAAGAAGGTCAACCGGTATGGCTCCCGCGTAGTGCGCCTCCATGAGCTTTTCGCGCTGACGCTCGAGTTTTTCTTTCTCGCGCTTGAGATCCGCACGAGTTCCCTCCATCCGTGACTGAGCCGCGCGAAACTCATCTCGAACCAAATCCTCGATGCCAGCGCGAAGTGAGGGGTCGAGCTGGATTCGCCGATAGTGTGCCTCGATCTTCTTCTCGACCTCGTAAATGAGTACGGAGCGTTGCGTACAGGCGGTGCGCTTCGCGTGTCGTCCCGTGCAGTAGAAGTACGGGTAGACGACGCCAGTCTTGGATCTCGAGTTCTGGACCATCAAACGCTCGCCGCACTTGCCGCAGTAGACGGTGCTCTTCAGGAAGTGCGGATGCTTGCGGGTCCGCTCGCCGTTGAGGTGGGTGGAGAGAACATCCTGCACCCGCTGCCATGTGACCTCGTCCACGAGCGGCTCGTGCCGTCCGGGGTAGTGGACTCCCTGGTACTTCGTCAGTCCCTTGTAGTAGGGGTTAATCAGTATCTTGTTCAAGTGACCTTCAGTAACGGGCTTGGACGGCAGTCTCGGTGACGGTACCGTCGTGAGTCCTCGCCCAGCGAGGTGTTCCGCCAGTGATACGACCGTCCAGTCCCCAGTGGCGTAAAGCGCGAAGGCCTCTCGGACCAGTGGTGCTCGCTCGGCATCCACGATGACAGTCCGCATCTCACGTCCCTCCGCGTCGACTGTTCGGTGGTTGCGGTAGCCGAGGGGAACTCGGCCCACCGTGCCACCAGCGCGAACCTTCTGCGACATGCCCTTGGCGACCTCGGCCGCGAGATTGCGGGAGTAGAACTCGGCGATGCTCGACATGATGCCGTGAAGGAGGATCCCCGAGGGGGTCTGGTCAATCGACTCAGTCGTGGAGACCAGGCGGACGTTGGACGCCTCTAGGGCTTTCATAATCTCGACGTCGTCGGCCCGATTACGAGCCAAACGGTCGACCTTATGAACGATGACGAAGTCGACGTCGTGGTCTTCGAGGTACTCGAGCATGCGCTGGAGCTCGGGACGATTCGCCGAGCGAGCGGAAGCACCCCGGTCCACGAACTCCTTGACGATCATCGCGCCCATGGTCGAGGCCTTGCGGCGATTGGCGTCTCGCTGTGCCGGGATCGAAAAGCCCTCGTCGTCGCCCCCGCCTCGTCGGGCCTGGTCTCGGGTTGACACACGCAGGTAGCTCACCGCCACCTTGGGGGTGAGCGCGCTGGTAAATGCGTCCAGGGGGTTCGCGACCGGACTCTCTACGACTGGGCTCATGGCAACGTCTCCTTCATTTACGTTGCTGTCATTAACGCTCTGATTGGCGGAATTGTCCAGTCTGACCAATGGGTTGGGCCCCACGACGCCGGAGTTCTGGGGCTTGCTGGCGCTCACGTCGTATCCCCTCGACGCCGGTGGAACTCGACTGCGCCGACGTCCACCAGTTCCTCGAGCTCGCCCGGCGTGACGACCGTGAACAGTCGCTGGTCGATGGATCCATCAACCAGGAGCCGCTGGACCAGTTGGCCCCGACGACGCTCGTTGGGCACCGCCCACACCACGGCTGGAAAGAGACCCAGGCGGTCCTGTTCGCGCCCAGTCGCCAGATACTCCTGATACTGCAGGCACTTCCTGATTACCCGACTGGGTGGTTCGGTCGAGCGATCAACTTCGATGAACCAGTGATCCTCGAAACCAGACGACACCGTAACGACTGCGATGTCGGGCTTTAGGGTGATCGTCTCACCGCTCGGGCCCAGGTAGTTCCTCCAGCAATCAGGCTCCGGCTCGGTCTTGGAGAGCGCGATTCGACCTGAAGAAGCAACCTCTTGGAGTGTAAGGACGACTTCGGCGATCGCCAGAGTGTGGTCGAGGAATGAGGTGCCCGGCTCGTGCATCCGCATTCGGGCCGGACGAGCCTGACCGAGATGCGAGGCCAGTGCACGGTCCCCCCGTTCGGTGAGTTGCCAGACGAAGCCACCGGACCCCGCCCGCACTCCGCCGATACGTCGCTCGAGGTTGGCAAGCAGGCCTAGTTCACGAAGGCGCACGAGCGCCAGGTTGGCACTCCGAGGTAACGGGCCCTGGCGCGAGGCTTGCCCGAAGAACTGCCGTGCGATCTGGCGTGTCGTGAGGAACCTGAAGCCCCGTACGGAACTCAGGATGAGCCAATCGCGTTCGCTGAGGCGCTCCTCAAAATCGATGGTGCTATCCCGGTTCACGATGAGCCTCCGGGATGATTGGTAAGGGCGGACGGTGCCTTCGGCAGACGCGAAGTCAGCTGAGTCTCGTCCCGGCTCGAGGCGTTGTCCGCGACAACTGCCTGATACTCGGCCCCTTTACTCGTCACGACCTGAAAGGCGATCTGAAAGGAGTTCATGACGAATCTCCACGAAGCGGACGCCGACCGATCGGCGCATCATCTTTCTGCTCCTGGCCGTGGGGCTGCGCGTGGTGCCTCACGATCGCCTCTTCGACGTCAGCGGCGTCCTGGCCGTACAGGGTGGCTGAGCGGGCGCGTAGGCCAACCGGGTCGCGCACGGGGGCCTCTGGGGCCAGCGTTCGAGCCGAGAACCAGCCCGTGGCGACACCGTCCTGCATCAGGTTGGCGTAGACGGCGAAGCGAGGAAGGTAAATGAAGTCCTGCGCTTCAAGCTCAGGGGCCTGCTTCGCGAGATCAGCCGCGTCCTCGGCGTTGAGACCGAAGATGACCTTGTTACGCGCGTTGGTGTCAATCGCGGAACGAAGGCCAGGTGGCAGTTGACGGCGGTACTGGTGGGCCACGGTGAAGCCGACACCCAGGCTACGGGCTTGGCTGAAGGCGTCCTCCAGATCCGTCGGAAGGGCCAGGTAGTCCTGCACCTCGTCGATGAAGACGTTGACAATCCGACGCCTCTCGGGCGGCAGTCCGGCGCGGGCGAGCACCAGGGGCCAGAGCTGACCGACGACCAACGATCCAAGGAGCCGTGCCCCCTCGGACCCGATGAGTCCTCGATTTAGCGATACCAGCACGATGCGGCGCTTCGTGAAAAGGTCCATCAAGTCGAAACTGGGTTCAGCCTGGCCGAGCACGGCGCGCAGGTGAGGCCGCAGGAGAAACTGACGCAGTCGGGTCAGCGTGGGTGCGATGACCTGGGCCTTCATCTGGGGGCTCATCGCCTCGTAACTCGCCCAGAAGCTACCCAGACCCACGCGGTCGGGAAGGCTCTTGGTCAGTGACTTACGAAACCGCTCGTCAGTGAGCAGCGTCGGCAGCATGGTGAGCGTGGCTCCGGGGTGCTGCGCCAATGTGAGAAGGGCGCTCATGATCACGTCCTCGGTGCGAGGTCCCCAGGCGTCACCGCTTAACTGTTTAAAGACCGCGAGCACCGAGTCAGCGGTCACCGACATGTGGCGAATGCCACTCTTCAGGGGGTTGATGCCCACCGGTCGGGAATCGGTCGGATCGATGATGACAACGTCGTCGGCTCTTTCATCGGGTATGCGTGCCAGGACGTCGTTCACGAGGTCACTCTTGGGATCAATGACCAGAACGCCTCGTCCGGCCCGAATGGCGTCGAGGATCATGGCCAACATGGCCGTTGACTTCCCCGAGGCCGTCGGCCCGAGAAGCCAGGTGTGTTGGAGCGAGTCACGTGCCGCGATACCAACTTGCACGTCGACTCCAGGAGCCGTCGTCTCGGCGAAGGGTCGATTGGTTGCAAGCACGTCGGTTGACGGCGCCAACTGTCGTGGGTGGAGTGGCGGTTGACCGGGCATGGGCCACTGGCCGGATTTGTCGAGGGGCCAACCCAGAACTTCGATGAGTTCCTTAGAGGACAGGCGAAGCGGCCAGCGCCAGGGCACGGATGCCCACGTCAGGCGAAGGGCAGGTTCGCCCCGCAGAGCTATGCGAACGCCCGATGACTGGGCGACCCGTAGTCCGCCGAGCACCGCGGTAAGTAGAAGGTGAATCCGGGCTGGTGAAGCGGCCAGCGCCCCGACGCGAACGGTGACCCGTCCGCCGTGGATACCCACACGCTCCTTGAGCCTTGCACGCACGTCGGCGTCCGCAATTCGAGTGCCGCCCGTCACGAGATCAAACCAACGCTGGGTGGGGTCGGGTACGTCGCGCGGTACGAAGGCCGGCGAGCGACGAGCGCCGATCACGACCTGCAGCACAAGGAGATCCTCCCTCTCCTTAGCTGTCGCAAGCCCTGCCAGAACAGCTCGACTCACGGCGGTCACGCGGTCGACGTTCAGTGCCAAGGAAGGATGAGAGATCTGGAGTCGGGTACTCGTGGCGATGAGTGGCCGCTCGACGCCTTCGAGGTCCCGGATTCGAGTGCCAGGAACGATCTCCTTCACGAGGTCCCGTAGTGCGGCCGCAGAGTGGTTCTGTGATCCAAGGAGATAGCTCACCCGTCCAGAGGAGGCGTGTGCTTCGAGGGTCACGGGGCCAAGGTGGCGATCCGCAAGCACTCGCTCGAGAAATTCCCAGGCGACGGCGGGGTCGAAGGGTTGGGGCCACCACACCTGCTGCCACGCCCACCGAGGATTCTTACGCCGACCCATCTCGGGCCTCCGTGGACTTTGGTTTCGCGTCCGCCAGTTGAGCGTGATGAAGAGTGAGGGCCACGAGAGCTCCGCCGAGCTTGCGCAGGTCGGGCTTTCGCCGAGGTACCACAATGAGGCGGAAGTCGTCGGCGGTCACCGGTCGCCCACGACTTCGACCAGTTCGTCGCCTACTCACGGAGTTCTCCTCGGAGAGTGGGAATTGTTACCAGCGATTTCGTCGCCGCCAACTGAGGATCGCTGAGACGGCCACGGCGATCACGGTGATAACGCCCACCGTCACGACTAGATCGACCCAGATTCGACGGATCATGTCGACCGCGAGAGTGAGGAGCACGACGATCCCACACAGGACGAGAGCTCCACGCCATGCGCGTTCGAGTAGGGAGTTCGTCGAGTTGTTCGGCATTACGCATCACGACTCCTCGGCTGGCGAGCCGCTCTTGGTGACTTGAGGTGTGGAACGGGGAATCCCGGAATCTCGATGTCGGAGTCGATCTCATTGCCCCAGGCGTCCCACCCGGGCTGGCGACGACGGGCGAACAGCTCGAGACGGGAACCCTCTCCCGAAACCCGCTCGATGACCGCGTACTGCTCCTCGGGCTTGTGCGAATGATCCTGGAGTGGGGCGAACATCCAGGTCGGTTGGCTCTTGAATTTGACCGGGGCCTTGCCTCGCGTGCCGAGAATCAGGTGCTCGGTGGCGTTGCGCAGGTACACACCCAGCGTGAAGCGTGGCTTGATCCAGGTGAGTGGTGAGCGGGGCGTGAATCCCCAGGACTCCATGACGTCGTAGCCGTCACGCAGCGTGGCATTGGTCACCCAAAGCCACAGGTGTGCGTTGTCACTAGCGAGGGTAGCGACCGGCAGCTCCTTGATGCGCTCTAAGGACATCAGCGAGTAGTGGCGCTCCGCGCCGTAGGCACCCTTCTGTTGAACATCCCACGGTGGATCCGCCAGGATCACCGAGTACTGAACCGCCCCGGGTTTCTTGGAGACCGATCCCTTTGAGAGGATTGGTGCATGCCAAGGACAAGCAGATACTCGCCGGAGGTGCGCGAGCGAGCGGTGAGGATGGTGGTCGAGCATCTCGACGACTT
>JAKBNL010000002.1 GCA_021831035.1 Actinomycetes bacterium
TCTGGTGGGGATCTGGTCACGGATCTTGGCGAACAGCGGCGCGAGGGTGGCGTCGACGATGACCACCTTGTCGGCCGCGTGGTTGACGATGTAGGCGAGCTGGTCGGGGAAGAGGCGGATGTTCAGGGTGTGCAGGACGGCGCCCATCGAGGGCACCGCCAGGTAGGCCTCGACGTGGGCCTGGTTGTTCCACATGAACGTGCCCACCCGGTCGCCCGGACCCACGCCCAGTCGCCGCAGGGCGGCCGCGAGCCGCTCGGCCCGCTGGGCCACCTGGTGGAAGGTCCCCTCGTCGACGCCCTCGGGCGTGACGGTGAAGATCTTCTTATCCGCGTACAGGTACTCGCCGTGTCGGATGATGCCGCTGATCAGCAGTGGCGCCTCTTGCATGGTGCTCTTCATCGGTTCCCCCTCGTCTCGATAGTACCGAGCGGTCCGCCGTCTACCAGCTCTGGGCGTAGGGCTCGACCGGCGCCGCCAGAGACGTCGCCCCGCCGCGCAGGTGACGGTCGACGGCGGCCGCGGCCGCGCGACCCTCGGCGATGGCCCAGACGATCAGGCTCTGGCCGCGCACGGCGTCCCCGCAGGCGAAGACGGGCGTCGCGCCCGGCACCGGCACGCGCCAGACGTCGTCGACTCGCAGGGTCGCCCGTGCGGTGGTGAACGCCGGTCCGGCCAGGCCGAGATCGTCGAGCTCGGGCCCGACGAAGCCGGCCGCGATCACGACGAGGTCGCCGGCCATCTCGAACGTTTCGCCGCGGCGGTGGTCGAGGGCGCGCAGGGCCCCGACCCGCCCCTCCCCGGTGAAGGCGAGGGTCTCGATCGAGAAGCGCCGCTCCCCGCCCTCGGCGTGGGCCGAGGTCGTCTTAAAGACCCGGGGCATCGTCGGCCAGGGCTCCTCGGCCGACCGGTGCGCGGGGGGCCGGTCCAGGATCTCGAGTTGGGTGACCGAGGCCGCGCCCTGGCGGTGCGCCGTGCCGAGGCAGTCGGCGCCGGTGTCGCCCCCGCCCAGGATCACCACGTGGCGACCGGCGGCGTCGAGGGGCGATGGGTCCCCCGTGACGAGGGCCCGGGCCGCCGCCTCGAGGTAGGCCATCGCCGTCACCACTCCAGGGAGGTCGGCCCCGGGTACGTCGATCGTCCGGGGTCGGGTCGAGCCCAGGGCGAGGACGACGGCGTCGGCACCGGCGGCCAGCGTCTCAAGGCTGGGACCCCGCCCGCCGACCTCCACCCCGCAGTCGAAGACGACCCCGGCGGCGCGCATCACCTCGAGGCGGCGCTCGAGGACGCGCTTTTCGAGTTTGAACTCGGGGATGCCGTAGCGCAGGAGGCCCCCGGGCGCGTCGGAGCGCTCGAGCACGCGGACGCCGTGGCCGGCGGCGCGCAGCTGGGCGGCCGCGGACAGCCCGGCCGGACCCGAGCCGACCACGACGACCCGTCGACCCGTCTCGGCCCGGGGGGCCGCCGCCACGGGCAGTCCCCGGGCGAAGGCGTGCTCGGCGACCTCGTACTCGATGCGCTCGATGGTCACCGGTTCGTCGCCGATGCCCAGCACGCAGGCCGATTCGCACGGCGCCGGGCAGAGGCGCCCGGTGAACTCGGGGAAGTTGTTGGTGGCGAAGAGCTGCTCGGCCGCGCGCTCCCAGTCCCCCCGGAAGGCGCCGTCGTTGAAGACCGGGATGCGGTTGCCCAGCGGGCAGCCCTGGGTGCAGAAGGGGATGCCGCAGTCCATGCAGCGCGAGGCCTGGGTCGAGACGTCCTCGTCGCTCTGGGGCTCGTAGACCTCGTGCCAGTCGCGCACGCGCACCGGGATCGGTCGGGGACGCGGTCCCCGGCGGGGGTGGTCGAGGAAGCCGGTGGGGCTACCCACTGCGCGCCCCGTCCCGGGCCCGCTGGTACTCCGAGGTCTCCACCCTCACGAAGTCGAGCCGGGTCCGGCGCCAGTCGGCGAGCAGCGCCGCCGCCCGGGTCGAGCCCGTCTCGTCGCGGTAGCGCTCGAGCAGGGCGCGCACCAGGGCGTCGTCGTCGGCCTCGAGTGGGTCGAGCTCGTAGACCCCGGCCGCGAGGTGGTCGTGGACGGTCCCCTCGGGGTCGTAGAGGTAGAGCGTGCCGCCGGACATGCCGGCCGCCAGGTTGCGGCCCGTGGGCCCGAGGATCACCACGACCCCTCCGGTCATGTACTCACAGGCGTGGTCCCCCGTGCCCTCGACGACCAGGGTGGCCCCGGAGTTGCGCACCCCGAGGCGCTCGCCCACGATCCCGCTGACGAAGACCTCCCCGGCCGTGGCGCCGTAGGCGATGACGTTGCCGGCGATGACGTGGGACTCCGCGGGGAAGGGCGCGCGCGGGTCGGGACGCACGACGACCCGTCCGCCCGAGAGACCCTTGGCCACGTAGTCGTTGGCGTCGCCCGTGAGCCGCAGCGTGAGCCCGGCGGGGATGAACGCTCCGAGGCTCTGGCCGGCCGAACCGGTGAGCTCGACGACGACGTGGTCGTCGTCGAGGGTCCGGGCGCCCAGCGCGCGGGTGAGAGCGCTGCCGGTCAGGGTGCCGACGGCCCGGTCGACGTTGCGCACCTCGAGCGCGAGTCGCACCGGCGTGCCCGACAGGGCCGCGTCCACCGCCGTCGAGAGGAACCGCCAGTCGAGGGCGCCGTCGAGGCCGTGGTCCTGCTTCAGGCTCTGACGGCGCTGGTCGGGGTCGACCGCGACGAGCAGCGCCGACAGGTCGAGGTCGACGGTGGGGTCGGCCGGGGGGCGTGCGCGTAGTCGCGCCACGTCCCCGATCACCTCGTCCAGGGTCCGCGCGCCGAGCGCTGCCAGGTGCTCGCGCACCTCCTCGGCGATGAACTCGAAGAAGGTCTCGACGAACTCGGGTCGACCGGTGAAGCGCTCGCGCAGGACCGGGTTCTGGGTCGCGATGCCCACCGGGCAGGTGTCGAGGTGGCAGACCCGCATCATCACGCAGCCCGAGACGACCAGCGGCGCGGTGGCGAAGCCGAACTCCTCGGCGCCGAGCAGGGCCGCGACCACGACGTCGCGGCCGGTCTTCAGCTGGCCGTCGACCTGCAGGACGACGCGACTGCGCAGGCCGTTGGTCGCGAGCGTCTGGTGGGCCTCGGCGAGCCCGAGCTCCCAGGGCGTGCCGGCGTGCTTGAGCGAGGTCAGCGGGGCCGCCCCGGTGCCCCCGTCGTGACCGGAGATCAAGATGACGTCCGCGTGGGCCTTGGCGACGCCGGCGGCGATGGTGCCGACCCCCTGCTCACTGACGAGCTTGACGTGGATGCGCGCCTCGTCGTTGGCGCACTTCAGGTCGTAGATGAGCTGGGCGAGGTCCTCGATGGAGTAGATGTCGTGGTGCGGCGGGGGCGAGATGAGCCCGACCCCGGGCGTCGAGTGACGGGTGCGGGCGATCCAGGGGTAGACCTTGGCCCCGGGGAGCTGGCCGCCTTCGCCGGGCTTCGCCCCCTGGGCCATCTTGATCTGGATGTCGTCGGCGTTGACGAGGTAGCGGCTCGTCACCCCGAAGCGGCCCGAGGCAACCTGCTTGATGGCCGAGCGGGTGTTGTGGCGGGGGTCGGCGACCGCGAAGCGCTCCTCGTCCTCACCGCCCTCGCCGGTGTTGGACCGCGCCCCCAGGCGGTTCATGGCGACGGCGAGCGTCTCGTGCGCCTCTTGGGAGATCGAGCCGTAGGACATCGCCCCGGTGGAGAAGCGCGCGAGGATCGCGGACACGCTCTCGACCTCCTCGAGCGGCACGGGGGTGGCGCTCGGCTCGAGCTCGAGCAGCCCGCGCAGCGTGAGCTGGTCACGGCTCTGTTCGTCGACGAGTCGGGTATACTCCTTGAAGATGTCGTAGCGCCTGGCGCGCGTCGCGTGCTGGAGGCGCTGGACCGTGCGGGGGTTGAACAGGTGCAGCTCGCCGTCGCGGCGCCACTGGTATTCGCCGTTGTGGGCGAGCGGCTGGTCAACCGGGACGTCGAAGGCCGAGGCGTGGGTCGCGAGCACGGCGCGCGCCAGGTGCTCGAGCGTCGCTCCGCCGACCCGTGAGGGCAGTCCCGGGAAGTAGCGGTCGAGGAGCTCGGCCGAGAGGCCGACCGGCTCGAAGAGCTGCGCGCCGACGTAACTCGTGACCGTGGAGACGCCCATCTTGGACATCACCTTGACGACGCCCTTGGTGAGGGCCTTGGCGTAGCGGTAGCGGGCGTCGCGGGCCTCGAGGGCGTCAAGCTCGCCCGCGGCGACGAGCGCGTCGATCGACTCGTAGGCCAGGTACGGGCAGACGGCCGACGCCCCGAAGCCGAGCAGGAGGGCGACGTGGTGCACCTCGCGCACATCGCCGGCCTCGAGCACGAGGGCCGCGGAGGTGCGCAGCCGCTCGTCGACGAGCCGGTGGTGCACCGCCGAGGCCAGCAGCAGGCTCGGGATGGCGGCCTGTTCGGCGTTGGTGCCCCGGTCCGAGAGCAGCAGGACGGTCGCCCCGGCGTGCACCTGGGCGACGGCCTCGTCGCAGACCCGCTCGAGAGCCGTCGCGAGGCGATCGGCGGCGCTGGCCGCGCCCCGGGCCGGGAAGAGCCCGTCGAGGGGGACGGTGCGCATGTCGCGCGCCCGGGGGTGGCGTTCGATGTAGCGGATCTTCTCGAGCTCCTCGCTCGACAGGACCGGGGAGGCCAACACGATCTGGTGGCAGTGGGCCGGCGACTCGGCGAGGAGGTTGCCCTCGCCGCCGATGACCACGCGCGTCGAGGTCACGAGCTCTTCGCGGATCGCGTCGAGGGGCGGATTGGTCACCTGAGCGAAGAGCTGGGTGAAGTAGTCGAAGAGACCCCGGGGGCGCGTCGAGAGCACCGGAAGACGGGTGTCGGAACCCATCGAGCCGATCGGCTCCTCGCCCACCTGGGCCATGTGGCGCACGATGAGGCGCAGGTCCTCCTCGGAGTAGCCGAAGGAGCGCTGGAGCTGTCGCACCGAGTCGAAGCTCGGGGTCAGCGTGGGGCCCGGCGCGACCTCGTCCAAGGAGACCTGTTCGCGTTCGAGCCATTCCCCGTAGGGCGCGCGAGCGGCGAGCTCGGCCTTGATCTCCTCGTCCTCAACCACTCGACCGTGCTCGAGGTCGACGAGGAACATCCGCCCGGGCCGGAGCCGGCCCTTGGCGACGACCTCCCCGGGGTCGATCGGCAGGACCCCGACCTCGCTCGCGAAGATCACCCGAGCGTCGCGGGTGATCCAGTAGCGCGCCGGTCGCAGGCCGTTGCGGTCGAGCACCGCCCCGGCGACCCGCCCGTCACTGAAGGTGATCGAGGCCGGCCCGTCCCAGGGTTCCATGAGACCCGCGTGGAACCGGTAGAAGTCGCGACGGGCCGGCTCCATGGCGCTGTGGCGCTCCCAGGCCTCGGGGATCATCATCAACACGGCGTGCGGCAGGCTCCGCCCGGCGCGCACGAGGAGCTCGACCACCTCGTCGAAGGAGGCGGAGTCGCTCATGTTCTCGCTGACGATCGGCGTGAGCTCGTCCAGCGGGAGGGGCAGCGTGGCGCACGCGAGGGTGGACTCGCGCGCGCGCATCCAGTTGCGGTTGCCCCGCACCGTGTTGATCTCGCCGTTGTGGGCGATGAGCCGGAAGGGTTGGGCCAGGTCCCAGCGGGGCAGGACGTTGGTGGAGAACCGGCTGTGGACGATGGCGACGCCCGTCTCGAGCCGCTCGTCGGACAGGTCCGCGAAGTAGGCGCGCAGCTGGGGGGCCGAGAGCATGCCCTTGTAGATCACGACGGTCGAGGAGCACGACGCGGCGTAGACCCCGTGACGGCGCTCGATCGCCCGCCGGGCGCAGTACAGGGCGCCCTCGAGGTCGGCCCCGGGTCGGTCGCGCCAGGCGAGCAGCTGCTGGACGAAGCGGGGTTCGCTGGCCGCCGAGGTCGCCCCGAGGATCGTGGAGTCGACGGGGACGTCGCGCCAGGCGAGCGGGCGCAGCCCGGCCCGGGCGAGGTCGGTCTCCATCGCGTCGAGCAGCTCGCCGAGCGACGCGGTGCGCGGGACCATCCACTGGGCGACGCCGTAAGCGCCGCGCTCGGGGACGGCGTCACCGAAGGCGGCCCGCACGAACCCGTCGGGCATCTGGAGGAGGATTCCCGCGCCGTCGCCCGAGCCGACGTCCGAGCCCGTCGCCCCGCGGTGCTCGAGGTTCTCCAGGATGGTCAGGGCGTCCGCGACCGTCTGGTGGCGCGCGCGACCGCTGAGTTCGGCGACCATCCCGACGCCGCAGGCGTCGTGGTCGAAGCGCGAGTCGTAGAGTCCTGGGGCCATGGCGTCGTCTCGGGGCAACGCTGACCCGCCGTCATCATAGCGAGCGTCCGGCGCCCGCCCGCGAGGGTCGTACGCTTGGGGTGTGACCAGTCCGTCGCGACGCGCCGTCGTGGTCGGGGGTGGCGTCATCGGACAGGTGAGCGCCCTCGCGCTGGCGCGCGCGCGCTGGCGCGTCACGGTCGTCGACCCCGCCCCCGGTCGCGGGGCGACCGCGGCGGCGGCCGGAATGCTCGCCCCCGGGGGCGAAGCCGCACCGGGCGAGGAGGAGAACCACCGCCTGCACCAGGCGGCGCTCGACGCGTGGCGCGACCTCGTCGAGGAGGTCGCGGAGACGACGGGCGAGGCCATCGCGCTGCACCGGGTCGGCACGCTGGTCGTCGGTCTTGACGCCGGGGACCGTCGGCTCGTCGAGCAGTACGCCGGCGTGGCCCGCGGCTACGGCGTCGCCCTGCGCACGCTGGCGCGTCGCGACGAACCCGCGCCCTTCGAGGGGCTGAGCGCGCGGGTGACCCAGGGCGTCCTCGCGGAGGGTGACGCCTGGGTCGACCCCGACGAGGTGATGGCCCGGGTGCGCGCCGCCAACGAGGCTCTCGGGGTCGAGTACCGCGCCTCGAGCGTGCGGCGCTGCTCCCGGGTCGTCTCGCGGGTCGTCGTGGAGGCTGACGACGGCTCCCTCGAGGGCGACCTGGGACTCGTCGCGACGGGCTCGACGGGGCTCCCGACGGGCCTCGAGGCGCCCCCGGCGACCTCGGTGCGCCCCGTGCGGGGGATGACGCTGCGGGTGGTCGGTCCGGACCGCTACCACCTGCCGATGGTGCGGGCCTACGTCCACGGGCGACCTTTCTACGCCGTCGGCCGGGCCGAGCGCTATAACGTGCTCGGCGCGAGCTCCGAGGAGTCGCCGGTGCGCGCGGTCGAGCTGGGCGAGCTCCAGCGGCTGGTGCGTGACGGCCTCGAGGTCATCCCCGAACTCGAGACGGCCGACCTGCTCGAGACGCGCGTCGGGTTGCGCCCGGCGAGCGGCGACCTGCGCCCCTTCCTGGCTGACCTCGGCGGGGGCTGGTGGTGGTCGTCGGGCCACTACCGCCACGGCGTGACCCTGGCCCCGGTGGCGGCGCGGCGTCTGATCGACGCGGTCGGCTCGGCGTGATACGGGTCAACGGGGCGGAGCGACCGTGGCCGGGGGGCACGGTGAGCGACCTCGTGACCGAGCTCGGCCTATCGCCGCGGGGTATCGCGGTGGCGTTGGACGGGGACGTCGTCGCGCGTTCACTCTGGCCCACGACGCCGGTCGACGAGGGTGCCGTCGTCGAGGTCGTGACCGCCGCCGCCGGCGGCTGAGGGGAGGACCATGTCGGTGAGCGAGATCGTCGAGGCGCTGGACCGTCGCATCCTCGACGCGATCGAGGCGAAGGCGACGGGCGAGACCCTCGCCTACCTCTGTGAGGCGAGGGCCTGGCTGACCCACCCCGACCAGCCCCACGGGGCCCACCGCTCGGCCCCCTAGCCAGCGAGTAAAATCATCCGGCTACGGGCTGTGGCTTAGTTTGGTCTAGAGCGCTCGGCTGGGGGCCGAGAGATCGGGAGTTCGAATCTCCCCAGCCCGACTCAGGGGGCCGCGTGGAGCGGCCACTCGTAGCGACCCTCCTCGACGGGGCCCTCACCGCGGCGCTCGAGGTAGGCGCTGAAGCCCCGGAGCCACTCCCGGTGCCACCCGGCCAGGGTCTCGGTGAGCCGCGCGGGGGGCGTGGCGGCGATCTCGGGGTAGCGCTCGAGGAGCCGCTCGAAGAGCACCAGGCTGGCCGCGGCGTCCTCGTCGGCGCTGTGGGCCCCCGCGAGGGCCACCCCGTAGTGGGCGCACAGGTCGGCCAGGGTCCGCTTGCCCCGGCGGTAGCGGTCCAGGTGGCGGTCGAGAACGAGCACGTCGGCCACCGCCCCGACGCCGCGCTCGCTCAGGCGCGCGCGGCCGAGACGGCCCAGTTGGGCGTCGACCATCGTGAGGTCGTAGGCGACGTTCATGCCGACCACGACCCCGCCGTCGCGCCAGATCGCCTCGAGTCGCTCCGCGAGGGCCGGGACGACCGTCGCGAGGCCCGGCGCATCGGCGACCATGGCGTCGGTGATGCCGTGCACGCGGGTGGCGCCGGCGGGGATGGGCCGGCCGGGGTCGACGAGACCGGTCTCGGCGGTCACCTCTCCCGCGCCGTCGCGCCAGGCGAAGGCGAACGAGACCGGGGCGTCACTGAAGGGGTCCACGCCGGTCGTCTCGAGGTCGAAGGCGACCGGGCCGACCCCGCTCACGCGGTCCGTCCGGCGTCGGGACGGCTCCCACCGTGGGCGGGTCCTGGGGGTGGGGTCGACGTGGTCATCCGGGCCAGCGCAGTGTACGCCCGCGCCGCGAGAGCCCGAGTGGCCCGGTCGGGCCCGGTAGGCTGGAGGGGCAAGAGGCCGGCCTGACCACCGGCGTTCGACGGGCTCCGAGCCCGCGAAAGACGTGTCGAGAGTGGGTGATTCCAACCTCCGGTTGGACGTATGCAGAAGAAGGACCCCTTCGTCCTCCGCCATCTCAGCGATGTCCAGCCGCTCCTCTGGTGGCTCGACGAGGACCCCCTGGAGCCCGAGTCGCGACCCGCTCTCATCGGCGAGGTCGGGGCCGACCTGTGCGTGGTCGGAGCCGGCTACACCGGACTGTGGACGGCGCTGCTGGCCAAGGAGCGTGACCCCGAGCGCGAGGTCGTGGTCGTCGAGCAGTACGAGACCGGCGCCGGGGCCTCCGGGCGCAACGGGGGCTTCTGCTCGGCCTCGCTCACCCACGGCTTCTTCAACGGCCTGCGCCGCTTCCCGCGCGAGATGGAGACCATCGAGCGCCTCGCGCGCGAGAACCTCGACGAGATCGAGCGCACCATCGAGCGCTACGGCATCCAGTGCGACTGGGAGCGCACCGGGGAACTCACCGTCGCGGTCGCCCCGTGGCAGATGCGTGAGCTCGAGGAGCAGGCCCGGCTGCGCAACCAGATGGGCGACAGCGTGGTCGTGCTCGACGCCGAGGCGGTGCGCCAACGCATCCACTCTCCCTCTTACCTCGGGGGCCTCTACGACCACGACGGGACGGCCCTGGTGGACCCGGCGCGCCTCGTCTGGGGGCTCGAGCGGGCCTGCATCTCACTGGGGGTGCACATCTACGAGAACTCCCGGGTCGAGTGGCTCGAGGACGTCGACGAGGCCGTGCGGGTGCACACCCCCTTCGGGGCGGTCACCGCGGCCAAGGTCGCGCTCGCGACCAACGTCTTCCCCTCGCTCGTTCGTGCGGCGCGCAAGTACGTCGTCCCGGTCTACGACTACGCCATGGTCACCGAGCCCCTGACCCCCGAGCAGCTGGCGAGCATCGGCTGGGAGGGTCGCGAGGGCGTGAGCGACGCGGGCAACCAGTTCCACTACTACCGGCTCACCAAGGACAACTCGATCCTCTGGGGCGGCTACGACGCGATCTACCGCTTCCGGGGCAAGGCCCAGCGGGAGTTCGAGTTCAACCCTGAGACCTACTACCGGCTGGTGCGCCACTTCCTGACGACGTTCCCCCAGCTCGCCGGGATCAAGTTCACCCACTCCTGGGGCGGCTCGATCGACACGTGCACGCGCTACTCCCCCTTCTGGGGCACCGCGCACGCCGGCAAGGTGGCCTACGTCATGGGCTTCACCGGGCTCGGGGTCGCCTCGACGCGCTTCGGGGCCGCCACGATGCTCGACCTGCTCGACGACCTCGACACCGAGCGCACGCGGCTCTCGATGGTGCGCAAGAAGCCCTGGCCGTTCCCGCCCGAACCGTTGCGCTGGGTGTTCATCCGCCTCACCCAGCGCGCCATCCGACGCGCTGACGAGAACGCCGGGCGGCGCAACCTGTGGCTGCGCCTGCTCGACGCGCTCAAGATGGGCTTCGACTCCTAGGTCGACTACTCCTCGACCCCCTGGGACATGAGGTCGGCGATCGAGTTCACGACCGAGGGGTCGGTGAGGGTGGTCACGTCGCCCAGCGGGCGGTTCTCGGCCACGTCACGCAGCAGGCGGCGCATGATCTTGCCCGAACGGGTCTTGGGCAGCTCGGGCGTGAGGATGATCTGGCGGGGCTTGGCGATCGGGCTGATCACCTTGGCCACGTGATCGCGCAGGTCGCTTATGACCCCGGCCTGGTCCCGCTGGGCCTCGTCGGCCGAGAGCTTCAGGGTCACGAAGGCGACGATGGCCTGACCGGTGGTGGCGTCGCTCGCGCCCACGACGGCGGCCTCGGCGACGAGCGGGTAGCCCACCAGGGCGTGCTCGACCTCGGTCGTCGACAGGCGGTGGCCGGAGATGTTCATCACGTCGTCCACGCGTCCGAGCAGCCACAGGTCGCCGTCGTCGTCCTTCTTCGCACCGTCACCGGCGAAGTAGACCCCCGGGAACCGCTTCCAGTAGACGTCCTTGAACCGCTCGGGGTCGCCGTAGATGCCGCGGGTCATCGAGGGCCACGGCTGGGTCACCACCAGGTAACCGCCCTCGCCGTTGCCCACGGCGTGGCCCTCGTTGTCCACGACGTCGATCGAGACCCCGGGGATCGCGTGCATCGCGGCGCCGGGTTTGGTGGCGGTGATGCCCGGCAGCGGCGAGGCCAGGATCGCCCCGGTCTCGGTCTGCCACCACGTGTCCACGATCGGACACCGGTTGCCCCCCACGTGCTCGCGGTACCACATCCAGGCCTCGGGGTTGATCGGCTCGCCCACCGTTCCGAGGAGGCGCAGGCTCGACAGGTCGTGACCCTCGGGGTGCTCATGCCCCCACTTCATCAGTGTGCGGATGGTCGTGGGCGCGGTGTAGAGGATCGAAACCTTGAACTGCTCGATGATCTTCCACCAACGGTCGCGCCCGCCCGAGTCGGGTAGGCCCTCGTAGAGGACCTGGGTCACCCCGTTGACCAGGGGGCCGTAGACGATGTAGCTGTGGCCGGTGATCCAACCGATGTCGGCGGCGGTCCAGCACACGTCGGTGTCGGGCTTGACGTCGAAGATCTGCCAGTGGGTGGTCGCGCACTGGGTGAGGTAGCCGCCCGTGGTGTGGTAGATGCCCTTGGGCTTCGCGGTCGTGCCCGAGGTGTACATGATGAGCAGCGTCTGCTCGGCCGGGAAGGACTGGCACTCGTGGGTCGTGCTCTGGCGCTCGACGAGCTCGTGCCACCAGTGGTCCCGGCCCTCGACCCAGTCGACGTCGCCGCCGGTGCGCCGCACGACGAGCACCGCGCGCACGTTGGGACAGCTCTTCAGCGCGTCGTCGACGGCCGGCTTGAGCGGGCTCGCCGCACCGCGCCGGAAGGCGCCGTCGGCGGTGACGACCACCTGGCAGTCGGAGTCGAGGATGCGGCTCGAGAGCGCTTCGGCCGAGAAGCCGGCGAAGACAACCGAGTGGGCCGCGCCCAGCCGAGCGCAGGCCAGCATGGTCACGACCGCTTCGGGGATCATCGGCATGTAGATCGCGACCCGGTCGCCGGCCTTCACTCCGAGCTCGGTCAGGGCGTGGGCCGCCTGGGCCACCATCTTCTGCAGGTCCGCGTAGGTGATGGTGCGGGTCTCGCCTTCGGCGTCGGCCACCCAGTGGTAGGCGACCTTGTCACCCCGGCCGGCCTCGACGTGGCGGTCGACGCAGTTGTAGGAGGCGTTGAGCTCGCCGTCGCTGAACCACGTGGCGAAGGGCAGGTCCCACTCGAGGGTGACCGTCGGCTCCTTCGTCCAGGTCAAACGGTCGGCCTGGCGGCGCCAGTAGGTGACCGGGTCGGCGTCGGCCTCGGCGTAGATCTCGGGGCCCACGTTGGCCTGGGCGGTGAACTCCGAGCTCGGTGCGAAGCTTCTCGTCTCGGCGAGCCACGCTTCCAGTCGTGCTTCGGTCATCGTTCCCCCTACTCGTGCGTATCCCTCTCGACCGACCCTCGTCGGCGACTTTCCTGACAGTACCCCTCATTCGCCCGGAGATGCCAACAGCGCCCGACTCCTCGCGGAGCGGGCGCTGTTGGCGGTTGGGTCCGGTGGCAAGCCACCAGTGACCCCTAGGTTAGCCGCGCCGACCGACCGGGAAAAGGACTTTTCCGTGAGTCTCGTTAACGACGCCGGCCATCGACGTGTACCAGGCCGCGACGGCCGTGGCGAGCCCGAACCAGCCACCGGCGTGGACCAGGCCCGAGTGGCCCGCTCCCCAGTTCCCGATGGTGAGCAGGACGAAGGTCACCAACAGCAGGATGAACACGACGAAGATCGCCGTGTTCGTCTTGGCCGCCGCGATGGTCATGTACGCCGTGAAGATCGTCCAACCCAGCAGGAAAATCCCTACCGTGTCCGTGCCGCCGCCGGCCAGGTGGAACTGGACGATGGCGTAGAACGCCAGCCAGAACGCACCGTACGACGAGAACGCGAGAGCCCCGAAGGTGTTCTTCCGGACGAACTCCCACATGCCGGCAAAGAGCTGGACGATTCCCCCGTAGAAGAGGGCCAGGCTGAGTGCTGCCTCAAGTCCAGCGCCGTGCCAGAGGTTGGCATTCCAGCTGCTGAGGCAGAACGTTGTCATGGCGAAACCCGCTAGCCCTAGTGGGCCGGGGTCCGCGACTTTGTGTTCCATTCAATCCCCCACACGTGTGTCAACGGGCCGCCGGGGTGACGACCCACTGTGATTACACACCATCGGGGACCCGTCGCGCGGGATGGCCGATTCCGGGACGTCACGGCGAGCACCCTGCGGCGCCGCGCTAGGGACCAAAGTCCCTACGTGGCGTCGATCTCCCGGCGCAGGTCGCGCACGAAGGACTCGACCTCCTCCGGGCTCGCCCCGTCGAGGACCCGGCGCACCAGGGCCGAGCCGACGATGACCCCGTCGGCCCGCTCCGCGGCCGCCCGGGCCTGCGCGGGGCTCGCGATGCCGATGCCGACGTAGGCCGGCATCGTCGAGGTCGCGCGGACCCGCTCGAGGACGGCCGCTCCGTCACCGAGTCCCTCGGCGGTCCCGGTGACCGCCATGCGCGCCGCGGCGTAGACGAAGCCCCTGGAGCGCGCCGTGAGGCGCGCGACCCGCGCGGGCGGCGTCGAGGGCGCGACCATGAGCACGGTGGCGAGGTCCCCGGCGTCGCACACCGCCGCCCACTCGCCGAGCTCCTCGAGGGCGAGGTCGGGCAGGATCACCCCGAGCACCCCCGCGTCGCGGAGCCGGCCCGCGGCCCGCTCGAGGCCGTAGTGGTAGACGACGTTGCAGTAGGTCATCGCGACGAGCGGCACCCCGAGGTCCAGCGCGCCGAGCTCGGCGCAGACCGAGTCGAGGGTGGTGCCGGCGGCGAGTGCCGCGAGGGCGGCCTCTTGGATGACCGGGCCGTCCATCATCGGGTCCGAGAAGGGCAGACCGACCTCGAGGACGTCGGCCCCGCCGGCCACGGCCGCCTGGAGCAGGCGCGTCCAGTCCGGGCGGGCCCCCGCCATCAGGTAGGGCACCAGCGCGCGCCGGCCCCCGTCGCGCACGCCGACCAGGCGCTCGTCCAGGGTGGTCACCCGTCGCCCCTCATCAGGGCGCGCACCTGGGCCACGTCCTTGTCGCCGCGGCCCGACAGGTTGAGCAGGACCGTCGTACCCGGCGCCAGCTCGCGCCCGGCGGCGTTGGCGATCCAGGCGACCGCGTGGGCCGTCTCGAGCGCGGGGATGATCCCCTCGGTCTCGCTCAACAGCGTCAGTCCGGCCAACACCTCGTCGTCGGAGATCCCGACGTACTGGGCCCGCCCGATGGCCGCGAGGTGCGCGTGCTCGGGCCCGATGCCCGGGTAGTCGAGCCCGGCCGAGATCGACTGGGCCTCCTCGATCTGGCCGAACTCGTCCTGGAGCAGCATCGAGCGCATCCCGTGCAAGACCCCGGGCGCGCCGTGGCCGATCGCCGAGCCCCCGGCCGCCTCGACGCCGACCAGCCGCGCCCGGGTCTCGGCGAAGCCGGCGAAGACCCCGGCCGCGTTCGAGCCCCCACCGACGCAGGCGACGACGACGTCGGGCACGCCGACCCCGAGGTCCTCGAGCTGGGCGCGGGCCTCCTCGCCGATCACACGCTGGAACTCGCGCACCATCCACGGGAAGGGGTGGGGACCCATGACCGAGCCGATGCAGTAGTGGGTGTCGGCGACGCAGGTGACCCACTCGCGCAACGCCTCGTTCACGGCGTCTTTGAGGGTGCGGCTGCCCGAGGTCACCGGCACGACCCGCGCGCCGAGCAGCTCCATGCGAAAGACGTTGAGCTCCTGGCGGCGGGTGTCGACCTCGCCCATGAAGACGGTGCAGTCGAGCCCCAGACGAGCCGCTGCGGTGGCGGTGGCCACCCCGTGCTGGCCCGCGCCGGTCTCGGCGATCACCCGACCCTTACCCATGCGCCGGGTGAGCAGCGTCTGGCCGACGACGTTGTTGATCTTGTGCGACCCGGTGTGGGCGAGGTCCTCGCGCTTGGCGTAGACGCGCAGGTCCAGCCGCTCCGAGAGTCGCGGCAGCGGCGTCACCGGCGTCGGGCGCCCGCCGAAGAGACGCAGCGTCTCGTGGAACTCGCCCACGAAGGCGGGGTCGGCCCAGGCCTCGGTGAAGGCCGCCTCGAGCTCGAGGCAGGCCGGCACGAGGGCCTCGGGCACGAAGCGCCCCCCGAACTCGCCGAAGCGCCCGCGCCCGTCGGGCGCCCCCATCACGCTCATCGCCCCCGCCCCGCTCGCGCGAGCGCGACGCGCGCGGCCGCGACGAAGTCCCGGACCTTGGTCGGATCCTTGCGTCCGGGGGTGGACTCCACCCCGGTGGCGCAGTCCACGCCGTCGGCGCCGGTCACCTCGACCACCTCGGCGACGTTGGCCGCGTCGAGCCCGCCGGCGACGATCACGGGCACCGCGAAGGGACGCTCGGCCCGTCCCGCGTAGCCGTGTCGGCGACCGGACCCGGGGACGGCCCCGTCGACGAGCACGGCGTCCACCTGACGCTCGTCGTAGCTCGACCACTCCCCCTCGTCCACGCTGAGGGCCTTGATCACCCGGATCCCCCGCCCGCGCAGCTCGTCGCGCAGTCGCGCCTCGAGGGGACCGTGCACCTGGACGGCGTCGACCGCCAGCCCGCAGAGCGCGGCGCGGATCGCCTCGCCCGACTGGTCCTTGAACACGGCGACCCGGGTCGCCCGGCCCTCGAGCGCCGCGGCGATGGCCCGGGCCCGCTCGGGGGCCACCCGTCGCGGCGAGTCGGCGAGGATCAGCCCGATCGCGTCGGCGCCGGCCTCGGCGCACACCAGCGCGTCCTCGACGCTCGTCACCCCGCAGATCTTGACCGACCCGGTCAGCGACCGGCGCGAGGCGACCCCGGCGAAGGCGCGCACCGCCTCGACCGGGTCGGCGGCGGTGACGAAGGCCTCACCCACGAGCACCGCGTCGAAGCCCGCCTCCGCCGCCCGGCGCACGTCGGCCGGCGTGGTGAGCCCCGACTCGCACACCCGCACGCACGCCACCGGGAGCGACGCCGCGACGCGGGCGGCCCGCTCGGGGTCGACGCTGAAGGTGCGCAGATCACGTTGGTTCACCCCGATCAGGGTCGCCCCTAGGTCGCGCGCGCGCGCCGCCTCGGCCTCGTCGTGGACCTCGACGAGGGCGTCGAGTCCGACGCGACGGGCGAGCGCGTGGTAGCGCCCGAGCTCGTCGTCGCTGAGGGCCGCCACGATGAGCAGCACGGCCGCCGCCCCGGCGTCGCGAGCGTCGAGGACGTCGTTCTCCGAGACCGTGAAGTCCTTGCGCAAGAGGGGGACGCGCACGGCGGCGCGCACGGCCGCCAGGTCGTCCAAGGAACCGCCGAAGTGGGGCTCGTCGGTGAGCACCGACACCATCGCGGCCCCCCCGGCGACGTAGTCGCGGGCCCGCTCGCCCGCGTCGAGGTCGACCCGGAGGACGCCGCGCGACGGGGAGCGGCGCTTCACTTCGGCGATGACGCGGACGCGCGGCCCCCCCGCGAGGGCCGCCCGGGCCGAGGGCCCGTCGTAGGCGGGCCCGTCGAGGCGGGCGCGCCAGTCACGACCGTCGTTCGCGGCGCGACGCCGGTGCCACGCGACGATGTCGTCGAGGTACGTGGCGCGCATCTCGGCATGGTACCCGGGTCGGTCGGCGGTCCGACCACGGGTATCGTTGCGAGATGCTGCGTGAGGCCCGCGCGTGATCGCGTCGTTCGCCCTCGAGGTGTTGAACCCCCTCGTGCGCGGTACCGACATGGAGCGATCGGCGGCCCGCGACGCGCTCGCCGAGATCCTGGCCGGCCGAGTCGAGGGCGTCCAGATCGCCAGCTTCCTGACGGCCCTCACCGTCAAGGGCGAGACGGTCGAGGAGATGACCGGCTTCGTGGACGCCATGATCGATGCCGCGACGACCTTCGACGTCGGCCCGGCCGCCATCGACATCGTGGGCACCGGGGGCGACCAGCTCCACTCGGTGAACGTCTCGACCATGGCCGCCCTCGCGGTCGCCGGGTGCGGGGTGCCCGTCGCCAAGCACGGCAACCGCGCCGCCTCCTCCTCGGTGGGCGCCGCCGACGTGCTCGAGGCGCTCGGGGTCCGCCTCGACGTGCCGGCCGAGGTGGTCGCGACCTGCGTCGCCGAGGCCGGGATCGGCTTCCTCTTCGCCCCCGCCTACCACCAGGGCCTGGGCTACCTCGGCCCCATCCGACGGGCCCTCAACTTCCGCACGGTCTTTAACGTCCTCGGCCCGCTCGCCAACCCGGCGCTCGTGCGCCGCGCGCTGATCGGGGTCGCCCACGAGCCCCAGCTCGAGCGCATGGCGCGGGTCCTTCACGCGCGCGGCACGGACCACTCGATCCTGGTCCACGGCGGTGACGGCCTCGACGAGCTCACCCTGGCCGCGCCCTCGCGGCTCATGGTCGTGACGCCCCTGTCCGTCGCCCCCGAGACGCTCGACGCCCCCGCCGAGCTCGGCCTGCGCCACGAGACCGAGGCGATCCGCGGTGGCGACCTCGCCCACAACGTCGCGGTGGTGCGGTCCTTCCTCGAGGGCCGTCAGGGCCCCGTCTTTGACGTCGTGTGCGCCAACGCCGCCCTGGCGCTGCGGGTCGCGGGTCGCGTCGAGTCCCTCGTCCAGGGGTTCGCGCTCGCGAGCGCCGCCGTCGTCGAGGGCCACGCCGCGCGCGCCCTCGAGCGACTCGCCGCGATCACCACCGCCTAGAGGCGACGGAGCTCCTCGCGGTAGCGCCGGGCGTTGCCCACGTAGAGCTCGGCCGAGCGCCGGATGAGCTCGACGTCGCTCGCTCCCTCGCGCACCGTCGCGGGGACGCCCACCGCGAGCGCGCCCTCGGGCACGTCGGTGCGGTTGCGCACCACCGCACCCGCCGCGACGGTCGCTCCCGAGTGGACGGTCGCCTGGTGCAGGACGATCGAGCCACTGCCCACGAGGGCGCCGTCGTCGATCACGCAGCCCTCGAGGTGGGCGAGGTGGCCGATCACGCAGTCGCTGCCGACCACGGTCGGGAACTCGGCGACCGCGTGCACGACGGTCCCGTCCTGGATAGAGGTCCGCTCGCCGACGATGACCGTCCCGTAGTCGCCGCGCAAGACGGCCCCCGGCCACACCGAGGACTCGGCGCCGATGCGCACGTCGCCGATCACCACGGCGTCGGGGTGGACGAAGGCCTCGGGGTGGATGGTCGGGGTGCGCTCACCCAGGGCGTAGATCGGCACGGAGCCTCCTTAGAACGCAGGCCACACTACTCAGGGTCAGTGGGCGAGCCAGTGAATCAGCTGGTAGACGCGGTACCCGAGGTAGATCACCGTGGCGACGATGAAGAGTCGCCAACGCCACGGGACGGGCTCGTGCGTGCTCTCGGGGACCGGCTCGCCGCAGACCTCGCACACCTCGCCCTCGACCGGGCGGTCGCACGTCTCGCACCACCGCTCCACTACTCGGT
Source organism: Actinomycetes bacterium (assembly GCA_021831035.1). Lineage (GTDB taxonomy): Bacteria > Actinomycetota > Acidimicrobiia > Acidimicrobiales > RAAP-2 > RAAP-2. The sequence goes on from JAKBNL010000002.1 coordinate 18,269, forward strand.
GCGCACCCTCACGCGGATGGGGGACGTCCCCAGCTCGAAGCGCTCCCGCAGGCTGCGCTCGACGTAGCGCAGGTAGGTCGCGGGGAGCCGTCCGGCCACGAAGAGCGTGAAGGTGGGGGGCTCACTGGCGCCCTGGACGGCGTAGCGGATCTTGCCCGTGGGAGCCGGCTGACGCTGCTGGAGGTCGCGGATCGCCCGGTTGAGGGCGCCGGTGGGCACGCGCTTGGCGTAGTCCTCGGCCGCCGTCACGAGGGCCGGCCACAGCCGGTGCACACCGCGCCCGGAGGTGGCCGTCGTCTTGAGCACCGGCGCGTCCCCCAAGAAGGCGAGCCGCTCGCCCACCGAGGCGAGCACGCCCGGCCGGGCCTCGGTCGAGACCAGCTCCCACTTGTTGAGCACCACCACCGCCGGACAGCCGGCCCCGGCGATCCTCTCGGCCAGGCGCTGGTCCTGGCCGGTGGCCCCCTCGGTGGCGTCGATGACCAGGATCGCGAGGTCGGCGCCGTCGAGGGCCCGCAGGCTGCGCAGGGTGGCGTAGGTGTCGACCCCGGCCTCGGTCCTCGCGCGCCGGCGCAGTCCCGCGGTGTCGATGAAGCGCACCGGGCCGTCCGCGGTCGCCACCACCGTGTCCACCGCGTCGCGCGTCGTGCCGGGTAGGTCGTGCACGACCGAGCGCTCCTCGCCGATCAGCCGGTTGAAGAGGGTCGACTTACCGACGTTGGGCCGTCCGACGATCGCCACGCGCAGCTCCTCGCCCGGCGCGGGGGACGCCTCGGGGTCCTCGGCGGGCGGGTCGTCGGTGGTCGCGGGGAGCCGCTCGACGATCGCGTCGAGGAGCTCCCCGGCGCCACGACCGTGCAGGGCGCTCACCGCGTAGGGGTCGCCGAGGCCGAGGCCCACGAACTCCCAGGCCGCCGCCTCGCGGGTCGCGTCGTCGGCCTTGTTGGCCACGAGCAGCACCGGACGGTGGCTGCGCCGGATCCAGCGCGCGGCGCGCGAGTCCTCCTCGACCGGCCCGGTCTCGGCGTCGACGACGAAGAGCACCAGATCGGCCCCCGCGACGGCGGCCTCGGCCTGGCGCGAGACCTTCTCCTCGAGGGCGTCGCCGGCCTCGAGCCAGCCGCCGGTGTCCACCACGTCAAAAGAGCGCCCGGCCCACTCGGCCTCGACGCTGGTGCGGTCACGGGTCACGCCGCGCTGGTGCTCGACGACGGCGACGCGACGGGCGGCCAGTCGGTTCACGAGGGAGCTCTTGCCGACGTTCGGCCGGCCCACGACGGCGACCTGGGGACGGCTCACGCGGGCACGAGCGGGCTGAGGGCGGCGTCGAGCGCCCGGCGCAGGTCGACCCCGGTCGTGGCGACCGGGATCACGGGTCGCACGAGGTCCTCGAGGGTCGACCCGTCGAGGAAGCGCCCCTCGTTGAGACAGACGTCGGGCAGCAGGCAGATCCGTCCGGGAGCCACCTCGGCCAGGGCCCGGTTGAGGTCGGGGGCGGTGAGCAGGCCCGCCACCTTGATGTTGCCGCCGAAGTAGCGATTCTCGACGACCTCGACCTCGACCTCCCCGTAGCCGTGGCCGTCGAGGAGGTCGCGCAGGATCGGTCCGGCGTAGGCGCCCGTGAGAACCGTCACACCGCCGGCGGGCTCGGCGCCGCGCGCGGCCGGTCCCGTCGCGCGCGGCGCGCGGTAGCCGAGCGCCGGCGCCCCGTCGACGGACTGGAAGAAACCCGAGCCCAGGCGCGCCATCGGAGCGCGCTCGGCGAAGCTCTGGCGGAACGAGGCGACCATGCCCACACCGTTCTCGGCCTCGTCGAGGCTGGCGAAGGCGGACGGACCCGGCGGCTCGCGCCCGGCCACGAGGTAGAACTCGTCGCTCGCGAAGACCCGGGCGGAGCCGAAGAGCTCGCGGGTGAGGCTCTGGTAGCGCTCGGCGAGCTCGACGACGGCGAGGGCCTCGCGGGCCGTGTGGGGGCGCATCGTCTCCTCGCGCGAGAGGTCGCTCACCCCCACGGGCACCAGGGAGAGCGACGCGAGTTCGGGGTAGAGGGTCACGACGTCGTCGAGTGTGCGCACCAGCTCGTCGCCGTCGTTCACCCCCGGGCAGACGACGACCTGGCCGTGGACGCACACCCCGGCCGCGAGCAGCTCGCGCAGCCACCGCAGGCTGGTGGCGCCCCGCGGGTTACGCAGCATCGCCGCGCGCAGCTCGGGGTTGGTCGCGTGGATCGAGACGTAGATCGGCGAGAGGCGCTCCTCGAGCACCCGCTCGAGGTCGAGCTCGGTGAAGCGGGTGAGGGTCGTGTAGTTCCCGTAGAGGAACGAGAGGCGGTAGTCGTCGTCTTTCACGTAGAGGGACCGGCGCAGCCCCTTGGGCAACTGGTAGATGAAGCAGAACGCGCAGTGGTTGTCGCACGTGCGGATCCGATCAAAGACGGCCGAGTCGATCGCCAGGCCCACCGGCTCGCCGGCGGCCTTGGCGACGACGACCTTACGGGCGAGGAGCTCTCCGGGGCGACGCACGACGACGGTCGGCGAGGGACCGTCGATGAGCTGCTGGTAGGCGATGACGTCGGTCGGGGCGACCCCCTCGACGCTGAGCAGCTCGTCGCCGACCGCGAGGTCGCTGCGCGAGGCCGGTGAGTCCGGCGAAATGGACGAAATGCGGGCGCCGGGCACCCCGACAGCCTAGGAGGCCGCTCGGGAGGGCGAAACTAGGCTGGGCCCGTGGACGTCGACAAGGTGGTGCTCGCGGCCCCCCGGGGCTTCTGCGCCGGGGTCGAGAAGGCGATCAAGGCCCTCGACTGGATGACCCGGGTCTTCGAGCCGCCGGTCTACTGCTACCACGAGATCGTCCACAACCGCGTGGTGGTCGAGCACTTCCGACGCCGGGGCGTCGTCTTCGTCGACGACGTGGCCCTCGTCCCCCCCGGGGCGCCGATCATGCTCAGCGCCCACGGCTCACCGCCCGAGGTGGTCGAGCGGGCCCGGGCCCGCGGGGGCACCGTCGTCGACGCGGTCTGTCCCCTGGTGACCAAGGTGCACCACGAGCTCAAGGTGCGCGCGTCCAAGGGCTACACCGTGCTCTACGTCGGCCACGAGGGACACGAGGAGGCGGTGGGCACGATGGCCGTCGCGCCCGGGGCGGTCCGTCTCGTCGAGCGACCCGCCGACGTCGACGCGCTCGCCGGCCTCGAGGGACCGGTGGCGCTGTTGAACCAGACCACGCTCAGCCTCGACGAGTGGCGCGACGTGCGCGAACGGGTCGCCGAGGTCTTCCCCGAGGTCTGGACCCCGTCGCGCAGCGACCTGTGCTTCGCGACCACCAACCGTCAGGCGGCGTTGCGCGAGGCGGCCGCCGACGCCGACGCCGTGGTGGTGATCGGCTCGGCCAACTCCTCCAATACGGTGGCCCTCGCCAAGGTCGCGGCGACGGTCTGCGCCGGGCCGGTGCTGCGGGTGAACGGGGCGGACGAACTGCCCGAGGGGCTCTCGGGCGTCGTCGCGGTGACGGCCGGGGCCTCGGCCCCCGAGTCGCTCGTCGACGAGGTGCTCGCGCGGCTCGCGCCGCGCGACGGGGTCGAGGTCCGCGCCACGACCGTCGAGGAGGAGTACTTCCCCCCGCCGCCCGAGTTGCGTGAGTTGCTGCGCGCCCTCACCGGCGTGCTCGACGCGGCGCTGGGCGCCCACGGCGACCCGGCAGAGCCCGCGGACCGCGACTTCGGCGCGGCGGAGGTGCTCGCCGCCGCCCCCGAGGGCCAAAACCCCTAACGGGATAGTATTTCCCGGTGAGATTCATCCGCCTGGACACCCCCGCGCGCACGCCGTGGGTTCACAGCGCGGCGCCGGCCGTCGGCGCCCTATCCCCCGCGCCCGGCGGGCCGGCGGAGCGCGACGCACGCGTCCCCTCCCTCTAGCGACCCACAGGAGACACATGGCCACGTTCGACCTGGAGAAGCGCCGGCTGGCGCGACTGCGCGAGTACGCGATCGCCCAGGCGCTCGAGCGCTTCGAGGGTGACTATCCGGACTTCACGCCCGAGTCCATCGTGGCGTCGCTGTGCGCCTACGAGGAGGAGGGCAACATTGGCGACGTCCTCGCCAAGATGCCCGAGTCGATCGACGGTCGGCCCTACACGGTCCTCGTGGTCGTCGACGGCGGCGAGGACCGCACGGCCGAAATCGCCCGCACCTTCCCGGCGGCGCGCGTGATCGAGTTCCCGGTCAACCTGGGTCACGGGGTGGCCCTGCAGGTGACGTACCGCTTCTGCATCGACCACGGGGTGAAGTTCGTCGTCACCCTCGACGCCGACGGCCAGAACGACCCGGCGGAGATGGGCCAGATCCTCAAGCCCCTCCTCGACGACGAGGCCGACTTCGTGGTGGCGAGCCGGGTCCTCGGTGTCGACAAGACGACCGACGTCGTGCGAAAGACCGGCGTGCGCTTCTTCTCGTTCGTGATGAACCGCATGACCGGGGCCGACCTCACCGATACCTCCACGGGCTACCGGGGACTGCGCGTGACGATGCTCGCCGACGTCCTCGACCGGCTGACCCAAGAGCAGTATCAGACGGCCGAGCTACTGATCACCTGCCTCAAGCGGGGCTGGCGGGCGAGTGAGGTCCCGACCGTCTGGTATCCGCGCGCCTCGGGCACGACGAAGAAGGGCAAGAACTGGCTCTTCGGCTTCCGCTACGCCCGAGTCGTCTTTGGCACCTGGTGGCGTGAGCGCTGAGTCCGGCGCCGCGTCGGACCCCGTGGCCCGGTCGGACTAGCCTGACGGCCGACTCGCCGACGGACGCCCCGGCGCCCCCGGCGGGCGGGTGCAAGGAGGCATCGCCGTGGTCGAGTCGAGTCCGTCGCCGTCCCGCCTGCTCGGGTCCACCCCGGAGAGGCTGGTCCCCGCCGAGGCCGACCGCGCGAGCACCGTCGCTCTCGTCCTCGCCCTGGTCACGGCGGGGGCGACGTACGCGCTGGTCGTGCTCGGTAGCACCGTACGGGTCACCAACTCGGGGATGGGCTGCCCGAGCTGGCCCCTCTGCTACGGCCGACTAGGGCCGATCGACCGGTTCCACGCCCTGCTCGAGCAGTCGCACCGCTACCTGGTGGTCGTGGTGACCGTGTGCGCCGTCGCCACGGCCCTCGCCGCCTGGCGCGCCCGGCACCGCCACGCGGTCCTGGTCCCGGCGAGCGTGGCGGTGGGGCTCGTCGTCGTCCAGGCCGCCCTGGGGGCGCTCACCGTGCTCGCGAAGAACGCTCCCTGGACGGTGGCGGTCCACCTCGTGGTGGGGCTGGTCTTCCTCGGTGCGACCACGGTGAGCGCCGTCGTCGCGCTCTGGGGCCCGGGGCGCACCCGCTCCCTGGCCGCGCTCGGGCGTTCCGGCTGGGCCCTCCTCACCGCGACCCTCGCGACGGTCGTGGGCGGGACCCTGGTCGTCGCCCAGGGCGCGGGGCGGGCCTGCGCGGGCTGGCCCCTCTGCCCGGCGGGTGCACCCGGTCTCGCCGACTGGCAGCTCCTGCACCGCTCCCTGGCCGGGCTCTTGGCCGTCTCGCTCGGGGCCTTCGTCGTCGCGCACTGGACCACCGGATCCACCCGCTGGCGCACGAGCGCCCTGGTCGCGTCGGGCCTCTTCGCGCTCGTGGCGGCGATGGGCGCCGTCAGCGCCCTCACCCGGGCCGCCGCCACGTGGCAGGACGTCCACCTGGCGGTGGTGGCCCTGCTGTGGGTGAGCGTCGTGGCGAGCGCCTCGCTCGCCGCGATGGTCGAGGCGCCGGCGCGACGCGTCTAGCGGGCGCGTCGCTCCAGCGCGTCGTGGTACACGCCCTCCAGGCGCCGGCGCAGCTCCTCCGAGGCGGCCGCCACCTCGGAGCGCTTCACGCGTCCGTCGGGCCCGGGGCGCGGTGGCGGCATCGGCTCACCCACCACCACGACCACCTTGGAGGGACGCGGTAGCCACGCGCCCACCGGCATCGCCTCGTCCGAGCCGGCGATGCCCACCGGCACCACCGTGGCCCCGGTGCGCGCGGCCACGAACATCGCCCCGTCGTGCAGGGGCTTGACGTGGTAGCCCTCCTCGCGCGTGCCCTCGGGGAAGACGATCAGGGCCAGACCCTCGCCCAGGGCGCGCTCGGACAGGCGCATCGCCTCGCGGTCGGTCGAGCCGCGCTCGACCTTGAACGCACCGAGTTCGCGCAGCACCCACGAGAACCAGCGCGTCGAGAAGATCCCCTCCTTGGCCATGAAGTACACCTTGCGGGGTGAGAGGAAGATGGTGAAGACGAAGTCGACGTTGGAGCGGTGAATCGGCGCGATCAGCACCGGGCCGGTCGGCGGGATGTGCTCGGCGCCGATCACCGTGGGACGAAAGAGCAGGCGCGCGAGCCCCCCGAGGAGCGCGCGGGCGAATCGGTAGACGGGCGTCCAGCCCCGGCTCAGTGCGGTCTCGTCCTCAGCCACGCGCGGATCTCCTCGACGACCTCCCCCACGGAGCGCCCCGTCGTGTCTAGCACGAGGGCGTCGGGCGCCTGGCGCAGCGGCGAGGCCTCCCGCGAGGCGTCCGCCTGGTCACGGCGCGCGACGGAAGCCGCGCCCTCCTCGCCGCGGCGACGGGCCCGCTCCTCGAGCGACGCGGTGAGAAAGACCTTGACCGTCGCGTTCGGGAAGACGACCGTGGTGATGTCGCGACCCTCGACGACGGTGCCCTCGGGCTGGCGGTCCGCGAACGCCCGCTGGCGCGCGACCATCTGGGCGCGTACCTCGGGGTTGGCCGCGACGACCGAGACGGCCTCGTTCACCCGCTCGGTACGGATCTCGTCTTCGACGTCGCGCCCGTCGATCACGACCCGCGGGAGGGTCTCGATGGCGGCCGCGCGCGCGAGCGCGGCGACGGCCGCGGCGTCGGCCGGCGCCACCCCCCGGTCGAGGGCGGCCACCGTCACGGCCCGGTACATGGCGCCCGTGTCGAGGAACGACCAGCCGAGCGCGTCGGCCAGGGCCCGCGCGACGCTGGACTTGCCCGAGCCGGCCGGGCCGTCGATGGCGATGACCCGCTCGCTCACGCGAGCAATGCTAAGTCGCGGAAGAAGTGGGGGTAGCTGGTGGCGACCGTGTCGGCGCCCTGGATCGCGCAGCCTCGCCCGGCGGCGCCGGCGATTGCCGCGGCCATGACCATGCGGTGGTCGAGCCCCGCGTCCAGGCGGAACGGCGCGAAGCGCCGCGCGGCGCCGAGGCCCTCGACGAAGAAGTCGTCGCCCTCGGCCCAGGCCCTCGCCCCGAGGCGCCCGGCGAGCTCGAGCGAACCGGCGAAGCGGTCCGACTCCTTGACCCGCAGCTCCCCCATGGCCCGGAAGGCGCTCACCCCCTCGGCCGCACAGGCCGCGACGGTGAGGATCGGCACCTCGTCCACCGAGGGGATCTCGTGGCTGTGCACCTCGGTGGCGACGAGCGCCGAGGAGAGGGCCGAGAGTGAGTGGAACCCCCCGTGGTCGTGGAGCGCAACGCGTGCGCCCATGCGCGCGAGGACCCCCACGAAGCCGACCCGTTCGGGAGCGGCGTCGAGGCTGACGACCTCGAGGGACGCGTCCTCGTGGATGGCGCCGAGCACCGCGAAGAAGGCGGCCTGGGACGGGTCACCCGGGACGAACCACGAGCGCGCGCTCGGTCGACCGGGGCTCAGGGTGACGCGCCGCCCGGCGCCCTCGGGCGCGACCGCGAGGTCGAGTCCGGCCGCGCGCAGCGCGTCCTCGGTGGTGGTTCGGGTGCGCACCGACTCCACAACGGTCGTCGGCCCGGCGGCGCTCAGTCCGGCGAGCAAGACGGCCGACTTCACCTGAGCGCTCGGCACCGGGACGTGGTACGCGATGCCGCTGAGCGGCCCGCCCTCGACGACGAGGGGCGCGTGGAGGGTCGGCCCCTCCCCGTGCACCCGGGCGCCCATCAGCCGCAGCGGCGTCGCGACCCGGTCCATCGGCCGGCGCGACAGCGACGCGTCCCCGACCAGCCGATGGGAGCCGGCGACGGCGGCCACCACCCCACAGAGCAAGCGCATCGTGGTCCCGGAGTTGGCGCACTCGAGCGGCTCGGCGCTCGGGCGAAGACCGCCCCCGGGCCCGTGCACCGCCACGCGGTCCCCGTCACGCTCGACGCGCGCCCCGAGGCGGGCCACGGCGTCGAGGGTCGCCGCGACGTCGGCCCCGGGCGAGAGCCCGCTGAGGGTGCTGCGGCCCCGAGCGAGGGCCGAGAGCAGGACGGCCCGGTGGGAGTAGCTCTTGTCGCCCGGGACCCGGACCGCACCGCGCACCCGCGCGAGTGGCGCGACGTCGGTCACTCCCGGCCCACCCCGAAGCCTCGCGCCACGAGGGCGGTGACGAGCTCCTCGGCCCGCGCGGCGTCGACCGCGAGCAGCAGGGTCCCGCCCGTGCCCTCGATGCCGTGAGCGATCTCGATGTCGTAGATGTTGACCAGGGCCTCCGAGGCGGTGCGGGTCACCGCGGCCAGTACCCCGGGCTCGTCGCTCACCGCGACGCGCAGGTACGCGAGCTCCTCGGGGTGCAGGGCCCGCCCCGGCAGCCGCCGGCGCGCGACCGAGGCGCTCTGCAGGTCCCGCGAGAGCGCGGGGCGGTCCCCCGCCTCGAGGGCGAGGCGCCACCGGGTGAGGCGGCCCTCGAGCGCGGCGAGCGACGCGCTGACCGCCCCGCGGTTCTCGAAGAGCACGTCGGGCCAGATGGAGGGGTCACCGGCCGCCACCCGGGTCATGTCACGGAACCCGCCGGCGGCCAGTTGGAGGAGCACCGCGTCCTGTTCGGCCGCGTCGGCCGCCTCGTTCATGAGCGCCACGGCGAGCAGGTGGGGCACGTGGCTCGCCACCGCGACGAGCCGGTCGTGATCGGCGGCCGGCACCGCGATCACGTTGGCGCCCAGCTCACGCCACACCCCGTGCAAGAAGCCGTAGGTCGCCGGGGCGGTCGTCTCGGTCGGGGTGAGCACCCAGGTGCAGCCCCCGAAGAGGTCGGCCCGCGCGCCCTCGAGGCCGCGCCGCTCCGAGCCGGCCATGGGGTGACCGCCGACGAAACGCGGGTCGTCCAGTGCGAGGACGATCGAGGCCTTCACCCCCGCGACGTCGGTCACGACGAGCCGGTCCGACCCCCGGGCGAGCGCGGCGCGGGCCGCGTCGATGACCGCGCCGGCCGGGGTGGCCACGACGCAGAGGACCACGCCGGCGTCGAGGTCGCCCTCGACGACGACCCCGGTGTCGCGGGCGCGGGCGACGACGCGGGCGTCGGCGTCCTCACCGGTGACGGACCAGCCGTGCTCGGCCAGGGCGAGGGCCACCGACGCGCCGATGAGCCCGAGGCCAACGACGTGGGCCCGGCGCTCAGCTGGGGAGGTCATCGCGAAGCGAGACGGCCTTTCTCAGGTAGACGTGGTGCAGCTCGGCCCGCGAGCGTGTCGTGTAGAGGTGCATCAGCACGCGCACGCAGCGGGCCATCGCGCCCGGCACGGCGATCTCGCTGGCGCACAGGAGGGGCACGTCGCCGAAGCCGACCTCGCGCGCCGCGGTCGCCGGGAACACGGCGATCAGGTCCGGGGTCGTCGTGAACATCACGCTCACCACGTCGTCGTGCTCGACGCCGTTGCGCGCCATCATCTCGCCGAGCAGCTCGACGGTCGCTTCGGTGATGGCCTGGGCGGTGTCGACCCCGCACGTCGTCGCGCCCCGGAGGGCCCGCAGCGTCGGAGTCGTCATTGCGAAATGGTAGTGGAGGCGACGTCGGACGCGCGACCGACGGCCTCGTACAGACGGCGCACCTCGGCGAGCGTGAGGGGACGCGCGCCACCCGGTGCCAGGGTGGGGTCGCTGAGGGGCCCGATCCGGGTGCGCACGAGACGGGTCACCTCGTGGCCGACGGCCGCGCACATCCGTCGGACCTGGCGGTTGCGCCCCTCGTGGATCACGATCCGGATCAGCCCCTCGCTCACCCGGCTCACCTGGGCCGGTGCGGTCACCCCGTCGTCGAGCTCGACCCCCTCGCGCAGCCGTCGCAGGTCGCCCGGGGCGGGGTCGCCCTCGACGCGGGCGAGGTACTCCTTGGGCACCCCCGAGCTCGGGTGCGTGAGCAGGTGCGCGAGACGACCGTCGTTGGTCACGAGCAGGAGGCCCTCGGTGTTCATGTCGAGGCGGCCCACCGGGAAGACCCGCACCGGGGCGTTGACGAGGTCGAGGACCGTCGTGCGACCCTGGGGGTCCGACGCGGTCGTCACCACCCCGGCGGGCTTGTTGACCAGGTAGTAGACGGTGGTCGGAGAGGTCGGGGCGATAACCCCGTCGACGCGGATCTCCTGGGCCTCGGGGTCGACGCGATTGCCGAGCACGGCGACGCGTCCGTCCACGGTGACCCGCCCGGCGCTGATCAGCAGCTCGCAGGTCCGTCGGGACCCGTAGCCGGCGCGGGCCAGCGTCTTTTGCAGCCGCTCGCCCCCGTCCACCTAGGACGCCTCGGGGCCGGCCTCGTCGAGCTCGACGGCCATCTCCTCAGAGATCGCCCGGGCCTCCTCGACGGGCGTCAGGAACTCCTCGATCGGCGGCAGCTCGTCGAGCGAGGCGAGGCCCAGCCGGTCCAAGAAGAGGTCGGTCGTTCCGTAGAGGATCGGCTGACCCGGGGCCTGGGCTCGACCGCGCTCTTCGATGTAGCCGCGCTGCTCGAGCAGGCGAACGACCCCGTCCACGTTCACCCCGCGCAGTGCGCTGATCTGGGCGCGCGAGATCGGTTGACGGTAGGCGACGATGGCGAGCGTCTCGAGGGCCGCGGAGCTGAGCCGGTGGCTCACGTCACGGTTGGCGAAGCGCGTGACCCAGGCCGCGACCTCGGGCGCGGACTGCATGACCCAGCCGCTGGCGAGCTCGGCCAACTCGAAGCCGCGTCGCTCGGCGTGGAACTCCTCGCGCAGGGCCCGCAGCGCCCCGGTCACCACCGAGCCGTCGGCCTCGACCGCGTCGGCCAGCTCCTCGGCCGAGATCGGCTCCAGGGCCACGGTGAGCAGGGCCTCGAGCTTCTGCTCGAGCGAGAGCTCATCCCTCATACAGGTCCACCCCTCCGACGTCGACCCCGCGATCGGAGTCGATCCAGGCCACCTGGACGTCCCCGAAAGTCCGACCCTGACCGAGTTCGACGTGGCCCAACTTGCACAGCTCCAAGAGCGCGAGGAAGTGGACGATGACCTCGATCCGGGTCTCCAGACCCGCGGTCAACTCGCGGAAGGTGACCCGACCGAGGCTCGGGAGGCGCTGGGCCAGCGTGACCACGGTCTCGGCGACGGTCACCGCGTCGACGGTCACGTGGTCGAGGCGCACCACCGGGACGGGCTTCTCCTCGATCCCGCGCAGGTACGCCAGCGCGACCTGGGCGGGGGTGATCCCCGTGAGCAGGTCCGGGGGCTCGACGACGAACCCCTCGTTCACCCCGCGCAGGCGGGGGAAGCTCCGACTCGCGCGCTCGAAGAGCGACGCGAACGCGTCGGCCAGCCCGGCGTAGGTGCGCAACTCGAGCAGCCGGGCGAGCAGCACGTCGCGCTCCTCCCAGCCCACGAACTCCTCGTCCGGTTCCCCGTCGTCGGGCTCGGGCAGGAGCCGCTGGCTCTTCATCTCGACCAGGATCGCCCCGATCAGGAGGAACTCGGAGAGCTCCTCCAGGGTGACGGTGTCGGCGGCCTCGCGCAGGTGGGCCACGAAGCCGTCGATGACCGGTGCGAGGGGCACCTCGAGGACGTCGACCTCGTGGGTGGAGATCAGCTGGACCAGGAGTTCCACGGGTCCCGAGAAGGCCGGCGTCGTCACGACGAAGGTCACCGCGCAACTCTACAGCGTGGTACGCGCGCCGCCCTCTCGTAGCATTGGCCGATGCGGATCTTCTCGGGCATGCAACCTTCCGGCGACCTGCACCTGGGCAACTACCTGGGGGCGCTGCGCCAGTGGGTGACCTCCCAGAACCCCGACGCGTTCTACTGTGTCGTCGACCTGCACGCCCTCACCCTGCCCATCGATCCGGCGGTCCTCGCCCGCCAACGCCGCGAGCTCTTCGCGACCTTCGTCGCCGCCGGTCTCGACCCCGCCGTGTCGACGATTTTCTTCCAGAGCGACGTCGCCTCCCACGCTCGACTGAACTGGCTGCTGGAGTGCGTGGCGAGCTTCGGCGAACTGGGCCGGATGACGGCCTTCAAGGAGAAGGCCGAGCGTGGCGAGGGCTACCGAGTCGGCCTGTTCACCTACCCGGTCCTCATGGCGGGGGACATCCTGCTCTACGAGACCGAGGAGGTCCCGGTCGGCGACGACCAGCGTCAGCACCTCGAACTGTGTCGCGATCTCGCCCAGCGCTTCAACCACCGTTACGGCGAGACCTTCCGGGTGCCGCGTGCGGTCGTCCCGTCGGTCGCCGCCCGCGTCATGGACCTCCAGGAACCGACCCGCAAGATGAGCAAGTCCCTCTCGAGTTCCCTGGGGTCGATCTTCATCGTCGACGCGCCCGAGGCTATCGCCCGCAAGATCGCGCGAGCCGTTACCGACACCGACGGCGAGGTCCGTCCCGACTGGGAGCGCAAGCCGGGCCTCACGAACCTGCTCGAGATCTTCGCCAGCTTCGAGGGTTCGTCGGTCGAGGCGGTGGCGGCCCGCTACACCCGCTACGGCGACCTCAAGCGCGACCTCTCCGAACTGGTCGTGAGCTCGCTCGCGCCGATCCGCGAGCGCTACGGCGAGCTCCTGGCGGCGCCCGAGCACCTGGCCGACCTAGCCGCTCGCGGGGCCGCCGCGGCCTCCACCGTCGCCGAGCCCGTCTACGAGCGCGCGGCACGCGCGATGGGCCTCGGTTAGCGCAACAGCGAGATCCACCAGGTCTCGAGGTCGCCCAGCCACGTCGTACCGACGTGGAAGACGGCGTAGTCGAGGAAGATCAGGATCAGCAGGTAGGGCAGGAGCCGGGCCCGCCAGTGGTAGTAGCGCGGCAGGGAGCGCACCGGGAGGAATCGTTCGATGATCGCCGAGCCGTCGAGCGGGGGGATCGGGATCATGTTGAATACGGCGAGCACCAGGTTCGAGAGTCCCACCGCGATCCCGAAGAGCCAGAGGTGGTAGCTGTTGTTGACGTGCATCGCGAACTCGCACACCCCGTAGCCCACCGCCGAGAGCACCACGTTGGTGGCCGGTCCGGCGAGCCCCACCCAGAGGGCCTGCTGGCGCGGACGGCGCAGGCGCCCCACGTTCACCGGCACGGGCTTGGCGTAGCCGAAGGCGGGCAGGCCCGAGAGCACGAGCAGGGCCGGCAGCAACAGGGTCCCGAAGAGGTCGACGTGGCGCAGGGGGTTGAGCGAGAGACGGTGCGCGTCGCGGGCCGTGGGGTCCCCGAAGAGGTACGCGACGTAGCCGTGGCTCACCTCGTGCAGCACGATCGAGGGCACGAGGGCGATGAAGAAGTAGATCTCGAAGGTGTTCACGCGCTCTCAGTCGTGGGCTCGGGGGTGTGCATCACGGTACTCGCGCTGGAGTGTCGTGACGGCGACGGCCGTATAGACCTGGGTCGTCGCGATCGAGGCGTGGCCCAGGAGCTCTTGGACGGTACGCACGTCGGCACCGTGGGCGAGCATGTGCGTGGCGCAGCTGTGGCGGAAGGCGTGGGCGCTCACGCCCCGAGCCGGCACCCCCACCGCGAGGGCCCGGCGCCGGACCACCAGGTCCACTCCCTGGCGGCTGAGCGGATCGCCCCGGGCGTTCACGAAGAGCCGGTCCGTGCGGCCGCCGGCGAGCAGCGCGGCGCGTCCCCCGGGCGCGAGGTAGGCGTCGAGGGCCCGGCGCAGGCTCCGGCCCACCGGGACCAGGCGCTGCTTGTTGCCCTTTCCGGTCACCCGGAGCACCTCCTCGTCGAGGTCGAGGTCGGCGAGGCCGATCCCACAGACCTCGCTCACCCGGGCCCCGGTGCCGTAGAGGGTCTCGAGCAGGGCCCGATCGCGACGGTCGAGTGGACCCTCGTCGGGCACGCCGTCGATGATGGCGAAGACGACCTCCTCCGAGAGCGGCTTGGGTAGGCTGCGGCCCCGGCGCGATGGCGCGAGCCGAGCCGTCGGATCCTCGACGAGCACGCGCTCCTCGACGAGGAAGCCGTACCAGCCCCGGATGGCCGCCAGGGCGCGCGCGACGCTCGCCGCCGCCTGGGTCGAGCGCAGCGCGTTGGCGTAGCGCTCGAACTCCTCGGGTGTCAGTGCGAGGGGGTCGCGGTCCCTCTCGTCGGCCCAGGCCACGAGGCGGCGCAGGTCACGTCGATAGGCCTCGAGCGTGGCGCGCGAGCGGCCCCGCTCGACCGCCAGCCACTGCAGGTACTCCTCGAGGGGCTCAACGGCCATCGAGGACGTCACCGAAGACGCGCAGGAGCGCGATCGCGGTCGTGGAGTCGAGTGCCTCTTCGGTCGCCAGGACCCGGCGCAGCTCCTGGGGTGTGAACCAGGCGACCTCGGCCAGTCGCTCCTCGGGGCCGTCGGGATCGCGGGGACGCTCCTCGAGCTCGCGCGCCTCGTAGACCACCATCACCTGGTCGGTCCAGCCCGGCGAGTTCATGAACCGGCCGACCTCGCGCCAGGAGCCGGCGGCGAAACCCAGCTCCTCGATCAGCTCGCGCTGGGCCGCCGCGAGGGGTGGCTCCCCTTGACGGTCCAGGGTCCCCGCCGGGACCTCCCAGCAGAGTCGTGCGACCGTCGCCCGGTACTGGCGGATGAGGCCCACCTCACCGCGGTCGTTGAGCGCGAGCACGGCCACGGCCCCGGGGTGCACGGCGACGTCGCGCTCGAAGAGCGCCCCGTCGGGCGCCTCGACCACTCGGCGCTCCACGCGGAACACGTGGCTCGTGAGCAGGGTGTCTCGGGATCGGATCGAGAAGTCGCCCGTCACCGAGCCAGGCCGACCGTACTCGGGTCGATCAGGTGGGGCTCACGCCCCTCGGCCCGCTGGTCGGCGGCCTTGACGAGGCCGAGGAAGAGGGGGTGGGGCCGGTCCGGACGGCTCTTGAACTCGGGGTGGGCCTGGGTCCCGACGAAGAACGGGTGGGCGGGCATCTCGACGAACTCGACGAGCCGTCCGTCGGGCGACGCGCCCGAGCAGCGCAGCCCGGCGGCCTCGAACCGCTCGCGGTAGCGGACGTTGAACTCGTAGCGGTGCCGGTGGCGCTCCGAGACCACCGTCGTACCGTAGAGCGAGGCGACGACGGAGCCCTCGGCGAGCATGGCGGGCCAGGCGCCGAGGCGCATGGTCCCCCCGAGGTCCGTGACGTCCATCTGCTCGGCCAGCAGGGAGATCACCGGGGCGGAGGTGGCGTGGGTGAACTCCGTCGACTGGGCGTCGGAGAGCCCGAGGACGTGGCGGGCGTACTCGATCACCTGGATCTGCATGCCGAGGCAGATCCCGAGGTAGGGAATCTCAGCCTCGCGGGCGATGCGAGCCGTCGCGATCATCCCCTCGATCCCCCGCTCGCCGAACCCACCGGGGACGATGATCCCGTCAAGGGCCGCCAGCCGGTCCGCGCCGATCTCGGTGGGGACCCGCTCGGCCTCGAGCCACTCGATCTCGGTGCGCGCGCCCACGGCGAATCCGGCGTGGCGCACGGCCTCGGCGACCGAGAGGTAGGCGTCGGGCATGGTCACGTACTTGCCCACGATGCCGATGCGCAGGGTCCGGCTGGTCGTGTGGACCCGCTCGACGACGCTCTCCCAGCTCGACAGGTCGATGGGGTGGGTGTCGAGATCGATCCCCACCGTGTTGCACACGATGGTGTCGAGGCCCTCGTGGTGGAGGGTGATCGGGATGTCGTAGATCGAGGGCTCGTCGATGGCCGAGATCACCGCGTTCACGGGAACGTCGCACAGGAGCGAGATCTTGCGCTTGAGACTGTCGCTGATGGGCTGGTCGCTGCGACAGACGATGACGTCGGGCTGGACACCCCGACCGCGCAGCTCGGTCACCGAGTGCTGAGTCGGCTTGGTCTTCTGCTCCCCCGACGGCGCGAGGTACGGCACCAGGGTCAAGTGGACGTAGCACACGTTGTCGCGTCCGGCGTCGCGCCGGAACTGTCGGATCGCCTCGATGAACGGGACGATCTCGATGTCACCGACGGTTCCGCCAATCTCGACGATCACCACGTCCGCTCCCAGGGTGCCCTGGCGCCGGATGCGGTCCTTGATCTCGTCGGTGACGTGAGGGATGACCTGGACGGTCTTGCCGAGGTAGTCACCCCGGCGCTCCTTGGCGATGACGTTGGAGTAGATGGAGCCGGTGGTGGTGTTGGAGATCTTTGACAGCGACTCGTCGATGAAGCGCTCGTAGTGGCCGAGGTCGAGGTCGGTCTCACCCCCGTCGTCGGTCACGAAGACCTCGCCGTGCTCCCCCGGGTTCATCGTCCCGGGGTCGACGTTCAAGTAGGGGTCGAGCTTGCACATCGTGACCTTGAGGCCACGGGACTTGAGGAGCCGACCGAGCGAGGAAGCGGTGAGCCCCTTGCCCAGCGAGCTCGAAACCCCTCCCGTGACGAAGACGAACTTGGTCACCGCGTCCCCGACCGATCCACGGGATTCCAGCCTAGCCCCACGGTGTCGCGGGTCGACGCACCTCAGCGACCCAGGAGACGGCGCGCCAGGGCCCGGGACTCCTCGGCCCCGGCCTCGCCGGCCAGCATCCGGGCGATCTCCCCGACGCGTTCCTCGTCGGCCACCTCACGCACGGTGGTCGTGGCCCGACCGTCGCGGGTGCGCTTTTCGATCACGTAGTGCCGGTCGGCGCGCGCGGCGACGCTCGCCAGGTGCGTGACCGCGAGCACCTGCTGGCGAGTGGCGAGCTCGGCCAGGCACTCGCCGATCTGCTGGGCGACGAGACCACCCAGGCCCGCGTCGATCTCGTCGAAGACCGCCACGGCGGAGCCGTCGGTCGCCTCGAGCGAGATCGCCAGCAGCACGCGGCTGAGCTCGCCCCCGCTCGCCAGGGCGTCGAGTGGTCCGAGGGGGCGACCCTCGTCGGCGCTGAAGAGGATCGACGCCCGGGCGCCGTCCTCGCCGTCGACGACGAATCGCACCCGGGCACCCCCCAACGCCACGCGCGCCAGCTGGGCCCCGACCGCGGCACTGAGCCTCCGGGCCGCCGCGTCCCGGTGCGCGCGCACCGCGCCCGCGCGCTCGGCCACCACCTCGCAGCCGGCGGCGATCGCCCCGTCCAGCTCCACCAGACGCGCCCCCGCCGCGACGAGCTCGGCGCGCTCGCGCTCGAGCGCCACGCGCGAGGCCAGCGCGTCGGCCAGCGTGCCGGCGTGCTTGCGGATGAGCACGTTCAAGAGCCGGGCCCGCTCCTCCAGGGCGGCGATCCGCGCGTCGTCAACGGCCTCGGGGTCCTGGAGGGCGGCCAGGTCGCGCACCGCCTCGCGGGCGGCGACGAGGGCCTCGTCGAGCGCCTCACGCACCGGGCGGTAGGCCGTGCCGTCGGGCAGTCGGGCGAGCGCGCGCGCGAACGCCCCGAGCACCGTGTCGTCCGCGTCACCGTCGAAGAGGGCGAGCGCCTCGGCCAGGGCGCCCTGGCCGTCGCGCAACTCGCTGAGTCGGGTCAACTCGGTGAGGACCTCATCGAGTTCGTCCGGCCCGGTCGGAGCCACCGCGTCGAACTCCGCGAGCTGGAACTCGACGTACTCGAGTCGCCGGGCCCGTTCGGCGGGATCGCCCCCCAGGGTGTCGCGCTCGCGGCGCAGTCGGGCGAGCGCCTCGCGAGCCGAGGCCAGGTCGCTCGTGTCGACCCCGCCGGCGCGGTCGACGAGCTCGACCACGGCTTCACTCGAGCGCAGCCGCAGCGAGTCGTGCTGGCCGTGGATCTCGACGAGTCCCGCGGCGAGCGCACGCAGCGCCTCGGCGCTCGCCGGGGCGCCGTCGATGGAGGCGCGCAGACGCCCCGAGCCGCTCACCTCCCGGGCGAGGGCGACCTCGCGGCCCCCCGATTCGAAGAGGGCCACCGCTCGCGTCGCCGGTCCCAACGCGTAGCGCGCACCGTCGCTCTCCAGTCCCAGGCTGAGTGCGAGCGCTCCGACCAGGAGCGTCTTGCCGGCCCCGGTCTCCCCGGTGACCACGGTGAAGCCCGACGAGAGCTCGACGGTCGCCTCGTCGATCACCCCGAGGTCGCGGGCGTGGATCTCGAGCAGCCGCGCCCTAGGCATGTCCCTCGCGCAGGCTCCGCCGCAGGCGCGAGGCCAGGCCGAAGTTGCGCGTGGCCACGACCCGCACCGGTCGCGCGTTACGCCGCACGACGACCGAGCCACCGGGCTCGAGCGTCGCGACGCGCTGTCCGTCGCCCACCACCACCGCGGGCTTGTCGAGCACCTCGAGGCGCACGACGGCGTCGGCGGGGACGATGATCGAGCGGTCGATCGTGAAGTGGGGGGCCACCGGGGTGATCACGAGCAGCCCCATCGAGGGGTCGACCACCGGTCCCCCGGCCGACAGGCTGTAGCCCGTGCTGCCGGTCGGCGTGGACACCATGGCGCCGTCGGCGGTGTAGGTGAGGTACTCCTCGTCGTCGACGTAGGTGCGCACCTTGACCATGTGCCCCGCCGCGGGACGCTCGACCACGACCTCGTTCAGCGCGAACTCGTCCTCGACGACGCCGTCGACGTCGATGCGCAGTGCCAGTCGCTCGACCACCGGCGCCCCCTCCAGCGCCCCCACGACGGTGGAGGCCACCTCGGTCGAGGGCACGTCGAGCAAGAACCCGACCTGGCCCAGGTTCACCGCCACGATCCGGGCGCCGGCGCGGTGGGTCAGGCGGGCGGCCCGCAGGAACGTGCCGTCCCCCCCGAGGCTGACGACGACGGTCTTCGGTCCGACCGGAGGGTCGACCGCGGCGTCGAGCAGGTGCAGCGACGAGTCGACGCCGAGCGCCCCGAGCTCGGCCCCGACCGCCGCGGCGAGCTCGAGGGCGTCGGTCCGGTTCGAGAACGCGGTGAAGAGCAGGTCGGACAGGATCGACCTCGTGGGGGGATTCGGGGGCAACGGTCGTCGCGTCGCGGGCTAGCGCTGCTCGTAGGTGGCGACGATCATCCCTCGGGCGAGGGTGTGCATGAAGAGGTTGAACCCCAGGTAGGCCGGGGTGGCCCCGTCGGGCAGGTCCAGGCTGGCGACGTCGAGCGCGTGGACCACGAAGTAGTAGTGGTGCGGCCCGTGGCCGGCCGGCGGCGCGGCCCCGATGAAGCGGTGCAGGCCGGCGTCGTTGGCCAGCGTGATCGCCCCCTCGGGCAGTCCCCCGTGGCCGTCCCCCGCTCCCGCCGGGAGCGAGGTGACACCCTTGGGCAGGTCGTAGACGGCCCAGTGCCAGAAACCCGAGGCGGTGGGGGCGTCGGGGTCGTAGCAGGTCACCGCGAAACTCTCGGTCTCTCTCGGGAAGCCCCGCCAGGAGAGCTGCGGGGAGGTGTCGGTGCCGCCGGCGCCCATGAGGCCGCTCACCTGGGCCCGGGGAAGCTCGGCGCCCTCGTCGATGTCCTCCGAGGTGACCTCGAAGGAGGGGACGGCCGGGAGCTCGGCGTAGGGGTTACGGGACATCGCTGCCTCCTTGTCGAGAGCGTCACGGTGACTCTAGCGAGGCCCCTTGACCGGCGCACCCCTCGCCCGGCTCCTACACTCTCCCGACGGGCACGACGCCGGAGGAGACCGTGAAGAGCCGCCGCACACTCGTCGTGGGTCTCGCGGCCCTCGCGTCGAGCCTTACCCCCCTCGTGGCCGCCTCGGCGACGTCGACCACCACGACCACGTCACCCTCGGGCGGCACCACGACGACCACGGCCGTGGCCCGCACCTACCTCGGTCCCGACGGCGTCGTGTCGTCGGCCATCGTCGCCGAGAACAAGCGACGCGGCACCACCTCGTGGCGAATCGGGCCCAACACCTCGGTCACGGCTATCCAGGGTTTCGCCAACACGACCTACGCGGCGATCGGTCAGAGCGTGACCCTGCGGGTGTCGACCGACCTCCCGCGGTACCGCGTCGTCGCGTACCGGATGGGGTACTACCAGGGCCTCGGCGCGCGCGAAGTCTGGAGCTCGGGCCAACTCATCGGACAACGCCAACCAGCCTGCCCGCTCGACCCGTCGACGAACATGGTCAGTTGCGCCAACTGGACGCCGTCGCTCAGCTTCCCCGTCACCTCGGCGTTCGTGCCCGGTGACTACCTGTTGAAACTCGTGGCCGGTCCCCGCGCCGCGAGCTACGTCCCACTCACGATCTGGGATCCGCACAGTCGCGCGACCTACGTCATCATGAACCGCTCGCTGGTTGAGCAGGGCTGGAACACCTACGGCGGATTTTCCTACTACGCCGGGGTCGGGCCGTGCATCCTGGACACGAGCTCCTACCCGCCGTGCAACCGCGCTCGGGTGGTCTCCTTCGACCGTCCCTACGACACCGGGGCGGGTTCGTCGGACTTCCTGACCAACGAGTACCCCCTCGTGCGCCTGGCCGAGAAGGAGGGGCTCGACGTCACCTACATCACCGACATCACCCTCGACGAGCACCCGTCGCTCCTGCTCGCCCACAAGGCGCTGCTCACCCTCGATCACGACGAGACCTGGACCTACCAGGAGCGTCTCGCGGTCCTGCGCGCCACCGCGCGGGGGGTGAACGTCGTCTACTTCGGCGCCGCGGCGATGGTGCGCCACGCGCGGCTGGAGCCCTCCGCCCTCGGCCCCGACCGCCAGGAGGTCGACTACCGCAACGGCGCCGAGGACCCGCTCTTCGGCCACGGCCCCCCCGAGCAGGTGACGGGCAACACCTGGGAGGACCCGCCGGCCGACTGGTCGCCGGTGCCCCAGATCGGCGAGGAGTACGTCGGCTACCTGGCCCCGGGGCAGAGCGCGCCGATGGTCGTGACCGACGCCGGCTCCTGGCTGTACCGCGGCACGGGGCTGCACAACGGCTCGACGATCCCCGGGGTCATCGCCTCGGACATCGACCGGGTCATCCCCTCGGCGGCCAACCCCGCCAACCTCGAGATCCTCTCGCACTCGCCCATCCCGACCTCGACCGGGACGTTCAGCTCGACGACCTGGGCCGGCTACACCTACGCCGACTTCGTCTACTTCACCGATCCGCATAGCCTGGCCGGCGTCGTCGACACCGGCAACAACGTGTGGATCGGTGACCTGCGGCCCTGTCCGCGCAGCGACCCGGGCTGTCCGACGCCGCTGATGACGGCGATGACCAACAACATCTTGCGCCTGGTCGGTCGGGGCCCCGCCGGTCGGTACGAACCGTCCCACAACAACCTGGCCTCCGTCGCGCCCGCCGGTTCCTGACGCACGCCGCGCGTCTCGGTAGTCTGAGGCGAGAGACCATGACCGACACCCCGACCCGACCCGAGCCCAACGCCTTCAACCGTCAGGTGATCGACGCCCTGCGCGCGAGCGGGGGCGTGCTCACCGAGGGACCCTTCGCCGGCGCGCCCCTGCTCGTCCTGCACACCCGCGGTCGGCGATCGGGACGGACCTACGAGAACCCGATGATGTACCTCGAACTCGACGGGCACGTCTACGTCTTCGCGTCGCGGGCCGGCCACCCCGATCACCCCGACTGGTACCTCAACCTCGTCGCCGACCCCGCGGTCACCGTCGAGCGCGGCGGCGAGCGCTACCCGGCGCGGGCGGAGGTGCTCGACGAGGGCGACCGGGCGCGCGTGTACCGTCTCCAGAGCGAGGCCTTCCCCCAGTTCGCCGAGTACCAGCGTCAGACGACTCGGGTGATCCCGGTGGTCGAGCTGGTCCGCGCCGGTTGACCGCACGTGGGCGTCGCCGACGAGCTCGCCCGCCTGATCGCCCACCGCGACGCCGGCGAACTCACCGATGAGGAGTTCCAGGCGGCCAAGGCCGACCTTCTCTCGCACCCTGAGCGAGCCCGGATCGAGACCGCCGGCGTCGAGGTCGAGGGGATCTCCCCGGTGCGCAGGCGCAACCGCCGCCGGGCGCTCGTCGCGGCCACGGTGATCGTGCTCGCGCTGGTGGGCTGGGTTGTGGTGAGTGAGGCGATGATCGGCGGGGCCCGGCTCGAGGTGCGCGTGACCTCGGTCACGGCGGTCAACGCCGACGTCGTCGAGATCCACGCTACGTTCACCAACGTCGGTGGCCGCGCCAGTCTCGGGCTCTGCCAGGTCACGGTGAGCCTGCCGGGCTCGAGCGGCTCCTCACCCCTCCAGACGCCCCCGGAGCCTCTCACCACGGCCCCGGTTCCCCCCGGCGGCACGGCCTCGGGCCGGGCCGAGGTCGTCGTGGTCGCGGGTGACGCCCGGCGGGTCACCACGCGCGACCTCTCCTTCGCCTGCCAGTAGGTCAGCCCACCCGCAGTGCTACCACCTGTGGGTGACCCTCAGTCGAGCGCTGCCCCGTGGGCGGTCCCCCGTCGAGCACGATCACGTAGGGGCCCGCGACGGCGAGGGGGGCGTTGGTCGACGTCGGCAGTGCCCGGTCGAGCACGGTCCGACCCGTCGCACGCGAGAGGGCGAGTAGGCGGCCGTCGTACAGCGTGGTAAGCACGAGGTCGTTCACGACGGTCATCGCACCCAGGGGGAGGCTCTTTACCGCGACCGTCCACTCGACCCTCCCCGTCGTGAGGTCGAGTGCCTCGATGGCGCCCCCCTCGTGGGTAGCGGCGGTGGCGACGCCGGTCACCTGGGAGGCCGCGGTGTAGCTCAACGCCAGGTTGAGTGTCTCGACGTAGACGCTCGAGCCCGCGACGGCGAGGTTGGCGAGTACGCCCCCGAGCGACCCCGGCAGGTAGGTGAAGGGCAACGGGGGCATCGGACGGTGGCGCAGCGCGTTGCGCGAGTCGCCGTCGTGGCCGTTGTGCCGTCCGACGAGCGTAGCCCAGAGCAGGTGACCGTTGCGTGCGTCCAACGCGTAGACGATGCCCATCTTGCCGCTCGCGATCACCACCGGCCGTCCCCCGGCCGACGCGAGCACCGGCGACGTCTGCAGGTCGTAGTCCTTGAAGTCGTCCGGGACGGCTTGGTAGTACCAGACGAGGCGACCCGTGGACGCCTCGAGGGTCACGGCGCTGTCGGTGTAGAGCTGGCGGGAGGGTGCGGCGTACGCCGACCCGATCGACTGGTACGGGTTGCCGGTCCCGTAGGTGACCGTGCCGTCGGGGTTGACGAGCGGCGTCTCCCAGGCTCCCCCCGAGCCCGCGCCGACCGCCCGCACGCCGGGCGACTCGCGCCGCGTGGTGTGGAACCGCCAGAGACACGCACCGTCTCTCGCGCGCAGCGCCATGAGGACGCCCCCGCCACGACTCAGTCCGTACTGGCTCGCGATGTAGACCCGGCCGTCGGCGACCGCGGGCTGCATCCCGAACGTCCCCTCCCCCTTGTTGAGCAGGTGGCGGTCCAGCCACACGATCCGGCCGGTGCGCCTCGAGAGGGCGAACGCGTCGTGGGGCGTGAGGCCGTAGACGCGATCGGCCGACACCGCCACGCCGTTGGGACCCGGCCCGCTCAGGAGTTTCTCGTTGAAGCGCCGCTCCCAGAGCAGCCGTCCACTCGAGAGCTCGAGCGCGTAGACGTTCGAGTAGATGTCCTGGACGTACACGACCCCGCCGACGACGATCGGGTTCGCCACGAGGGAGCCGGTGTGCTCCAGCCCGTGGCTCGCGCGACCACGGAGGTGGTACGCCCACACCACCCGCAGACCGCCGACGGTGGCCGCGGTGATCGGCGAGTCGAGCGCGACCCGCGTGTTGAGAAGGTTGCCGTTGGGAGCGGGTCACGAACCCGTCGTCCCCCCCGTCGCCGCGCCCGCGGGCACAGCGAGGCTCACCGCGAGGAGGCTCGCCCCCACCACGGCGATCCATCGGGTCGACCTAGTGCGCACGCGTCCCCCTCGGCCGTCCGAGGGTCCCGGGCGGCTCGGGCGACCTTCTGACCCTAGGCTCCCGGGGTGGCCGCGCGCGTGCTCTCCGCGACCCCGACGCCGCGCTACCTCGCGCTCCAGCCGCCGCACGGGGTCCGTCGAGAACTCGCGACGGTCATGGCCGGCCTGGGGATGCGGGACGCCGTTCCCCACGTGACCGTGGTCGCCCCGCCCGAGCTCCCCGCCGACGACACCTGGTTCGACGCGGTGCGGGCGGTCGCGAGCGCGACGGCCCCGTTCCCCGTCCGCCTCGGGACGGTGGCCTCGTTCGGCGAGCGCGTCCGGTACCTCCGCGTCGACGGGGAGGGCGTCGACGCGCTTCGTGCCGCGCTCGAGGTGGCCCTCGGGCTCGCCCCGCGCGCGCAGCCCTTCGTCGCCCACCTCACCCTGGCCGTGGCCCGTCGCGGGGCGCTCCCCGGGGTCGCCGCCGGAGCGATCCCCGAGTCCGTGCGCCGACCCTTCCTCGCCACCGCCCTCGCGCTGTTCGCCCGCCCGACGGCCGCGGCGCCCTACGCGCGAGTGCGGACCTTCCCGTTCGCCGGCGAGCCGTGATCGGGGCGTGCTAGGCCAGAGGGCGTGTCGACCTTCCTCGTCACCCGCCACCGCACGGGTCCCTCGTGGGCCCCGACGCGCCCGATGGAGGCGCAGTCCGGCTGGTCGGAGCACGCGCGCGTCATGGACGATCTGGTGGCGCGCGGCACCATCGTCCTCGGCGGACCCGTCGGCGACGGCGAGCGGGTGGTGCTGGTCTGCGAGGCGGCCTCCGCGGAGGCGCTCACCGACGCGCTCGCCGACGACCCCTGGACCGACAGCCACCTGATCGACGTGGTCGAGCCCCTCTGCCTTCGCCTCGACGCGCGACGCCCGTGAGGGGTCCGCGCGAGGCCGGCGTGTCGGTCGTCTCCGCCCTCGCCGGCGTCGTCATCGTGCTCGTCCTGGGCTCGATCGTCCTCTCCCAGACCCTCGGGGGAAGCCCCGCGCACCACGGCGCCCCCGCGTCCCAGCCGGGCCGACCCGCGACGGCGCCCGCCCTGGCCAGCGCGCCGCCGGCCGCCGTTCACGCGGCGTGCGTGACCGACGTGGCGGCGATCGAGTCGGCGGTCGCCGCGTACGAGACCCTCCACGGGTCCCTCCCGCCGGCCGGGACGGCCTGGGCCACGGGGGTCGGGGGTCCCCTGGCCGGGCAGCGCTGGCCCTCGGGGGACGCGTCGTTCACCCTGGAGTGGACCGGGACGAGCGTCGGCGTGCGACCCCTGCGCGGTCCCCACGCCCGTCAGGTCATCCTCGGCGCGGCCGGCTGCGCCGACCTGTAGTCACCGTGGGACGATCGTGACCCGCTCGGTGTTCGAGAGCAGCTCGACCCAGGTTTGACCCGGGGCGAGCTCGATGACCTTGCCCTGGTCGTTGGTGAAGACGGTGCGGTGGTAGAGGTTCGCGCGGTGCCAGTGGCCGTGCTGGACGACCCCGCCGGTGAAGACCTCGACCGGGCCCGAGCCGACCAACTGCGCGTAGGAGTCGATCACGCCCACGCCGCCCACGTAGTTGACCGACATCACGATCACGTTCTTCGGGGCGAGCTGGACGCCGTTGGCCGACTTCTCGAGCGAGCCGAAGAGTGAACGGTCCCAGCGGCGCGTCGTCGGGTTCCAGGTATAGGTCACGGCGTAGCCGGCCTCGAAGCCCACCGTGAAGGCGTGCACCGCGGGACCGTGCGCGAACTGGCCCGGGGCGAGGTAGGTGAACAGGGGTCGGGTCGGACGGGGCACGCCGCCCGTTCCCATCAGGAGCTGCGCGTTCGCGAAGAGGTTGTGGGGCACGGGACGAGAGGGATCACGGAACATCGCGGCGCCGGCGTTCGCCTCGTCGACCAGCTTCACGGGGGCCGTCGCGATGCTGCGCAGGGCGTACTGCGCCCCACCGCTGAAGGCGAAGATCCCCCCGATGGGAAAGACGATCTCGCGATCGGTGCGCCGCACCGAGCGAACCGGTCCGACCACCGTGGGCAGCTGGGAGTCGAAGATCGCGGCCAGACGCGTGATGCCGCCCTCGACGATCTCCTCGTAGACGACGTCGGCGTCCTGCACGCCGTACTGGGGCATGGCCTGGGGGGTGTTATCGATCTTGATCGTGAGGGCCGAGCGGTGCTGGGTGAGATGGTGCGGGTCGGGTAGGCCCGTCAGGGGGTCGACGTAGACGCGCGGGGGTGCCGTCGTGGAGGTCGCCCCGCCGCTCGCCGGCGAGGTCGTGGTCGTGGTGTCCGAGGCCCGAGCCGGCCCCGCGAGGACGGCCACCAGGGCGAGGGCGAGGGCGAGGGGGGTCAGGGCGCGGCGCACGACGGCCAAACTAGCCAAGGCCCCGCGCCGCCGGTCCGCAGCGGCGCGCCGCAGCGGTCACCGGACCGGACCGGCCGCTACGCCCGGGCACCGAGGGGGACGGTGACGACACTCGACGTGGCGCTGGAGGTCGGGCGCAAGGGTCGTCGGGTGGGCGACGCGGTGGCCGCGGCTCGAGCGCGGGGGCGCGAGCCCCGAGGAGGCGGTGGCGTGACTGGCGGCCTACCGGGACCGCTGCGCGCCGGGGGCGCGGCCGGCGGGTCGGGGGCCCAGTTCTCCTCGACCGCGCGGCCCCGGGTCGTCGTGACCTATCCCGGAGTCGGCGCCACCGACGTCTGGGGCATCTCCTTCGCGTCGTGCGGGCTCGACGAGGCCCCCCTCGGCACCGCGGCGTTCGCGTGCCAGCTCGAACTGCTCGCGGCTGCGTGGCGGTTCTTCGACCGGGCGCGCGAGCGTCTCCGCCGAAGTGCGCACCGACCCGCGCGGCGCCGGGCGGGACCGCGGGGCGATCGCCGGTCACCTGCGGCGCGGTCAGCAGGACGGGGCCCGCACGGTCGGGGTCGCGCCGGTCGAGGAACCGCTCGACGATCCCTCGGCCCTCGGCCGCCACCGCGAGGAGTTCCTCCGAGCACTCGCCGCCCACCACGCCGAAGGTCGCCGGGCGCGGACCTGGACGCTGCCCTCCTCGTGCGACACAGCGCCTTCCACGTGCTCGACCACGCCTGGGAGATGCGAGATGGGGACCTCCGCGCGAGCGGCGACGCTTTCGGTTCGACCTAGGGTCGCGCGCGGCCCCCCTGCGCGACACCCGCGAGAACGGCGACGCCGCCGCTCGGCGAACGCTCGCTCAGGCCACCCGGTTGCGCTGGGTCGGCGCGGCGCACTCCCGACACAGGATCACCGACGGCGGGAACTCCCGGTCGGGTTGGGGCGAGCGGAAGATCCGCACGACCCCCGTCGAACGGCATCGCGTGTGGTGCCAGCAGGAGCGCCGCGAGCACCCGCACGGGCCCGTCGCCGGCTGGCGGGTGCGGCCCGTTCGTTCAGCCCAGTGGGCCGACACCGCCGCCTGAAGATCGCCCATCATGACCTCCGGAACTACCCTTCCACCAGGGTATCGAGGACCGGTCCGCACACGGTGGATGGTCGCCTCGAGTCGCCCGGTGGGTCTTGGGTCCCCCTCGCCGGGGACGGACCACTCTGTACACTGCGCCGGTGTCCGAGGGCTGGGTCCGCGCCGTGGTGCGCGCACGGGCGGTCGTCCTCGTGCTCTGGGCCGTGGTCGCGACCCTCGGGATCGTCGGCGCCGGCCCGCTCTCGAGCCGGCTCTCCACCTCGCTCGACGTCCCAGGAACGGGCTCGGCCGCCGCCAACGCGACCCTGGCGCGGGCCTTCCACGAGAACGCGGACGGGTCGTTCACCGTCGTGGTGGCCCGTCGGCACCTCGGCCCGGCACGTGAGCGCGCGCTGCGCGCCGAGCTCGCGCGCGCGCTCGGCGGCGCGGTACCCGCCCGGATCGTCGACAGTCGAGCCGTCGGCGGAGTCTGGTACGCGGTGGTGAGCACCCCGCTCGGCCTCGCCCGGGCCGCCGCCCTCACCGGGGTGCTGCGCCACCGCCTGGCCGTCAACGGTCCCGTCGGGGCACTCCTCACCGGGCCGCCGGCCCTACAGAGCGACCTCGGCCCGGTCCTGCGCGTCGACCTCGCCCGGGGGCTCGCCGTCGCCCTCGTCGCGGCCCTCGTCGTGCTCGCCCTCACGCTCGGCGTGGGCGCCGCGTTGCTGGTGCCGCTGATCATCGCCCTGGCCACCGTCGGGGCTTCCCTGGCGGTCCTCGAGCTGCTCGCGCACCGGGTCACGATCTCGCTCTACGCGCCGAACCTCGTCGAGCTCGTCGGGCTCGGCCTCGCCGTCGACTACGCCCTGCTCCTCGTCCACCGGCTGCGCGAGGAGGCCGGGCGCGCGAGTGATCCCACCGCCGCCGTCGTGGCCACGATGGCCAGCGCGGGGCGCACGGTCGTCACCTCGGGCCTCGTGGTGGCCGTCGGGCTCGCCGCCCTCCTGGTGGAACCGGTGGCCTTCGTCCGCTCGCTGGGTCTCGCCGGGCTCGTGGTGGCCCTGGTCGCCGTGGCCTCGGCGCTCACCCTCGCCCCGACGGTCCTCTCATTGCTCGGGCCCCGGGCGCGGCGCTCGCGCGCGCGGCGCGTGGGCCGGGACGCCTGGGGTCGGCTCGCCCGCACGGTGCTCGCCCGTCGCCGCCTCGCCCTCGCGGGATCGCTCGGCGTGCTCCTCGCGCTCGCGAGCCCCCTCCTGGCGCTGCGCCTCACGCCCCTGACCCTGGCCTCGCTGCCCCGGTCCATGGCCTCGGTGCGCGCCCTCGACCTGGTGAGCGCCCGGCTCGGTCCCGGTGTCGCCACCCCCCTCACCGTGGTGATCGACACGCATCGGGTGGGCGGCGACGCCGCGCCGGGCGAGTCCGCCGCGCGCCTGCGCCTCGCGACCGCGCTCTCGCGCGACCGCGAGGTCGAGATCGCGGCCGTCGGCACCTCCCCGCCCTTCGTCGCGGGGTCCGGGCGCTTCGCCCAGATCGACGTCGTCGCCCGCGAGGCGTTCGGCTCGCCCGCGGTCCAGGCGCTGGTGGCACGGGTGCGCGCGGATCTCGTGCCGTCCGCCCGTTTCCCGGCGGGCACCACCGTCGAGGTCGGCGGGGCGCCCGCCCAGGGCGTCGACTTCCTCGCACGCGTCTACTCCGCCGCTCCCCTCGTCGCCGTGGCGGCGCTGGCGGCGACCTCCCTGCTGGTCGGCCTGGCCCTCGCCTCGTGGCCCCTCGCCCTCCTCTCGGGGGCCCTCGCCCTCGCCAGCCAGGCGGCCGCCCTCGGGGTCACGGTCGCGACGGTCCGCCTAGGGCTCCTCACCACGCCGACCACGGGTCAGGTCGAGGGGTGGGTGCCCGTCTTCCTCTTCGCGCTCCTGCTCGGGCTCTCCACCGACTACCAGGTCTTCATCCTCGCGCGCGCCCGCGAGGCGTTCGCCCGCCACCACGACCCCGCCCTCGCCATCGAGGAGGCCCTGGCGCGCACCGGCGCGGTGGTCAGTGCGGCGGCGCTCGTGATGGTCGGGGCGCTCGCCGGTCTCGCGCTCGGGCGGGTGGCCGGTCTCGACGAACTCGGCGTCGGCCTCGCCGCGGGGGTGCTGATCGACGTCGTCGTGGTGCGCGGGGTCCTGCTACCCAGCGCCGTCGGGCTGCTCGGGCGACGCACGTTCGGGCGACCCCGCGTGCCCGACCCCGCACCGGCCCCGGGGATGGAGGGTGGGCGCGGGGTCGGGCGAGGATCGGCTACTTGACGATCCGGATCGCGAAGCGGAACGCCGGCACCTGGTAGCCCAGGGCGAGCCCCGGGAAGTCGCGGGCGTAGGAGAGCACCGGGAGCATCCCGTAGGCCGTCGTCGCGTAGTTCGGGTTCAGGGTGTACAGCTCGGGGTAGAGGTCGATCAGGTGCACGCCCGGGCCGCCGGTCGCGTAGAGGTGGATGGCGGTGTAGCCGTTCGAGTTGAAGCCGCAGCCGTACCCAACCAGACTGTTGTCGTAGTCGACCGCGAGGGTGTTGTCGATCTCGGTCCAGCCGACGCCGTCCAGGGCAATGGTGAACTCCTCGCCCTCTTTGAACGTGTAGGTGGGCCGTCCCACCCCGGCCACCTGCGTCAGCGACGGGCTCGTGACGTCGGTGGGCACCGGCGCGGCCGCCGCGACGCCCTCGGAGAGGACCCGACCGCCCGCGCCGCGGTAGATCACCACGCTCTCTTTCACGTAGTACGGCGCCTGGGCCTCGAGGGTCGAACCGTTGACCACCTGGATCTCGTGCCACCCGCCGAGCCCGGCGCCGGGCTCACCCGCGGTCGTGACCGGGATGGTGACGTTCGCGCGTAGCTGGCCGTTGCTGACCGCGGCGGAGCCGAGCGGGGTGCTGGCGTAGGCCCAGCACGAGGTCGCGCCGTTGGGGCAGTTCACCCGGCTGCCCACGACCGACGACCACACGAGTTGATCGGGACCGGAGCCCGAGAGACCGGTGACGGTGACCGTCACCTTCGAGCCGACCGGGCCACGGCTGGCCGAGAGCGTCGCGGTCGCGGTGCTCCCGGGGTCGACGCCGGACGAGTCGGCCGTGGTGAACTGGCTGACGGTCGGGGTGACCGAGGCCGGCCAGTCGACCTGGGTCGCGGGCAGGGTCCCGCCCGGAGTCGTCGTGAAGTAGGCCTTGAGGAGGTTGGCGTAGGGGATCGGCGACTGGTCGGAGTTCATGTAGAGGGTGCCGACGGCGGCCCCGGTCTCGAGCACGTGGCGTCCGACCGGGCCGGCGGCGCGGATGTCGAAGGACGCGGTGCCGCGCGTCCAGGCGGCCTGGAACTCACCAACGAAGTGGTTGTCCCAGTCGAGGGCCGAGCCGAGGGTGTAGGCGGTCGCTCCGAGCCCGGTGTAGGTCACGTGGATCATCGTGCCGATCGGGCCGTGCGTGGGTGAGATCGTGAAGGTGCGCATCGTGGTGAACCCACCCTGGGCGACCTCCTGGCCGCGGACGACCGCGTAGATCGTGTGCTGGCCCCCGAAGTCCACCGGGACGGTCGTCGAGTAGCTGAACGAGCCGGCGCCGTCGGTCGTCGCGGTCCCCAGGGTCACGTTGAAGTTCTTCACCGCGGTGCCCAAGTAGTTGACCGTCGCCGGCTCGACGTCGGTGACCCACGTTTCGTTCGCGGTCGACCACTCGATCGAGACGGTCGCGTGGGCCGGGAGCTTCGTGCCGGAGATGGTGAGGGGTTGGCCCTCAGTGCCCGAGCCCGAGACCCCGTACTGGGTTCCCGTGGACCTCGTGGTCAGCACCCCGAGCGAGCTGCCCAGGCTGAAGCTCGGGCTCACCGGACCCGGGAGCGCCGGCACGCCGGGGAGGTTGGCCGGCGCGGTGAGGGCGTCGGCGCTCTGCGCCTCGGCGACCTGGGCCGGCGACGCCTGGGGGGCCGTCAGCGACGTGGGGGCGGCCCCCGTCGGTCCGGCCGTCGCCAGGAGGGCGAGGGGCAGTGAGAGGGCGCTGAGCGCGGCGAGCGCTCGGCCCCGCCGCGTCGACCCGTGGACGATCTTCATGGTTCTCTCCTTGTGGGGTACGCCACCGGACGGGCGGGGGTGTCGCGCCCGCCGGGACCGGGGCCGGGAGCCGTCGAGGACGGTCCGGACCCGGTCACGGCGCTTGCGAACAGCCGATACCGCGGACTAGACGGACTGCTGGATCGTGAGCTGGGACGACGCGGCCTGGCCGCTCTGGGTGAAGGTGTAGGTCGCCGCGGGCACCTGGGCCGAGACGAGGACCTTGACCGTCTTGCGCAGAACCTTGGTCACGCCGTTGACCTTGGCCCGGTACGTGACGTGCACCGTCTTGTAGAGCGCGCCGATCGGGTTGAGGGTCACCACGACCTTGAAGGGCACGACGCCGATCGGCGTTGAGGACGAGGTCTTCCAGCCGTAGGTCCAGTACCCGTCGCGTGGCGCGTAGGCCATGGCCGGGGGCGTGGAGACGCCGGGCAGGTCCTGGATCACGACGCTCTTCACGTTCGAGGCGACGAGCGGCTGTCCGGTGGCGTTGGCGATCCCCCACATGCGGAAGACCACGGTCGCCCCCTGGCCGAAGACGTTCTCGAGCCCGCACCCGCCCGAGGTCACGGACCCC
Organism: Actinomycetes bacterium; assembly: GCA_021831035.1. Lineage (GTDB taxonomy): Bacteria > Actinomycetota > Acidimicrobiia > Acidimicrobiales > RAAP-2 > RAAP-2. Next base: position 50,261 of record JAKBNL010000002.1, read on the forward strand.
GTCGGGCTGCCCGAGCCAACCACCGTGTCCACGTTGACCGACAGGTACTTGTTGCCGCTCACGTAGGGGGCGGCCGTCGTCGTGGTGGTCGGGGTGGTCGTGGTCGTGGTCGTGCCCTGGGCGCTGGCCGTGCCCGCCCCCACGAGCACCACCGATCCCAGGCAGAAGACGCCCGCGAGCGCGCTACCTATGACTCTCCTCATTGTGTGCCTTTCTCTTTCCACCGTCGTCACTTGACGGTGAGCTTGCCGACGAGGGTCGCGGTGAACTGGTCGCTCTCCTTGGAGCCCGCGGCCGTGGACTGGATGGAGAACGACCCGCTGATCGCGAGGTTCCCCTTGGCGGCGAGGTAGATCCCTCGTCCGGTGAGGACCGTGGCCACGCCCTTGACGCTGACCGTCGTCGGGGCCGCGCTCCCCGACGCGCAGGCCGACTGCTTGGCCGACGAGACGACCCGCAGGACGAGCGCGCCCTTGGCGGCGGTGATCGAGCCCGAGCCCGAGAATGGGTCACAGGTGCTCGACGGGGAGGAGATGCCCGTCCCCCGGAGGGTGCTCGCGCCCACGCCGGGGATCGACCCGGTGCCCACGAGCGAGGTCACCTTAACCGACGAGCTGCTCCACAGCAGTGACATCGTGCCGTGGTAGGTCGCCCGGAACGCGATGACGTGGGGCGTGGCGAGGGCCATCGGCGCCCCGCTCGGACGGGCGGGCGGTGTCACGGCGGCGCCGGCGCCGGCCGCGACGAGGCCCACGGAGCCCACGAGGGCGGCGGCGGCGAGGAGCTTGCGGGCTGGGGGGGCTTTCATGGTCTGCTTTCCTCACTTATCTGGCTCTTACGTTTCGGGCCGTGGTCAGTCTCACGTCGACCCCCTTCAGTCCCGTAGGGATAAAGGTCAGATGTTGGACGGACGTCGCGTGCGCGAGCGAACTCGTGACTTAGGTCCCGTCGACGCACGCGAGCGCTCGGACCGCGTCGACCCGGGTTGGGAGCAACTCGTCTCGGGACCACCCGAACCACCCCTGGGGTTCGTCCGTACCGGTGCGGGCACCCCGCACGGCAACCGGCGACACGCGGGCCCTCCGCGGCGTCGTGCCGCCGCGTCGGGCTCCGCGCGACGGGGCTAGTGCGCGCGAGGGCGAATGGCCATCGCGTCACGCGTGCGCGCGAGGGCGGCGCGCGCCACGGCCTCGACCGCCGCGGCCGGGAAGGGCCACACGGCGCTGGCGTTGATCTCGCAGAGGACGTAGGTGTCCTCGCCCTCGGGTGTCGGGGGGCCGAAGAGGAAGTCGGCGTCCCAGATGACCGGCAGCGCCTCGCGCTCGAGACCGAGGATCGCGGTCATCGCGGGAACCCACTCGGTCTCGCAGCGCTCGCGCAGGGCCCGGAATCCAGCGAGTTCGGGCCCGGCCATCGCGGTGGGGGGCACCGCCCCCCGGCGGGCGCGCGCCTCGGGATCGAGCAGGCCCTTGGGGTACTGGCGCGCGAAGCCCACGACCTGGTCGTGGGTGAGGTAGCAGCGCACCATGCCCTCGGCCAGTCGCTCCTGGTAGACCTGGTCGATCAGCGTCCCCGACCACGCGCCGTACTCCTCGCACCGGGCGAGGAACGCGGCGAGGTCCATCTCCTCGGCCGCCGCGTCGGGTGACCTCGCTTCGAGTACGCGCACGAGGGTCCCCGCGTCGGGCCCCGCGTCCCCCGCCCCGACCCTCTCCACCAGCCACACGCCCAGGCCGCCGTTTCCGCGTGCCTGCTTGAGCACCAGACGACCGTGCGCGGCCAACCGGGCGGGGAAGTCGACAGCCAGTTCGCGGACCGAGCCGTAGAGGTGGCTGTCACTGCCCCACCCCAGAGCTCGGGTGCGGTGCACCACCTCCTTCGTCCCGAGGCGGGCGACGACGTCGGGGTGGGCCGACACGTACACCCCGCGCGACGCGACGTCGCCCAGCACGGGGTCGAGAGTCTCGCGCGTCGCCCCGTCCTGGATGGGATTCACCCAGACGAGCACGCCGTCACAGTCGAGGAGCTCCTCGCGGACCTCGTCCGCGGCGTCGTCGGCGTACGGGGTGAGCACGACCGTAGCGCCGCCTCGAGCGAGGGCCGCGAAGAGCGGCTCGAGCTGGCGGTCCGACCGGGGTGCGGCGGCGACGTCGCCCCGGTCGCCTCGCCAGAGGATCGCGATCCGTGGGCTCGGGTCGTGCGTCGTCGCCATCGCCCACCTCTCTGTCGCGTCGCCGAGGCTACTGGTCCCGGGGCGAGACCGTGAAGGGGCCCGCACGGGGGGCTGACGTCGGGCGCCCCGTCCTCGTGCGTCGGCTCGGGAGACTCGTTCGAGTCGGCGCCCGAGACATCGCACGGTGTCCCTCGCCACCGTGCGACGATGTCAGTGTGCCCATGCCCGGTGACCGCGAGCGACGTCGGCTGCAGTTCGCCCTCGCAGCGCTGGCGCTCATCCCGTTCTGCTCGGGCATCGCGTCGTTCCTCAAGGGACCGGCGGGGCTCCCCGGGGACGTCGGGGACGTCGCGGCGACCCTTGACAGCGAGTACCGCTTCCTCAACACCTTCTGGTTCGCGGTCGCCTTCATCGTCTGGCGGAGCCTCCCGAGGGTGCAGAGCGAGGGCCCTCGTCTGGGTGCCGTGCTAGCGGCGGCCTTCTTCGGCGGCGTCGCGCGCCTGGTCTCGTGGAAGAGGGTCGGACGGCCTCACCCGATCTTCGTTGCGGCCCTCGTGCTGGAGCTCGCGGGCATGCCGGCCCTCGCCCTGTGGCAGCGTCGGGTCGCGCGCCTGGTCGTCGAGACCTGAGTCTGCTCACCCACGCGCCCGCGGGGGCCGCTAGGGAGCGCCCACCGCCCCGCGTGGCAGCTGCTGGCGGATTACCACGGAGAGGATCGCCGCGCTCGAGACCCGCCGATAGACCCGGGGACGGGAACGGGTCGCGAGGAGCGAGGTCCCTCGGCCCAGGGTGACCGAGACGACGTTCAGGTTCAGCACGTCGACCAGGTCGTGCCTCACCAGCGGCTCGGCGAGCCGGAAGCCTCCGTGGGCGAGGATCTCGCCCTCCACCTCGCCCTTCGGGACAACGACCTCGTCGACGACGTCACCACGTGCGATCCGGGTCTCGGGCCCGTCCGCCCGGGTGAGAGTGCGTGCGCAGACGACCTTGGGCGCCCGGTTCATCACGTCGGCCACCGGTCCGCTCAGGGACGGGGCGTGCCGCGACATCCCCTCGTGGGCCACGCGGCCCACGAAGTGGACGCTCGCCCGCTCCAGGTCCTCGACGACACGCTCGTCGACGCCAGGGTCGACGACCCCCTGCGCGTGGGCCCGGAACGCGGCGTCGTCCTCGCGACTGAACCCGTCCAGGAACACCGCGTGCTGCCGTTGGACCAGCCTCCCCCACCGCACCCACGGTCGTAGTGGCACCGCTGCGCTTCCCGGTGCTCCGTCGTGCGCCGGCAGGGGCCGCTGAGTGCGAGTGCGAACGTGCCTCAGGGGCCGACGGAACCCTGCATCGCCACTCGGCCCTCGAGTTCCTCGAGCACCGCGAGCACCACCGGCCAGTCACGCGAGGTGACGTCGGCCACCGAGAAGTGGTCCTGGGCCGCCTCGATGAGTTCGGCGTCCATCGAGACCGCGCGGGCGCGCGCGACGTAGGTCTCACTCTGGGTGAAGGGCACGCGGTCGTCGGCGCGCGCGTGCACGCAGCGCACGGCGGCCGCGAGGGGAATGCGCGCGAGGGGGTCGGCGACCTCGAGGAGCTCCCCGCGTCTTTCCAGGGTCCCCCCGAGGAACTCGGCCGCCGCCCCGCCCCCGATGCCCTGGCGAACCGCCTCGGCGAGGTCGAGGACCCCGGCGAGGCTGACGACGGCGTCCACCTCGACCTCGGGGGCCGACCACCGTCCGGCGACCGCCAGCTGTCGGCGGCCCGCCGCCCAGGTCGCGAGGTGTCCCCCGGCGCTGTGGCCCACGGCGACGACCCACTGCGTGTCGGCGTCGGGCACGCTCGCGAGTCGATCGAACGCCGCCGACACGTCGGCGAGCGTCTCCCTCCCGCCCCCGCCGTTGCCCACGCGGCGGTACTCCACGTTCCAGACGGTCCACCCCCGGCGCGAGAGGTCTGCGGCAACCCCGGCCAGGTGGTCCGCCCCGAAGGCTGCCCTCCAGAACCCTCCGTGAACCAAGACCAGCGTCCCGCGACGGGCCGCACCGTCGGGTCGGTACAGGTCGGCGTACTGCGCCGGGTCCACGCCGTAGGCGTAGCGCTCAATCCCCGGATTCCCCACGGCCCGCAACCTCCTCCTCCCTTGGGTCAACGAGCCAGTGAACCACAGCCGAGGTCCCGCGCGGGCGGAGGGTGCGGAGCGGTGCCCGGGCACCCGTCTCGCGGTCGACGGGACCGCTCTAGCGCGCGGGCGCGAAGACCGACCCGTAGCCGATCCGACCTCCGCGGGCGTTAACGGTGGGAATCGCGCCATCGAAGCGGTGCAGATCGTGGCGCACGGCGGCGATCGCCGCGGCCGGCGATGATGCGGACGGCGAGGCCGTCATCGAAACGCACGCGTCGAACGCCCGGGCGTCGAGTTCCAGAGCCGTGCGGTACGCGCGACGGAACCCTCGGTTCGGCGAGGGGGCGTGGCTCAGGATCCGCGCGAGGTCTCGTGCGCCGATCTGGCAGTCGAAGTGCAGGGCCACCGCCGATAGTCCCGGGCCGCTCGAGAGGACCCCCGCGATGACCTGGTTGTCCTGGTTAACAACCGCCGCGTCCGACGATCCGAACTCCGCCCACCATCGGCCCGCGCGCGTAGTCCGGTGCGTGAGCACCACGCCGGCCGAGACCGCGACCGCTGCCACCACGACGGCCACGATGGCCCACCGCGTCGCGAGGGCACGGCCACGACTCGCCCCGAGCGACGTTGACACTGACCCCCCACGCGTTCACCGCCCGGTCACTTCGCGCGGGCCGACGCCGGGAACGTTACCGGCACGGATCGACCCGGCGGCGTCGCTCGAGCTCGACGCCCACCCCGAGACCCGCCCCGCCCGGGTTCCCGCGCGCTCGCGCCACCGTGTTGGAGTCCACTACGTGGACGTACCTGGTCCCTGGGGGTGGAGGGTCTCGCCACGACCCAGCATCTCGACGAACTGCTCGATCCGTCGGGCACGGGTCTCGGCCCGTTTGGCGCGTTCCACCCGATAGAGGAGGGAGTATCGGTTAGCACTCTCGAGGGTGTCGAACGTCGCACGGGCGCGGGGGTCGGCAGCCAGCGCCCGTGCCAGGTCCTCGGGGAGCTCGGCGTCACGCGAGCCGGCGTAGGCGGCTCCCCAACGCCCATCCGCCCTCGCTCGGAGAACCTGCGCCTCACCCGACGGGTGCATTCGCCCGGAGCGCCGCAGCCTCTCGGCGATGGCGACGTTCCGCTGGGACCACGCGCTACGAGCGCTACGCGGCGTGAACCGCCGGAGGAACGTCGTGGCGTCCCGGCGCGTCAGTTGCCCGTCAATCCACCCGTACCCGATCGCCTCGTCCAGCGCCTCGTCGTAACCGAGCGACGTCGGGTGTGTCACGCCCTTCTTCGCCAGGACCAAGCGCACACCGGGCGAGGTGTCGTGGTTGTCCGCCAGCCAGTTCCGCCACGCGCCGGCGTCGCGTACGAGAAACTCCGGAAGCTCCACCGCCTCACGGTACCGCCGGCACGCCGGCGACCCCTGCCATCCGGTACGGGCTCCGGGGTCTGGCGGATGGGCGCCACGGTGTCGCGATCCGGACGTGGGCGGGGAGCTCTTCGAGCGCATCGCACACGTGTCGACGCCGACGGAGCACTGTGGCCGAGTTCAGGTGTCGTGGTGGCGACGGCCCCGACTCGGCGTGGGGTGTCGGACTGACGGGACTGGTACTGACCAGCAAGGACCTGGGAGTCACCTCGGCCGGGTGTCGTGGATCTGAGTTGAGGAGTCGACAGTCCAGCGCCGGCGCCCCACCGTCTGGCTCGGGGTTGGTGTCGGAGACGGGACTTGAACCCACACGCCCTTTCGGGCACCAGCCCCTCAAGCTGGCGCGTCTGCCTATTCCGCCACTCCGACGTGGGAACCCATTCTAGCCGCCAGAGCGTCTACGAGCCGATCGTCGTCGGCGGTAGGACCGTCCAGGTGGGAATCTGGTCGAGGAAACTCGGTGCGCTGAAGGTCGGCGCCACGACCGAGAGCTGATTGGACCAGACCTCGAGTGAGGGCGGGGTGAACAGCGGCCGCACCCAGAACAGGCTCATCACGTCACGATCCAGGTTGAGCCAGGACGCCGTGGCCGTGGCGGGGTTGAAATTCGCGATGGCCGTGTCGAAGAGATCGATGACCCCCGCGAGTCGCACCCCCGAGGGGTACGAGTCGGGATAGGCCGGGCCGACGAAGGAGCGCGCGGTGTACGACGGGCCCTCGATCGTCGGGCGCACGAGGACCCCGGCGTCGGCCCGACCGGCCGCCACGGTCTCGGCGGTGGCAATCTCGGTGGACTCGGGCACCGAGGTCGTGGGGATCCCGAGGCGAGCCCACGCCCGTTCGATCAGGTAGGCGACGGTGTGGTCGAGGTGGCTCGGGCCGATCGCCAATCGCACGGCGAGGCGCCGACCCTGGGGGGTGAACCAGCCGTGGGCGCCCTGGGCGTAGCCGTTGGCCGAGAGCACCTGGACCGCACACGCCGGACAGTCGTGCAGGCCGTTGGTCGTCGCGTCGGGGATGGTGGTGGTGGTCGTGGTGTTCGAGGGGTTCGTACCCCCAAAGCCCGGGTACTGGGCCTGGCCCTGGGAGTAGAGGGCCGACTGGGCGGCCGCCGGCTCGTAGGTGTAGGACCCGTAGATCGTGTTGATCAGTCCCTGGCGCTCGATCGCCCAGCTGAGCGCCTCGCGCACCGCGATCGGGGCCGTCACCGTGCTGCGCGGCGAGAGGGTCAGCTCCTCGATGCCCGAAGCCGAGCCGATCCGGCTCGAGACGGCCGGGTCCGAGGTCGTGGCGAGCACCTCGGACTGGTTGACGGTCGTCGAGAAGCCGGCGTAGAGGGTCGCGGCGTTCTTGGGCAGGACTCGTGAGGTGGTGACGATCACACGCCCGAACCGGTTGGGATCGAGGGGCCAGTGGGGGTTCATCACGAGCACGACCCGAGTGGCGCCGGCGCTCGCCACCTCGTAGGGCCCGAGCGTCGGGCGCGCGGCGAAGGCGGTGATCGAACAGCCGGCGCTCGCCGTGGGGGCCTCGACGTCGCGGAACAGCAGCGTCCAGGTCGCGTAGGGATGGGCGAAGACCGCCGTCGCACTGAGCCCATGGTCCGAGATCCGCATCGAGGCGATGGCCCGATAGCCGTCGCTCGTGACGCTCGAGAGCTGGCGGGCGCGTCGCCACCACGCGACCAGGTCCCGGGCGCTGAAGGGCCGCCCGTCGCTCCAGCGCTGGTGGGGGGCGACGCTGTAGCGCACGGTCTCGGGCGAGAGGGAGGTCAGCTCGGCCGAGGCGATCGGCCCGCCTTCGCCCACGAGCACCCCGGTCGGCAGGGTCGTGAAGGCCGACGGCGTCACGAGGTCGTTCAACGCGTCGTCGCTCGCGGTGGCGGCCTGGTCGAGGTACGTGCAGCCCGAGAACGGGCCCGGGAGCGAGACGAACAGCGTCTGGCCGTTCTCGTTGACGCCTCCGGGGGTGCGGGCCGCGTCGCTCGTGAGCGCGGGGTAGGCCAGGGACACGAGGGCCAGCGCCGCGACGAGGAGCGTCCGGCGCTCGAGCCGTCGACCCACGACGGCTACTGGAGTCGCAGGTCCAGCGCCAGCGTGGCGAAGGTGAAGACCAGGGCGACGGCGATGGTGATGCGGTCGAGGTTCTTCTCGACCGCGGTCGAGCCCGAGGCGGCCGTCGTCACCGACCCGCCCATCAGGTCCGAGATCCCCCCGCCGCGGCCGGAGTGCAAGAGGACGAGGAAGACCAGGGCGACGGCCATGATCGCCTCGATCGCGATGATCAGCGCCGTCAGCATGATTCCCTCCGATAATTCAGCGGGTAGAAGCGTACCAGTCGTCGAGCGCCCGGCCGACCGCATGGAAGGTCTCGGCCCGCAGACTGGCCCCTCCGACCAAGAAGCCGTCCAGCGCCCCCTCGCGGGCCAGTTCGGCGGCGTTCTCCGCGTTCACCGAGCCCCCGTAGAGGACGGGGGCCTCGAGACCCAGCGCGCTCAGGGTCGCGCGGATCGAGCGGTTCAGGGTGGCCACCTGGGTCGCCTCGGCGACCACCCCGGTCCCGATGGCCCACAGCGGCTCGTAGGCGACCGTGACGTTCGCCCGGGCGTCCTCGGCCAGCCCCGCGAGCGCCGCCCGCAGCTGCTCGGCCACGAAGGCCGCCTCCCCACCGGCCCGGCGCACCTCGAGGTCCTCGCCCACACACAGGATCGCCCGCAGGCCGGCCCCCGCGACCCGGGCGAGGGTGCGGGCGACGACGGCGTCGTCCATCCCGTAGAGGCGACGGCGCTCGGAGTGGCCGACGATCACCGCGCGCACCCCGAGGCGCTCGAGCATCGCGAGCGACACCTCCCCGGTGTGGGCCCCCGACTCGTGCTCGTTCACGTGCTGGGCGCACAGCACGAGCCCCAGGCGGTCGGCCTCGATGACTGAGCCGACGCTGCGCAGGTCGACGAAGGGTGGGGCGACGCCCACCTCCACGTGCTCGAGGGGCGACCGACGCAGCAGCACGCCCAGTTGCTGGGTGAGGTGGATCGCCTCGACGTGGTCGAGGTTCATCTTCCAGTTGCCGTAGACGGCGGGTGCGACCATCAGTCGAAGGGGCTCTCGCGCAACGCCCGCAGCCCCGGCAGGTCGCCCTCTTCGACCAGACGCAGCGTCGCGCCCCCGCCGGTCGAGACGAAGGTCACCGCCTCGCGCAGCCCCAGGGCGTCGAGGGCGGCCGCCGAGTCGCCCCCACCCACGACGCTCACGGCCCCGCTGGCGGCGACGGCCCGGGCGACCGCCTCGGTGCCGGCCATGAAGCGCGGGTCCTCGAAGACCCCCATGGGGCCGTTCCAGAGCACCGAGCCCGCCCCCGCGATGGCCGCGCCGAAGAGCGCCGCCGTCTGAGGGCCGATGTCGAGGGCGGTGAAGCCGTCGGGGACGTCGCGCGCGAAGTCGACGGCGGGGGCCTCGCCCCCGCCCGTCCCGAAGGGCGCCCCGCTGGGCAGGCCCCGGGCGTCGAGCGGGATCACGACCGTGCCGGACTTGAGCAGCGTCCGGCACTCCTCGACCCAACCGAGGTCGACCAGGCTGTCGCCGACTCGGCGTCCGTCGGCCAGCGCGAAAGTGTGGGCCATCCCCCCGCCCACGAGCACCAGGTCGGCTCGTTCGGCGAGGACGCGCACCAGGCCGATCTTGTCCTTGACCTTGGCCCCACCGACGACGGCCACGAGGGGCCGCGGGGGTTCCTCGAGCAGGGTGAGGATCGTCTCGGCCTCGTGGGCCAGGTTGGGCCCGGCCGCGCTCGGCACCAGGCGGGGCGGCACGACGATCGACGCGTGGGCGCGGTGAGAGGCGCCGAAGGCCTCGTTGACGTAGTAGTCGACGCCCTCGACGAGTGAGGCGCCGAAGGCCGGGTCGCCGGCCTCCTCGCCGGGATCGAAGCGGAGGTTCTCCATCAGCTCGACGCCCGGGCAGAGCGCGTCGAGGGCTCGGCGCACCGGGTCGAGCGAGTAGCGCGCGTCGACGCGTCCCTCGGGCCGGCCGAAGTGGGTGCAGGCCACCACGCTCGCCCCGCGGCCGAGGAGGTCGCCGAGCAGCGGCAGGGCCGCGCGCAGCCGGAAGTCGTCGGTCACCACGACCTCGCCGTCGCGCTCGGCGACGGGCACGTTGAAGTCGACCCGCACCAGCACGCGCTTGCCGGTCAGGTCACCCCAGCGCGCCGGCGAGGGCAGGGGCCTCACCGCGCTCCGACGCGCTCGGCCAGGTCGACCAGGCGGTTGGCGTAGCCCCACTCGTTGTCGTACCAGCCGAAGACCTTGACGAGCGCGCTGTCCCCGTCGAGGGGCTGGACCATCGTCATCAAGGAGTCGAAGGTGCACGACGCCGGGCTGCCCACGATGTCGCTCGAGACGATCGGCTCGTCGCAGTAGACGAGCACCCCGGCGAGACCCCGCTCGCTCGCCGCCTTGAAGGCGCCGTTGACGGCCTCGACGGAGGTGACACCCACCACGGCCGTGAAGTCGGTGATCGAGCCGGCCGGCACCGGCACCCGCAACGAGGTCCCGTCCAGGCGACCCTTCATCGCCTCCAGCACGAGGCTGGTGGCCCGGGCGGCGCCGGTCGAGGAGGGCACGATGTTCACCGCGGCCGCGCGCGCCCGTCGCAGGTCCTTGTGGGCGAGGTCGAGCAGGTTCTGGTCGTTGGTGTACGCGTGCACGGTCGTCATGAGCCCGCCGCGCACGCCGAAGGCGTCGTCGAGAACCTTGACCATGGGCACGAAGCAGTTGGTCGTGCACGAGGCGTTCGAGACCACGACGTGGCGCTCGGGGTCGAAGGTGTCGTCGTTCACCCCCACCACGAAGGAGGCGTCGGCGTCGGGTGAGGGGGCCGAGATCACGACCCGTCGGGCCCCGCCCGCGAGGTGGGCCGCCGCCTTCTCCCGGGTGGTGAAGAGCCCCGTCGACTCGATGACGACGTCCACCCCGTGGGTCCCCCAGGGCACCGCCCCGGGGTCGCGCTCGGCGTAGACGGCGATCTCGGCGCCGCCCACCGCGAGTCCGGTCTCGGTCACCGCTACCTCGACCCCGAGGGGCCCCTGGGTCGAGTCGTACTTGAGTAGGTGCGCGTTGGTCGCCGGGGCCACCAGGTCGTTCACCGCCACCACCTCGAGCCCCTCGCGGCCCAGTGCCGCGCGTAGGAAGTTGCGCCCGATGCGGCCGAAGCCGTTGATGCCCACCCGAATCGCCACCGCCACTCCGATCTACGCTGCGCGGCCCCCGACGAGGTTCGCGACGGCCGACGCCAATTTTTGCACATCGTGTACGAGGCCCCGGTCGTCGGCGAGGTCGGCGCGCACCACCGGCCGGGCGCACCCCTGGCCGGCGAAGGGGCCCCGGCCGTCGACGAGCACCGCGTCGGGCACCACGCCGTGGCGCTCGAGTGCCTCGACGTGGTCGGCCAGGCTGAACCCCTCGGTCTCGGGCACCTGGGGGTGGAGGTTGGCGACGTAGAGCCGCTGGGCTCGCGTGGCGGCCAGGGCCTGGGTCACCCCGGGCACGACGCAGGCGGCCAGCACGCTGGTGAAGAGCGACCCCGGCCCCACGAGCACGAGATCGGCCCGCTCGATCGCCTCGACCGCGGCGATGGGCGCGGCGGCCAGGCGCGGCTCCAGCCGAATCCGCTCGATCGCCCCGGTGCGGGCGACCTCGCTCTGGCCCCGGGTGGCACCGTGGCGCGTGGTGGCGACCAGCTCGACGCCCTCGGTGCTCGCCGGCACGATCGCCCCGGTCACCCCCATCACCTCGGCGAGGGCGCGCACCGACTCCTCGAGGTCACCGGTCGCGTCGATCAGCCCGACGAGCAGCAGGTTGCCGACGGCGTGGCCCGCGAGCTCGCCCACGGCGAAGCGGTGCTCGAAGGAGCGCGTCAACGGGTTCTCCGGGTCGGCCAGGGCGACCAGGCACTTGCGCAGGTCGCCCACGGCGGCCACGTTCAGCAGGGCCCGTAGCCGACCCGTCGAGCCGCCGTCGTCGGCCACCGAGACGACGCCGGTGACCTCGGGGGTGAGTGCCTTGAGGGCTCGCAGCGACACCGCCGTGCCGTGGCCGCCTCCGACGGCGACGGCCCTCATCGGGTGATGTCGCGGTGGAAGGGCGGGTTCTCCAGGCCCAGGCGTCGGGCGATCTCCTCGGCCACCGCCACGCTGCGGTGACGTCCGCCGGTGCAGCCCACGGCGATCGAGAGGTAGGACTTGCCCTCCTTGGCGAAGGCCGGGATCTGCCACTCGAGCAGTCCCACCACCTCGTCGATGAGCCGACGGGCCCCCTCCTGGGCCAGCACGTACTGGGCGACGGGGGCGTCGAGGCCCGTCAGGGGGCGTAGCTCCTCGACCCAGTGGGGATTGGGTAGGAACCGGCAGTCGAAGACCAGGTCGACGTCGCGCGGGATCCCGAAGGCGAAGCCGAAGCTGACCATCGAGACCCGCATGGCCCGACCGTCGCCGGGGGCGGCCACGCTCTCGATGACCCGGCGGCGCAGCTGATTGACGTTGAGCCCGCCGGTGTCGATCACCAGGTCGGCCGCGTCGCGGATCGGGGCGAGGAGGGCCCGCTCGGCGGCGATCGACTCGGCCAGGGTGGGCGCGTCGATGGGGTGGCGCCGGCGGTTGCCCTCGAAGCGGGCGATCAGCACGTCGTCGGGCGCGTCGAGGAAGAGGATCCGCAGGGCGCCGTGTCGCTCGCGTAGCTCGCGGGCCACCTCGAGCAGGGCGGCCGAGTCGAGGTCCGCCGAACGGCCCACCACGAAGGCCACCCCGGCGTCGCGGGCGCTGCGCGTGCGGGCGAGCTCGCCCACCCGCACCGCCAGTTCCACGGGGAGGTTGTCGATCACGAACCAGCCGAGGTCCTCGAGGGCCGCCGAGGCCGTGGAGCGCCCGGCGCCCGACATCCCGGTGACCAGCAGGACCTCGCTCATCTCACCTCTTCTCGGGCCGGAGCGCCGCCGGCGCGTGCAGGTGATCGTAGAGGCTGGCCGCCACGCTGTCCGGTAGCCACGACAGGGCCTCGAGCTCCTCGAGGCGGGCGGCGCGCAACGCCTCGAGCGAGCCGAAGTGGCCCATCAACCGCTCCCGGCGGGCCGGACCGAGCCCCTCGACGCCCTCCAGGGTTGAGGCGACCATCGAGCGGCCCCGTTTGGAGCGGTGGAAGGTGATCGCAAAGCGGTGAGCCTCGTCGCGCACCCGTTGGACGAGGTAGAGGGCCTCGCTCCCGCGCTCGAGCGCGATCGGCGTCGCTCGACCCGGTCGGTAGAGGAGCTCCTCGCGCTTGGCCAGCGCCGCGAACTCGACGCGCCCCGCCAGGCCCCGCTCGGCGGCGGCCGCCTCGGCGGCGTGCAGCTGGGGCAGGCCCCCGTCGATGATGATCAGGTCGGCCCGCGCGAAGCGCGACCCCTCCCCCTCGTCCCAGTGGGCCAGGCGCCGACGCACGACCTCGGCCATGGCGCCGGCGTCGTCGTTGCCGAGCACCTCGCGCACGTTGAAGTGGCGGTACTCGCCCTTGGCCGCCAGCGCGTCCTCGAAGACGACCATCGAGCCCACGTAGTTCGTCCCCTGCAGGTGGCTCATGTCGAAGCACTCGATCCGGTACGGCGGGGCGGCGAGGCCCAGCGCCTGACCGAGCTCGAGCAGGGCCCGACTGCGGACGTTGTGGTCGGCCTGACGGCGCAGGCTGTCGCGGGCGACCACCGCCGCCGCGTCGGTCCGGGCCAGCTCGACCACCCGGCGGCGCTTGCCCCGCCGGGGCGCCACGAGCTCGACCGGCCGGCCCCGCCGGGCGCCGAGGAAAGCGGCCGCGAGCGCACTCGCCCACCCCGCCCGCTCGACCACCACCACCGGCGGCACCGGCTCGCCCTCGGCGTAGAGGTCGGCCAGCACGTCCTCGAAGAGCTCCTCGTCGTCCTCGTCCAACGTGCGATCGATGAGGTGCGCCGTGCGCCCGACGATCCGTCCAAAGCGCACCCTGAAGCGCACCAGGGCGGTGCGCGATCCCTCGGTGGCCGAGGCCACCACGTCGAGGTCGGAGTGGTCGTCGAGGACCACGCTCTGGCTGGCCGAGGCCCGCTCGAGGGCCTCGAGTCCGTCACGCGCGCGCGCGGCCGCCTCGTAGTGGCGGCTTCGGGCGGCGTCGTCCATCTGGGCGGCCAGCCGGTCGCGCAGGGGTCGCACGTCGCCCTCGAAGAACCGAGCCCAGGCCTGGACAATCTCCCGGTAGCCCTCCTCGTCGACCTTGCCCGCGCACGGCCCGGAGCACTTGCCGATGTCGTAGAGCAGGCAGGGCCGACCGACCCGCTCGTGGTAGCGGAACTTGTGGGTCGAGCACGTGCGCAGCGGGAACGCCTGGAGCAATTCGTCCATCGTCGTGCGCAGGGCGCCCACGTCGACGAAGGGGCCGTAGTAGCGCACCCCCTTCACGTGGGCCCCGCGGGTGAGGTACGGCGCGGCGAAGGGCGTGCGTGAGTCGAGGGCCACGTAGGGGAAGGTCTTGTCGTCCTTCAGGCGCAGGTTGTAGCGGGGCTGGTTCGCCTTGATGAGCTCGTTCTCGAGGACCAGGGCGTCGAGCTCGCTCGGGGTGACGATCCACTCGACGGCGGTCGCCTCGTCCATCAACAGCCGCGTCTTCTCCGAGAGGCCGTCGCGGCGCTGGAAGTAACTCGCGAGCCGCTGGGCGAGCACCCGAGCCTTGCCGACGTAAATCACCTCGCCGCGCGCGTTGCGAAAGAGGTAGCAACCGCTCTGGCGCGGGATGCCGGCCGGCTTGTCGAGCACTACGACCGCCCGGTCGCGAGGGCCTCTCTCAGCACGGTGCCGGTCGCCGTGTCGAGGCGCGCGATCTCCTCCGGGGTGCCCTCGCCCACGACGCGTCCGCCCCGGCGTCCCCCCTCCGGACCGAGGTCCACGACCCAGTCGGCAGTCTTGACGACGTCGAGATTGTGCTCGATGACGAGCACGGTGTTGCCCTGGTCGACCAGGCGGTGCAGGACCGCGAGGAGCCGACTCACGTCCTCGAAGTGCAGCCCGGTCGTCGGCTCGTCGAGCACGTAGAGCGTGTGGCCGGTGGGGCGACGAGCGAGCTCGGTGGCGAGCTTGACCCGCTGGGCCTCGCCACCCGAGAGGGTGGGCGCGGGCTGGCCCAGTCGCACGTACGAGAGGCCCACGTCCACCAGGCTCTGGACGTGACGGGCGATCGCCGGCTGGCGCTCGAAGAACTCGAGGGCCTCGCCGATGGGCATGTCGAGCACGTCGGCGATCGAGCGGCCGCGGTAGAGGATCTCTAAGGTCTCGCGGTTGTAGCGCTTGCCGTCGCACACGTCGCAGTTGACGTAGACGTCGGGCAGGAAGTGCATCTCGATCTTGATGGTGCCGTCCCCGGCGCACGACTCACACCGACCGCCCTTGACGTTGAAGGAGAAGCGCCCGGGCTGGTAGCCACGGACCTTGGCCTCGGGCACCTCGGCGAAGAGCTTGCGGATCTTGTCGAAGACCCCGGTGTAGGTGGCCGGGTTGGAGCGCGGCGTGCGCCCGATCGGCTGTTGGTCGACGGCGACCACCTTGTCGAGGTTCTCGACCCCGTCGATGCCGTCGTGCTCGAGGGCGACGACCTTGGCCCGATTGATCTGGCGCTCCAACGACGCCAGCAGGATGGCGTTGACGAGCGACGACTTGCCCGAGCCCGAGACCCCGGTCACCGCCACGAACGCGCCCAGGGGAACGTCAACGGTCACGTCCTGGAGGTTGTGGGCCCGCGCCCCGCGCACGGTGAGCCGTTGGCCGTTGCCCGCGCGGCGCTCGCTCGGCACGGCGATCGAGCGCCGTCCCGACAGGTACTGGCCGGTGAGGGAGCGGGGGTTCTCGAGCAGTGCCTCGTAGGTGCCCGCGTGGACGACCTCGCCACCGAACTCGCCGGCGCCGGGGCCGATGTCCACGACGAAGTCGGCCAGTCGAATCGTCTCCTCGTCGTGCTCGACGACGATGACCGAGTTCCCGAGGTCGCGCAGCCGCTCGAGCGTCGCGATGAGGCGCCGGTTGTCGCGCTGGTGGAGTCCGATCGAGGGCTCGTCGAGCACGTAGAGCACGCCGACGAGGTAGCTGCCGATCTGGCTGGCCAGGCGGATGCGCTGGGCCTCGCCGCCCGACAGGGAGGCGGAGGCGCGGCTGAGCGTCAGATAGTCGAGGCCCACGTTCATGAGGAAGCTGAGGCGCTCGACGATCTCTTTGACCACCTGGCGGGCGATGGCCTCCTCGCGCGCGCTCAGGGGCAGGGCGCTGAAGTAGGCGATCGCCTCGTCGATGGCCAGGGCGGAGACCTCGGCGATGTTGCGCCCATGCACCCGCACGGACAGGACCTCCGGGCGCAGCCGCTGGCCCCGGCAGGCGGTGCACTCGACCTCGCGCATGTACTGCTCGGCCTGCTCACGGGTCCAGTCGCCTTCGGCCTCGGTCCGGCGGCGCTCGAGCCACTCCACGATCCCGCGGTAGCTGGTGTCGTAGGTCTTCACCTTGCCGTAGCGGTTGCGGTACTTGACGGGCACCGTCTTGTTCTCGACGCCGTAGAGGACCAGCCGGCGGTCCTTCGCGCGCAACTTCCTCCACGGCGTCGAGACCGAGAAGCCCCCGGAGTCGGCCACCGCCTCGAGGAGGCGCTCGAAGTACTTCAGGCGGGCCCCCGCCCAGGGGGCGAGGGCCCCCTCGGCCAGGGACAGGGTGTCGTCGGGCACCACGAGGCCCGGGTCGACCTCGAAGCGCGTGCCGAGCCCCGTGCAGACCGGGCAGGCCCCGTACGGCGAGTTGAACGAGAAGTCCCGGGGCGCCAGCTCGCTGAAGCTGATTCCGCAGTCCGAGCAGGCCATCGTCTCGGAGAACTGCACGGTCTCGTCGGGCTCGAAGAAGATCACGGTGACCGTGCCCTTGGTCAGTTTGAGGGCGGCCTCCACCGACTCGGTGAGCCGCTGGCGGCTGGTCGCCTTCACGGTCAGCCGGTCGAGGACCACCTCGACGGTGTGCTGCTCGTAGCGCTTGAGGGCGATCGCCTCACGCTCCGCCAGCTCGTGGATGGTGCCGTCGACGCGGATCCGACTGAAGCCCTGGGCCGCCAGGTCGTTGAAGAGGGCCGAGTACTCGCCCTTGCGTCCCTGGACGAGGGTGGCCAGCACCATGAAGCGCTGGTTGGCCGGGCGCTCGAGGACCTGGTCGACTATCTGCTGGGGCGTCTGACTGGCGATGGGCTTGCCGCAGTTCGGGCAGTACGGCACCCCGATGCGCGCGAACAAAAGGCGCAGGTAGTCGTGGACCTCGGTGATGGTGCCCACGGTCGAGCGAGGATTGCGTGACGCCGTCTTCTGGTCGATCGAGATCGCGGGTGAGAGCCCTTCGATGAAGTCGACGTCGGGCTTGTCCATCTGGCCGAGGAACTGGCGGGCGTAGGCCGAGAGGCTCTCGACGTAGCGGCGCTGACCCTCGGCGTAGATCGTGTCGAAGGCGAGCGACGACTTGCCGGAGCCCGATAGCCCGGTGAAGACCACGAGCTGGTCGCGCGGGATCTCCACCGATAGGTTCTTCAGGTTGTGGACCCTCGCCCCCTGGACCCGAATCGACTTCGCCATCGTCGAACCCTACCGGTCACTCCGCGGCGACCAGGTCGTCACTACCCTCGAGCGACTGACGGTGCAGAGCGTGGAGCGTGTCGCGCAGCACCGCCGCCTCCTCAAAGCGCAGCTCGGCCGCCGCCTGGAGCATGGCCTCCTCGACCCGCGCCATCTCGCGCGCCAGGTCGGACGCCGCCACCTCGACGCCGACGACCCGATCGCTCTCCACGCGCTCGCCGCTGCGCAACCGGTTCAAGATGTCGGCCACGTTCTTCGTGACCGTGGTCGGCTCGATGCCGTGCTCGGCGTTGAACGCCGCCTGCATCGTCCGGCGCCGCTCGGTCAACGCGATGGCCTCGCGCATCGAATCGGTCATCGCGTCGGCGTAGAGGACCGCCTGGCCGTTGGCGTTCCGGGCGGCGCGTCCGATCGTCTGGATCAGCGCACTCTTGGAACGCAAGAAGCCCTCCTTGTCCGCGTCGAGGATCGCCACGAGCGACACCTCCGGCAGGTCCAGGCCCTCGCGCAGGAGGTTGATGCCCACCAGCACGTCGAACTCACCCAGACGCAGCGAACGCAGGATCTCGATCCGCTGGATCGTGTCGATGTCACTGTGCAGGTACTGCACGCGGTACCCGGCCTTGGTGAGGAACTGGGTCAGGTCCTCGGCCATGCGCTTGGTGAGGGTGGTGACGAGCGCGCGCTCGCCGCGGTCGATGACCTCGGTGAGCCGTCCCCGTAGGTCGTCGATCTGGTTGCGCGTCGGCACGACGCGAACCACCGGGTCGAGCAGGCCAGTCGGGCGGATGACCTGTTCGACGACCTGGTCCGAGACCTCGATCTCGAAGGGTCCCGGCGTGGCTGAGACGAACACACTCTGGGGCACGAGGTCGACGAACTCCTCGAAGGTCAGGGGCCGATTGTCGAGTGCGCTGGGCAGCCGGAACCCGTGTTCGACGAGGGTCTCTTTGCGCGAGCGGTCCCCGGCGTACTGCCCGCGCAGCTGGGGCACCGCGACGTGGCTCTCGTCCACGACGACGAGGAAGTCCTCGGGGAAGTAGTCGAGCAGGGTGTAGGGTCGCTCCCCCGCGGCGCGCCCGTCCAGGTGGCGGGCGTAGTTCTCGACCCCCGCGCACACCCCGGTCTGCTCGAGCATCTCCAGGTCGTGCTCGGTCCGGCTGCGCAGGCGTTGGGCCTCGAGCAGCTTGCCCTGGGCCTGGAAGCGAGCGAGTTGCTCGCCCAGCTCCTCTTCGATCGATCGACAGGCCCGCCGCAGCGTCTCCAAGCCGGTCGCGTAGTGGGAGGCGGCGAAGAGGGTCACCTCGGTGACCCGCCCGCGGCTCTCTTGGGTCAGCGGGTTGAAGAAGGAGATCTCTTCGACCTCGTCGCCGAAGAAAGACACCCTGATCGCCTCGCTCGCGTAGGCCGGTTGGACCTCGAGGGTGTCGCCACGCAAGCGGAACGTGCCCCGGTCGAGCACGAGGTCGTTGCGCGAGTACTGCATCTCCACCAGGCGTCGCAGCAGGGCGCGCTGCTCCAAGGTGGCGCCCACCTCGATCGGCAGCATCCGCTCGCGGTACTCAAAGGGTGACCCCAGGCCGTAGATGCACGACACCGACGCCACCACGACCGTGTCACGGCGGGTGAGCAGAGACGACGTGGCCGCGTGGCGCAGCCGGTCGATCTCATCGTTGACCGAACTGTCCTTCTCGATGTAGGTGTCGGTGCGCGGGATGTAGGCCTCGGGTTGGTAGTAGTCGTAGTACGAGACGAAGAACTCCACTCGGTTCTCGGGGAGCATCTCGCGCAGCTCCGAGGCGAGCTGGGCGGCGAGGGACTTGTTCGGCTCCAGAATCAGCGTGGGGCGCTGGACGCGCTCGATCAGCCAGGCAATGGTCGCGGTCTTGCCGCTCCCGGTGATCCCCTCGAGGGTCTGGTACCGCAGCCCGTCGGTCACCCCGTGCGCCAGGGCCTCGATCGCCCGTGGCTGGTCGCCGGCGGGGGCGAACGGTGAACGGACGACGAACTCACCCACGACGGGCCCCGGCTCCGAGCGCAGCGAGGGCGTCCTCGAGCGTCCGGTGCAGGTCCTCGATCGAGCCCTCGTTATCGATCACCCGATCGGCCAGGCGTCGACGCTCCTCGTTGGTCACCTGCGCGGCGATGCGCGCCCGTGCGTCGGACGGGTCCATCCGGCGCTCGGAGCCCAGGCGGGCGAGCGCGGTCGCGGGCGAGACCTCGAGGGCCCAGACCTCATCCAGGCTCAGCAGGGCGCGGTGCTCAGCCCGGTACAGCGGGAGGGCCACGAAGGCCACGTCCCCGGATGCCCCCTCGAGGGCGTCGGCCATCACCTCGCCGATCTTCGGGTGGGTGATCGACTCGACCCGGCGGCGGGCCGTCGGGTCCGAGAAGACGATCGACGCGAGGAAGGCCCGGTCGATCTCCCCGGAGGGGTCGAGCACGGCCGGCCCGAACGCGTCCACCAGGGCCACGAAGGCCGGCCGGCCCGGGCGCACCACCTCGCGCGCGACCTCGTCGGCGTCGACCACGAGGTAACCCCGCCCCCGCAAGAAGGCGGTGGCCGCCGACTTGCCCGAACCGATCCCCCCGGCGAGGGCTACACGAATCACCCGTCCACCGTACCCACCGACTGTCACAACCGACCCGACCGGGCTGGTCCGTCGACGCGGGGACCCTTCGCTAATGTCCTGAGGAAGTCTCCAAGGGGGGTAGGTGGCGCGGTACCTGGCGCGACGGGTGGTCACGCTCGTCGGCATCGTCATCGTCATCTCCGTTGGTGCCTTCTACTTGATCCACCTGCTGCCGGGCGACCCGGCGACCGTGATCCTGGGCACCGGGGACAGCCCCCAGAACCGCGCCCGGCTCTACGCGCAGCTCGGTCTCAACCGACCAGTCATCGAGCAGTACTTCGTCTGGATCAGGAACGTCCTGCGCGGCAACCTCGGCACCTCGTTCATCAGCCAGGTCCCGGTGTGGACGACGATCCGCGCCGCGTTGCCGATCGACCTCGAGATGATCGTCCTCAGCCAGATCCTGTCGTTCGCCGTGGCCATCCCGCTCGCCATGAGCAGTGCCAAGCGCCCCGACAGCTGGCTCGACCGCTTCCTCGGGGCGTTCAGTTTCACGATGCTCTCCATCCCCGCGTTCATCCTGGTAGTGGTGCTCGTCCTCGTCGTAGCGATCAAGCTGGCCATCCCCCACACCGGGGTCTCGTCCTACGTGCCCCTGACCCAGGACTGGGTCGCGAACCTCGAGAGCATGGCCCTGCCGTCGGTCGTGCTCGCGATCGGCAGCGTGACCGTCTACTACCGGGTCCTGCGCTCGGACCTGATCGCGACGCTGCAGCAGGAGTACATCACCCTGGCGCGCTCCAAGGGGATCAGCCAGCGCCGCATCCTCTGGCGCCACGCGCTGCGTCCCTCGTCGGTGGCCCTGCTCGGCACGGCCGGGGTCAACATCGGCGGGCTCCTGGCCGGGGGGTTCATCGTCCAGTACCTGCTCGACATCCCGGGCCTCGGCTACACCCTCGTGAACTCGATCGGCCTCTCGGACTACCTGGTCGTCCAGGGCATCGTCCTCGTCGTGTCCGTCGGGGTGATCGTCATCAACTTCGTCTTCGACTTCTTGATCACCCTCGTCGACCCGAGGATCGCGCGTGAGTAGCTCCCTCGAGCTCTCCGAACTCGTCGAAGAGGCGACCGAGACGCCCGACGGACGCCGCCTCGGCGTGTTGTTCTGGCTCTGTGTGGGCTGGCTCGCCCTCAACCTGCTCGCGGCCGTCCTGGCCAACGTCCTGCCCCTGGAGAACCCCCTCACCCAGAACTACAACGCGGTCAACGCCGGACCGTCGCTGCACCACCTCTTCGGCACCGACGACCTCGGTCGGGACATCTTCAGCCGTGTCGTCTTCGGCTCGCGCGTGTCGATCGAGGCCGGTCTCGGCTCGATGGTCATCGGTTTCGGCGTCGGGGCGCCGCTGGGAATGCTCGCCGCCTACCGCCGCGGACGCTTCGACCAGATCCTCACCGTGGTGATGTACGTCGTGCTCGCCTTCCCGGCGATCATCGCCACGATCGCGATCCTCTCGTTCTGGACCCCACGGACGCTGCTCAAGATCATCGTGGTGATCGGCGTCGCCGCCATCCCCCTCGTCTATCGCGTCATCCGCACGGCCACCCTGGCCGTGGCGACCCAGGACTTCGTCGTCGCGGCCAGGGTCCAGGGGGCCTCCGACACCCGGATCCTCGTGCGCGAGCTCTTGCCGAACGTCGCCCCCATCGCCGTCTCGTTCCTGCTCATCGGCGTGGCCACCGTCGTCACCCTCGAGGGATCGCTCGCCTTCCTCGGCCTCTCGGTCGCCCCGCCGACTCCCTCGTGGGGCAACATGATCAACGAGAGCCGGACCATCCTGCAGCTGAACCCCTGGCTGGCGCTCTTCCCCGCGGCGGCCATGTGCCTCTTCCTGCTCGCGCTCAACTTCATCGGTGACCGCCTGCGCACGCACTTCGACGTCACCGAGGGCAAGCTGTGAGCGAGCCGACCCTGCTGCGCGTGCGCGAGGTCACCACGACCTTCGACACGCCCACGGGCCCGCTCACCGCGGTCGACGCGGTGAGCTTCGACCTGGCCGCCCACGAGTCCCTCGGGGTCGTCGGTGAGTCGGGTTCGGGCAAGACCGTCCTCTCGCGCACGATCATGGGGCTCCAGCCCCGCCGCGGGGTCAGCGTGACCGGCTCGGTGCTGCTAAACGGCACCGAGGTCGTCGGGGCCAGCGAACAGGCCAAGCGCGAGCTGTGGGGCCGCCAGGTGGCCATGGTCTTCCAGGACCCCATGACCTCGCTCAATCCGGTCGTCAAGGTCGGTAAGCAGATCGACGAGGTGCTGCGCGTGCGCCTGGGCATGGACCGTTCGGCGGCGCGCGCCCGGGCGATCGAACTGCTCGAGATGGTCGGCATCCCGGCCGCGGCCACGCGCTACAGCGCCTACCCCCACTCGCTCTCGGGGGGCATGCGCCAGCGCGTCGTCATCGCCATCGCGCTCGCCGGTTCGCCCCAGCTCCTGCTGGCCGACGAGCCCACGACCGGCCTCGACGTGACCATCCAGGCCCAGATCTTGAACCTGCTCGACGAAGTCCAGGGTCGCCTGGGCATGTCCACGATTTTGGTGACCCACGACCTCGGGGTCGTGGCGACGCGCACCCGACGACTGGTCGTGATGTACGCCGGACGCGTGGTCGAGACGGGCACCACCCGCGACGTCTTCGCCCGCCACCGCATGCCCTACACCCGCGCCCTGCTCGAGAGCTCGCCTAAGGTGTCGAACCCCTCCCACACCCGACTCGCGGCTATTCCCGGCCGACCGCCCAACCTGCTCGACCTGCCGGCCGGCTGCGCTTTCGCACCGCGTTGCGCCTACGCCACCGAGCGCTGCCACCACGAGCGGCCCGTCCTGGAACCGGCCGACGAAACGGGACACCTCTTCGCCTGCTTCAACCCCCTGCCCCTACGCGCGGCGAGCCCCTCGTGAGCGAGAACCTCTTGTCGGTGCGTGACCTGACGGTGACGTTCGGTCCCCGGGGCCGACGCGTGAGCGCCGTCGACGGCGTCAGCTTCGACGTCGCGGTCGGTGAGACCCTCGGACTCGTCGGCGAGTCGGGATGCGGCAAATCGACGACGGGCCGGGCCCTCATGCGCGTCGTGGAGCCCACCTCCGGCACGGTCACCCTGGAGGGGCTCGACCTCACGGCGGCCTCGGGCCGGACGCTGCGCGAACGACGCACCGCCATGCAGATGATCTTCCAGGATCCCATCAGCTCGCTCAACCCGCGCCGGCGGGCCCGCGACATCGTGGCGGAGCCCCTGGACTGCTGGAAGCGCGCCACGGGCGAGGAGCGCCGCCGGATCGTCGACGACCTCTTGACCCAGGTGGGCATCGACCCGGTCGCCTACGGCGACCGCTACGCCCGCCAGTTCTCCGGGGGTCAGTGCCAGCGCATCTCCATCGCGCGGGCCCTCGCCATGCGCCCGAAGCTGCTCATCTGCGATGAGGTGGTCTCGGCCCTCGACGTGTCGGTCCAGGCCCAGATCCTCAACCTGCTCGAGGACCTCAAGGCCGAGTACGGGTTGACACTGCTCTTCATCGCCCACGACCTCGCGGTGGTGAAGAACATCTCGGACCGGGTCGCCGTTATGTACCTCGGCCGACTCTGCGAGATCGGCCCGGCGGACACCCTCTACGCCGCGCCGGCCCACCCCTACACCCGCTTCCTCCTGGGTGCGGCCCTGGAGGCCGACCCCGAGGCGCCCCGTCGTCACGAGATCCTCGAGGGCGAGCCCCCGAGCCCGCTCGACCCGCCCTCGGGCTGTCGATTCCGCACGCGCTGCCCCTTCGCCACCGAGCGCTGTGCGAACGAGACCCCCGCGCTCACCGAGGTGGCCCCCGGGCACCGCGTGGCCTGTCACTACCCACTTCGCGTCACGGTGACGCCGGGCCCGGCGACGACGAGGACCGGTCCCACCGGTTCGGGCCCGTCCGACGCGACTTAGCCGACGGCCCGCTGCACCAGGGCGAGGAGGCGCTTCTTGTCCGCGGCCGTCAGCGCCGTGACCGCGTAGGCGGTCGGCCAGAGGTGGCCCTCGTCGAGGTGCGCGACCTCTTGGAAGCCGATGGTGGCGTAGCGCACCTTGAACGTGGCGGCGCTCTGGAAGAAGACCACGACCTTGCCCTCGTCGTTGGCGTACGCCGGCATCCCGTACCACGTCTTGGGTCGCAGCGTCGTGTGACGGGTCACTAGCTCGTCGAGCGTCTCGGCCAACTCGCGGTCGCGTCCGGTCATCTCGGCGATCGCCGCCCGGCAGGCGGCCGCCTAGTCCGCGCCCTGGGCCGCCGCCTTGGCCTCGGCCAGCGCGGCGCGCATCGCCGCGCGCTCTTCTTTGGAGAACGCCGCCACGTCCCCTCCCCTCGTCGGGCTACCGCTGGGCGCCCGCGACGCGCGGGTCCCTAGACGACCGGCTCGCCGGTCGCCTCGTCGTCGGGCTCGTCGCCGGGCGCCGCGGCCGCGGCGTCCTCAGCGGGGCCCTCACCCTCGACGCCCAGGTCGGCCCAGGCGGCCTGGCCCTCGGACTCGGGGGTGAACTCGCCGTACTCGAGCTGGCCGATGTAGTTGCCCTCCTCGTCGTAGGCGTGACTCCCGAAGGCCTCGCGGTACTCCTCGGAGACCTCGCCGCCTTCGGCCGCCTGCTTGATCGACAGGCTGATGCGCCGCCGGCCCGTGTCGAGCTCGATGATCTTCACCCAGAGCTCCTCGCCGACGGTGACCACCTGCTCGGGCGACTCGACGTGGTGGGCGGCCATCTCCGAGATGTGGACCAGGCCCTCGATACCGTCTCCCACCTGGACGAAGGCGCCGAAGGGGACGAGCTTGGTGACCCGCCCGTAGACCAGCTGGTTGACGGCGTGCGTGTCGGCGAAGACCTGCCACGGGTCGGACTGGGTGGCCTTGAGCGAGAGCGAGATGCGCTCCTTGGCGAAGTCCACGTCGAGGACCTCGACGTCGACCTCGTCGCCGACCGAGACGACCTGGCTCGGGTGGTCGATGTGCTTCCAACTGAGCTCGCTGACGTGGATGAGCCCGTCCATCCCGCCGAGGTCGACGAAGGCGCCGAAGTTGACGACCGAGCTCACCACGCCGTGACGCCGCTCACCCGGCTTGAGGTTGGCGAGGAAGTCCCCGCGCTGCTCCTTCTGGGTCTCCTCCAGCCACGCCCGCCGGCTGAGGACGACGTTGTTGCGGTTGCGGTCGAGCTCGATGATCTTCGCCTCGACGGTCTTGCCGATGTAGGGCTGGAGGTCGCGCACGCGGCGCAGCTCGACGAGCGACGCCGGCAAGAAGCCGCGCAGGCCGATGTCGACGATGAGCCCGCCCTTGACGACCTCGATGACGATGCCCTTGACCACCTCGTCCTTGGCCTTCAGCTCTTCGATCGTGACCCAGGCCTTCTCGTACTGGGCCCGCTTCTTCGACAGGACCAGGCGGCCCTCCTTGTCCTCCTTCTGCAGGACCAGGCACTCGACGCGCTCGCCGAGGCTCACGATCTCGGAGGGGTCGACGTCGTTGCGGATCGAGAGCTCGCGCGCCGGGATCACGCCCTCGGACTTGAAGCCGATGTCGAGGAGCACCTCGTCGCGGTCGATCTTGACGACGGTGCCCGCCACCAGGTCGCCGTCGTCGAACTCGAGCACGCTGTCGCCCACCAGGGCGGCCAGGTCCGCGTCGGGGAGGTTGTCCTCGGTGACGGCGCGCGGGACGTACACCCCCTGCTCGTCGAAGACGCCCATCGGCTGGGCGGAGAGGAGGCCGGCGGAATCGGTCATCGCCATACTTTCGGGTGACCACACCGGGGTCTGACTAGGGGACACGGGGCGGGCCTCCGGTGTCGGCCCGACGGACGATTCTAGCACCTACTCCTTGGCGACCGCCCAGTTGTCGCCCCAGGCGAGGCTGACCTCGAGCGGCACGCTCAGGGCCGCGGCGTGCTCCAGGCTCTCGCGCACGATGCGCGCGACCGACTCGCGCTCGTCGCCGGGCGCCTCCACGAGGACCTCGTCGTGGACCTGCAGGACCAGGCGGGCGTCGAGCCCGGCGTCGGCGAGGGCGTGGTCGAGGCGCACCAGCGCGGACTTGAAGACGTCGGCGGCGAGCCCCTGGATGCCGGCGTTCATCGCCTGACGCTCGGCGGCCTGTCGCTGGGCGCCGACCGCCGTGGCCAGGTCCGGGAAGGGCCGGATCCGCCCGAACTCGGTGCGCGAGAAGCCCTGGGCGCGGATCTCGCTGATGGTGCGATCCATGAAGCGCCGCAGGCTCGGGAATCCCTCGAAGTAGCGCTCCATCACCGCCCGGGCGTCGGCGACCGGGATGCCCAGGCGCTGGCTGAGCCCGAAGGCCTCCATGCCGTAGGCGAGTCCGTAAGAGACGGCCTTGGCCTGCTCGCGCTGCTCGTGGGTCACCTCGGCGGGCGCGACGCCGAAGACCGACGCCGCGATGGCCCGGTGGACGTCCTGGTGGTGGGCGAAGGCGCCGAGCAGCCCGTCGTCCTGGGAGAGGTGGGCGAGGATCCTGAGTTCGATCTGGTTGTAGTCGGCCACGCACAGCGCCCAGCCCTCGCGCGCGGTGAAGGCGAAGCGCAGCCGCCGGCCCTCGGGCGTGCGCACCGGGATGTTCTGCAGGTTCGGATTCTCCGAGGAGATCCGCCCGGTGCGCGCGACGAGTTGGTTAAAGGTGGCGTGGATGCGACCGTCGTGCGCCACGGCGTCGATGAGCGGCGTGCCGTAGGTGCTGCGCAGCTTCTCGACCTCGCGGAAGCGCAGGATGAGCGGCACGATCGGGTGCGCGTCGGCGATGGACTCGAGGGTCGCCGCGTCGGTCGAGAAGCCCGTCTTGATCCGCTTGCCCCGCGGCAGGCCCAGCTCGTCGTAGAGCACGACCTGAAGCTGCTGGGGCGAGTTCACCTTGAAGGGGTGGCCGGCCATCGCCTGGATCCGCGTGTCGAGGTCGCTGGCCTCGGCGGCGAACTCCTCGGCGATCGTGCGCAGCATCACCGCATCCACGCGGATCCCGCGCGCCTCCATCCGCCCGAGCACCCCGACCAGGGGCAGCTCGATCTCCCGGTAGACCCGCCCGAGCCCCCAGCGCTCGATCTCGCCCGCGAGGACCTCGCGCAGCCGCGCCACCAGCGCGGCCGCGCTCGCCAACTCTGCGTCACCCGAGCCGAAGAGGGTCGGCGTCGCGCGGGTCGTCTCGCCGAGGTACCGCTCGGCGACGTCGGCGAGCCCGTAGCGACCGCTCAGGGCGTCGACCAGGAAGGCCATGACCGCGGTGTCGTCCGACGGGTCGACGAGCCGGACGTCGCGCTCGCCGGCGCGCCGGTAGAGGGCCTTCACGTCGTGTCCGATGAACCGCCGACCGGTCAGCGCGTCGATCGCCTCGTCGAGTCCGCCCACCCACGCGGCGCCGCTCGCCGGGTCGACGAGAGCCACCCGCCCCGCCTCGAGGGCGGTCGCGAGCTCCCCGTCGCCCCCGAGCACGGCGGCGAGCCCGCCGAGGTGCGCCGTGACGCCGGCCGCCGGCGCCGCGGCGACCGGCGGGGACGCGACGCCGGCGTCGGCCGGCTCGCCGAGGAGCCCCTCGCGCATCAGACGCTCGAACCGGGTCCGCACCGTGTGCAGCTCGTAGCGGTCGGTGAAGGCGACGAACGCCTCGCGGCGCCAGCCCCCCAGGTGCAGGTCGTCGGGGCTCACCTCGAGGGGCACGTCACGCACGAGTCGCATCACCTCGGCGTTGTTGCGCACCCGCCCCTCGTAGGCCGTCAGGTTCTCGCGCAGTTTGGGCGTGAGCTCACCGAGGTGCCCGTAGAGCTCGTTGAGGTCGTGGTACTGGGCGAGGAGCTTGGCCGCGGTCTTCTCCCCCACCCCGGGCACGCCGGGGAGGTTGTCCGAGGTGTCCCCGCGCAGCGCCGCGAGCAGCGGATAGCGCTGGGGCTCGACGCCGCAGCGCTCGACGATGCCGGCCTCGTCGTAGAGCGAGTAGTCCGACACCCCGCGCCGGTTGTACAGCACCCGCACGAAGGGGTCCTCAACGAGCTGGAAGGTGTCGCGGTCGCCCGAGACCACGATGACGGGCCGTCCGTCGTCGCGGGCCCGGGTGGCCAGGGTGGCGAGCACGTCGTCGGCCTCGAAGGAGGCCATCCCGAGCACCGGGATGGCCAGGCACTCGCACAGGCCCCGGATGAGCTCGAACTGCGGCTCGAGCTCGGGCGGGGTGGCGGCCCGGCCGCCCTTGTAGTCCTCAGTCAGCGCGTCGCGGAACGTCCCCCCGGGCAGGTCGAAGGCCACGGCGAGCGCCCGGGGCCGGTGGTCGGCGACGAGGGAGGCGAGCATCGAGGCGAAGCCGTGCAGGGCGTTGGTGATGAGCCCGGAGGACGTCTGGATGTCGGTGGGCAGCGCGAAGAACGCCCGGAAGGCCAGGCTCATCCCGTCGAGCAGCAGGTAGGGCCGCGCGTCGGGCCCCTCAGCCAACGAACTCGCCCTTCAAGATCCGCTGGGCGACGTCGCGCATCCGGGTGCGCCCACGCATGGCCGACTGCTGGATGACTTCGAAGGCCGTAGGCTCGTCGAGGCCGCGTTCGGCCATGAGCCGCTCCTTGGCGCGCTGGACGATCTCGCGGGTCTCGATCTTGTCCTCGGCCCGGTGGGTCGCCTCGTCGTCGGCCGGCGCGTCGCGGGGGTCCAAGAGGGCGGCCAGCTTGGGCAGGATCTCACTCGAGCGGAAGGGCTTGACGAGGTAGGCCGAGACGCCCGCGTCGCGGGCCGCTTCGATGAGGCTGCGCTGGCTGAAGGCGGTGAGCAGAACCACGACGGTACCCCCGCCCGTCACGCGCTGGGCCACCTCGATCCCGTCGAGCCCGGGCATCTTCACGTCGAGCAGTGCCAGGTCCGGCCGGTGCTCTTCGATGAGGGCGAGCGCGTCGTCCCCACGGGCGGCCTCGCCCACCACCTCGTAGCCGTCGTCCTCGAGGATCTCCTTGAGGTCGAGCCGGATGATCGACTCGTCGTCGGCTATGACCACTCGCTTGCCCATCATCACCCTTCGGGAGTCCACACGCGCAACAGCTCGTCACGCGCTCGAACCAGAGCGCTCACCTCCAGGACGCGGCGCTCGAGCTCGGCCGTCGCGACGCTGACCTGTCGCGAGAGCTCATCGTATTCCTTGGCCTGGAGGGGCGTCTCGGACACCAGGGCGCGGATGCGCGCCTCGTCGAGGTCCTCGCGCCACTTGGCGACCTGCTCGTCGAGCACCGCGACGCTCTCGCGCGCCGCGACCAGCCGGCGCTGGATGTCCTCGAGGCGGCGGCGCGGCGCCACAGATCCCACGGCCCGAGTCTACGGGCCACCCCTTCTCAGACCTCGAGCGCCGCGGCCCCGGCCAGCGCCTCGGGCGCCGGCCACAGCCCCACCGAGCCCGGGACCGCTACGACCTCGGGCGGCCCCGTCACCGCCACGTCGGCGACGTCGCTCGGCTCGACGACCGCGTGGGCCGCGAGCGTCCGGTGGACGGCCCGCGCGTAGGGCGACTCGAAGAAGCCCCCGAGGTACGGGGTCAGGCCGAGCTCACCCGCCCGGGCCACGAGGTGGAGCGCCTGGGCAAGGCCCCCGACCCGCGGGGGCTTCACGCAGACCACGCGCGCCGCGCCGTAGCGCGCGATCGCGCGCAGGTCACCCACCGTGCGCACCCCCTCGTCGAGGCTGACCTCGATCCCCGCGTCGCCGAGGCGCGCCGCCAGGCGAGCCGTCTCGACCAGGTTGCCCGGGGCGAAGGGCTGCTCCACGGCCACGACCCGGGCGCGCGCGGCGACCTCGCGGGCCCGCTCGAGCACCTCCTCGGGGTCGAGGGCGGTCGCGTTGTAGTCGACCAGCACGGGCATCTCGAGGGCCTCGAGGCGCTCGAGGGTCCCCGGCGCCAGGGGCCCGGGCGCGCACTTCGCGCGCACGCGCGCGACCCCGTCGGACACCCGCCACGGGTCCGGCGACAGCAGAGAGACCGTGGCCGTCGTGCGCACCGGGTGACGCGCCGGCCAGAGCTCGTCGAGCGATCGGCCGCTCGCGCGCAGGGCACGATCGAGAACCGCCATCTCCACGAGCGCCGCCCCAAACCGCGCCGCCGGGGAGCCGTCGACGACCGCCCCCACGCGCCACCACGGCGGGTCCCCCTCGCGATCGACCCACTCACGCACCCGTCCGAGGGCCCGTCCCGCCGCCGTCACGACCTCGGCGAGACCGGGGTCGCCGTTGAGGGCCACCGGCTGGGGCGCGACCTCGCCGAAGCCGCGCACCCCGTCGAGCTCGAGCTCGAGATAGAGCCGCGCGCGCGACGCGTGGGTCTGCGCACCGCCCTCGACGGCGTCGCGCAGCGCGACCTCGGTCCGATAGATGCGCGCCCTCACCGCCGTCACCCTAGGGTGAACTGGTAGCGTGACCCGACGGCCCGGATGGCGGAATCGGTAGACGCGGAGGCCTCAAAAGCCTTTACTCGAAAGGGTGTGTGGGTTCGAGTCCCACTCCGGGCACGACCCGCGCCAGTGGATCCGGCGCCGGCGGCCGCCCCCTCGTAGGCTCCCGCGACGTGGAGGACGCCCCGAGCACCCGAGCCGTCACGATGCTCTACGTCGCCGACGTGGCCCGCGCGCGCGACTTCTACCGGCAGCTCCTCGGTCGAGAGCCGACCATGGACGCGGGCTCCTACGCCGAGTTCACGTGGGGCAACCTCGTGCTCGGTCTGCGCGCGCGCGACAACGCCCGGCGCCAGTTCGGTGCGCGCGTGGCTCCGTCGCCCGGGACCGTCGCCCAGCAGATCACGGTCGAAGTCGACGACGCCGACGCCGTCCTCGCCCGGGCCCGCGCCCACGGGGCCGAGCTCGTCCAACGCCCGACGGACCAGCCCTGGGGCATGCGCGCGGCTTCCTTCCTCGACCTCGACGGCCACCTCGTCGAGGTCTGCACCGCCCTCGGCTGAGCCTCGTCCCAGCCGCACACCCCCCGGGTCGTCCCCAGGGCGCTGTTAGCGTGGTCCCGATGGTCGGGTCAGCCCCACGCTTCGCCGAGGACGTCGTCGCCCTCTTCCCCGGCCAGGGCTCGATCGGCGCGGGGGCGGGCGCCCCGTGGCGCGCCAGTGCGCACTGGGGGCTCGTCGCCGAGGTCGCCGCGGCCACCGGGGTCGACGTGGCGCGACTGCTCCTCGAGGCCGACGAGGAGGAGGTCGTGCGCACCGACAACGCCCAGCTCGCCACGTTCGCGCTCTCGATGATCGGCTACCGGGACCTGACGGCCGGCGGGGTGCTCCCCCGGTACCTACTCGGCCACAGCCTCGGCGAGTTCAGCGCCCTGGTGGCCGCGGGACTGCTCTCGCTCGACGAAGGTGCGCGACTCATCGCGGTGCGCGGGTCCGCGATGGCTCGCGCGGCCCGCGCGACGCCCGGCTCCATGGTCGCCCTCATGGGCGGCGAGGCCGACGCGCGCGCGGGCCTCGCGACCCTCGACGGCGTGTGGGTGGCCAACGTCAACGGCGCCCAGCAGGTCGTGGTGAGCGGCACTCACGAGGGACTCGCCGACCTGCTCCAGCACCACCGCGACCTGGGCTGGCGGCGCGCAACGGCGCTGCCCGTCGGTGGCGCCTTCCACTCGCCGCTCATGGCGCCGGCTCAAAACGACCTCGACGCGGCGCTCGAGCGAGCCACCTGGGGCGGCACCGAGCACGTGGTCGTCGCGAACGTCGACGGCCGGGCCCACGCCGACCCGCGGGAGTGGCGCGACCTGCTCTCGCGCCAGCTCACCTCGCCCGTGGAGTTCCTGGATGCGACCCTCGCGCTGCCCGCGTCGGTGCGCGTCACGGTCGAGATGCCCCCCGGCGCCGTCCTCACCGGGCTCACCCGGCGCATCCGCTCGTTCGACCAGCAGTACGCACCGGCCGATCCGGCCGAGATGGGAGCGATCGCCCCGTGAGCCGACACGTCATCGTCACCGGCGCCAGCCGCGGCATCGGCGCGGCCATCGCCGAGCACTTCGTGGCCCTGGGCGATCGCGTCGTCGGGCTGTCGCGCAGCGGCGTCGCCCCCGCGGGCTGCGCCGACGCGGCCCGCGTCGACGTCGCCGACGCCGACGCCGTCGCCGCGGCGGTGAAGGCCAGCGTCGAGCGCTTCGGACCCGTCGAGGTCATGGTCGTCAACGCCGGGGTCACCCGCGACGGACTGGCGCTGCGCATGAGCGACGAGCAGTGGCGCGAGGTGCTCGCTACCGACCTCGACGGCGCCTTCTACTGCGCGCGCGCCGCCCTCTCGTCGATGGTGCGCAACCGCCGGGGATCGATCGTGTTCATCGGCTCGGTCTCGCCCTTCATGGGCGTGCCCGGCCAGGCCAACTACGCCGCCGCCAAGGCCGGGCTGGTCGGGATGGCGCGTTCCCTGGCGACCGAGGTCGGGTCGCGCTCGATCACGGTCAACGTTGTCGCGCCCGGCCTCATCGACACCGAGATGACGACCGACCTCGCTTCGCGCGAGGCGATGACGGCGCGCATCCCCCTCGGCCACGCCGGCGCGCCCGGCGATATCGCGGGTGTGGTGGGGTTCCTCGCCGGTAACCACGCGCGCTACATCACCGGCGCCGTGATCGTCGTCGACGGGGGCCTCTCGCTCGGCCATTAGGGCGCGGCGCGCGTGTCGGCCCCAGTACCATGGGTCGACCGATACGGAGGAACAGACACAATGGACCGCGAGGCAGCCTTCCAGAAGTTCAAGGACGACACCGTCGAGGTGTTGGCCGTGGACCCGTCGCAGGTGACCCCCGAGGCGTCGTTCGGCGACGACCTCGGCGCCGACAGCCTCGACCTCGTCGAGCTCGTGATGGCGCTGGAGGAGACCTTCGGCATCGAGGTGGCCGAGGACGAGCTCAAAGAGATCAAGACCGTCGGCGAGGCCTTCGAGCTCATCTACGCCAAGCTGTAGTGCGCGTCGGGCTCACCCCCTCCGGACCGCTCGACGGTCGACGGGTGGCGGTGACCGGCGTCGGCGCCCTGAGTTGCGCGGGCGTGGGCGTGGACGCCCTCTGGGCGGCGCTGCTCAAGCCCGAGGCGCCCGGCGCCATGACGGTCGCGCCCTTCGACGCCGCCCACCTGGGCGGCCCCAAGGAGCTGCGTCGACTCGACCCGTTCACCCTCTACGCCCTCATGGCCGCCGACGAGGCGTGGCGCCAGAGCGGCCTCGAGGGACCGTTGCTCGACGGGGGCAGCGTCGTCACCACGGGCATCGGCGGACTCCAGACGGTGCTCGACCAGGTGGCGGTGCTCACCGCCAAGGGTCGCGATCGGGTCTCACCCTTCATGGTGCCCATGATGATGCCCAACGCCGCCACCGCCGCGGTGTCCATGCGCTTCGGCCTCGGCGGGCCGGCCGAGACCGTCACGACGGCCTGCGCGGCCGGGACCCACGCGGTGGGTAACGGGGCGCGCCTCGTGGCGTCCGGTCGGTGTCCCGTCGTCCTCGCCGGCGGCGCCGAGGCCGTGATCGTCGAGATCGCCGAGGCCGGCTTCCGCAACATGACGGCCCTGTCGACCCGGGGAGTGTCACGCCCCTTCGACGTCGAGCGCGACGGCTTCGTGATGGGTGAGGGCGCCGGGGTCCTGGTGCTCGAGGAGTGGGACCACGCGCTCGAGCGCGGCGCCACGATCCTCGCTGAGGTCGTCGGCGCCGCCTCGACCGCCGACGCCTACCACCTCACCGCCCCGGACCCCGAGGGCCACGGCGCGATCCGCTCCATGACCCTCGCGCTCGACGACGCGGGTCTCACGCCGGGCGACGTCTCGCACATCAACGCCCACGGCACCTCGACGCCGCTCAACGACCTCGCCGAGTCGGTCGCGGTGCGGGCCGTCTTCGGTGCGGCTCCCCCACCGGTCACGTCGATCAAGGGCCACCTCGGCCACTCGCTGGCCGCGGCCGGCGCTCTCGAGGCCGTCGCGTCGGTCCTGACCCTGCGTCACCAGGTCATCCCGCCCACCGCCGGCACCACGACGATCGACCCGGCCGTCGGCCTCGACGTCGTGATCGGAGCGCCGCGCGCGGCGACGGTCGACGTCGTGCTGTCCAACTCCTTCGGCTTCGGCGGCCACAACGGCAGCGTGATCCTGCGCCGCGTCCCGGCCTAGAGCGTCCACTCGTCGAAGTGGCGCTCGACCTCGCTGTGGTCGTACGCCCAGCGCGCGTTGGCCACGAACTCCCCCAGGGCGACCGGGTCGATCTCGCCGGGTGCGCGCTCCACGCCCGCGCGCACGTCGACCCCGAAGACCGGGTAGCGCTGGACGACGTCGATGACGCTTCGGGGATCGAGTCCGCCCGCGGCGATCACCGGCGTGCGCGGGCTCGAGCGCTCGAGCAGGTCGAGAGAGGCCTCGAGGGCGGCCGGCTCGTCGAGGTCGGGCACCAGCAGGCAGTCGACGCCCCCCGCGGTGGTGAGCCGCTCGACGTCGAAGGGCACGGCGCGTAGCAGGTGGTTCACCCGGTCGCTCACGTAGGCCAGGTCCTCCAGCGCCACGGGCCCGTGGAGCTCGACCGCCGCGAGACCCGTGGCGTTGGCCACCTCGACGATCCGCTGGGGCAGCTCGTGGTGGAAGGCGCCGACGGCGACCACCCCCTGGGGGAGGCGCTTGACGATGTCGCCCACCGTCGCGACCGGGACCTGGCGTTCGCTGTAGGAGACGTCGAAGGAGACCGCGTTCGCCCCCAGGGCGACCGCGAAGAGGGCGTCCTCCTCGGTGGTGACCCCCGAGACCTTGACAAAGAGGCCCTCGGCCGCTAATCGCATGGTCCGCCCCCTCGACGGCCCACCCTACTCAGGGGTGCCGGAGAGCTCGTCGACCTCGCCCAGGGTGACCGCGGCGTAGGCGCCGGCGGCGAGGGTCCGGTGGGCGACCCCGAGCGCCTCGACGACCCCACCGCGCTCGACCGCGGTCGTCACCCCGCGTGGGCCCTGCGGGCCCCGTCCGGCCAGCACCGCCTCGATGGCCGCCACGTCGGGGCCGCGCGCCACGACGACGCGCCACGGCACGCGCGCGCCGCGCGCGTCGAGGCGCCCGACCAACTCCTGGCCGGTGTAGCACCCTTTGGTGAACGACACCGTCGCGTCGAGCACCCGACGGCCCAGTCCGTGCGGGGTGAGTCCGCGCGCGACCTCGGGGCCACCGGGCCAGCGCGCGGCCACGCGCTCGCCCAGGGTCGCGAACGGCCCCTCGACCGACTCCACGACCTCGAGCGCGCACGCGACGCGCAGCCGGAAGCGCGTCAGTCGCGCGAGGGTCGTCTCGGCCACGGCGCGCTCGAGCACCAGGGCGAGGTCGCCCCCGCGTCGGGTGACCCACACCGGCGCCACGACCGTGCTGTCGGGCTGCAGGACGAGGCTCCAGCGGGGCTCGTCGAGCGCGACGACGTCCTGGGTGAGCTGGCCCGAGAGGAAGGACTCGGCCTGCGGGCCGGACGCGACGATCGCCGACCACGCGAGCGCCGTCGTGGGGGGCTCGGGCGTGACGGTCACGACCAGTACGCTAGGCGCCGACCGTCCTGACCCGTTCGAGGCCCCATGTCGACCCAGACCGAGATCAACACGATCGCCTCGACCATGACCGAGGTCGCCGCGCGCATCACCGCACTCGTCGAGCACGACGGTGAGCGCCTCGCGCCCGACGTCTACACCGAGCTCGTCGCCGCCGAACGGACCGTCGGCGCGCTCGTGCGCCGGCTCGGGCGCATCGCCCACCGCGTGGCCTAGCGCCGCGTTCCCGGTAGGGTTCGCCCGTGTCGATCGCCTGGCGGTGTGTCCCCGCCCTGACCCCGCCGGAGCGACTCGCGGTGCTGAGCCTGCTCGACCGCACCGAGGCCGAGCTCGGCCGCGAGGCGATCGACGAGGGCCGGCGCCGGGCCGTGGTGCACGGACGACGCACCGAGCACTGGCTCGCCCACGACGCCGCCCTGGTGGGCTACGCGTCGGCCACGCCCGGCGCCCACACCACCGTCGAGATGTGCGGCGGGGGGGTCGACCCCGCCCTCCTAGCGGCCCTGAGCGAGCGCCACCGCGTGATCGATTGGTGGACCCGCGATCGCGCCGAAGCCCCCCTGGGCGGAGCCGCCGTGCGCATGCTCCAGCTCCTGCGCGTCCGCCTGCCCGTCGCGGTCGACCCCATCCCCGAGGGCGCCGTGCTGCGCACCTTCGAGCCCGCCCGCGACGCCACCGCGTGGCTGGCCCAGAACAACGCGGCCTTCGCCGACCACCCCGAACAGGGGGCGTGGGACGAGGCCGACCTGGCCGAGCGCATGGCCGAGCCCTGGTTCGACCCCTCGGGCTTCCTCGTGCTCGAGATCGACGGCCGGGTGGCGGCGTCGTGCTGGACCAAGGTGCACGAGCTGCACCCCGACCGCTTCGGCGAGATCTACGTGATCTCGGTGGACCCGGCCGTCCAGGGTCGGGGCCTCGGCCGGCTGATGGTCACCCAGGGCCTACAGGTCCTCGCCCGACGCAACGTCGCCTCCGCGGTGCTCTTCGTGGACGAGTCCAATGAGCCGGCACGACGTCTCTACGCCTCGCTCGGCTTCGTCCTCGAGCGCGAGGACCTCCTCGTGCGCTTCGCCGGTGCGGCCTAGCCCACGCCGACCAGGTGGCCGATCCCGTACGTGACGGCCGCCGAGAGGCCCGTGATGAGCAGCATCCTCCCCGCGGCGTAGCCGAGCCCGCGCCGCGTGAAGTGACCGACCCCGGCCCCCACGGCCGCGGTGACGACCGCGGTCAGCCCGACCGACCACCACACCTCCTGGCCCGAGGAGGTCACGAGCCACGGCACCAGGGGGACGAGGGCGCCGAGGGAAAAGAGCAGGAACGACGACAGCGCCGCCGTCCAGGGCGCCCCGATGGCGCTCGGGTCGACCCCGAGCTCCTCGCGGGTGTGGGTGCGCAGGGCGAGCTCGGGGTCGCGCATGAGATCCGTGCTCAGCCGCTCGGCCAGCTCCTCGCTGATGCCCTGGTCGACGAAGGTCTGACGCAGCTCGACCCGCTCCTCCTCGGGCGAGGTGGCGAGCGCCCGGCGCTCCACCTCGATCTCGTAGAGCAGCAGTTCGCGCTGGGAGCGCACCGAGAGGTACTCACCGCTGCCCATCGAGAAGGCCCCGGCGACCAGTCCCGCGAGCCCCGCCAGGCGCACGACGTCGTGACCCGGGTTCGCCCCGGCGAACCCCAGGATCAACGAGACGTTGGTGACGAGGCCGTCGGCCAGTCCGAAGAGCGCCGCACGGAACCCTCCGTTGGCGACCTGACGGTGGTGGGGCTCCACGGTGGACACGCGACGAGTCTAGGGACCCGGGCCCACCCCGCCCGACCGGTAGTCTGGCCCCGACATGGCCGCGACGACCATCCCCCTCGACGAGCTGGCCGCCCACGTCGGTGAGCACCTCGGCTACTCCGACTACCGGGCGGTGACCCAAGAGCAGGTCGACCGCTTCGCCGACGCCACGGGCGATCACCAGTGGATCCACGTCGACCCCGAGCGCGCCGCGAGTGGGCCCTTCGGCGGGACTATCGCCCACGGCTACCTCACCCTCTCGCTCATCCCGGTCCTGGTGGGCTCGCTCCTGCGCGTCGGGGGCGTCTCGATGGGGGTCAACTACGGCTCGAACCGGGTGCGCTTCACCTCCCCGGTGCGCGTGGGCGCCGAGGTGCGCGCCGGCGCGACCCTGGCGTCGGTGGAGGAGGTTCCCGGTGGCGTCCAGGTCGCCCTGGAGGTGACCGTCGAGGTGCGCGGCGCAGAGAAGCCGGCCTGCGTCGCCCAGACCCTGACCCGCTTCTACCGCTGACGTGACGACGCTGCCCCAGGGCGACGCCAAGACGCGCCAGGTGCGCACGATGTTCGACGCGATCGCGGGGCGCTACGAACTGGTGAACCGGCTGATGACCTTCGGGCTCGACGCGCGCTGGCGACGCCGCGTCGTCGCCGACCTGCGCCTGGCCCGCGGCAGCGTCGTGCTCGACGTGGCGGCCGGGACGGGCGACCTCAGCCGCGAGCTGTCCCGACAGGGCCTGCGCCCGATCGCC
Organism: Actinomycetes bacterium; assembly: GCA_021831035.1. Taxonomy (GTDB): domain Bacteria; phylum Actinomycetota; class Acidimicrobiia; order Acidimicrobiales; family RAAP-2; genus RAAP-2. The sequence goes on from JAKBNL010000002.1 coordinate 88,291, forward strand.
ACCGACCTCAGCTACAACATGCTCGCCCACGCCCACGGTGTCGCCGATCGCGTCCAGGCCGACGCCCTCACCCTCCCCTTCGCCACCGCGAGCGTGGACGGGGCGACCTGCGGGTACGCGCTGCGCAACTTCACCGACCTCGCCGGCACCCTGGCCGAGATCGGCCGCGTGGTGCGACCGGGGGGTCGCGTCTCGATCCTCGAGGTGGCCGAGCCGCGCCGGGGGCTGTGGCGGGCGGGCTTTCGCCTCTGGTTCCGCCGGATCGTGCCCGTCCTGGGCGGCCTGCTCTCGGACCGCCAGGCCTACCGCTATCTCCCGGCCTCGACGGCGTACCTGCCCGACGCCGCCGCGATCGCCGCCCTCTTGCGCGACGGGGGCTTCTCGACCGTGAACCACCGGGTGATCCTGGGCGGGCTCAGCCAGCAGTTCGTGGCCACGAGGCGCGCGTGAGGCTCGTCCGGCGCGAGGTCGCGCCCTTCGCGCCCGAGCGGGTGCGGACCCTGGCCGCGCGCGCGGGGTGGCTCGTCGAGTCGCCCGAGGCGCTGCGCGCGGGGTTCGGCCGTCGGCTCCTCGCCGTGCACCTCGAGCGCGGCCTCACCGGGGCTTCCGGCACCCCGGCGGCTCTCACCGCGGTCGAACTCTCCGGCGACGACGGGCCGAGCGGCAGCGGGGTCGTGGCCTTCGCGACGCTCCCCTTCGACCGCGCCCAGCCGGGCCAGCTCGACCTGCCCGAGTACGTGCTCACCCAGACCGCCGAGGGACGGGCCTTCCTCACGGCGCCCGAGGGGAGTCCCGACCCCCACGCCCTCATCGAGTCGGTCGAGGCCCCCACCCAGGGGCTCCAGGCTCCCGTCGAGCTCGAGCTGCGTCCCACCCCCGAGGGCTACGCCCGCCTGGTGGCCCGGGCCGTGGAGGAGCTGCGCACCAAGGAGCTCGACAAGGTGGTGCTCGCCCGCGCGGTGCGCGGCGCGGTCGGCTCGACGATCGACCCGGGCGCGCTGGTCGCGCGGCTGCGCCACCGCGAGGCGGTGAGCACGCTCTACAGCCTGCCGACGCCCGAGCGTCGACGCTTCGTCGGGGCGAGCCCCGAACTGCTGGCGCGCCGGCGCGGCACCGAGGTGCGCTGCCACCCCCTGGCCGGCACGATCGCCCTGCCCTCCGACGGGGCGGCCGAGGGCTACGGCGAGTGGCTCTTGCACAGCGCGAAGAACCTCCACGAGCACGCGGTCGTCGTCGACGAGATCGTCGCGCGCCTCGCCGAGGTCTGCGACGACGTCGACGCCGACCCCGCGCCGTCGATCGTCGCCCTCGGCTCGGTGGCCCACCTCGGGAGCTGGATCGTGGCCCGCGGCAACCCGGCGCCCGACGCCCTGGACGTCGCGCGCCTCTTGCACCCCACGGCGGCCGTCGGGGGCCGTCCCCGTGACGAGGCCCTCGCGACCCTCGCCCGCCTCGAGCGCCACGACCGGGGCCACTTCGCCGGGCCGCTCGGCTGGCTCGACCGCGAGGGCGACGGTGAGTGGTGGCTAGGGCTGCGCGGGGTCGTGCTCGACGGCGCCCAGTTCGAGGCGTGGGCCGGCGCGGGCATCGTCCCCGAGTCCGACCCCATCGCCGAGCGCGAGGAGACGGCCAACAAGCTCGCCGTCGTGCTGTCGGCGTTGCTCAGCGAGAGCGTCTGAGCAGGCGCAGCGGTCGCTCCAGGGCCCACAGGGTCACCAGTCCGAGCGCCTCGACGACGATCCCGAAGGACATCTTGGACTCGCCGCGCTCGCGGTCGCTGAACGAGATCGGCACCTCGGCGACGCGCAGCCCCCCGCGCCGGGCGCGGTGGGTCATCTCGATCTGGAAGCCGTAGCCCTCGGCCCGCACGCTGGAGAAGCCGATCGTCTCGAGGGCGTGGCGCGAGTACACGCGGTACCCCGAGGTCGAGTCGGCCACGCCGAGCCCCAGCATCGCCGAGGCGTAGATGTTGCCCCCACGCGACAGCAGCCGCCGGGACCAGGTCCAGTTGGGGATCCGTCCGCCGGGCACGTAGCGCGAGCCGATCACCACGTCGTGGTCGCTCGCCGCGTCGAGCAGGTCCGGCAGCGCCTTGGGGTCGTGGGAGAAGTCGCAGTCGATCTCCACGAAGTGGTCGTAGCCGTGGGCGATGCCCCAGGCGAACCCCGCCCGGTACGCGTGGCCCAGTCCGCCCTTGTCGGCGCGGGCCAGCACGTGGATCCGGCCCAGCTCCTCGGCCAGCTCCCGGGCCAGCGCGGCGGTCCCGTCGGGGCTGTTGTCGTCGACCACCAGCACGTCCACCTCGGGCACCACGGCGCGCAGGGTGCGCAGCATCTCGCCCACGTTCAAGATCTCGTTGTAGGTGGGCAGCACCACCAGCGTGGGCACCCGGCGAGTCTAGGGTGTCCCCTAGACTCGCTCCGGTCCGCTCCCGCGGGGGCCGGGCGCCTGGAGACGAGCTATGCCCGAGGCTGCGACCCCCCGACTACGCCTGCCGCGCGAGATCCGTCTCGTCCTGAGCCTGGGGCTGCTGATCTTCGTTGCCGAGTACCTCGTCCTGCCCCAGTTCGCCTCGGCCCGCCAGTCGCTCCACCTCCTGCGCAGCGTCAACCCGCTGCTGGTGGTGGTGGCCGTGGTGCTCGAGGCGGCGGCCCTCATGTGCTACGTGGAGCTCACGCGCACGGTGCTGTTCCCCTTCGCCCCCGGCCACTACGACACCCTGCGGGTCAACCTGGCCGGCCTCGCCATCGGCCACGTGGTTCCCGGAGGCACGGCGCCGGCGGGCGCCCTGGCCTACCGCATGTTCAACGCCTTCGGCGTGCCCAAGGACGCCAACGCCTTCGCCCTGGCCGCCCAGGGGGCCGGCTCGGCCGTGGTGCTCAACCTGATCTTCTGGATGGCCCTGGTGGTCTCGATCCCGCTCAACGGGTTCAACCCCCTCTACGGCTTCGCGGCCCTGGCGGGGGTCTTCCTCCTGCTCGCCTTCTTCGGCACGATCGTCATGATCACCCGCGGTCAGCGGCGCGCCGACTCCTGGCTGCGGGCCGTCGCCCGGCGGGTCCCGCGGGTCAACCCCGACCGGATCTCCTCGATCCTGGCGCGCGTGGCCGAGCGCATCACCCTGCTCATCGCCAACCGCCGCAAGCTCTGGTGGGCCTTCACCTGGGCCGCCCTGAACTGGCTGCTCGACGCGGCCTGCCTGTGGGTCTTCCTCTGGGCCTTCGGCTCGGTCCTCTCGCCGGTCGACCTGCTGGTCGCCTACGGGCTCGCCAACGTGCTGGCCGTCATCCCGATCACCCCGGCCGGGCTCGGGGTCGTCGAGGGTGTCCTCATCGCCACCGTCGTCGGCTTCGGCGTCCCCCACGGCCAGGCGATCCTCGCCGTCTTGGCCTACCGGCTCATCAACTTCTGGCTGCCCATCCCCGTCGGCGGTCTCGCCTACCTCTCCCTGCAGTGGCGCAAGGACCGCCGCGGCGCTACGCCGGGGAGTACGACCGGGCCCGGTCCAGCGCCCGGCGTTTGAACTCGCGCTGGGCGCTCAGGTGGTTGACCGGCTGGAGTCGGCGCCAGCGCCGGTCGGTGCCCAGGACCCAGGTGAACTCGTCGTCGGCCCAGGTGACCTCGAAGGCGTCGACCACCTCGCGCGCCAGTGTGGGGTTCTCTAAGGGCACCAGCACCTCCACGCGCCGGTCGAGGTTGCGCTCCATGAGGTCGGCCGAGCCCAGGTAGGCGCTGAACCCGGGCTCGCCGGGCGTGCCGAAGAGGAAGAGCCGGGAGTGCTCGAGGAACTCGCCCACCAAGGAGTGGACGGTGATGTTCTCCGACAGCCCCGGCACCCCCGGGCGCAGGCAGCACAGGGTGCGCACGACGAGTCGGATCCCGACCCCGGCGGCCGACGCCTCGTAGAGGGCGTCGATCACGGCCGGGTCGGTGAGGCCGTTGACCTTGATCGCGATCCGGCCCTCGGGGCCGCGCGCGCGCTGGGCGTCTATGAGCTCGATCACCCGCGGGCGGGTCGACTGGGGGGAGACGACGAGCTTCTCGTAGTCCCCGATGCGCGAGAAGCCGGTGAGGAAGTTGAACAGCTCGCCGACGTCGTGGGTCACCGCCGGGTCGCGGGTGAGCAGGCCGAAGTCCTCGTAGACCCGGGCGGTGCGGTCGTTGTAGTTACCGGTGCCCACGTGGGCGTAGCGCACGGTCGTGTCGCCCTCGGCGCGCAGCACGAGGGTGATCTTCGCGTGGGTCTTCAGCCCGACGATGCCGTAGACGACGTGGACGCCCGCGTCCTCGAGCGCCTTGGCCCACTCGATGTTGGCCGCCTCGTCGAAGCGGGCCTTCAGCTCGACGAGCGCCACCACCTGCTTGCCGCGTTCGGCGGCGTGGATGAGCGAGGCCACGATCGGCGAGTCGCCCGAGGTGCGATAGAGCGCCTGCTTGATCCCGACCACCCGGGGGTCGCTCGCCGCCTGGGCGGTAAAGGCCTCCACCGAGTCGGTGAAGGAGTCGTAGGGGTGGTGCAGGAGGATGTCGCCCTCGCGCACCGCGGCGAAGACGTCGCCGACGTGCTCGCCCTCGAGGAGCCGGCGCGGGGTGACCGGCGACCAGCTCTCCCCCTTGAGGTCGGGTCGGTCGATCCCGTACAGGCTCCACAGGTCGCGCACGCCCACGAAGGCGTCGGTCACGTAGACCTGGCTCATCTCGAGGTCGAGCTGGTCGACGAGCAGCTTCAAGAACTCCTCGGACATGTCGCGCTGGATCTCGACGCGCAGGGCCTCGCCGAAGCGTCGGCGACGCAGCTCGATCTCAACCGCGACGAGCAGGTCGTCGGCCTCATCCTCGTCGAGGGTCAGGTCGGCGTTGCGCGTCACCCGGAACAGGTCAGCCCGGCCGATGCGCATCCCCGGGAAGAGCTTGTCCAGGTGGGCGACGATCAGGTCCTCGAGCAGGCACCACTGACCCTCGCCCGCCTCGAGGAACCGCGGCAGCGAGCTCGGCACCTTCACGCGCGCGCTGCGCTCGTCACCGGTGACCGGATCCAGCACGGTCACGGCGATGTTGAGCGAGAGGTTCGAGATCATCGGGAAGGGGTGACCCGGGTCGACCGCGAGCGGGGTGAGGATCGGGTAGACGTTCTCGTCGAAGTACTTGGCCAGGCGCTCGCGCGCCGGCGCCGCGAGCTGGTCGTGGGCCACGAGGGCGATGCCGGCACGGGCCAGCTCGGGCAGGAGCTGGTCGCGCAGGAGCCGGTCCTGGCGCTCGGTGAGCTCGAGCACCCGCTCACGGATCGCGGCCAACTGCTCACGCGGTCGCACCCCGTCCACCGAGGGCGTCTGGACGCCCGCGGCGAGCTTGTCCTCCAGCGAGACCACGCGCACCTGGAAGAACTCGTCGATCATGTCGGCGAAGATCGCGACGAACTTGCAGCGATCGAGCACCGAGAGCCCCTGGTCCTCGCCCAGGTCGAGCAGGCGCGCGCCGAACTCGAGTCGGGAGAGCTCGCGGTTGGAGAACCGCTCGGAGCCGAAGGCCACCAGGTCTATCGCCACCGCGTCGCTCTCCTCGCTGGAACCCCTCGCCACCATCGTATTGGTACGCTTCTGCGGTGGCGAAGCACGCGCGCAGCGGGAGCCCGCCGACCCCACTGGCCCCCCCACCCGCCGTCGGCGCCACCCCGAGCGAGCGGCCCCCGCGACTTCGCCTCACCGAACTGACCCTCTTGTTCCTCGCCTGGGTCGTGACCGGCGCCTTCTACGCCCTCGCCTACCTGGGGGCCCAGGGCCGCATGCCGCCCAGCTACGTCTCGTTCCTCGTCGGGATGGTCGTCGTGTCGCTCGGGATGCACGTGGTCGTCGGCCGCCTGGCGCCACGGTCCTCCCAGGTCCTCTTGCCCATCGCCACCCTGCTCAACGGCATCGGCTACGTCGAGATCGCCCGGTGGGACCCCCCCCTCGCGCGCCAGCAGTCCCTGTGGTACCTCGTGAGCGCCGTGGCCCTCGCCGTGGTGCTCCTCGTCGTACGTCGGGTGCGCGACCTCGACCGCTACCGCTACCTGACCCTGCTCGGCGGACTCGTCCTGCTCGCCGCGCCGATGGTCCCCAAGGTCGGCACCTCGGTCAACGGGGCCCGGCTCTGGATCTACCTCGGCCGGTTCTCCTTCGAGCCGGTCGAGTTCGCGAAGATCCTCCTCGTGGTCTTCTTCGCCTCGTACTTCGCGGCCAACCGCGACCTGCTCACCACGCCGACCCAGCGCCTGGGCCCGTGGCGGATCGTCGCGCCCAAGGTCCTCGTGCCCATCCTCGCCGCCTGGGGCCTCTCGGTGGCCATCCTCGGGGCCGAGAACGACCTCGGCTTCGCCATCTTGATCTTCGCGCTCTTCATCGCCCTGCTCTGGGTGACGACCGGACTCAAGTCCTACGTCGCCCTGGGCACGGGCCTGCTGGTGGGCGGGGCCCTCATCGCCGACCGCCTCTTCCCCCAGGTCCAGGGGCGCGTCAGCGAGTGGCTGGACCCCTGGTCGAGCGTGAACCTCGCCCACTCGACCCAGCTCGCCTACGGCTGGTTCTCGATCGCCGCCGGCGGGGTCGCCGGGACCGGCCTCGGCCTCGGCCACTCGGGCACCATCCCCTTTGTCACCTCCGACATGATCTTCGCGGCGCTCGCCGAGGAGCTCGGCCTCGTCGGGGTGATCGTCATCGTCGCGCTCTTCGCCGCCCTCGTCGGCGAGGGCTTCCGCATCGCCCAGCGCGCACCCTCGGACTTCGTGCGCCTGGCGGCCGGCGGGCTGACGGCGCTGCTCGGCTTCCAGACCATCGTCATCATCGGTGGGATCCTGCGCCTCCTGCCCTTCACCGGGATCACCCTGCCCTTCATGGCCTACGGCGGCAACGCCCTCATCGCGAACTACGTGGTGCTGGCCCTGTTGATCCGCATCTCGGACGAGGTGGCCATCGAGCGTCGCGGCGGCGAGGTGCTCATCGTGCACCACACCCCGGGCGACTAGGTGTAGTAGGCCCGCAGGACCTCTTCGGCGCAGAGGATCGGCGCCGGCACGTTCTGGCGCAGCGCCAGGGCCAGCGCGTCGCTCGCCCGGCAGTCCAGGACCTCGCGGCCGTGGGGCGTCATCAGGTCGATCTCGGCGAAGAAGACCCCGCCCTCGTAACGCACGATCCGCGCGGCGATGACGTCGACCCGCGACCGCGCCAGGGCCGTGGCCAGCAGCTCGTGAGTGGTCGGACGCCGTCCGGTGAGCTGGATGTGGGCCGCGTGCAGCGCGATCGCGTCGGCCGTGGCCACCGGGATCGCCAGGTACCGGAAGGGCGACTCGGCCTCTTGGAGGTGGACGTAGGGCGAGGGGTCCGCGAGGTCGTAGAGCACGGACTCGAAGTGCAGCACCCGAAAGACGGCACCCGACGCCCCCGGTGCGCCCTCGACGGCCCCGGGCGCCGGTTCGCTCGCGCTGGGGTCCTCGCCGTCGGTCACGGCCGGCGCCTCGGGCGCGGCGACGTCGCGCTCGGCCGTCTCGTCCATCGCGCTCACCCTAACCGGCGCGGCGCGACACCGACAGGACGACCCCGCCCGAGGCGAAGAACACCAACGTCGCCGAGCCGCCGTAGCTGAGGAACGGCAACGGGATGCCCGTCATGGGCATGATGCCCATGTCCATCCCGATGTTCTCAAAGCAGCTGAACGCGAAGAAGACGAAGATGCCGATCGCGAGGAGTCGTCCCATCGTGTCGCGCGCGTGGCGGCCCACCATGAAGATCCGGAAGGCCACGAAGGCGAGCAGACCGATCACCACGACCGAGCCGATGAACCCGACCTGCTCACCGATGGCCGTGAAGATGAAGTCGGTCTGCTGCTCGGGCACGTAGCCGAGCACGGTCTGGAGGCCGTGGAAGAGGCCGGCGCCGTGGAGTCCGCCAGCGCCGATGGCCGACTTGGCGTTGTCGACCTGGTAGATCAGCGGCGCCAGCTGGGGGTTGTTGGAGTTCTGGTTGAGGAAGGCCGTGAACCGGTCGACCTGGTAGCGCTTGAGCACGTCGAGGTAGGTGGCCACGACGAGGCCCACCGAGCCCAGCACGGCCAGCATGGTCATGAACCGGGGCGGCACCCCGGCCACCACCAGCATCGCGCCGATCGTGAGCACGATCACCACCGAGGTCCCGAGGTCGGGCTGCTTCACGATCAGCAGGAGCGGGACGGCCGACATCACGAGCAGCCGCACCACGTCGTACATGGTGAGGCCCTCGCGTCGCCGCTCGCAGTACGTCGCCACGGCCAGCACCAGACAGAGCACGGTGAACTCGCTCGGCTGGATCTGGATCGTCCCACCGAGGCTGTACCAGCGCTGGGCGCCGAGCGCACTGCGGCCCACGACGAACAGCCCCGCCAGGGCGACCAGGCTCACCACGTAGAGCGGGGTGGCGGCGATCTCGAAGCGCCGGTAGTCGAAGCGCGACACCACGTACATCACGACGACGCCCAGCACCACGAAGACGGCCTGGCGCTCGACGTAGTAGTGGGGGTTGAGACCGGCGTTCACCAGCGCCTGGCGGGTGGCGCTGTAGATCATGACGACCCCGGTCAGGCCGAGGACGATGATCCCGGCGAACAACCCCCAGTCCATCGACCCGGGCGCCCGCAGCCGGCCGAGCACCAGGTCACGGACCTCGCGGACCTCGCTCACCTCACGACCTCGAGGAGTTCGGCACCGTCCAAGGCTACGTCCCACCAGCCCGACATGAGCCGCGCCGCGGTGTAGCACAGCATCGCCAACCCGTTCTGGGTCCGGCAGCCCGCCGTCCGGTACCGGGCCAGCCAGGGTGTCTCGCGGGGCTCGTAGGCCAGGTCCACCGCGACCGTGTCGGTCGTCGTGCCCTGCAAGACGGCGCCCTCGGGACCGCGCGCGGGGGCCGGGACGGTGTTGACGACGACCCCGACCGGCCGGTAGACGAGCGCCCCGGGGTGAACCCGCGGGTAGCGCTCGGCCAGGAGCGCGGCCGGGCCCGGGCGGCGCGCGACGACCGACACGCTGGCCGCTCCCCCCTCGACCAGGGCGTCGACGATCGCCCGCGCCGCTCCGCCGGCGCCCAGGACGACCGCGTGGGCGTCGGCGATCACGTCGCCGAAGGTCGCCGCGAGAGCGTCGCGGAAGCCGTCGCCGTCGGTCGAGTCGCCCACCAGGCGCCCCTCGCGCACCACGATCCCGTTGACCGACGACGTGCGTCGAGCGACGTCGCTCACCTCGTCACAGGCCGCGAGGGCTCGGCCCTTGAGCGGCGCGGTCACCGCGACGGCGTCGAACTCTCTGACCACCAGGTCGCGCAGGTCGTGGGCCTCCTCGGGGGAGACCTCGCGAGCCCGCGAGTGACCGCGCAACCCCGCGCGCGCCAGGCCCGCCTCGTGCAGACGCGGGGAGAGGGAGTGGGCGACGGGTGCGCCCACGACCCCGAGTCGCCACTCCATCACAGTCCCCGCTTGGCCGCCAGGGCCTCGGCGGCCAGCTGCTCGGCGAAGGTCCGCGAGAACCTCTCGTCCCCGGCCCGGTCGATCACCTCGAAGTACAGCCACGGCCCCGGGGGCGCGTGCAGCACGGCCGAGAGTGCGCTGGCCGAGACGGTGCAGATCGGCGTCGGCGGCAGCCCGGCGTGGAGGTACGTGTTGTACGGCGAGGGGGTCTGCTCGATCGCGTGGGTGACCGGTCCCCCGTCGATGTGCAGGGCGTAGAGCACGGTGGCGTCCATCTGCAGGGCGTCGCCGGTGGCCAGGCGGTTGTAGATCACCCGAGCCACCCGGGGCATGTTCTTCGGGTAGTACCCCTCCTTCTCGACGATCGAGGCGGCCACCACGAGCTGATAGGCGTCGAGCCCGTCGATCGTCGTGGTGGGGGTGAGACCGGCCCGGGCCGCCTCGGCGTCGAAGGCGGCCACCATCTCGTGGGCCAGTCGCTTGGGCGACGTCCCGGGGGTGACGAGGTACGAGCGTTCGCCGATGAGCCCCTCGGGCGAGGGACCGTGGTGGTACGGGCTCGCGGCGGCGGCGGCGGGCAGCGCCTTCTGCAGCGCCGTCGCGTAGCGGGTCCCGAGGATCGAGCCGGCGACCTGCTGGTAGAGCTCGTAGGTGGTCAGTCCGGCCGTGTTCTCGATGAGCGCCACGTTCGGCCCGCCCGCCAGCACGGCGCGCACGCTCGAGAACGAGGCGCCCTGGCGCATCTGGTAGGCCCCCGGCTGGACGATCGGGGCCCCGAGGACGACCGCCTCGAGGCGGAAGGCGAAGGGCGAGGCGATCACGCCGGCCCGGCGCAGGTCCCCGGCCACCTGGGCGAAGGACTGGCCCGGGCTGACCTCGACGATCACGCGCTTGTGGCCGCTCGAGAAGATCGGGTACATCTGCAGCAGGAACCAGACGACCCCGAGAGCGACGAGGACCGCGGCGAGCCCGGCCGCCAGCAGAGCGCGCGAGCGGCCGGAGGATCCGCGCACCTCGGCGTGGCTAGCCACGCTCGCCCCCGAGGTAGGACTCGAGCACCACCACCGCGGCGGCACTGTCGATGACCGCGCGCGCCTCGCGGGCCCGCCGCCCGGCCCCGGCGAGACGCCGGCCGGCCTCGACCGTCGAGAGCCGCTCGTCCACCGCGACGACCTCGACACCGTCGAGCGCCTCGCGCAGGTCGCGCCAGAGCGCGTCGGCGAGCGCGGTGCTCGCGGTCGTCCGTCCCGACAGGGCCACCGGACGGCCCACGACCACGGTCTCGACGCCCTCGTCGGCGACGAGCGCCGCGACCCGCGCGACGAGCCCGTCGCCACCCGCCAGGGCCGGGCGCGGGAAGGCCATCGTGCGGGCCGAGTCGCTGAGCGCCACCCCGCAGCGCACGCGGCCCGGGTCGAGCGAGAGGACCCGCCCCACGGTCAGAGGGACCGCGCCGCGACCAGCACGGCGTCGATGCCCCCCGGGTCGCGCCCGCCGGCCACGGCCAGCCGGTCACTCCCCCCGCCACCGCCACCGACGTGACCGGCGAGGGCGCGCACCGTGGCCGCCGCGTCGAGCGATCCGTCGGTCGCCACCGCCAGGGCGACCTTGCCCTCGTGCGCGCCCACCAGCACCACCACCCGTCGGCCCCGACGTTGGAGGTCGGCCGCCACGACGCGCAGCTGGTCCTGGGTGACCCCGTCGACCCGCGCCCACACGGCGTCGCCGCTCGAGGCCTGGTCGAGCTCGTCGGCGAAGCGCGCCAGCTGGCTCTGGCGCAGGGCGGCGTACTGGGTCTCGACCTCGCGCAGCCGCTCGAGCACCCGCTCCAGGGCGGGCACCACGTCCTCGCTCGAGGTCTTCAGGGTCGCCGCGACCGCCCCGAGGAGCCGCTCCATCTCCCGGCTGCGCCGGAAGGCGCCGCGAGCGCTCACCGCCTCCAGCCGGCGGGTGTTCGAGCCGATCGAGCCCTCGCTCACGATCTGGACCTGGCCGATGTCGCCCAGTCGTTCCACGTGGGTCCCCCCGCAGAACTCCAGGCTGTGACGCCCGGCGCGCACCACGCGCACCCGGTCGCCGTACTTGTCGCCGAAGAAGGCGATCGCCCCCATCGTCTCGGCCTCGGCCTTGGTGGTCTGGATCGTCTCGACCGGGTCGTTCGCGATCACGTCGCCGTTGACGATCTCGGCGATCGCGTCGGCCTCCTCGGGGGCGAGCCCGCCACCGTGGCTGAAGTCGAAGCGCAGCCGGTCGGGCCCCACGTAGGAGCCCTGCTGGCGCACGTGGTCGCCGAGCACCTGACGCAGCCCCGCGTGCAGCAGGTGGGTCGCCGTGTGGTTGCGCCGGGTCGCCTCGCGCCGGTCGGCGTCGATGGTCGCCACGGCGCTCTGGCCCGCCACGATCTCTCCGGTGAGCGTCCCCCGGTGGGCGATCAGGCCCCCGGCGACGCCCTGGGTGTCGTGGACCTCCAGCCGTCCCGACTCGGTGACGATCACGCCCGTGTCGCCGACCTGGCCGCCCCCCTCGGCGTAGAAGGGCGTCGTGTCGAGGAAGACCTCGCTCTGGCCGTTCGACCCCGCCAGCACCGCCAGCACCGTCGTCTCGAGGGAGTAGCGGGCGACGTCGCGGCCCACGAACTCGCTCGGGCCGGTGCGCTCGAGCAGCTCGCGGTACTGGGTGTCGTCGGCCACGCGGAGGGTCTTGGCGGCGGCCCGGGCCCGCTCGCGCTGGGCCGTCATCGCGGCGTCGAACCCCGCGCGGTCGACCGACATCCCCGACTCGCTCACCACCTCGGTCGTCAACTCGATGGGGAAGCCGTGGGTGTCGTGCAGCCGGAAGGCCACCTCGCCCGGGAAGACCGTCGCCCCGGCCGCGGCCGCCTCGGCGCGGGCCTCGTCGAGCAGGCTGAGCCCGGTGCGCAGGGTCCGCGCGAAGCCCTGCTCCTCGCGCTCGAGCACCTCGACGATCAGGTCCCGGTCGGTGACCAGGTTGGGGTAGGCCTCGCCCATCTTCGTCAGGGTCGCCTCGACGAGGTCCGCGGCGAGCGCTCGGTCCGAGCCGGCTCGCCGGGCCGCGAGCACGGCCCGGCGCACGATGCGCCGCAGCACGTAGCCCCGCCCCTCGTTCGAGGGCAGGACCCCGTCGCCCACGAGGAAGGTCATCGCCCGACCGTGGTCGGCGATGCGCCGGATGAGCACGTCGCTCGCCTCCCCCGCGCCGTAGGGGACGTCGACGGCGCGCGCGGCGGCCTCGAGCAGGGGACCGAAGAGGTCGGTCGCGAACACCGACTCGACGCCGTTCAAGATCGCGAGGGTCCGTTCGAAGCCCGAGCCGGTGTCGATGTTCTTCTGGGGCAGCTCGGCGAGGGTGCCGTCGCTCTGGCGGTCGTACTGGGTGAAGACCAGGTTCCAGAACTCGACGAAGCGATCCTCGCCCCCGTGGGCGGGCCCGCCGTCGGCGCCGAAGGCCGGTCCCTTGTCGTAGAAGATCTCCGAGCACGGTCCGCACGGGCCGGTCGGGCCCATCTCCCAGAAGTTGTCCTCGCCCAGGCGCTGGATGCGCGACGGGTCGACCCCGACCCCGTCGCGCCAGATCGCCTCGGCGTCGTCGTCGCTCTCGTGGACCGTCACCCAGAGCCGGTCGGGGTCGAGCCCGAGCGACTCCGTGACGAGCTCCCAGGCGAAGGCGATGGCGTCCTCTTTGAAGTAGTCCCCGAAGGAGAAGTTGCCCATCATCTCGAAGAAGGTGAGGTGGCGCTGGGTCGTGCCGATGATGTCGATGTCAAGGGTCCGGAAGCACTTCTGGACCGAGACGGCCCGCCGTCGGGGGGGCACCTCCTCACCGAGGAAGTAGGCCTTGAAGGGCACCATGCCCGCCACCGTGAGCAGCAGGGTCGGGTCGTTGGGGATCAGGCTCGCCGAGGGCACGACCAGGTGGCCGCGCGCGGCGAAGAAGTCGAGGAACCGGGTGCGCAGGTCGGCGGCGTCCACGGCGTCACTCTACCGGTGGGCCCGATTACCCCTGGTGGGGGGTTACGCCGGCCGGACCGGGCCGAGGTGCAGGTCACGCCGCTGGCGCTCGCTGATGACCTTGGGCGCCCCGGTCATGAGGTCGGCCCCCGACTGGGTCTTGGGGAAGGCGATCACCTCGCGGATGTTCTCCACGCCGGCGAAGATCGCCACCAGCCGGTCGATCCCGAAGGCGAAGCCGGCGTGGGGCGGGGCACCGTAGCGGAAGGCCCCCAGGAGGAACCCGAAGCGGTACTCCGCCTCCTCGTCGGAGATCCCGAGGGAGCGGAACACCTCGCGCTGGATGTCGGGACGGTGCACGCGCACCGAGCCGCTGCCCAGCTCCCAGCCGTTCAGCACCAGGTCGTAGGACTGGGCCCGTACGCTCAACGGGTCGCTGCCCAGCCGGTCGAGGTCCTCGGGGTGGGGCATGGTGAAGGGGTGGTGGGCGGCCACGGGGTTGCCCTCCTCGTCGAGCCCCTCGAACATCGGGAAGTCGACGACCCACACGTAGCGGTGCGGCCCCGCCGACACCGGCGGCGCCCCGAGCTCGACGCGCAGCGCGCCCAGCACCCGACAGGCCAGGGCGTGGGCGTCGGCGACCGCGAGCACCAGGTCGCCCGGCCCGGCGCCGTCGACCCCGGCGACGGCGGCCGCCTCGTCGGGTGAGAGGACCTTCGCGAGCGGCGCGTCGAGGCCGTCGGGCCCGACGCGGAACCAGGCGAGGCCCCGGGCCCCGAGGGCCCTGGCGCGCTCGACGAGCTGGTCGAGTCGGCTCCGGCTGAGGCTCGCCCCACCCGGCACCCGCAACGCCTTCACGCACGGCGCCTGGAGGGCCCGGACGCCGGTCGTGGCGAAGGCGGCCGTGAGGTCCGCGAGGGCCATCTCGAAGCGCAGGTCGGGCTTGTCGGTGCCGTAGCGGTCGAGCGCCTCGGCCCAGGTCATCTCGGCGATCGCGCCGGGCCGCTCCCCCGTCGCCACCTCGGCCGCGTCGAGCACGGCGCGCGAGACGAAACGGCGCACGTCCTCTTGGGTCACGAAGCTGGCCTCGAGGTCGAGCTGGGTGAACTCGAACTGGCGGTCGGCGCGCAGGTCCTCGTCGCGCAGGCACCGGGCGATCTGGTAGTAGCGGTCGAAACCGCCCACCATGAGCAGCTGCTTGGCGATCTGGGGGCTCTGGGGCAGCGAGTAGAACTCGCCGTCGTGGAGCCGCGAGGGCACGACGAACTCGCGCGCGCCCTCGGGGGTCGGCGCCCACAGGAGGGGCGTCTCGACCTCGACGAAGCCCTGGGCGTCCATCGCGGCGCGCAGGGCGGCGTTCACCCGCGCGCGCAGGCGCAGGTGGGACTGCATCGGCTCGCGGCGCAGGTCGAGGTAGCGGTACTTGAGGCGCACGGCCTCGTCGGCCTCGGCGTGCTCGTCCAGGGGCAGCGGCGTCGGCTCGGACTCCGCCAGCACCTCGACCTCGCAGTCGGTGAGCTCGACGGCCCCGGTGGCCAGGCGCTCGTTGCGCGTGCCCTCCGGTCGGGGCGCGACGGTACCCGTCACGCGCACCACGTACTCGTTGCGCACCTCCAGCGTGCCCGCGACCACCGCCTGGACGATCCCTGAGCGGTCGCGCAGGTCCAAGAAGGCGAGGTGCTCGCCGTGCTCGCGGCGGCGCGCCACCCACCCGCAGACGCTGACCCGCCGGCCCACGTCCGACGGGCCGAGCGTCCCGCACAGCGCGTCGCGCAGGCTGGTCGCCTCGAACTCGCTCACCGTCCTCCGTTCACCAGTGCGCGTACCGCGCCGGCCACCTCGCCGAGCGGGACGCGCCGCTGGGCGCCCTCGTCGCTCGGTGCGCGCAAGTCCCTCAGGGTAACCGCGCCCGCGGCGGCCTCCGCCGGTCCGTAGAGGAGGGCGGCGCGCGCGCCCGAGCGATCGGCCGCCTTCATCTGGGCGCGCACCGAGCGCGCGCCGTAGGCGCGGTCCACCGCGAGACCCGCCTCGCGCAGCGACGCGACGAGGCGCTGGATCACCGCGTCGCCGACGGTGTCGACCACGAACGCGTCGAGCCCGCGGTGGACCAGGGGCGCGGTCGCCCCCTCGCGCTCACGCACCATCAAGATCCGTTCCACGCCCGAGCCGAAGCCGATGCCGCTCACCGGCGGGCCGCCGAGCTCCTCGACGAGCCCGTCGTAGCGCCCGCCCCCGCCGATCGCGTTCTGGGCGCTCTCGAGGACGTCGGAGACGAACTCGAAGGTCGTGCGGGTGTAGTAGTCGAAGCCGCGCACCAGGCGCGGATTGACCTCGGCGACGATGCCCACGGCGTCGAGGCCCTCGCGCACCGCCGCGAAGTGGGCCCGGCACTCGGGGCAGAGGTGGTCGAGCAGCATGGGGCCCTCGGCGGTGACGAGCACGCAGGGCTCGCGTTTGCAGTCGAGCACGCGCAGCGGGTTCTGGCGCCAGCGCTCGCGGTGCTCGTCACAGAGCTCGGCCTCGTGGGCCGCCAGGTGGGCACCGAGGCGCTCGACGTAGGCGGGCCGGCAGGCGCGGTCCCCCATGGAGTTGACGAGCAGCCGGTAGCGGCGCAGACCCGCCGCTTGGAAGGTCGCGTGGGCGAGCGCGATCACCTCGACGTCCACCAGCGGGTCGTCGGTGCCGATGACCTCGACGCCGAGCTGGGTGTGCTGGCGGTAGCGACCGGCCTGGGGTCGCTCGTAGCGGAAGGCCGGGGTGACGTACCACGCCTTCCACGGCGTCGTCGGGTGGTGCTGGACGAAGGCGCGCACCACCGAGGCCGTTCCCTCCGGTCGCAGGGCGAGCGTGCGGTCCCCCCGGTCGGTGAAGACGTACATCTCGTTCCTAAAGACCTCGCTCACCTCTCCGAGCCCGCGCACGAACACCCCGACGTCCTCGAAGATAGGCGTTATGACCAGGGAGAATCCGTAACGGTAGGCCAGTTCGGCGTACGTCGCGACGAGCCCCTCCCACTCGTAGGACTCGGGCGCGAGGACGTCGCGGGTCCCGGTGGGCGCCTGGAACGGCGGCGTCGGGGTCATGAGGACTTGTTCTGACCGGGCAGCTGGCGGAAGGCGTCGAAGACCCCGTCGACCGCCTTCAGGGCGGCCAGGAGGCTCGAGAGGTGGGCCGGGTCGGCGAGCTCGACGTCGAAGACCATGCGCACGATCCGCGCCCCCGAGGTCGTGGTGCTCGAGGCGATGATGTTGAGGTGGTACTCGGCGACCACCTTGGAGACGTCGAGCAACAGTCGCGAGCGGTCGAAGGCGAGGACCTCGAGCACCACGCGGTACTGGCCGCTCGTGCCGTCCCACTCGACGTCGATCACCCGCTCGCCCAGGCGCTGGGCCAGCGCGACCGCGTTGGAGCAGTCGTCACGGTGCACCGAGACACCCCGGCCCTGGGTGATGAAGCCCATGATCGAGTCTCCCGGCACCGGCGAGCAGCACCGCGCCAGGTGGATCATCACGTCGTCGAGGCCCTCCACGTAGACTCCGACGCCCCGGTTCGAGCGGTTGGTCCGGGGGGCCTTGGTGACCGTCGTCGGCAACTGCTCGACCTCGCCCCCGCGCAGCTCGCGCTCGAGGCGCTGGACGACGGCGTGGGCCGACGGGTGACCGGCGGCGATCGCGACGTAGAGGGCGTCGACGCTCTCGAGGTTGAACGACGCGACGACCGTCGACAGCGCCCCCGAGGCCAGCGTGGTGGCGATCGGGAGGCCCTCGCGCCGCAGGGCGCGCACGAACTCCTCGCGACCCGCCTCCAGGGCGTCCTCGCGCCGTTCGCGCTGGAACCACTGGCGGATCTTGGAGCGGGCGCGCGTGGACCGGACGATGTTCAGCCAGTCCCGACTCGGTCCGGCGTCGTCGTTGCGCGCGGTGACGATCTCGACCACGTCGGCCGAGCGCAGCACCGTGGTGAGCGGGACCAGCCGTCCGTTGACCTTGGCCCCCACGCAGTGGTGGCCGACCTCGGTGTGCACGGCGTAGGCGAAGTCGATGGGTGTCGACCCTTCGACCAGGGAGATCACCCGCCCCTTGGGGGTGAAGACGTAGACCTCGTCGTGGCCGAGGTCGAGCTTGAGCGCCTCGAGGAAGGCGATGGGGTCCTTCTCCTCCTCCTCGACGTCGGCCAGGCGCTGCATCCAGGCGACCTCCTTGGCCGAGGCCCCCTCCTTGTACATCCAGTGGGCGGCCACCCCGAACTCGGCGCGTCGGTGCATCTCGTGGGTGCGGATCTGCACCTCGACCGACTTGCCCCGCGGGCCGATCACCGTGGTGTGCAGGGACTGGTAGAGGTTGAACTTGGGCGAGTTGATGTAGTCCTTGAAACGACCCTGCACCGGGGACCACAGGGCGTGGACCGCCCCGAGCGCCGCCCAGCACTCGCGCTCCTCGTCGACCACGATCCTCAGACCCACCAGGTCGAAGATCTCGTCGAACTCCTTGCCGCCCACGACCATCTTCTCGTAGATGCTCCAGAGGTGCTTCGGTCGACCCCGCACCTCGGCGTCGAGGTGGAACTCGGTGAGCTTCGCGCTCAGGGTCGCCATCACCTCGGCCAGGTAGGCCTCGCGCTCGGGCTGGCGGGCCGCCACCATCTGCTCGATCTCGGCGTAGCGCTTGGGGTGCAGCGTCGCGAAACTGAGGTCCTCAAGCTGCCACTTGACCTGCTCGACGCCCAGTCGGTGCGCGAGCGGCGCGTACACGTCGAGGGTCTCTTGGGCGATGGCGCGCTGGCGGTGCATGGGCATGACCGAGATGGTGCGCATGTTGTGGAGCCGGTCGGCCAGCTTGATCAGCAGGACCCGCCAGTCCTGGGCCATGGCGATGAACATCTTGCGGATCGTGGCGGCCTGCTGGGCCTCTTTGGAGTCGAACTCGAGCCGGTCGAGCTTCGTGACCCCGTCGACGACCGCGGCGACCTGGGCCCCGAACTCCTGGGCCAGCCACTCGGTCGTCACCCCGGTGTCCTCCACGGCGTCGTGCAGCAGGGCCGCGGCCAGGGTCACCTCGTCGAGCCCCAGGTCGGCCGTGATGCCGGCCACCGCGATCGGGTGGGTCACGTAGGGCTCGCCGGTGCGACGCAGCTGGCCCTCGTGGGCGTTGATCGCGGCCAGGCCGGCGCGACGGATCAGCTCGACGTCGCCGCCCTCGTGGTGCTCGAGGAACCGCGCGATCAGGCGCTCGAGGGAGCCCGCGAGGACCGGGTCGACGCTCGGGCGTGACGTCAGGCTCACCATGGCGTCAGCCTACCGGCGCCCTAGCGGCGCTTGGGCTTTCGCGCGCGCGGCTGGATCGCCGTGCCGGCGCCGGTGCGCACGGGCGTCGACGCGACCCCGGCGACCGCGGCCGCGGTCGTCGAGGCCGAGAGCCGCGCCGCGCTGGTCGCCGAGAGCACCACGTGGCCGCCGCGCGCGGTGACCCGCTGGGCCAGCTCACGGTAGCGCTGCTCACGCTCTTTCATCACCGCGAGCAGCGGGCTCGCGATGAAGATCGACGAGTAGGCCCCGCTCATCAGCCCCACGAAGAGCGCCAGGCCGTAGTCCTGCAGGGTCGTGGCGCCCAGGATGTAGGCCCCCACGACGAGCACCGAGAGCACCGGCATGATGGCGACCAGCGAGGTGTTGATCGACCGGGCCAGCGTCTGGTTCATCGACAGGTTGACCATGTCCGAGTACGTGAGGTCCCCCGACTTCAAGATGCCGTTGGTGTTGTCGCGCACCCGGTCGAAGACCACGACGGTGTCGTAGAGCGAGTAGCCCAGGATCGTCAAGATGGCGATCACGGTGTCCGGGGTGATCTGGAAGCCGAAGATCGAGTAGACCCCGACGGTCACGAGCAGGTCGTGGAGCATGGCCAAGAAGGCCGCCACGGCCATCTTCGGCTCGAAGCGCAGGCTGATGTAGACCACGACCGCGACGAAGAAGATGATGAGGGCCTCCAGGGCCCGGTTGGTTATCTGACCACCCCAGGTCGGACCGACGGTGGCGGTGGAGACCTGGTTGAAGGTCGTGCCGGCCAGGGTCGCCATCGCGTGGGCCACCTTGTTGGTGAGGTCCGTCTGGGCGCTCGCGGACAGGCTGTTGATGTCGGCGGTGACCTGGTAGGTGGACGAGCCCAGCTTCTCCACCGTCGGGTTGGTGAGCCCGGCCGCCGCGACGGTGCTCTGCATCTTCGCGACGGTGGTGTGGGGAGCGAGCACCTCCCAGGAGCTCCCGCCCTTGAAGTCGATGCCGAGGTTGAACCCGCGCACGCCGAGCGAGACGAGCCCGGCCACGATGATCACCAGCGAGACGCTGAACCAGACCCGACGCCGGCCCACGAAATCGACCGTCGTGAGCCCGTGGTAGAGGCGGCCGAATCGGCCGTAGGCGGGCGTCGACGCCGCCGCCTCACTCACCGGTGGCCTCCGCCTGCAGGCCCGCGGCGAGCGACAGGGCCGAACCGGTGTTCTGGCTGCGCCGGCCGAGCAGGATGACGAGCGGACGCGTGAAGTACCACGTGATCACGACGTCCATCACGGTCGACAGGCCGAGGAAGAAGGCGAAGCCCTTCACCGTGCCCACGGCGATGATGTAGAGCAGTACCGCGGCGAGCAGGCTCACCGTGTCCGCCGCCAGCACCGTGCGCCAGGCCGACTTGAAGCCCCGGTCCACCGAGGTCCGCACCGAGCGCCCGGCCCGGGTCTCGTCTTTGAGCCGTTCGAAGTAGACGATGTAACTGTCCACGGTGATGCCGATCGACACGATCAGCCCGGTCACCCCGGCCAGGTCGAAACTGGGGGCCAGCGACGTGTGGCCGAGCGCCGAGATGATCGCCCACAACAGGGCGGCCGTCACCGCG
The DNA here is from genome assembly GCA_021831035.1 of Actinomycetes bacterium. Lineage (GTDB taxonomy): Bacteria > Actinomycetota > Acidimicrobiia > Acidimicrobiales > RAAP-2 > RAAP-2. The sequence continues at coordinate 108,614 of JAKBNL010000002.1, forward strand.
AGGCCGAGCACGATCACGAGGCCCAGGGCCCGGTAGTAGAGGATCGTGTAGAGCAGGACGAGAATCAACCCGGCGATGCCGGCCCCGAGCCCCGCGACCAGGGCCGAGTGACCAAGGGTCGGTGACACGGTCGTGGTCGTGAGCGGCGTCAGGCGCACGGGTAGGGCGCCGTAGTTCATGGCGATCGCCAGGTTCTTCGCCGAGGACTGGGTGAACGACCCGGAGATCTGGCCCTGGCCCTGGAAGCTCGTGAAGCTCGACTGGTTGGGCTGGATGATCGGCGCCGACTGGACGACGCCGTCGAGCTCGATCGCCACGAGCTGGTGGAAGTTACGTTGGGCCACCTGGTCCCAGGCCGGGCTGCCGGACTTGGTGAGCGAGTAGTTCACGACCCACTGGCCCGACTGGTTTTGCTGGGCCACCGCGTTGTGCACGGCGGTGCCCGTGAGCTGGGCCGGGCCCAGCACGTAGCGCACGCCCGGCTGGCCGAGGGCGGGCAGGAGGACCTCGTGCTTGGGGTTGTCCTGGTTCGAGGGCGTCGACTTGATGCCGGCGAAGGCGGGGTCCGGGGGGATCTGGTTGGTGAAGCCCGTCGAGGTGTTGACGTTCAGGTTCGCCGCGGTCATGAGGTACTGCGAGCCGCACGCCGGCAGGGTCGTCACCGCCACGACCTTCTTCGCGGTCGTCGTCTCGCAGAGGACGGGCCGAAAGAGCAGCTGGGCGGTCTGGCCGACCGAGGCCAGCACGGCGCGCGCGTCGGTCACCCCCGGCACCGAGACGACGACGTCCTTGTTCTGGAGGTTCACGGTCGCACCCGACACCCCCAGGCCGTTCACACGGTTGGTGATGATCGTCACCACCTCGTTCATGTCGGCGGTGGTGGCGTGGCCGGTCGGCTTGTAGACGACCGAGAGCCCGCCGGCGAGGTCGAGGCCGAGCTTGGGACCCCAGCCCAGGGCCAGGGTGGTGGCCAGGGCGCCGAAGGCGATGGCGATGGTGAGGACCAGGCTGACGACGAGGTTTCGCCGCGAGCCGACCGCCGGCGCCATTACTCAGCGTCGCCTTCGGCCGGTCTCTCCTGCTCGTGGTCCGCGTGGACCTCGAGGGCCTCGGTGTCGACCGCCGGTGCGGGGTCGTAGCGCCGGGCGATGGCCGAGGGGATGAAGTCGAGCTCGACGCCGCTCGCCGAGCGCAGGGTCACGAACTCGTCGGTGCGCGCCACGACCGTGCCGACGATGCCCCCGACGGTCTGGGCCCGGTCGCCGACCTCCACCTTGCGGGCCTCGAGACGCTGGGCCTTGGCCTTCTGCGAGCGCGGCCGGATGAAGAAGAAGTACAGCGCGCCGAACAAAACGACGTAGATGAGGATGATCGCGGGCGAGCCGTGCGAGCTGGAGCTCGTCGTGGTGGCAGCGAACAACATGGGTGACCCCTCTATAGACAGACCCTGAGACTCTAGCGGGTGGGGGCCCGCGCCCTAGAACAGTCCGCCCCGCGGCGGGGTCAGCCCCAGGTGGCGGTAGGCGCGTTCGGTGGCGACCCGGCCCCGGGGGGTGCGCGCGAGCAACCCGCAGCGCAGCAGGTAGGGCTCGTAGGCCTCCTCGAGGGTCACCGGCTCCTCCCCGGTGGCGTGGGCCAGCGTCGTGAGCCCGACGGGCTGGGCGGCGAACTGGTCGCACAGCAAGGCGAGTATCCGGCGGTCGAGCTTGTCGAGGCCGAGCTCGTCCACCCCGAACAGGTCGAGGGCCTCGGCGGCGACCGCACCGTCGACGACCCCGTGGCCCTTCACCGAAGCGAAGTCGCGCACCCGGCGCAAGAGCCGGTTGGCCACCCGCGGGGTCCCCCGGCTCCGCCCGGCGATCGCCGTGGCCGCCTCGGCGCTCACCTCGACGTCCAGGAGTCGCGCGGACCGCTCCACGATCCGGCGCAGGTCGTCCACCTCGTAGAGGTCGAGCTGACCGATGAAGCCGAAGCGGTCGCGCAGGGGACCGGCGACGAGCCCGGTGCGCGTCGTCGCCCCGACCAGGGTGAAGCGCGGCAGGTCGAGCCGGATCGAGCGGGCCGAGGGTCCCCGACCGATCAGCACGTCGAGGCGTTGATCCTCCATCGCCGGGTAGAGGACCTCCTCGACGCTGCGACTGAGGCGGTGGATCTCGTCGATGAAGAGCACGTCCCCGTCCGCGAGATCGGTGAGGATCGCCGCCAGGTCGCCCGGACGCGACAGGACCGGGCCCGAGGTCACGCGCAGGCTCGTGCCCATCTCGCGCGCGACGATCTGGGCGAGGGACGTCTTGCCGAGCCCCGGGGGACCCACGAACAGGAGGTGGTCGGCGCACTGGCCCCGCGCGCGCGCGGAGCCGAGGACCACCTCGAGGTGGCCCACCAGGTCGCCCTGGCCCACGAACTCGGCCAGGGTCGGCGGACGCAGCGACGCCTCCACGCGCCGCTCGCTCTCGCCCGCGTGGGGCGCCACGGGCCGTCGCAGCTCGTCGAGGTCGAGGTCGCGCGTCACGAGCGGCGCACCAGACGCAGGGCGAGGCGCAGCGCCTCGCCCTCGTCCTCGGGCAGGTCCGCGCCCTCCAGGGCGTCGCGGATCTCGCTCACGCTGTAGCCCAGCGCGCGCAGCGCGTCGTCGACGGCGGCCAGGGCCGGGGCGAGGGCCTCCTCGTGGGGCAGCCGGCCCTTGAGCTCGAGCACGATCCGTCCCGCGGTCTTCGGCCCGACCCCGGGAATGAGGGCCACGGTCCTCACGTCCTCGGCCTCGATGGCGCGCGCGAGGGTCTCGACGCTCATCGTGCGCAACGCCCCCAGCGCCGTCGCCGGGCCCACGCCGGGCGCGGCGAGGAGTAGCTCGAACAGGTCACGCTCGGCCGTGGTGGCGAATCCGTAGAGGACGATCGCGTCCTCGCGCACCGCGGTGTGCACGAAGAGTTCGACCTCCTCGCCCACCGACGGCGCGGCCGCCGCGGCCACCTGGACGCGGTAGCCGACGTCGTGGACGTCGACGACCGTGGCCCCGTCGCCGCCGTGGCCGACGACCCGCCCGCGCAACCAGCCGATCACGTCGCGGGCGCCTCGAGGCGCGCCTCGGTGCGCGCCACGGCGAGGTAGGTGAGGGCGAGCGCCAGCGCGTCGGCGACGTCGGGCGGGCGGGGCACCTCGCTCAGCCCGAGCAGTCGGGCGACCATCGCCTGGACCTGGGCCTTGTCGGCCGCGCCGTAGCCGGTGACCGCGAGCTTCACCTCCTGGGCGGTGAACTGGCGCACGCGGGCCCCGCCGGCGAGGGCGATGGCGACCCCGCTCGCCTGGGCCACCGGGATGGCGGTGCGGGCGTTGCGCTGGTAGAAGACCCGCTCGACCACCACCACCTCGGGGCTCACCTCCCGGTAGAGCCGGGTGAGGTCTCGACCCAGCTGGGCGAGGCGCCCCTCGACCGGGTCGTGGGGGTCGGTCTCGATCAGCCCCGCGCGCACCGCGACCGCGGGGTGGTCCCCCTGGAGGGACCCCTCCACCAGGCCGAAGCCGCAGCGGGTCAGCCCGGGGTCGATACCGAGGACGAACACGTGTTCGACTGTACCCCGCGGGCCGCGTCCGGTCGGGGACTACCCCTCGTAGGCGGCGAGCAGGTCGTCGGCGATGTCGAAGTTCGAAAAGACGTTCTGCACGTCGTCGTGGTCGTCGAGCGCGTCCACCAGGCGCAGGACGCGCTTCGCCTCCGACTCCTCGGTGACCGGCACCGGGTTCTGGGCGACGAGGGCGAGCTCGGCGCTGCGCACGCTGAGCCCGTGGCCCTCGAGGGCGGCGCGCACCCGGCCCAGCTCCTGGGGCTCGGTCGTCACAGTGTAGTCGGCACCGTTGGCCTCGTAGTTCTCGGCCCCCGCCTCCATGACCCACTCCAACAGCTGGTCCTCGTCGGCCGGCCCGGCGACCTCGATCTCCCCCTTGCGCTCGAACTGCCAGGCGACGGCGCCGGGCTCGGCGATCGTTCCCCCGTTCTTCGCGAAGAGGTGCTTGATCTCGGCGCTGGTGCGGTTGCGGTTGTCGGTGAGGGTCTCGACGATCACGGCCACCCCGCCGGGACCGTAGCCCTCGTAGGTGATCGGCTCGTAACGCACGCCCTCGAGCTCGCCGGTGCCGCGCTTGATGGCCCGCTCGATCGTGTCGAGCGGTACCGAGGCCTCGCGAGCCTTCTGGTACATGGTGCGCAGGCTCGCGTTGGCCTCGGGATCGCCCCCGCCCTCGCGCGCGGCGACCTCGACCTGACGGATCAGCTTGGCGAAGACCTTGGCGCGCGCGGCGTCCTTGGCGCCCTTGCGGTGCTTGGTGGTGGCCCACTTGGAATGGCCGGACATGTTCCCTCCTGCCCCGTCGGGGCCCCGAAATGGTAGCGAACGCCCTAGAGCGACTCGACGAACAGGCGGTGGACCGTGGTGTCGGCGGTCAGCTCGGGATGGAACGACGCGCCCCACACCGGCCCCTGACGCACGAGGACCGGATCGGGCCCCTCGCCGTGCGCGTAGGTCGCGAGCACCTCGACCCGCGGGCCGCACGCGAGGATCCGCGGGGCGCGGATGAATACCCCGGGCACGCTCGACCCGTCGGCGAGCTCGAGGGGCGCCTCGAAGCTCGCGACCTGGCGGCCGTAGCCGTTGCGGCGCACGGTCACCTCGAGGGCCCCGTAGCCCCACTGATCGGCCCGTCCGTCGAGGACCTCGCGCGCGAGCAGGATCAGCCCCGCACAGGTGCCCAGGACCGGCATCCCCGACTCGAGGCGCTCGCCCAGCGGGCCGCGCAGCCCCGAGGTCACGAGCAGGTGGGCGATCGCGGTGGACTCCCCGCCCGGCAGGACGAGGGCGTCGACCCCGTCGAGTTCGCCCGGAGTGCGCACCCGCGCCGACTCCACGCCGAGGGCGCTCAGGGTGGCCAGGTGCTCGCGGACGTCGCCCTGCAGCGCGAGGACCCCGACACTGCCCACGGGACCTACCAGCCGCGCTCGGCGAGGCGCTGGTCGAGCGAGCTCGTCTCCCAGCCGCGCATGGCGCTGCCCAGGCCGGTCGACACCTTGGCGATGACCGAGGGGTCGTCGAAGTGGGTCGAGGCCTCCACGATCGCGTGGGCCATGCGCACCGGGTCCTCGCTCTTGAAGATGCCCGAGCCCACGAAGACCGCCTCGGCGCCGAGCTGGCGCACCAAGGAGGCGTCGGCCGGGGTGGAGATGCCCCCGGCGCAGAACAGCGGCACCGGCAGGTGCCCCGTCTCGGCGACCTCCAGGACGAGCGGCAGGGGCGCCTGGAGGTCCTTGGCGATGGCGTAGAGCTCGTTGGCGTCGGCGCTCTGGCAGCGCCGGATCATCGCGGTGATCGAGCGCAGGTGGCGCACGGCCTCGACGACGTTGCCCGTGCCCGCCTCACCCTTGGAGCGGATGAGGCACGCGCCCTCGCCGATGCGCCGCAGCGCTTCGCCCAGGTTCGTCGCCCCGCACACGAAGGGCACCGTGAAGGCCCACTTGTCGATGTGGTTCTCCTCGTCGGCCGGGGTCAACACCTCGGACTCGTCGACGTAGTCGACCCCGAGGGCCTCGAGCACCTGGGCCTCGGCGAAGTGGCCGATGCGCGCCTTGGCCATCACCGGGATGGTCACGGCCGCCTGGATCTCCTGGATCATCTGGGGATCGCTCATGCGCGCGACGCCCCCGTCGCGCCGGATATCGGCCGGCACGCGCTCGAGCGCCATCACCGCGACGGCCCCCGCGTCCTCGGCCACCTTGGCCTGCTCGGGGTTGACCACGTCCATGATCACCCCACCGCGCAGCATGTCGGCGAGCCCGCGCTTGACCAGCGTCGAACCCGTGCGTGTCGTCTGGGTGTCGCTCATGGGACCAGCCTACCGGCCGTCCCTCACCACTCCTCGAGGGCGCGGGCGCGCACCTCCGGGTCGTCGAGGTCGCCCGGCGCGCTCTCGCGCCGGTCCGACCAGGGGTTGAAGAAGACCCAGCGCCAGCCGTCGAAGGCCGGGTCGGCCAGGAACGACCCGGCCGGCGCCGCCTGGGCCCGGCACCGACGCAGCGCCGTGGCGATCCCCAGGGGGTAGCGGATGGTCGCCGCGGCCACCTCGTCGGCCCGGAAGGTCTCGCCCGGGCCGGCCAGCGCGCGCGCCGGCTCGCCCGTGAGGTCCAAGGCGGCGACGCACTCGCGCTCGAGCACGCCGATGCGCTCTCGGGCCAGGCAGTGGGCGACGACGCCCTCAATCTCGATCAGCTCGAAATCCTGGACGAGGGCGCTGGTGGCCACCATCACGAATCCCCCCGGCCCGGGCACCAGGGCCGCGTTGTAGCCGGCGTCGCGCACCACCTCGGCGCGCACGCCGTCGACCCCGAAGGTGGCGCTCAGCCGGTCGACCAGGGTCGCGAGCCGCTCGCGGGCCACCGGGTCCCCGTCGGACGAGAATCGCGCGAGCAGCGCCTCGGCGGTGCCGTGGGCACGGGTGGCGTAGCCGGCCACGACCCGACGCAGGTCGACGGCGTAGAGCACCCCAACCACCACGGCGGCGAGCCACAGCCACGGCGAGAGCGCGACCGCGAGGACGGCGAAGGCCACCACCACGGCCCCGGCCGCGACGCTCGCGACGAGCCGACGGCGAAGGGCGTAGGCCCGCATCACGGCCGCGTGGCGGTGACGCTCGGCCGGACTCGGCGCGTAGGGGCTGACCCAGGTGGGGTCGAGCACCGGGGCGACGTAGCGCGGCTCGCGGTCGCGGCGCGCGTGGGGTCGCCGTGAGCGGGTGCGCTGCGAACTGGCCACCGACCAAGGCTACCGGGGCGCGTGACCACCGGCCGCCGCGAGGCGCTCGTAGCGCTCGAGGTAGGCGTCGACGAGGGCGGCCATCGACCAGCGTCGCGCGTGCTCGCGCGCCGCCGCGACGCCCTCCGGGCTCTCGCTCGCGAGCGCCGCCTCGACCGCCCGCGACCAGGCCCGCGGGTCGCCGGGCGGCGCCAGGGTGGCGTGGGGGCCCACCGCGTCGCGGTAGCCGTCGATGTCGCTCGCCACCACCACCGTCTCGCTCGCCAGCGCCTCCACCAGGACCAGCCCGAAGCTCTCGCCACCGGTCGCCGGCGCGAGGAGCGCGTGCGCACGCCGCAGCCACGAGCGCTTGGCGTCGTCACTGACCCGGCCGACGAAGGTGACGGACGGGTCGTGCGCGGCCAGGGCCTCGAGGCGAGCGCGCTCGGGCCCGTCGCCCGCCACGACCAGCCGCCACGGCCGGCCCCCGGCGGCGTTGTGCTCGCGCACCGCGAGGATCGCCGTGTCGGCGCCCTTGCGCGGCTCGAGCCGCCCGAGAAAGAGCAGCGTCGGGGTCTCGGACCGCTCCCGCGCGAAGGCGACGTAGCGATCCACCTCGACGCCGTTGAAGAGCACGTCACAGCGCAGGCCGTAGGCCGCCTCGGCGCAGCGGCGAGCGGCCTCGCTCACCGCCACGGCGAGGTCGACCCCGCGCGCCAGGCGGCGCAGCAGGGGCCGGGTGAGGGACACGGCCGGTCCGTCGCCGGCGCGGTGGAACGTCGCCACGCTGGGCGCCGGGTGCTCGAGGAGGGTGGCCCAGGCGAGCAGCGGCGCCCCGGGCTCGTGGAGGTGGACGACGTCGGGGGCGAAGGCCACCACCGCGCGCTCGGCCGCGCGGGCCGCCCGGGGCGAGAGGGTGAGGGGCGCCCGCGAGCCGTTGGCCGGCAGCGCCCAGCGCCGACCCACGCGCACCAGGGCCGCCGAGGTGTCGTGCGGGGAGCGGTCGTGGGCGTCGGGGGCGACGACGAGCACCCGGTGGCCGCGCGCGTCGAGCTCACGACTCATCCCGAGCACCTGCTCTTGCACGCCACCCGGGACGCTCAGGGCGTAGGGCGAGAGGATCGCGACGCGCACGGACTACTCGAAGCGCGCCGGCAGGACGTGCCACTGCTCGGGGGCCCGGCGGATGAGCGACGCGAGGCCGTCGGCGACGCGCTGGGTGACCACCGTCACGTCCTCGCGCAGCCGGGCGCCCGTTCGCTCGGCGACGATCGGGGGCAGCACCACCGCGTGGTGATCCCGGCCGGGTCCCGAGTAGCACGCCGCGACGAGGATCGGCGCCCCCGTGCGCAGCGCGAGCGTCGCCGGGCCGCCCGGCAGGGTCACGCGCCGGGAGAAGAGATCCACCTCGACGCCGTTGCCCTCGAGGTCGCGGTCGCACAGCAGGCCGACCACCCCCCCGGCGCGCAGCACCCCGGCGAGGGTGCCCGTCGCGTGCTCGTCGAGGGGCACCACGTGGATGCCCATCGCCTCGCGCTTAGCCGCGAACCACTCGAAGAGCTCGGGCGGCTCGAGGCGCTCGGCGACGGCCCACATGGGCAGGCCGATCCGCGCGAGCAGGGCTCCGCCCCACTCCCACGAGCCGACGTGGGGCAGGGCCACGATCATCCCCCGGCCGGCGTCGCGGCCCGCCTCGAGGTACTCGAGGCCCTCGGCGATGACGAAGCGGCGCACCACCTCCGCGCCCGCGATGGCCGGCAGCTTCGCCCCCTCGGCCCAGTAGCGGCCGTAGCTCGCGAAACCCCGCCGCACGAAGAGGTCGACGAGGTCGCCGTCGACCGGGCCGTCCGGGTCGAGGACGGGGCGCAGGTTGTCGGCCAGGCTCGCGCCCTTGGCGCCGCGGGGTCCGAACGTGCCCGCCAGCGCCTCGGCCACGCCCACGTCCACGCGCTCGGGCAACGCCTCCAGGATCCGGCCGGCCGTTCGGAAGAGCGCGACGCGCCCCGACGCCACGACTAGTGGCGCGAGGCCCGGCTGAGAGTCCGCCGGCGACGGACGTGCTCGCGGCGCGGGTGCAACCGGGGCTCGACGGGGGCCGGTCGGTCGGCGGCGCGCCAGACCCGCCCGAAGCGCCCGAGGGCCGTCATGATGGTGAGCGCGAGCATCACCCAGAGCACCGGCACGAAGATCGCCGAGCTGAGCAGTCCGACCCCGAGCAGGATCATCCGCTCGGCGCGCTCCATCAGCCCGCCCTTGGCCGACAGGCCGAGGCTCTCGGCCTTGGAGCGCTGGTAGGAGATGAGGAAGCTCGCCGTCGCGATCCCGAAGGGCAGCAGCACGAGCTGGCCGTGGTGGTGGGCCGTCAGGTAGTACGCCACCCCGCCCATCAGCACGGCGTCCGAGACCCGGTCGACGACCGAGTCGAAGAAGCTCCCGCGCTGACTGGCCCGCTGGCTCGCCTTGGCCACGGGGCCGTCGAAGAGGTCCTGGAAGCCCGTGAGGGTGAGCAGCACGATCGCCTCCCAGTGCGTGCCCGCCGCGATCGCCCAGGCCGTCGCGCAGGCGAACACCAGACCCGACGCGGTCAGCACGTCGGCCGAGAAGCCCGCGCGCACGAGGCCACGCCCGACGGGGGTGGTGACCACCTCCACGGAGCGGCGGAACCTACCGTCGAACATGGTCTCCCGGGCTCATTGTCCGAAGTCTACCGACGCGGCCCCGTCTCGGCCCGGGTCGAGCGCCGCGCTCACCTTGCGCCAGGTGGAGACGAGGGACTCGGGCAGCACCCGAGTCTCGGCGATGGTCGTCATGAAGTTGGTGTCGCCGTCCCAGCGCGGCAGCAGGTGGGCGTGGAGGTGGCGCGGGATCCCGGCGCCGGCCGCGTGACCGAGGTTGAACCCGACGTTGAGCCCGTCGGGCCGGTAGGCCGTGCGCAACGCCCGGCTCACCGCGGTGACGCTGCGCCACAGCTCGCTCGACTCCTCGTCGGTCAGCTCCTCGAGGGTCTCGGCGTGGCGGTAGGGCACCACGAGCACGTGGCCCGAGCCGTAGGGGAAGGCGTTCAGCACGACGTAGCCGTGGGTCCCCCGCGCCAGCACCCCCGTCGCCTCGCCGACGGCCTCGTGCGCCAGCCGGCAGAAGACGCAACCCCCCGCGCGCGCCGCGTCGGACGAGACGCCCTCGACGTACGCCTCGCGCCAGGCGGCCGAGAACCGCTCGAGCGGCACTACGCGCCCTCGGGAGCGCCGTGGGCGGCGATCTCGGTCGCCAGCCGCTCGGCGAACTGCTCGAGCCCGACCCCGCGTTCGGGGCTCTCCGAGCCGCGCGCGTTCACCCCGACGGTGCGCGCGGCGACGTCGTCGTCGCCCACCACGAGCACGTAGGGGACCTTCTCGAGCTTGGCCCGACGGATCCGCGCCCCGAGCGGCTCGTCGGCCGCCTCGAGGCCGACGCGCGCGCCGCGCGCGCGCAGTGTCGCCGCGACCTCGCCGGCGTAGCCGTCGTGGTCGTCGCGCACCCCGAGCACCCGAGCCTGCTCGGGGGCGAGCCACGTCGGCAGGTTGCCCGCGTAGTGCTCGAGCAGGACCCCGAAGAAGCGCTCGATGGAGCCGAAGAGCGCTCGGTGCAGCATGATCGGTCGGTGGTGCTGGTTGTCGGCGCCCACGTACTCCAGGTCGAAGCGGGCCGGGTGGTTGAAGTCGCACTGGATCGTCGAGAGCTGCCAGGTCCGCCCGATCGCGTCGCGCACGTCGATGTCGATCTTGGGGCCGTAGAAGGCGGCGTCACCCTCCTTGATGGCGTAGGCCAGCCCGAAGCGCTCGAGGACGGCGCGCAGCGCCTCGGTCGACGCCGCCCAGATCTCGTCGCTGCCGACGTACTTCTGCGGGTCCTTGGTCGAGAGGTTGGCCGTGAACTCACTGAAGCCGAAGGCGCGCAGCATGTCCATCACGAACGAGAGCAGCGAGGCGATCTCCTCCTGGAGCTGGTCCTCGGTGCAGTAGATGTGGGCGTCGTCCTGGGTGAAGCCCCGGATGCGCAGCAGCCCGTGCAGGGTCCCGGCGCGCTCGTAGCGATAGACCGTGCCGAGCTCGAAGAGCCGCAGGGGCAGCTCGCGGTAGCTGCGGGGGCGGCTCTTGTAGATCAGGCAGTGCATCGGGCAGTTCATGGGCTTGGGGTAGTAGGTCCCGTTGTCCATCTCCATGGGCGGGTACATCCCGTCCTTGTAGAAGCCCAGGTGACCCGAGGTCTCGTAGAGCCGGGCGTTGGCGATGTGGGGCGTGACGACGAACTCGTAGCCCCCCTCGAGGTGGCGGGCCCGGCTGAAGTCCTCCATCTCCTTGCGCGCGATGCCCCCGCGCGGGTGCCACACCGCGAGCCCCCCGCCCAGCTCCGAGGGGAAGCTGAGCAGGTCCAACTCGGTCGCGAGGCGACGGTGGTCGCGCTTCTCGGCTTCGGCGAGCTGGTGGAGATGGGCCTCCAGGGCCGAGGTCGACTCGAAGGCCGTGCCGTAGACGCGCTGGAGCTGGGGACGCTTCTCGTCACCGCGCCAGTACGCGCCGGCCACCCTCATCAGGCGGAAGTGGCCGAGTCGCCCGGTCGAGGGCACGTGCGGACCCCGGCAGAGGTCGACGAAGGTGTCGGTGTTGCGATAGACCGAGACGTTCGAGCCGGACGCGACCTCGCCGAGGTCCTCGGCGTCGCGGGCGCCCGCGCGCACCTGGGTGATGATCTCCACCTTGTAGGGCTGGTCGGCGAAGACGGCCAGTCCCTCCTCGGTCGACATCTCGGACCGGGTGAAGGGCTGGTCCTCGGCGATGATGCCGCGCATCTCGGCCTCGATGCGGGCGAGGTCGTCGTCGCTGAAGCGCGCCCCACCGGGTAGGTCGAAGTCGTAGTAGAAACCGTTCTCGATCGCCGGACCGATGGCGTACTTGGCCCCCGGCCACAGCCGGGTCACCGCCTGGGCGAGCACGTGGGCCGTCGAGTGGCGCAGCACGTCGCGGCCCTCGGGTGAGCCGGCCACCACGATCGCGACGTCGTCCCCGTCGGCCAGCACCGTCGAGAGGTCGCGCAGTTCGCCGTTGACCCGGGCCGCGAGGGCGTCCCTCTCCAGGCGCGCGCCGATCGCCCGGGCCAGGTCCCGCGCCGTCGAGCCCACGGCGAGCGGGCGCGTGGCGCCGTCGGGCAGGGTCACCGCGATCTGCGACATGGGGGTCCTTTCGACGCTACAGCGTAACGCCGAGCAGGGCCGCGGCCGCCTGAACGCTGGCGCCCGCGTGGGCGGCGGCGTCGATCGCGTCGAGCGCGCCGGGCGTGTCGAGGTCGTCGTCGAGCGCCGCGCGCACCTCCTCAAGGACCCCTGACTCGCGCCCGCCGAGGGTCGAACGCCACGTGGCCAGCCGACTGCGGGCCGCGGCCAGGCGCTCGTCGTGCCACTCCCAGTCGCCACGGTAGTGCTGGGCCAAGAGCGCGAGGCGCACCGCCGCCGGCTCGCTGCGGCTCGCGAGCTCGCTCACGAAGACGAGGTTGCCCAGCGACTTGGACATCTTGGTGCCGTCGTAGCCCACCAGACCCACGTGCATCCAGTGGCGCACGAACGGCGCCCCGGTGACCGACTCGCTCTGGGCGGCCTCGCACTCGTGGTGCGGGAAGGCGAGGTCGCGGCCCCCACCGTGGACGTCGAGGGTCTCACCGAGCTCGCGCAGCGCCAGAGCCGAGCACTCGACGTGCCAGCCCGGCCGGCCGGGGCCCCAGCGCGACTCCCAGGCCGGCTCGTCCTCGAGCGAGGGCTGCCAGAGCACGAAGTCGAGCGGGTCGCGCTTGCGCGGGTCGTCGGGACGTCCCCCGTGCTCGGCCGCGAGCGCGATCATGCGCGCGCGCGTCTCGTGGCTCACCTGGCCGAAGCGGGGGAACTTGGCGACCTCGAAGTAGACGTAGCCGTCGACCTCGTAGGCGATCCCCTCGTCGAAGGTCCGTCCGATCAGCGTGAGGATCTCGGCGATCGCTCCGGTGGCGCGCGGCTCGGCGTAGACCGGCAGCAGGTTGATGAGGCGCATGTCACGCTCGAAGGTCGCCAGCTCACGCGCCGCGAGGTCCAGGTAGTGGACCCCGAGCTCGCGGGCCTTGCGCAGGATGTCGTCGTCGACGTCGGTCACGTTGCGCACGACGCGCACCTCGTGGCCGTCGTCGCGCAGCCGGCGGGTGAGCACGTCGAAGGCCAGGTACACGAAGGCGTGGCCCAGGTGGGCGGCGTCGTAGGGGGTGATCCCGCAGCTGTACATCGTCACCGGCCCCCTCGGTGTCACGGGGGCGACGGCTCGGCGCGCCGAGTCGTAGAGGCGCATCACGTCCGAAGGCCGCGGAAGGCCACCGAACTGTGGGCCCGGTGACGGATGTTGATCGAGACGCACACCGCGGTGAAGGCTTCGACGGCGCCGGCGAGCGACAGCGAGCCCACCTCCACCGCGCGCAGCCCGGGCATCGCGTCGATCAGCGCGACGACGGCCGCGCGGGCGGCCGCGTCGTCACCCACCACGGCCACGTCGGCCTCCAGTCCGCTCGCGAGGTCCTCCATCTGAGCCGCCGGCAGGTGGTGGAACGCGCCCACGACGCGGCTCTCGGGCAGGACCGCCGCGATCTGGGCCGCCATCGCGCCCCGGGGTGGGTAGAGCGGGATCACCTCCTTACCCTCGCGCGCGAGGGCGTTGACCATCGAGACGACGACCTTGCCCGCGAGGGGCTCGCCGAGTGCGCGCACGGTGGCCACCGCCGAGTCCCACGGGGTCGCCACCACCACGACCTCGCACGCCGCGGCGCCGGCGTTGTCGTCGCCCTCGATCGCGCCGGGGCCCGCGGGCAGCGACGCGGCCACCTCGCGCGCGCGCATCGGCTCACGTGAACCGATCACGACGCGGTGACCGGCCGCCGCGAGGCGCACCGCCACGCCGCGCCCGGCCGGGCCGGTCCCGCCGAGGATGCCCACACTCTGTGCTGTCACGTCCGCCCTCGCTTCGTTAGGCCCGGCAGTACGCTAACAAGATGGCGCTCCTCGACGATCACCGGCTCCTGGTCACGGGGGTCCTCACCGACGACTCCCTGGCCTTCGCGATCGCCCGGCGGGCCCTCGAGGAGGGCGCGGCCGTCGCCCTGTCGAGCTTCGGCCGGGGGATGTCGCTCACCCGGCGCACCGCGCGCAAGCTCGCCGAGGTGGGCGAGGTCGGCGAGGTGATCGAGCTCGACGTCACCGACCCGGCCCAGGTCCGCGCCGCCGCGGTCACGCTCGAGGGACGCTTCGGGCGCCTCGACGGCCTGGTCCACGCCATCGGCTACGCCCCGCCGAGTTGCCTCGGCTCGGGGATGTTCGTCGCGCCCTTCGAGGACGTCGCCACGGCCCTGCACGCCTCCACCTACTCCCTGGCCGCCCTCGTGGGCGCCCTGCGGCCCCTCCTCGCGCGCTCGAGCGCGCCCGGCGGCGCCTCGGTCGTCGCCCTCGACTTCGACGGGTCGCGCGCCTACCCCCAGTACGACTGGATGGGCGTCGCCAAGGCGGCCCTGGAATCCCTCGGGCGCTACCTGGCCCGCGAGGTCGGCCCCGACCGGGTGCGGGTCAACATGCTCGCGGCCGGTCCCCTGCGCTCGATCGCGGCGAAGTCGATCCCGGGCTTCTCGCTCTTCGAGGACACCTGGGCCGACCGCGCGCCGCTCGGCTGGGACGTGAACGACACCTCGGTCGTGGGCGACGCCGCCGTCGCGCTGCTCTCGCCGCTGCTGCGCGCGACCACGGGCGCGATCCTCCACGTCGACGGCGGCGCCCACGCCATGGGCTAGGCCTGGGTCGCGAACTGGGTCTCGTAGAGGTCGAAGTACAGCCCGGCGCGCGCGTGGAGCTCCTCGTGGGTCCCGCGTTCGACGACCCGCCCGCCCTCGACCACCAGGATCTGGTCGGCCCCGCGGATCGTCGAGAGCCGGTGGGCGATCACGAGCGAAGTCCGCTCGGCCATCGTCGCGTCGAGGGCCCGCTGGACCGCGGCCTCGCTCTCGGCGTCGAGGTGGGCCGTCGCCTCGTCTAGCACGACCAGCCGCGGGGACTTCAACAGCAGCCGGGCGATGGCCACGCGCTGCTTCTCCCCGCCCGAGAGGCGGTAGCCCCGCTCCCCCACCACGGTGTCGAGGCCGAGCGGCAGGCCGTCGACGAGGTCGGCGATCTGGGCCGCGACGAGCGCCGCGTGCATCTCGGCCTCGGTCGCCTCGGGCCGAGCGAAGAGCAGGTTCGCGCGCAGGGTGTCGTGGAAGAGGTGGGCGTCTTGGGTCACGACCCCGACCGTGGCGTTGAGCGACGCGAACGCGGCGTCCCGCAGGTCCACGCCGTTGATCGTGATCGCCCCGGCGTCCACGTCGTAGAGCCGGCTCACCAGCATCGAGATCGTCGTCTTGCCCGCGCCACTCGGACCCACGAGGGCCGTCATCGTGCCCGGCTCCACGACGAAGCTGACGTCGAACAGGACCGGCGTGCGGGGCGTGTCGTCCAGTCGGGCCACCGCCTCGAGCGAGGCGAGGGATACCTCGCTCGCACCGGGGTAGGCGAAATCGACGTGGTCGACGACGAGCCGGGCCGGGCCCGGGGGGATCGACCGGGCGCCGGGGCGTTCGGCGATCATCGGCTCGAGGTCGAGGACCTCGAAGACCCGCTCGAAGCTGACCATGGCCGACATGACGTCGATGTTCAGGCTCGAGAGCTGCGTGAGCGGTCCGTAGAGGCGTCCGAGGTAGGCGGTCATGGCGACCACGGTGCCCACCGCGAGGGTCCCGCGCACGGCCGCCACCCCTCCGAAGCCGTAGGCGAAGGCCGTCGCGAGCGACGCGGTGAGCGTCAGGGCCACGAAGAAGAAGCGCTGGTAGGTGGCCTGGCGGACCCCGATGTCGCGGACCTCGCCGGCGCGGCGCTCGAAGAGGAGCCGCTCCTCGCCCGGGCGGCCGAAGAGCTTGACGAGCATCGCGCCGCCCACGTTGAACCGTTCGCTCATGACCGTGTTCATCTCGGCGTTGAGCTCCATGCCCCGCTGGAAGAGCGTGCCGAGGCGCCGGCCCACCCGGCGCCAGGGCAGGAGGTAGAAGGGCACCAGCACTAGCGATACCAGCGTGATCGGCCAGCTGAGGACGAACATCACCGTGAGCACGATCACCACCAGGATGACGTTGCCGACGACGTTCGAGAAGAGGTCGGTGAAGGCCTGCTGGGCCCCGATGACGTCGTTGTTCAGTCGGCTGATGAGGGCCCCGGTCTGGGTGCGCGAGAAGAACGCGATCGGCATCGTCTGGACGTGGTCGAACACCGCCGCGCGCAGGTCGTAGATCAGCCCCTCGCCGATCACCGCCGAGACCCGGCGTTCGACCATCTGCAGGCCCGCGTCGAAGATGGCGAGCCCGGCGGTGACCCCGGCGAGCCCGACGATGAGCCCACTGCGGTGTCGGTAGATGCCGTCGTCGATGATCGCGCGCAGCAGGAGGGGCGAGACCGACGAGACGATTGCGTCGACGATGACCACGGCGAGGAAGAGGGTCATCAGGCGCCGGTAGTGGCGCCCGAAGCGAAGAATCCGCCGAAAGGTCCCCGGCTTGATGCGGTGCTCGAGGAGGCGGGGGTCTCGCCGCGCCGAGCGCATCCCGGCCCAGCCGGCTCCGTGCATGCTCATCGAGCCCCCTTCGGGGGCTCAGTGTAGGAACCCGGGGGCGGCGACGACGCGTTCAGCCCGCGAACGCGCTCGTCACGATGAGTGCGCCCAGGCACACCATCACCGTGGCCCCGGCCACGCGCAGGCTCACCAGGCGGCGGGTCGAGCCCGCGAGCCACTCGCGCGCCGTGCCCGCGATCAGCCCCCAGGTCGAGTCACTGGCGAAGGCCATCACCGAGAAGAGCCCGCCCAGCACGAGGAGTTGGACGGTCACGCTGCCGCGCGCCGGCTCGACGAAGTGGGGGAAGACCGCTGCGAAGAACACGAGCGACTTCGGGTTCAAGATCCCCACGGTGAAGCCCTGGCGCACGATCGAGGGTACGGCCGGCTTGGTCCCCTCGCGCTGGGCCATCGCGGCCGCGTGGGCGTGCCGGTGGCGGTAGGCGCCGATCCCGAGCCACCCGAGGTACAGGCCCCCGGCGATCTGCAGGGCAACCGAGAGCGGGTGGGAGCGGCTGAGGAGAGGCCCCAGGCCCACGGCGACCACGGCCGAGAGCACGAGGGTGCCCAGCGAGTTGCCCAACACCGTGAGCACGGCCACCGTCCGGCCCCAGGCGACGCCGCGCGCCAGGGT
This sequence comes from Actinomycetes bacterium, assembly GCA_021831035.1. Taxonomy (GTDB): domain Bacteria; phylum Actinomycetota; class Acidimicrobiia; order Acidimicrobiales; family RAAP-2; genus RAAP-2. The sequence continues at coordinate 125,698 of JAKBNL010000002.1, forward strand.
GAACAGCACGCTCGGCCCCGGAACCACGATGATCGCCATCGAGGCGGCCACGAAGGTGACCAGACGCGCCGGATCGATCACTCGGCCTCCACGGTCCTCAGCCACCGCCCGATCATGGTCCGACCACGGTACCGGGCGGCGAGCTCAGGCCAAGGGCCAGACCGGGTCGCGGTGCGCGAGGGCGGCCAGCGCCTCGGGGTCGAGCGGCCGGGCCAGGTAGAACCCCTGGCCCCGCTCGCAGCCGAGCAGTCGGAGCCCCGAGAGCTGTGCGGCGTTCTCGATACCCTCGGCGGTCACCGTGAGGCGCAGTGCGCGGGCCATGGCGATGATCGCCTCCACCAGCGTCGTGTCCTGGTCATCCAGGCCGAAGCCCTGAATGAAGCTCCGGTCGATCTTGAGCTCGTCGACCGGCAGCCCCTTCAGTCGACCGAAGGAGGAGTACCCGGTACCGAAGTCGTCGATCGAGATCCGCACGCCGAGGTCCTTGAGTTGGCCGACGAGCACGGTGAAGCTCCGGTCGTCCTCCATGAGCACGCTCTCGGTCAGCTCGAGCACGACCCGGCCGGGGTCGACACCGCGGTCGAAGAGGGCCCCCTTCACGACGTCGGCGAGGTCGGTCGTGAGCAGTTGGCGCACCGACACGTTGATCGACATCGAGAGCGACAGGCCCTCCCGGTCCCAGCGCGCCATCTGCTCGATCGCCCGGCCGATGACCCATCCGCCGACCTCCCCGATGAGGCCGAGCTCTTCCACGAGGGGGACGAACTCGCCCGGGGAGACCTCGCCGAGCTCCGCGTGACGCCAGCGCAGCAGCGCCTCGACACCCGTGAGGGTCCGGCGGCGCAGGTCGACGATGGGCTGGTAGTGGAGATAGAGTTCGTCGCGCTCGAGGGCGCTCAAGAGCGCGTCGAGCAGCCCGGTGCGCCGATGCGCCGCCTCGCACATCGCCGCGTCGAACAACTCCACCCGGTTCGAACCCGCCGCCCGCGCGCGCTCGGCGGCCGCGTCGAGGTCGCGCAGCAGCGACTCGGGCGAGGAGTCGGCGTCGCTCATCACCGCGCCGGCGCTCACGCTGAGGAACTGGGGCTTGAGGGGGCTCTCGTAGGGCAGGTGGATGACGCTCAGGGTGTTGTGCACCCGCTCGACGAGGTACTCCGCGCTCTCCACCGTCGCGCCGACGATGACGAAGTCGTCGTCCGAGACCCGGGCCGCGAAGCTCTCGGGCAAGATGCTCGTGACGAGACGCACCGCGATCTGGCGCATCAGCTCGTCGCCCTTCTCGTGCCCCAGGGTCGCGTAGATCAACTTGAAGTGGTCGAGGTGAAAGAGCGCGACGCCGAAGGGCGTGGCGTGGCGACGCGACTCGCCCAGGGCCAACGTGAGCCGGTTGAGGAGCATCGTCTTGTTGGCCAGCCCCGTGAGCGCGTCGTAGTAGTCGTAGTAGTCGAGCTGCTCTTCGATGCGCTTGCGATCGGTGATGTCGGGCATCTGGACGAGGTAGTAGAGGGGCTCGCCGGCCTCGTCGCGCGTGGTGGCGACGTACATCGAGGCCCACGCGAGGGTGCCGTCGGGGCGCAAGAAGCGCTGCTGATCGAGACTGAGGTCGTCCCCCTCGGCCAAACGGGTGGCCGCCTCCTCCCAGAAGGCCACGTCCTCGGGGTGGGTGAAGGTGATCCAGGGGCGGCCGATGATCTCCTCGGGCTCCTGGCCCCACATCGTGGCGAGGGCGACGTTCACGTGACGGAAGATCCCGTCGAGGTCGACGATCGCGGTGGGCACGCCCGAGCGCCCGTAGAGGTTGTCGAAGTCGGGCACCCGGCACTCGGGTCGGCCCGCCAGGGCCGAGAGGAAGTCGCGCACTTCGGCGTCGCTCTGCAGGGGCAGGGTCAGGGCGTGGCCCGTCACGACGTCGTAGACGTAACCGCGCCCCTCGGGGCGACGGTTCACGTAGCCCCCGCGCACCAGATCGGCGACGATTCCCTGGGTCGCGCGCTCGCTCAGGCCGAGGGCGTCGGCGATCTCACGGATCTTGATGCGTTCGTTGCGCGCGATGAGGAGCAGGGCCGCCCCGTAGTTCGAGAGGAGTCGCAGGTCGTGGGTCTTTGTCATCGTGGGGGGTTCGGTCGCCCGTGCGGACCCGACTCTCGGGCACCGAACCAAATTACGGAAGGGCCCTTCGCCCATCCAGAGGCAAATGACCCATACGGGACCGCAATCTGGACTATTTCCCCCTAGTGCATCTTCACTAGTCGTTCCATACCGGATGTAGCTGTCCGCCGTCGGACGCGGCACGCCGCCGACGGCACGCTCAGAGTGGGCACACTGGTCACGGGCCCGCGTGACCCGAGGAGAGACGTCCCAACGATGCGTGCCGCACCACCCCACCCCGACGAAGCCCGCCGCCTGGCCGAGCTGCGCTCCCTCGACCTGCTCGACACGTCGGCCGAAGAGCGCTTCGACCACGTGACCCGCCTCGCCCAGCGCGTCTTCGGCGTGCCCTACGCCCTCATCACCCTGATCGACGGGGACCGTCAGTGGTTCACGTCACGCCAGGACCAGGGCGACCTCCCCCTCGAGACCCCCCGCGACGTCGCCTTCTGCGCCCACACGATTCTCGGGGAGGAGGCACTGGTGGTCACCGACGCGTCTCGTGACGAGCGCTTCGAGGACAACCCGCTCGTCGCCGCTGACCCCTCGATCCGCTTCTACGCGGGCCACCCCATCCACGGTCCGAGCGGACTGCCCCTCGGGGCGCTCTGTGTGCTCGACGTCGAACCGCGCGCGGTCACCGACGACGACCTCGCCTCCTTGCGTGACCTCGCGGCCGTAGTGGAGAAGGAGATCGCGGCGGCCCACCTCGCCACGGTCGACGCGCTCACCGGCCTATCGAACCGTCGGGGCTTCGACATCCTCGCGGGCAAGGCGCTCGAGATAGCGACCCGCGGGGGCACGATCTCGAGCCTGCTCTATCTCGACCTCGGCGACTTCAAGGCGGTGAACGACACCCTCGGTCACGCCGCGGGAGACGAGGTGCTCGTCACGGTGGCCCGTCTCCTCGAGGGGGTCTTCCGGGGCTCGGACATCGTCGCGCGCCTCGGGGGTGACGAGTTCGTGGTCCTCCTCGGCGGCGACAGTGACACCGAGCGCGCGCTCGCGCGCCTCCTCGAGGCGCTCGACCGGGTCAACGCGGCGCGACCCCCCGAGGTGCGGAGCTCGGTGAGCGTGGGTCGCGTCGACCCTGATCCGACCCACCCCGAGCCGGTCGATCGTCTGCTCGCCGCGGCCGACGCCCTGAGGTACCAGGCGAAGCGCTCGAGGCGCCGGTGAGCCTCCACGACGACCGCGGGCGGGCCGAGTCCTTCGGCGCCGCCGCGAAGCGTTACGACCGCTCGCGCCCCAACTACCCCGCCGAGCTCCTCAACGCGGTGCTCGGCGACGACGCCACCGAACTGCGCGTGCTCGACGTGGGTTGCGGCACCGGGATCGCCGCGCGCCAGATGGCCGAGCGAGGGGCTCGCGTCCTCGGGGTCGAGGTGGACGAGCGCATGGCCGAGGTGGCGCGGGCCTCGGGCATCCCCGTCGAGGTCTCGGCCTTCGAGGAGTGGGACGCCCGGGGGCGGCTCTTCGACCGGATCACCGCGGCCCAGGCGTGGCACTGGGTCGAGCCGGTGCGCGGTACCGCGGCCGCCGCCGCGGCACTCGCGCCCGGGGGCCGCCTGTGCCTGTGGTGGAACGTCGCCGAGGCGCCCGGCGACTTCCGCACGCTCGTCGAGCCCCTCTACGCGCGCCTCGCCCCCGGGGCCCACGGGTACAGCGTGCTGCTGGGCTCCACCTCGCGCCCGACCCCCTTCGGGGTCGCGGCGGCGACGGCCGCCCTCGCGTTCTCACCCCACTTCGCGACCTCCGCTAGGGAGACCTTCACCTGGTCACGCCGGTACACGCGCGCCCAATGGCTGGATCAGCTGCCCACCCACAGCGACCACGCCCGACTTTCGCCCCCGGTGCTCGCCGAGCTGCTCGACGCGGTCGGCGAGGCGATCGACGCGCTCGGGGGCGACTTCGAGATGGCCTACTCCACCACGCTCCTCACTGCCGCGCGGCGCGCGCGCTAGTCGTGCGCCGGTTCGAGGAGGGCGCGCAGCGCGCGTAGTGCCGGGTCCTCAGGGTCACCCGACGACTCGTCCTCGTCCGCGCCCGGGCGGGGATCGTCGTGGCGGATCGTGAGCCGGGTGCCCCCCGGGAGGTCCTCGAGCTCGTAGGTCATCGTGAAGCGGTGTTCGGGACGATCCTCGAGGTCGTCGCGGGGTGCGAAGAGGCTGTAGGCGACCCGACGGGGCGGCTCGAACGCGAGCACCGTTCCCCACTGGGCGAGGGCACGGCCCTCCCACTCACTCGTGAAGCGCACCGGTGACCCCGGCGTCCAGTCGGTCTCGAGCACGCTGCCGTACTGCCAGACGCGCACCAGATCGGGTTCGGTGAGCGCCGCGAAGACTCGCGCGCGTGCGACCGCGAACTCCACGCGCGTCACGGTCGCCCCCATCGGCGCAACGCTACCGCACGAGACTCGCGCCGCCCGCCGACCCGCACGAATCGTCGTGGCCATTCCCCTTCACGCGGGCGAAGGGCGATTGCCCGGCGACCGTCTCCGCCGGCACCCCGGCACGTCCCTCGCCGCCCGTCGGGTGTCAACAGACGATCTGCGACCTGGTGCGCACCCCCACGGGGCCAGACCCCCCCGCGGAGCAGACTCACTCGGCTCCACGGGGGCGACGCGCCCAACGGTGGTGGGCGCTACAGGACTCGAACCTGTGGCCTCAGCCGTGTGAAGGCTGCGCTCTAACCAACTGAGCTAAGCGCCCGGGCTCACCATCCTATCCCCTCGCCCCTCCAAGGCCCCGTGTCGTGCGCTGTAGCCTTCACGCGTGCTGAGAAACGCCTCCGATGCCGCACGGCCCCGCCGCGCGAAGCGTCCCTCGATGGCGTCACGCGAGGCGGTCCTCGGACTCGACACCCTGGAGCGCAAGCTCAGCGTCACCCTCGCGCTCATCGCCCTGGGCTTTGGGATTTTCTTCTTCGTCCAGTGGGCGACCAACGCCAAGATCGTCAAGTCCGCCAAGCCCCTCGCGCATAACGCGTGCACCAGCGGCTACCACTACGTGGTCTCGTCCGGGCTGTGCCAGCAGAGCTCCTACGACCGCGGAGCGTGGCTGCTGCAGTTCATCGTGGTGGTCGTGCTGGGCCTGGCCATCCTCTACACCGCGTGGCGCAAGAAGCGCGCCGGCGTGGCCACCTTCGCCCTCCTGCTCGGCCTCTTCCTCGGGGTCGCCGGACTCGGCGTCGTGTTCTTCTTCTTCGGCGCCTGGCTGATGCTGCGCGCCTACCGGCTCCAGAAGTACGGCGACGCAACCTGGAAGGGGTCGAATCGGGTGGCCCGCGAGATGGCCGAGGCCCGCCGCAGTGGTCGCGCGCCACGCCCCACCGCCGCACCGGCGTCGAGCACCGCGGTCGCCCCCGCCCCGCCGCGCGCCGCGACACCGCCGCCGCCCTCCAAGCGCTACACGCCCAAGAAGCAGTCGCGCCGCCGCTAGGCCATGGGACTGGGCCTGGACTACCCGACCGCGTGGGGTCGTGGCTACCTCGCGCGCGCCGCGCGCGACCTCTTTCACCGCTACCTCCTCGCCCCCTACGCGCGCCGTCTCTCGACCTTGGAGGTCCGCGGGTCGGAGAACCTCGAAGGCGAGGGACCCTTCATCTTCGCCGCGAACCACGTCAGCCACGTCGACACGATCCTCATACTCACGGCCCTGCCCGATCGGCTACGTCGGCGCACCGTGGTGGCCGCGGCCATGGACAGCTTCTTCATGTCGCGCTCGACCGCCTTTCGCACGGTGCTCGCCTTCAACGCCATTCCGGTCGACCGACTCAAGGTGAACCGGCGCAGCGCCCAACTGGCGCTCGAGCTGGTCGAGGACGGCTGGAACCTTCTCATCTACCCCGAGGGCGGCCGCTCCCCCGACGGCCGACTCCAGGAGTTCAAGGGTGGGGCCGCGTACCTCGCCGAGCGCTCGCGCACGAGCGTCATCCCCACCTACATCCACGACTCGGGCTGGCTCAAGGGACCGCGCTACGCCAAGGCCCCCCTGTATACCGAGGCACCGAACCAGGACCGCCACCACGTGGTGGTGACCTTCGGCGCGCCGCTGCGTTGTGGCGAGGACGAGAACATGCGTCGCTTCGGCACCCGGGTCGAAGAGGCCGTCGCCCAGCTGGGGCGCGAGGTGAGCGGGGACCCCGGCTACGGCGTCGTCCGACCCGAGCCGGACGCGTCCGACGAGGTCGCCGGGCCCGAGGCCTAGGGACCCAGTCGGGCGCAGCGCTCCGCGTAGAGCCGATCGGCGACCGTCGCCAGGGGTTCGAGTTCCTCGCCCAGGGCCGCGCCCAGCACCTGGTCGGCGAACCAGGGGTTCAGCGCGAACACGGGACCGTGGGCGTAGGTGGCGACGACCCGCTCGGTGACAAAGCCGTCGTGGCGCCCGTCGCTACCCCGGCCCCGCACCACCTCGCCCAGGGGCGCCACGGCGCCGTCGAGCCTCGTGCGCCCGCCGTGGTTCTCGAAGCCCACGAGGAGCCGACCCCCGACGCGCACCGCGAGGTCGCCCACGCTACGCCGCTCGCCGCGCACCGTCGTCGCCGCGACGAGGCCGACGCCGTCGTATCGATCGTCACCCTCGACCGCGAAACTCGTCCCGAGCACCTGCAGGCCGGCGCACACCGCGAACACCCGCGCGCCGTCGGCCACCCGGGCCGCGAGGTCGCCCCGGCGCAGCAGGTCGGCGGCCAGTCGTTGGGGGCCGTCCTCCCCGCCGCCGAGCAGGTAGAGGTCGGCCCCGGGGAGGCGCTCGTCGAGGGTCACCGTGACGAGCTCGACGCGTCGGCCCCGACGCCGGGCCCGCTCGGCGAGCACCAGGGCGTTGCCGCCGTCGCCGTAGGTCCCGAGCAGCTCGGGGTAGAGCAGGGCGATCCTCACGGCGCCGTACGGGCGTTCCACTCCTGGAACGCGGTGTAGTTGGCGACGACCGTGACCGAGCGGTCGGGCGGCGGGTCGGGCGGATCGTCGGCGACGCGCACGCTGACCCCGCCGTAGTCGAGGCGGGTCGCCAGGTCGAGGCGCCGTTCCCCGAGGCAGGTCACCGTGCGCCCGGCGAGGCGCTCGAAGGGCACGTCGTAGAGCCACGAGGGGTCGCGCCCGTCGGCCATGCGCGCGTTGACCGCGATCCACAGTTCCCCGGGGGCGTCCGCCACCTCCTCGAGGGCCGCGCTAAACCCGGCCGGGTTCTTCGCGAGCACCAGGCGAACTTCGCCCCCGCGCCAGGGCCGGCGCGCGTAGCGCCCGGCGACCTCGCTCACCGTCGTGAGCCGGGCCGCGGCCACGCGCGGGTCGACGCCCACGCGCGCCAGCGCGGTGAGCGCAAAGGCGGCGTTCGCCCGGTTGACCGACCCCGGCAGGGCGAGGTCCAGATCCACCTCGAGCCCGTCGACGCTGAGCGACCCCTCGGAGAGGACCGTCGTCGCCACCGGCTGGGCGAAGCCGCACGCGCTCGACCAGCCCGCCGACTCGAAGCGCAGGGGCGCGGTGCAGTGGGGGCACGACACGGCGTCCAGGCGCCACGGCGTCGCCACGTCGCACCACGCGACGACGGGAGCGGTCTCGGCGGCGAAGGCGACCAGCGGGTCCGAGGCGTTGGCGACCACCACGGTGTCGGTGAGGGTCGCGCACAGGTCGCGCCAGCGCTGGGCGACCCGGCGGACCTCGTTCGCGCGATCGAGCTGGTCGCGCGAGAGGTTGAGCAGCACGACCACGGCCGGGCGGGTCGCCGCCGCGATGCCCGGGAGCCAGGATTCGTCCACCTCGAGCGCCGCCGGGACGCCGGCCCGGCCGGCCAGCGCCGCGACGTGACCCTGGACCATGTTCGAGCCCGTGTCGTTCACCGCGACCGGCTCACCCCAGCCGGCGGCCACCAGTGCGGTGGTGGTGGTCTTGCCGTTGGTGCCCGAGACGAGCACCACCGTGCGCCCCCGGGCGAGCCCGCTGAGCAGCGTCGGGTCGAGGGCCAGGCCCGCGCGACCCCCGATCACCGTGCCCTCACCACGCCCGAGCGCTCGCGACACGCGGTTCACCACGAGGACGGCGCGCTCGGCGAGCCAGGTGGAAGAGCGGGGCCGACGCGCCATGGGGGTCACGCTAACAAGCCCCGAAAAACGCAAGAGGACCAGCCGGGGGGAGGCTGGCCCTCTTGCAAAACGCTTGGGTCCACCCGAAGGGGGGGCTCGGATGAACTAGGCGAGTACCAGTATGACGTCGAGGGACCTATCTTGCAAGCGCATAGCACAGATACTTCTCATCTATACTTTCGATGATGGAGATCCGCCAGCTCGAGGCCCTGGTGGGCATCGCCGACAACGGGACGTTCTCGCGAGCCGCGGACGCGCTCGGGACCGTGCAATCGAACATCTCGCACCGCGTGGCCCGCCTCGAGGCCGACCTCGGCACGGCCCTGGTCGAGCGCACCACGGGGACCCTCACCGAGTCCGGCGCCGTCGTGGTCGAACGTGCGCGGCGCATCCTGAGCGAGGTGCGCGCCATCGCCTCGGACGTCTCGGAGCTCAACGCCGACGTCGCCGGCGTCGTCACCCTGGGCATGATCGGCACCGCCGGCCGCTGGGTCGTGCCGCTGCTGCTCGAGAGCCTGCGGCGGCGCTACGCGAAGATCGTCCTGCACATCTCAGAGGGCACCAACTCCGCCCTCGAGCCCCGCCTCGTCAACGGCCAGCTGGACCTGGCCGTGCTGGCCTGGCCGGTGCAGTCCGCCGAACTCGCCGAGAACGACCTGTTCATCGAGGACCTCGTCGTCATCGCCGCGCGCGACCACCCGCTCACCCGCGAGCCCCTCCCCCTCGCCTGGTCGACCCTCGCCGCCCACGAGCTCCTCCTGCCGCTGAGTGGGACGCCGATCCGCCGCGAGATCGACGACGCCACCCGCGCCGCCGGGGTCACGCTCAGCGCGCGCGTCGAGCTCGACGGCCTGCGCACCATCGCCTCGATGACTTTCGACGGGCACGGACCGTCGATCCTGCCGGCGACCATGCTCTCGCCCCACCTGCGCGCGAACTTCGTCGCGCTGCCCATCGAGAACATCGCGAAGCGGCGCGTCGTACTCGCCACGCGGCGCTACGGCTTCCCGGCCGCACCGGTGCGAGCGATCGCCGCGCTCTTGCACCAGGTGGTCGAGACGGCCGAGAGCCCGCCCGAGGGTGTCTACCTCCGTCGCACCCCTCTGGCATAGTTCGACGGTGCCCCGGCTCGACCCCGCTCAGAGCGCGCGAGCCATCGTGCGCGCGGACCCGGCCTTCCGGTCCCTGGTGCGCCGGGTCGGGCCCCCCCCACGCCGGCGCGCCGCGCCGGTGGCCGAGCGCTTCGCGCACCTGACCCGCTCGGTGACCTACCAACTGCTCGCCACCAAGGCCGCCGCCACGATCCACGCTCGGGTCGTCGAGCTCTGCGACGACGAGGTCACCCCGGGGGCGATCCTCGCGGCGGGCCACGACCGACTGCGCGCGGTCGGGCTCTCCAACGCCAAGGCGGCCGCGATGCTCGACCTCGCCGAGCGGGCGCTCGACGGGCGACTCGCGCTCGCGCGCCACGGCGCGATGAGCGAGGCCGACGTGACGGCCGAGGTCGTGGCGGTGCGCGGCCTGGGTGTCTGGAGCGCCCACATGTACCTGATGCACACCCTGGGTCGACCCGACGTGTGGCCGACCGGTGACTTCGGGGTGCGCCACGGCTGGAGCGTCCTGCACGAACTCGCCGAGCCGATCACCGAACGCGCCCTCCGGCCCCTGGGCGAGCCCTTCGCCGGGGTGCGCTCGGAGGTCGCGTGGTACTGCTGGCGGGCCGTCGAGCTCGAGCGCGCCCGATCCTCCTATTGATTGTCAAGTCGGTGGAGACCGGGCGGGCAGACCAATCATGAGCCATCCGGTGGAGGCAGCCTCTTATCAAGCCACGCCGTCCCTATCGCCGGGTCGGCTCGGGGTCGGCAGATCGGACGAAAGTCAGCTGACGAGCGACAGGTAGCCTTCGGGCCAGACCCCGAGCCGACGTTCTCAGGCCCTCGGCAGGTGGTGGTAGACCTCGCGAGCGACGTAGCGCTTGAGGCAGCGCATCACCTCACGCTGGGAGCGTCCCTCCTTGGTGCGCCGCTCGAGGTAGTCGCGGGTCCGCGGGTCGTAGCTCATGCGCACGAGCACGATGCGCCACAGCGCGCTGTTGGCGTGCCGGTCCCCGCCACGGTCGAGGCGATGACGCGTCACCTTGCCCGACGACGCCGACACCGGCGCCACGCCGCACAGGTGGGCGAACGCGGCCTCCGAGACCAGACGCTCGGGGTTGTCACCGGCCGTGACGAGCAGGGTGGCCGCGACGAGAGGGCCCACCCCGACGCGGGCGCACAGGGCGGGCGCGGTGGCTCGGGTCAGGAGTTCCAGCGACTCGACCAGCTCAGCGCGCTCGGCGTCGAGGCGCTCGACGCGACGCGCGAGATGGCGCAGTGCCGCCTTGGTCGCCGCTCACGTCCGTGAGGTCCTCGCCGGGACGGAGCCGGGCGGCCGCCTCGACGAAGGCCGTCGACGGCGTATGCGCGAATCGCTCGCGCAGCGCGTCGGGGCCGGTGTAGCAGAGGTGGCGCATCTGCACCAGGGCCTTGGTGCGCGCCTGGGTCGCCGAGCGGTGCGCGACGAGCAGGACCCGGATCGCCTCGACGGCTCCGGTGCGGGCCTTGGCGCCCTGGAACCGCCCCGAGAGTGCCGCACGCCCGGCCTGGAGCGTCCAGGGCGTCGGTCTTGCCCTGGCGCCGGCGCTCCTGGCGGTTCGGGCGATCGACCTCGACGACGCGCACGTCGCGCGTCGCGAGGAAGCGCGCCAGCCCCGCCCCGTAGGCGCCGGTGCCCTCCACGCCGACGAGGGCGACCTCGCCGTGGGCTCGCAGCCACGCGAGCAGGTCGCGGTAGCCGGCGGGGGTGGTCGGGAACGACGACGTCGCGAGAACGCCGCCGACCTCGTTGATCGCGGCCGCGACGTGCACGTCGCCGTGGGTGTCGACGCCGCCGACGACGCGACGTCGTGACTCTAAGGTGGACATGGTCATCCCTCCTGTCTCAACTGTTCAGGGGTGACACGGCCGTCTCGGGAAGGTGACGGTGCGCCTCGACGGTTGCCGCCGCCGAGGCGCTCACCCAGCCGGAGCGGGACGTGCCGCACCTGCGGGCAAACTAGCCCGGTCCGAACACGACGACGGGTGTCGCCCGTCCGACGGCTACAGCATGATTGCTACAGCATGATTGGTAGCCTCACGGTCGTGCCGCTGCTCACCCTCGCCGACTTCGAACGCACCGCCCTCGACACGCTGATGGAGTTCGGGGCGATCCCCTCGCTCTCACCACAGTTCGACCCCGCGTGGGCCGAGACCGGCCACCTCGAGCGCGCGGCCCAGCTCCTCGCCGACTGGGCCCGGCGCCGGCCGCTCGCGCAACACCGCGTGGAGATCGTGCGCCTGCCCGGGCGCACGCCGACCCTCGTGGTGACCGTCGAGGCCACCGGCCCCGCGCGCGGTACCGTCGTGCTCTACGGCCACCTCGACAAGCAGCCGCCGCTCGGGGACTGGTCCGCGGGACTCGCCCCCTGGAGCCCCGTGCGCCGAGGCGACCGGATCTACGCCCGTGGGGTCTCCGACGACGGCTACGCCGCCTTCGCCGCCCTGAGCGCCCTCGAGGCCCTGGAGGCCGCGGGCAAACCCCACGGCCGCTGCGTGGTCCTCATCGAGGCGAGCGAGGAGAGCGGGAGCCCCGACCTCGAGGCCTACCTCGACCACCTGGCCGCGCACCTCGGCGACGTCGACCTGCTGATCTGCCTGGACTCGGGTGCGGTCTCCTACGACCGGCTGTGGGTGACGACCTCGCTGCGGGGCAACGTCAACGTCGAGGTGACCGTCTCGGTCCTCTCGACGGGCCAGCACTCGGGCTCGGTGAGCGGTGTGGTGCCCTCGTCGTTCCGCGTCCTGCGCCAACTCATGGACCGCCTCGAGGACGCGACGACCGGTCGGGTCCTCCTCGACGAGCTGCACGCCGAGATCCCGGCCGAGCACCGGGAGGCGGCGCGCGCCCTCGCCGCGGAGTTCGGCGACGTCGCCGCCCAGGACCTGCCCCTGCTCGAGGGCGTCGAGCTGATGGGCGCCGACGCGCAGGACCGGATCCTCAACAAGACGTGGCGCCCGACGCTCTCGACGATCGGCATGGCCGGCATCCCGGCGCCGGCCGACGCCGGCAACGTGCTGCGCCCCTTCACGACCGCCACCCTGTCGTTCCGCCTGCCCCCGACCGTCGCCGCGGCGGGGGCCCTCGCGGCCATCGAGCGGGCCCTCACCGCCGACGTGCCCTCGGGCGCGCACGTGACGGTCACGCCCCAGCACCCCGGCGACGGGTGGGTCGCCCCGACGTTCGCACCCTGGCTGCGTGAGGCCCTCCAGGTGGCCTCCCTCGACGCCTTCGGCCAGCCCCTCGGCTTCACCGGTGAGGGCGGCTCCATCCCCTTCCTCGGCTCGCTCGCCCGGCGCTACCCCGGCGTGCAGTTCGTCGCCACGGGCGTGGGCGGCCCGGGCGCCAACGCCCACGCCGTCGACGAGATGCTCGACCTTCCCACCGCGGTCGGGGTCGCCAACGCGGTGACTACCGTGGTCGCGGCGCACGCCGCCCGCTGACGCGTAACGAGCGAGGTACCCCCCATGACCGACCACGTTGACCTCTGGGTCGACCCCCTCTGCCCCTGGGCGTGGCTCACCTCCCGGTGGCTGCTCGAGGCGACCACGGTGCGCGACCTCGCGGTCGACTTCCACGTCATGAGCCTCTCGGTGCTGAACGAGGGTCGCGACCTGCCCGCCGAGTACCGGGCGTTCCTCGACGACGGCTGGGGCCCGGTACGCGTGCTCATCGCGGCCGAGCAGCGCCACGGCGCCGCCGTCCTCGAGCCCCTGTACTCGGCCATGGGCGCGCGCATCCACCCCGGCGCCGAGAAGGACCGCGCCGCGGTCATCACGGGGGCGCTCGCCGACGTCGGCCTCGAAGCCGACCTCGCCGACGCGGCCACCACGACCGCGTTCGACGACGCCCTGCGCGCGAGCCACGCCGCCGGCATGGAGCCCGTCGGCTTCGACGTCGGCACCCCGGTCATCCACGTCGCCGGCCAGGCGATCTTCGGACCCGTCGTCACCCCCGCGCCCCGGGGTGAGGCGGCGGGTCGGCTCCTCGACGGGGTCCTCGCGGTGATGGCGACCCCGGGCTTCTACGAGCTCAAGCGCAGCCGGACCCTCGGTCCGATCTTCGACTAGGACCCCGCGGGGCCCGCGCGCGCCTCGTCGACCTGGCGGACGTGCACACGCGGGTTGGCCCTGCAGGACTGGAGCCACGTCGCCACGCTGGGGGCACCGACCTCACAGTGGACTCCCTCGAGGGCGAGGACCTCGAGGGCGTGCGCGACGGACAGCTCCTCGTTGGCGAGTACCGGACACACGGCCCCGACGCCCCCGTCGTAGCCGAGGACGAGGGTCCCCGGCCCGGCGAGGAGCCGACGCCACCGGACGCCGGGCTCGGCCTCGGAGTCGGCGACGTGGTGGATAACCGGACGGGCGCTCCAGCCGCCCGCCCGGCGACCGTGGAGGAGGGCCGGGTCGTGGTGGCGCGCCGCGGCGCGGAACGTCTCGGTAGCGGCCCGGCAGTCGGCGCGCCTGGGTCCACGCGATCCGCCCGGACGCCTAGCCCCGGGGCACGTCCTTCCAGGCGACGCCCTTGTCGGCGCGTGGCTCGGCGGCCAGGCCGAGCACCCGCTCACCGATGATGTTGCGCATCACCTCGCTGGTGCCCCCCTCGATGGAGTTCGCGCGCGAGCGGATGAAAAGTTTGCGCACGTCACCGGTGGCGTAGCTCGTCTCGCTCGGGCGCACCAGGGGATAGCCCGAGCCGTAGAGCATCCCCTCGGCCCCGAGCAGGTCGACGCACAACTCGCTCAGGCGCTGGTTGCCCTCGGCCGAGGCGAGCTTCGCCACCGAGCCCTCCGGGCCCGGGGTGCCGGCGTCACGCAGATCGCTCGCACGCCAGTTCGTGAGCCGTGACACCTCGGCGCGGACCCAGGCCTCCAGGACCCGCGCGCGCACGGCCCTCGCGTAGGGGTCGGCGCGCACGGCCCAGCGTTCGCGCCACAGGCCGAGAGCCTGGCCGATCAGTCCCGAGTCGCGCGGGGGGACGCCACCGCCGATCGAGACGCGCTCGTTCATCAACGTCGTGATGGCCACGGTCCAGCCCTCGCCCACCCCGCCGAGGCGCCGGGTGTCGGGCACCCGGGCGTCGGTGAAGAAGCACTCGTTGAACTCCGCCTCGCCCGTCGCCTGGTAGAGGGGGCGAACCTCGACCCCGGGCGCCCGCATGTCGACGAGGAAGGCGGTGATGCCGCGGTGCTTGGGCTGGTCGGGGTCGGTGCGCGCGATGATCAGCCCGTAGCTCGCCACGTGGGCGAGGGTCGTCCAGACCTTCTGGCCGTTGAGGAGCCACTCGTCCCCGTCGCGTTCGGCCCGGGTGGCCAGACTGGCGACGTCCGAACCGGCGCCCGGCTCGCTGAAGAGCTGGCACCACACCTCCTCACCGGTGAACAGGGGACGCAAGAAGCGCGCCTTCTGCTCCTCGGTGCCGTGCACGGCGATGGTCGGGGCGACCATGCCGTAGCCGATCACGTTGCGTAGTGCGGCCGTCGGCGCGCCGGCGTTCGCGAGCCGGACCAGCGTGTGCTGCTGCTCGGCCGGACTGCCCCCCAGGCCGCCACAGCCCACCGGGAAGTGCACCCACGCGAGTCCCCGGTCGAACTGCTCGCCGAGGAAGGTCACCGGGTCGGTCGCGCGCGGAGGGACCTCGGCGAGCAGCGCGTCGATGCGCGCGTCGAGGTCGGTGATCGTCTCGGCCATGCTCCTCCTCATTCCCCGACGCATCCTACGCAGCCGCTCTCCCGCTAGAACGTTCCCGTGACCACCCGACGGATCCTCGCGACCTCCGGCGGCTGGGTGCCGGGCCCCACCCAGGGGACGGTGCGACTGGGCCGGATGGTCCTCGACGCCCTCGCCGCCACCGGTGCGACGCGACCCCGCGTGTGCCTGCTCGAGACCGCCGCCGGCGACCCGACCTCGAGCTACGCGATGAGCTTCGAGGCGTTCGCCGCCGCCGGCTGCGACGTCACCTGGTTCCGGGTCTTCCCCCAGCCCTCGGCCGACCCCGTCGAGCGCCTCGGCGGGTCCGACCTCGTCTGGGTCGGCGGGGGCTCGGTCGCGAACCTGCTGGCCCTGTGGCGCCTGCACGGGGTCGACGCGGCCTTGCGCGAGGCCTGGGAGCGCGGGGTGATCCTCGCCGGCGTCTCGGCCGGGTCGATCTGCTGGCACGTGGGCGGGCCGACCGACTCCTTCGGTCCCACCCTGACCCCCGTCTACGGCGGGCTCGCCCTCGTGCCCTACGGCAACGGCGTGCACTACGACTCCGAGGCGCAACGCCGGCCCCTCCTCCAGCGGCTCGTCGCCGAGGGGTCCCTGCCGACGAGTTACGCGACCGACGACCACGTGGGCCTGTGGTACGAGGGCGACGTCGCCACGCGCGTGGTCGCCGACTTCGAGTTCGACCCGCTGAGCGGCCCGGCCGCCTACCGCATCGAAGGCGGCGTCGACGGGGCCGTCGAGACCCGGGTGGGCGTCGGCCGGAACTTCCCCTAGCGCCCGGGCACGGGCAGCACCGCGCGCACCGACTCGGCGCGCCGCACGAGCGTCGCGGCGACGTCGCGCGCGCCGGTCACGCCGATCGAGTCGAGCCAGTTGGCGAGCATCAGGTGGCCGTCCTGGGTGAGCACGGACTCGGGGTGGAACTGGACGCCCTCGATCGGGGCGCGGCGGTGGCGGATCCCCATCACGAGGCCGTCGGCGCGCGCACTGACCTCGAGCCCCTCGGGCAGGGAGCCGGCGTCGACGACCAGCGAGTGGTAGCGACCGACGATGAGCGGGTCCGCGACGTCGCGAAAGAGCCCCCGGTGGTCGTGGGTGATCACGCTCGCACGGCCGTGCACGAGCTCGGGCGCGTGGACGACGCGTCCGCCCAGGGCCTCGGCGATGGCCTGGTGCCCAAGGCAGATCCCGAGCAGGGGGACCCGGTGACCCAGGCAGTGGCGAACCATCGCCACGTCGCAGCCCGCGGCGCGCGGGTGGCCCGGGCCGGGCGAGAGGACGACGCCGGCCACCCCGAGCCCCTCGAGGTCCTCGGGCGCGACCGCGTCGTTGCGGGCCACGACCGTCGTGGCGCCCAACTCACCGAGATACTGGACGACGTTGTAGACGAACGAGTCGTAGTTGTCGACGACGAGCACGCGCGTCGGGGATCCCATCGGCCAATCCTACGGCCGGTGGTTAACCTCTCGACGTGGAGACGCTCACGAGGGCCCGCTTCGACGCTCTGGTCGCCGCCGGCTACAACGTGGTCCCGCTCACCGCCACCCTCCAGCTCGACCGGGAGACACCCGTCACCCTCTACGACCGGCTCCGTGGTCGAGCCTTCTTCCTGCTCGAGAGCGCGGCCCTCGCCGAGACGACCGGCCGGTACTCCTTCGTGGGACTGGACCGACTCTGGCGGCTCACCACCCGCGCCGGCGAGACGGTCGTCGACGGCGCCGACGCCCCCCGGGCCCCCTCCCCGCTCGCCGAACTGCGCGCCCGGCTCGGCCGGTACCGGGTCGCGCCCACCCCCGGACTGCCCGACCTCCTCGGCGGGGCCGTCGGCTTCGTCAGCTACGACCACGTGCGTCGCCTCGAGCGACTGCCGGGCCACCCCGGGGAGCCCGCGTGGCCCGAGGTCGACTTCGGTTTCCCCGGGGCGATGCTGGTCTGCGACCACCTGCGCCACTCCACGACCGTCGTCGCGCTGGCCCTCGTGGAGGACCGTCCCGAGCAGAGCTACCGCGACGCGCGCGCGCGCCTCGAGGCCCTCGTCGAGGACCTCCTCGCCCCGGCGCCGACGCCCGACACCCTCACCGAGCGCCTGGTGGCGACGGCCCCCGACCAGCGCGGCTCGATCCCCGTGCGCGAGATCGCGGCCCGACTCTCGAACTTCGCGCCCGAGCGCTACGAGGCTGTCGTCGAGCGGGCCCGCGCCTACATCGAGGACGGCGACGTCTTCCAGGTGGTGCCGAGCCAGCAGTTCCGCCGACCGACGAGCGTCGATCCGCTCACGCTCTACCGGGTGCTGCGCTCGCTCAACCCCTCGCCGTACATGTACCTGATCGACACCGGGGAGCGCCAACTGGTCGGGGCGAGCCCCGAGATGCTCGTGCGCGTGCACGACGGGGTCGTCTCGACCCGGCCCATCGCCGGCACCCGCCCCCGCGGGACGACCGAGGAGGAAGACCGAGCGCTCGAAGCCGAGGTGCTGACCGACGAGAAGGAGATTGCCGAGCACGTGATGCTCGTCGACCTCGGGCGCAACGACATCGGCAAGGTCGCCGAGACCGGGTCGGTACGGGTCGACCAGCTGGCCCACGTCGAGCGCTTCAGCCACCTCATGCACCTGGTGAGCCACGTGGACGGCCGCCTTCGACCAGGGCTCGACGCCTTCGACGCCTTCGACGCGGTCTTCCCGGCCGGCACGCTCACCGGCGCGCCCAAGGTGCGCGCCATGGAGATCATCGACGAGTTCGAACCCACCTACCGCGGCCCCTACGGGGGGGCCGTGGGCTACTTCTCGCTCTCGGGCAACGCCGACTTCGCCATCACCATCCGCACGGTCGCGCTCGCCGACGGCTGGGCCACGATCCAGGCCGGCGGCGGCGTGGTGGCCGACAGCCGCGGGCCGGCCGAGTACCTCGAGTGCCTCAGCAAGGCGTCGGCGCCCCTATTGGCCCTGGAGATCGCTGACCCCTCGCCCTGAGGGGCATGGCGGGCCGACCCTATGCTGGGCACGGCCGACAAGGAGGTCGCAGAGTGGCGCCGACGAGTAACGCCGAGGCCTGGGCCCACCTCTACGAGCGGGCCCCCGTTCGCCGGGCCCGTTTCACCACCCTCTCCGGGGTCCCCCTCGAGCCGGTCTACGGCACGCCCACGAGCGAGTACCCGGGCCTCTTCCCCTACACCCGAGGCATCCACGCCTCGATGTACCGGACCCGGCTGTGGACGATGCGCATGTTCGCGGGCTTCGGCACGGCGCTCGACACGAACCGACGGTTCCGCGAGATCATCGCCGCCGGCGGGACGGGCCTGTCGACGGCCTTCGACATGCCGACCCTGCTCGGGCTCGACTCGGACGACCCGATGGCCCTGGGCGAGGTCGGTCGCTGCGGGGTCGCGATCGACTCGCTCGCCGACGTCCACGACCTGTTCGAGGGGATCGACCTCTCGGCGATCACCACCTCGATGACCATCAACGCCCCGGCCGCGGTGATGCTCGCCCTCTTCGTCGCCCACGCCGAGTCGGCCGGCGTCCCGCGCGAACGCCTCGGGGGCACCCTGCAGAACGACATCCTGAAGGAGTACCAGGCCCAGAAGGAGTTCGTCTTCCCGCCGCGGCCCTCGATGCGCCTGGTGCGCGACACCATGGCCTTCACGGCGGCCGAGATGCCCCGGTGGAACTCGATCTCGATCTCGGGCTACCACATCCGCGAGGCCGGCTCCACGGCGGCCGAGGAGCTCGCCTTCACGCTCGCCAACGGCTTCGCCTACGTCGAGCTCGCCCGGGAGGCCGGCCTGGAGGTCGACGCGATCGCCCCGCGCCTGTCGTTCTTCTTCAACGCCCACATCGACTTCTTCGAGGAGATCGCCAAGTACCGGGCCGCCCGACGGATCTGGGCCCGCTGGATGCGTGAGCACTACCAGGCCCGCGACGAGCGCAGCTGGCAGCTGCGCTTCCACACCCAGACCGCCGGCGTCTCGCTCACCGCCCAGCAGCCCGAGGTCAACGTCGCGCGCACCGCCATCGAGGCGCTCGCGGGCGTGCTCGGCGGGACCCAGAGCCTGCACACCAACTCCCTCGACGAGGCCCTGGCCCTGCCCTCGGAGAAGGCGGCGCGCATCGCGCTGCGCACCCAGCAGGTCCTCGCCCACGAGACCAACGTCGCCCACGTCGCCGACCCCCTGGGCGGCTCGTGGCTCGTCGAGAGCCTGACCGACGAGCTCGAACGCCAGGCCGAGGAGCTCTTCGCCCACGTCGGCGACCTCGGCGGCGGCTCGATGCTCGAGGGCTGCATCCGGGGCATCGAGGAGAACTGGTTCCAGGGACGCATCGCCGACTCGGCCTACGAGCTCGAGCGCACCTTCAACGCGGGCGAGCGGCTCGTCGTGGGGGTGAACGCCTTCACCGAGGGCAACGACGACAAGGACCTCGAGACCCTCAAGATCACCGACGCCGACGAGCGGCGCCAGCGCGAGCGGCTCGGCGCGGTACGCGCGAGCCGCGACGTCGACCAGGTCCACAAGGCCCTCGAGCGGCTGCGCGAGGACGCCGCCGACCCCAGCGTCAACCTGATGCCGGCCCTCATCGACGCGGCCCGGGCCTACGCCACGGTCGGCGAGATGATGGCGACGATGGCCGGCGTCTTCGGCCGCTACGTGGAGGTCCCCACCCTGTGAGCCGCGTCCTCGTGGCCAAGGTCGGACTCGACGGCCACGACCGAGGGGTGAAGGTCGTCGCGCGGATCCTGCGCGACGCCGGCATGGAGGTCGTCTACACCGGGCTCTTCCAGACGCCCGAGTCGGTCGCGGCCTCGGCGATCGATGAGGACGTCGACGTGGTGGGCGTCTCGATGCTCTCGGGGGCCCACCTCACCCTCGCCCCCCTCGTCGTGACGGCGCTGCGCGAGCGCGGCTCGGAGATCCCGGTCGTCGTGGGGGGCATCGTGCCGCCCGACGACGTGCCCCTCCTGCGCGCGGCGGGCGTCGCCGCCGTGCTGGGGCCGGGCGCGAGCGCCCAGGAGATCGTCGCTACGGTCTCGGCGCTCGTGACGAGCCCCTAGTCCCGACGGACCCCGCGCCCAGCCCGTAGAGTCGGGCCCATCACCGTCAGAGGAGGAATCGTGCTCAAGGGCTTCAAGAACTTCCTGATGCGCGGCGACCTGATCGTGGTCGCCGTCGGCCTGGTCGTCGCGTTGGCGTTCTCCAGCCTGATCTCGGCCTTCACGACCAACATCATCACCCCGCTGATCAACGCGATCGCGGGCAACCCCACCAAACCGGGGCTGGCGTGGTCGTTGAACGGCCAACTGGTCAACCTCGGCGCCTTCATCTCGGCGATCGTCTACTTCGTCATCTTCATGGTGGTCATCTACTTCGTGCTCGTCGTCCCCTACCGCTCCCTCATGGCCCGTCGTGGGACGACGGTCTTCGGCGCGCCCGAGCCGCCCCCA
Organism: Actinomycetes bacterium; assembly: GCA_021831035.1. Classification (GTDB taxonomy): domain Bacteria; phylum Actinomycetota; class Acidimicrobiia; order Acidimicrobiales; family RAAP-2; genus RAAP-2. The sequence goes on from JAKBNL010000002.1 coordinate 146,213, forward strand.
CCCACCAAGACCTGCCCCGAGTGCCTCTCCAGCGACCTGCCGGTAGCCGCCACCAAGTGCTGGCACTGCGCGAGCGTCATCGGCTAGGTCCGCCCCACCCACACCCCGTGCACCGAGACGTCCCCCCGCTCGGACTAGTTTGACGCGCAATGACTGACGGGGGGGGCGCGGCGCTACTCGAGTTCGATCACGTCTCGGTGCACTTCGAGGGGCTGCGCGCGCTCGACGACGTCTCCTTCGCCGTCGCCTCGGGGGAGATCGTCGGTCTCATCGGCCCCAACGGTGCCGGCAAGACGACGGCCTTCAACGTCGCCTGCGGCTTCGTGCGCCCCTCGGCGGGCCACGTCCACTTCCACACCCGGGGCGCGTCGAACCTCCGGCCGAACGAGCTCGCGCACGCCGGCGTGGCGCGGACGCTCCAGGGCGTCGGGCTCTTCGGGCACTGCAGCGTCCTCGAGAACGTCATGGCCGGGGGCCAGAGTCGTCCGGCCGGCGGCGTGGTCTCGAGCCTGCTGGCCCTGCCGAGCGCCGTGCGCGCGGAGAAGGCGCTGCGCCGCGACGCGATGGCGATGCTCGAGCGCCTCGGCATCGCCGGGGTCGCGAACCGACTGCCCTCGACGATCCCCTACGGGACGGCGAAGAAGGTCGCCCTGGCGCGGGCCCTCATGGGTGAGCCGAGGCTCCTCATGCTCGACGAGCCCGCCTCCGGACTCGACGAAGCCGAGCTCGAGGAGTTCGCCGCGCACATCGTCGAGTTGCGCGCGACGATGGGCGTCCTGCTCGTCGAGCACAACATGGAGTTCGTGATGCCCCTGGTCGACCGGCTGGTCGTGCTGAACTTCGGCCAGGTCATCGCCACCGGCACTCCGCGTGAGGTGCGCGACAACCACGCCGTCATCGAGGCCTACCTCGGGGTGAGCGAATGATCACCGTCGAGCGCCTGACCGTAGCCTTCGGGGCGGTCTACGCCCTGCGCGAGGTGTCGCTACGCGCCGAAACCGGCAAGATCACCGCGGTGCTCGGCGCCAACGGCGCCGGCAAGACGACGCTGCTGCGCACGATCAGCGGGCTCGTCGCGCCCAAGTCCGGAACCGTGTCGCTCGACGAGCGCGTCCTCACCCGCCGCAAGCCCGAGGAGATCGCGCGCCTGGGGGTCGGCCACGTACCCGAGGGCCGAGGGGTCATCGCCGAGTTCACGGTCGAGGAGAACCTCCGCCTCGGCGCGATCGTGGCCAGGGTGCCCCTCGCGGACGGCCTCGACGAGCAGTACGAGGCGTTCCCGGTGCTCGGCCAGCGACGCAAGCAGCACGCCGCCAAGCTCTCCGGCGGCGAGCGACAGATGCTGGCCATGGCCCGTGCCCTCATCGCCCGGCCGTCGGTCCTCTTGCTCGACGAGCCCTCGCTGGGACTCGCGCCACTCGTGACGGCCCAGTTGATGGCGACCGTCGCCGAACTCTGCGCGACGCGGGACCTCACCGTCGTCCTGGTCGAGCAGAACGCGTCGTCGGCCCTTCGCATCGCGCACCACGCCGTCGTGTTGAACGTCGGCACCGTCGTCGCCGACGCGCCGGCCGCGGAGGTTGCGGCCGACGAGCGGCTCCGTCAGTACTACCTCGGGATGGTGGAGTAGTGGACAGCTTCCTCACGTCGCGCGTGGTGACCGACATCCTGGGCGGCCTCACCAACGGCGCGATCTACGGTCTGGTCGCGTTGAGCCTCGTGCTCGTCTGGCGCGCGACCCGCGTGCTCAACTTCGCCCAGGGGGCGATGCCCATGTTCGCGACCTACCTCGGCATGGGGCTGCTCTCCTACCACTGGCCGTACTGGGTCTGTGTGGGCGTGTGTCTGGTCGCCGCCTTCGCGATCGGCGCGCTGACCGAGCGGGTGCTCGTGCGCCCCCTCTACGGCAAGCCCGAGATCAACCCCATCGTGGTGATGGTGGGCTACCTGATCATCCTCGAGGCCTTCGCCGCGGCGATCTGGTCGACCACGCCGCGCAGCCTGCCCGCCCCCTTCTCCCCCATCGACTGGAGGCTGGCCGGCCAGCCCGTCGGCCTGTCACCCTTCAGCCTGTTCGAGGTGGTGACCGCCCTCGTGGTGATGGGGGCCATCGTGACGCTCTTCCGCTTCACCCGGCTCGGCCTGCAGTTGCGCGCCTCGGCCCTCGCTCCCGAGGTCTCGCGGCTCTTGGGCGTGCGGGTCGGCCGGATGCTCACCCTGGGCTGGATGCTCTCCACGGCCGTCGGTGCCGTGACGGCCATCCTGGTCGCCTCGAACTTCTTCACGGGCCTCACCCCGCAGCTGATGGACGGCATCTTCGCCTTCGGGTTCATCGCCGCGGCGGTCGGCGGCCTGGACAGCCCCGTGGGTGCGGTCGCCTCGGGGATCGCGCTCGGCGTCGTGCTGCAGTTCGTCGGCGACTTCCTCAACTCCAACGCGATCATCCTCGTGGCCCTGGGCATCCTCATCGTGTCGCTCATGGTGCGGCCCAACGGTCTGCTCACCCGCAGCACCGCGAGGCGCGTATGAGCGGAACGGCGCGGCGCGGCGCGCTCGCGCTCGTGGGCCTGGCGGTGGCGGTGGCGCTCGCGCTCGTCCTCGCCCCGCGCGCGAGCGACGCGATCGCGGCCGCGGCCGTGGCCACCGTCACGGCCGTCGCGGCCTTCGTCGGCTCGTTGCCCGCGGTGCGCGCCGAGCACCCGGCGCTCGCGCGCGCCGCGCTCACCGTGGTGCTCATCGACGTGGTGGTCTTCGCCACCGCGTTCCTCTCGGTGCCCACGGACTTCAACCTCGCCACCGGGGCCGGGATGGCCATCGTGCTGCTCGGGCTGTCGTTCCTCACCGGCGCGTCGGGCCAGATCTCGATCGGCAACGGGGCGTTCATGGGGGTCGGAGCCTTCGCCACCGCCATCTGGGCCAACCACCACGCCACCACGCCGATCGTGGTGACCCTCCTCATCGCGGTCGTGGTCGGCGCCCTGTTCGGCCTGCTGCTCGGCCTACCGGCCACGCGCCTGCGCGGGCCTTACCTCGCCGGCATGACCCTGGCCTTCGCGGTGGCCTTTCCCGCGATCCTCAGCTCGTTCAGCTCCTGGACCGGCGGGGACTCGGGGCTGCAGCTACCCAACCCGGTCACGGCGCCCCACTGGCTCGTGGGGCTCTTCCGCGCGGGCACGCCCACGCTCACGACCGACACGCTGTGGCTGACCGACATCGTCATGGTGGTGACCGGCGTCGCCTTCTTCTTCATGGCGAACCTGTTCGCCAGCCGCACCGGACGGGCGATGCGACTGGTGCGCGACAACGACGTCGCCGCCGAGCTGGTCGGCGTGCCCCTCCCGCGCACGCGCGTCATCGCCTTTGTCGTCAGTGCCGCCTACGCCGCCCTGGGTGGGGCGCTGTGGACACTGCTCAACAACTCGGTCTCACCCGCGACCTACGGCTTCGCGCTGTCGATCACCATCCTCGCCGTGATTGTGATCGGCGGGATCGGGACGATCTCCGGTGCGATCATCGGTGGGATCGTCTACGCCTACTCGACCAACGTCATCGCCTGGTTCGTCGCCCGCACCGGCCTCGACCCCCAGGGAAACCTCGCGAGTCAGCTCAACGGCATCATCTTCGGGGCGCTGCTCATCGTGACCATGCTGTTCTCGCCCATGGGCATCGCCGGGACGGTCCGCCACCTTCGCCAGCGTCGGTCCCAGCGCGAACGGGGGTGACTTGCGCGACCCTCGGGGAGGGCCTACGCTCGCCCCTGAAAGCGGTACCCGGCGGTAACTAGATTTTCTAAACACACTCATCAGGGGGGACAGCACACGATGGCAATTTCTCAGTGGCGACGCGTCGCATCGGCCGGTTCGGCACTTCTTCTGTGCGCGACCCTGGCCACGGCGGCCACGTCGATAGGGGACGCGGGTGCCGCGTCCAAGGCCCGGGCGCCCAAGGTGCCCGGGGTGACGGCATCCCAGGTGACCATCGGCGCCACCGTTCCGCTGACGGGCATCGCCTCGTCGGGCTACAACCAGGTGGCCAAGGCCGCCAACGCCGTCTTCAAGTACGTGGACTCCAAGGGCGGGGTGAACGGCCGCAAGATTCGCTACGTGCTCGAGGACGACTGCTACGGCACGCCGGGCTTCGGCTGCACCGGGGTTCCGAACACCGTGACCCAGACCCAGAAGCTCCTGGCGCTGCCGGTCTTCGCCACCGTCGGCTCGCTCGGCACCCCGACCCAGGACCTCGTGCGCACCCTGCTCAAGAAGAACGGTGTGCCCCAGCTCTTCGTCAACTCCGGCTCCTCGGACTGGAACGACCCGGCGCAGTACCCCGGGCTGTTCGGCTGGCAGCCCAGCTACCCCGTCGAGAGCAAGATCCTGGCCAAGTACATCCTCTCGGCCTACGCGAACCAGAACGTCTGCTTCCTCGGCCAGGGTGACGACTTCGGCACCAACGGCCTGGCGGGCCTCGTGGCCGGCGGCGTGAGCCCCGTGGTGACGGACTTCTACTCGACGACCGCGCTCGTGGCGACCAACGGCGCGTCCATCGCGCCGTACATCCAGGCCTTCCAGAACGCCAAGTGCACCGTGGTCTACCTCGACACCATCCCCGGTGCGACCGACGCGGCCCTGGGCGCCGCGCTCCAGCTGAGCTACACCCCCCACTGGGTGATCTCCAGCGTCGGCTCGGACCCCCAGACGGTCGCCGCGCCCTTCAAGAGCCTCGGCGTGGACCCTGAGGTCGGGGCGATCAGCTTCACCTACCTGCCCACGCCCACGAGCGGCAGCCCGTGGATCAAGTGGATGTACAAGGTGATCCAGGCCGACCCCACCGACTTCCCGGGCTTCACCTCGACCACGCCGCTCAACGGCAACATCGAGTACGGCGTCGGCTTCGGGGTCGCCTTCGTCGAGGCCCTCAAGGCGGCCGGGCGCAACTTCACCCGCGCCAGCTTCTTGAAGTTGCTTACGCACATGACTTTCACCCAGACGCCGTCGCTGGCCCCGCTGCAGTACACGCCCGTCAACCACCAGGGGCTCAACGCCGGCCAGGTCGACGAGGTGACGAGCGCGACGTCGGTGAAGACGGTCTCGAACACCGTCTACACGACCAACTCCAAGAACGGCCCGGTGACCGTGGTGCACCGTCTGAGCAGCGGCATCCCGGCGTGGCTTAGGTAGTCACCCCACGTGGCGGGACTCACTCGGGGTCCCGCCACGTGGGAACGACGCGGAACCGGCCCTCGCTCCGCCGACGACGACCTCACTAGAGTGCGTGGGAGGGCCGATGGCCGATGCGACGTGAACCGAAGCGGGGTCGGGACGAGGCGGTGACCACCGCGGGTGCTCCGCGGGAGAGCCGCCCATCGGCGACGGCCGACGCGGCCTACCGGGCGGCCCTCTTCGACCTCTTCCTCGAGAACACCCCGACCGGCTTCGCCCTCTTGGACCGGGAGTGTCGCTACCTGGTGATCAACCCGGTCCTCGCCGACGGCCACGGCCTGCCCGTGGCCGAGCACGTGGGGCGTCGCGTCGCGGAGGTGGCCCCGCGCGCCTGGTCGAATCTGAGCGGCGTCTACGAACGCGTCCTCGTCGGCGAGACGGTCGCCAATCTCCACCTCACCGACGCGCAGGTCTCCGAGGTCCCCCAGCGCCGCCACTGGCTCGCGAGCTACTACCCGGTGCGCGTCGAGGACGAGGTCGTCGGCGTGGGCATCGTCGCCCACGACGTGACCGAACTCACCGAGGCCCAGCACGACCTCGAGGAGCGCTCCCGCCTCTACGCCATGCTGGCGGCGACCAATCGCGCCGTGATCGAGGCCGCTAGCCCGGCCGACCTGTTCGCGACGGTCTGTCGGGTCGCCGTCGAGGTGGGCGGCTTCGCCCTGGCCTGGGTCGGCGTCCCGCGCGACGGCATGGTCGACGTCGCGACCAAGTACGGCCAGTCGGAGTACTTGGACGAGCTCGTGGTGAGCCTCGACCCCGACAACGTCACCTCGCGTGGCCCCACCGGACGTGCCCTGCGCGAGGGTGCACCCCAGGTCATCAACGATTTCCTCGCCTCGGACATGACCCTGCCCTGGCACCGTCGCGCCGCCGGCTACGGCTTCCGGGCCTCGGCCTCCTTCCCCATCCGCGAGGGCGGCCGCGTCGTCGCCACCCTGGGTCTCTACTCCGACCACGTCGGCTACTTCACCGACGAGCTCGTCCGAGCCCTCTCGGAGATCACGCCGGTCCTCTCGTTCGCCCTGGACCGCTTCGTGAGCGAGCGGCTCCGCGCCGCCGACGAGGAGATGCTGCGCACCCACGACCGTGCCCTCCACGCGATCAGCCAGGGCGTGCTCATCACCACCGCCACCGGGGACCGCCGGGTGATCTACGCGAGCCCGAGCTTCCTCACCCTCACCGGCTACGACGAGGACGAGGTCCTCGGACGCAGCGCCGCGCTGCTCGACGGCCCCGAGACCGATCCCACGGCCGTGGCCGAGATCGACCGGGCCATCGCCGAGGAGCGCGAGACCCTCGTCGAGGTCGTCAACTACCGCAAGGACGGCACCGCGTTCTGGAACCGGCTCACCCTCACCCCCGTACTCGACGAGCGCGGACGGGCCTCGCACTTCGTCGGGGTGAACACCGACGTCACCGCGGCGCGCGAGATGGAGCTCCAGCTCCTCCAGTCCCAGAAGCTCGAGGCCCTCGGCACCCTCGCGGGCGGCGTGGCCCACGACTTCAACAACATGCTGCTCGTGATCCGCGGCTACTCGGGGCTGCTCGCCCAGCGACTGGACGACCCCGCGCTGCGCGAGATGACCCAGCGCATCGACGCCGCGGTCGAGAAGGCGGCCGACTTCACCCGCCGGCTCCTCACCTTCAGCCGCGGCCAGATGATCCGGCCCCAGCGGCTCGACCTGAGCGAGGTCGTGCGCGACGCCCTGCGACTGCTCGAGCGCATGATCGGCGAGGACGTGGTCGTTCGCCTCGACCTGGCCGCCGACCTGGCCGCGATTGAGGTCGACCGGGCCCAGCTCGAGCAGGCCATCTTGAACCTCGTGACCAACGCCCGCGAGGCGATGTCCCGGGGCGGGAGCCTCGAAGTGCGCACCGCCTCGGCCGACCTCGATCAGGCGTACGCCGAGCACTACCCTGAGGTCACCCCGGGGCCCCACGTCGTGTTGCAGATCACCGACTCGGGCGAGGGCATGGACGAGGCGACGCTCGCGCGGGCCTTCGAGCCCTTCTTCACCACCAAGTCGACCGGCACGGGGCTCGGCCTCTCCACCGTCTACGGCATCGTCCGCCGCTGCGGGGGCCACGTGCGCGTCGCCAGCTCGCCCGGCATGGGCACGACCGTCTGGGTCTACCTGCCCGCGGTGAGCGGCGCGCTCGCGGCGGCCCCGCCCGTGCCCCGCGCGGCCGGCTCGGCGCGCGGGGGCGAGACCCTCTTGCTCGTCGAGGACGTGGACGAGGCCCGCGACCTCCTGAGCGGCTACCTCACCGACCTCGGCTACCGGGTCCTCGTGGCCCGCGACGGACTCGAGGCCCTCGGGCGGGCCGACGCCGAGGCGGGGCCCATCGACGCCCTGATCACCGACGTCGTCATGCCCCGGATGAACGGCCGCGAGTTGGCGGGGCGGCTGCTCGAGCGCCGTCCCGAGACGGCCGTGCTGTTCACCTCGGGCTTCCCCCGGCCCGAGAACGACGCCGTCACCGCCCCGACGGTCCGCTCGACGTTCCTCGAGAAGCCCTACGGGCTCGGAGAGATCGCTCACGCCCTGCGCGACCTGCTCGACAACGCGGCCCGGACGCGATGAGACCGCTGCTCGACACCACGGCCATGCGCGCGGCCGACGCCGTCGCCGTCGGGGCGATGGGCTCGCCCGCCCTCGTCCGTCGCGCAGGAGTGGCCGTGGCCCAGGAGAGCCGGAGACTCCTCGGCGGGCTCTACGGACGGCGCGTGGCCGTGGTCGCCGGCCCGGGGCTCAACGGGGCCGACGGGCGGGTCTGTGCCGGGTGGCTCGCGCGTCGCGGAGCCCGGGTGGAGGTGATCGCCGTCGCCGACCAGCCCGCGGCCCTCACGGGCTACGACCTCGTGGTCGACGCCGCCTTCGGACTGGGCTGCTCGCGTCCCTATCGCGCACCCTTCACCGACGCCCCGGTGGTGGCGGTCGACCTCCCCTCGGGGGTCGACCCCGACAGCGGTGACCTGTGGGGCGCCCCCGCGCGCGCGACCGTGACGGTGGCCCTCGGGGCCCTCAAGCCCGCCCACGTGACCGGACCCGCGGCCGAGCTCGCGGGGCGCGTGATCCTGCACCGACTCGGCATCGTCGCGGAGGCGCGCGACGGCGTCGTCGAGGACGCCGACCTCGCGGGCTACGTCACCCGCGCGCGCGACGACCACAAGTGGCGCCACGCGGTCGTGGCGCTCGTCGGCTCGCCGCTCATGCCCGGCGCGGCCCGCCTGGTGGCGTCGGGCGCGCTCGCCGGGGGCGCGTCGATGGTGCGCCTCGCGAGCCGCGCCGAGGTCACGGGACTCGACCTGCCGGTCGAGGTGGTGCGCGACGCCACCGGGTCGATCGACCCGCGCGCGCGCGCCGTGGTCGCGGGCCCCGGGCTCGGCGAGAGCACCGCGACGTTCCTGGCGCCGATCCTCGCGCGCGCCCGCGTGCCCGTCGTCCTCGACGCCGACGCCCTCGACCCCGCTCTCGTCGCCACCCGTCGCCCCGACGGCCCGGCATGGGTGCTGACCCCCCACGAGGGGGAGTTCGCGCGACTCACCGGACAGCCCGTCCCCTCGGACCGGCTCGGGGCCGCGCGCGCGCTCGCGGACTCGAGCGGGTGCGTGGTGCTGTTAAAGGGTCCCGTCACCGTCGTCGCCGCCCCCGGGGGCCGGACCCGCGTCGTCACCTCGGGCACGGCGGCCCTCGCCACGGCCGGCACCGGCGACGTGCTCGCCGGGCTTATCGCCGGCGCCCTCGCCCGCGGACACGACCCCCTGGAGGCGGCCGCCCTCTCGGCCCATCTCCACGGGCGCGCCGGCGCACGCCTCGCGCCCTACGCCGGCGCGTCCGACCTGCCCCGACGGGTGGCCGAGGTGCTCGCCCGCGTGGGCTCATAGGCGAAGCAATCTTCCCCTTTCTCGGGTGCGCCGCCGTCGCTAGGATGCGGACCCTGGGCGCCGCGCGCCCGCGCGTGACGGCAGGGGCGTCACGAGGAGGTGGGGTGGCCAAACCCGGGGTCGGCTCGTCTGACGACGCGCGTTCGCGCGCCTTCGCCCTGCTCGGAGCGAACCCGACGGCCCTCGACGACTTCGTGCACCACGCGAACGTGGGCCTCGCCGTGCTCGACGATCGGCTACGGGTGCTCTACCTCAACGAGGTCCAGGCGCGCGTCACCGGTCACAGCGCGGCCGAGGTCGTGGGCCGCCCCGCCCGGGAGATCTCGGACCCGGCCGCGTGGGAGACCCTCGAGACCCACTTCCGCCACGCCCTCGAGGGCGTCGCCTCGGGCGACGTCGTCATCGCCCAGGAACCCAAGGGGCCCAACGGGGAGCCGCGACGGTGGCGCCTCAGCTTCTCCCCCCTCTACGAGGCCGGCCGCGTCGTCGCGGCGGCGGCGACGCTCGTGAACATCACCCCGAGTGAGGTCTCGGCCCGGGGGGTCGCGCTGCGCTCGCGCCTGCTCGATCTCCTCGTCCCGGGCACCCCGTCCGGTCCCACCGCCTTCTTCGAGCGGGTCTGCGAGCTCGCCATCCTCGGCGGCCAGTTCAGCGCAGCCTGGGTCGGCACCGTCGGCGAGTCGAGCCTCGAGGTCGCCGGCGTCGCCGGGATCGACCGCGAACGCCTCGGCCCGGTCGTGGCCGGACTGCGGCTCGACCCCAACGATCCCCACTCACGCGGTCCGGCGATCCAGGCGGTCGCGACCGGTCGGGCGCGCGTGCACAACGCCTTCGCGACCGACCCCGACGTCGCCTTCTGGCACGACTGGGCCCGCGAGAACCGGGTCGGTTCGGTCGCCTCCTTCCCCGTCCACGCCGACGGGCGGGTCCGCGCCGTGCTCACCCTCTACGCGCCCGAGTCCGGCGCCTTCAGCGACGAGACCGTGGCGGTGCTCGGCGACATCACGCTGATCCTCTCGGGCGCCTTCCAGGGGATCCTCGACGACGAGCGCCGCCGGCTCGCCCAGCGCGAGCTCGAGCAGCGCGACGAGATGATCGCGGCCCTCACCGAGGGCGTCGTCGTCGTCGACGCCCTCGGTGAGGGCTACCCCGCGCTCTACGTCAGCCCGGGCTTCGAGAGGCTCACCGGGTGGCGCGACGGCGCGTTTCTCGGACGCAGCCTGCGCGCGCTGCTCGGGCCCGACTCCGACCCGACGGTCGTCGCCGCCCAGCGCGCGGCGGTCGAGGCGGGTCGGCCCTTCGCCGGCGAGGTCCTCCACTACCGCCGCGACGGATCGACGTTCTGGGACCGGGTCTCGCTCACGCCCTTCCGCGACGAGACGGGCCGGCTTACCCACTACGTGGCCGTTCTCGCCGACGTCACCGAGCGACGCGAACTCGCCCGCCGCGTGGCCCAGAGCGAGAAGATGGACGCCGTCGCCACGCTCGCCGCGGGCGTCGCGCACGACTTCAACAACGCCCTGCTCGTCGTGCGCGGCTACGCCTCGCTCCTCGCGTCGAGCCAGGACCCCTCTACCGCCGAAGCGGCCCGGCGGATCGACGCGGCCGTCGAACACGCCGCCACGATCTCGCGACGCCTCTTCGCCCTCGGGACCTCACCGGCCGGGCGACTCGAAGTGGTCGATCTCACCGCTCTGGTCGAGGGGCTCGTGACGTCCTGGTCGCGCGGCCGGAGCGGGTCGATCACCCTGCGCCTGACGCTCGACCCGGATCTGCCCGTCGCCCTCGTCGACCGGGCGCAGGTCGCCCAGGCGCTGACGTGCCTGCTGGAGAACGCCCGCGACGCGCTCGGCGCGACCGGGGGGATGGTCTCCGTCTCGACCGAGACGCTGGCGCCCGGCGCCGCGGCGATCGAACGGCTCGCCCCGGGCGAGGGCCGACCGTTCGTGCGCGTCGCCGTCGAGGACGACGGGCCGGGCATGGACGCGACCACGCGGGCCCACGCGCTCGAGCCCTTCTTCTCCACCAAGGATCGCGGCGCCGGCCTGGGGCTCGCGGTCGTCTACGGCGTCGTCACCCAGTGCGGGGGCTTCGTCGAGATCGAGAGCGCCCCGGGTCAGGGCACGCGGGTCGACCTCTACCTCCCCGCGGCGCCCACGGCGCGTCCCGCGCCACCCTCGCGCACCCACCCGACGCGCTCGGGCCGAGTCCTGCTCGTCGAGGACCTATCCGAGGCCCGCGCGCTGGCCGCGGCGGCGTTGCGCGGGGCCGGCTTCGAGGTCGTGGAGGCCGAGGACGGGGCCGCCGCGCTCGAGGTCGCGCACGAGGTCGGCCCCGTCGACGTCGTGGTGAGCGACGTGTCGATGCCCCGTCTCGACGGGCTCGAGCTGGCCGCGCGCCTCAGCCGGGACCAGCCCGCGACGCGCTTCCTCTTCACCTCGGGGTACCCCAGCGAGGAGGCCGTGCGCGGGGTGTCGATCAGCGCCCCGGCGGCGTTCCTCCCCAAGCCCTACCTCATGGACGAGCTCGTCGCGCGGGTCACCGAACTGCTCGGCGCCGGCTAGATCGCGGGCGAGAGCCCCCCGTCGACGGCGAGCCCCACCCCGGACACGTAGCTCGCCCGCGGCGAGAGGAGGAAGGCGGCGACGTCGGCGAACTCCTCGGCCCGACCGACGCGCCCGAGGGCGATAGGCCGGCTGGCCGCCATCTCGCGGTAGAGGTCCTCGGTCGCCCGCCCGGCCAGGGCGGCGCGACGCTCCCACTGGCCCGACTCGACGAGCCCGACGAGCACGGCGTTGACGCGCACCCCGCGCGGGCCGGCCTCGTGGCTGAGCGCCTTGGTGAAGGCCAGGCCCGCCGCCCGACTCGCCGCGGTCGGCGTCGAGTCGGACGGCGGCGTGCGGGCCATGATCGTCAGCACGTTCAGCACCGACCCACCGGTCGCCGCCAGGTCCTCCAGGCACAGCCGTGCGAGACGCACCGCGGCGATCACCTTGAGCTCGAGGTCCTCGCGCCAGGCGTCGTCGCTCGAGTCGGCGACCGCCCCCCCGGCCGTGCGCCCCGCGTTGTTCACGAGCCCGTCGATCCTCCCGAAGCGCTCGCGCGCGGCGTCGACGAAGGCGGCCGACTCACCGGGCGCGGTCACGTCGGCGCGCACGCACAGGCCCCCGGGGCCGAGGAGCGCGTCGGCGCGCGCGAGACGGCCCTCGTCGCGTCCGCACACCGCGACCCGGGCACCCTCGCTGACGAGGGTCCGCGCCAGGGCCAGACCGAGCCCGTCGGTGCCCCCGGTGATCAGGTAGGCGCGCCCAGCGAGTCCGAGGTCCACCGGCCCACCCTACTTAGCGCTACTGGAGGTAGCCCTCCACCGTGGTCTCGCTGCGCACCGTCGCCTCGTCCGGGTCGAGCCCGGCCGCGCGGCGCGCCCGACGCTGACGCAACAGGTCGTAGCACTGGTCGAGCTGGACCTCGATATCGCGCAGGCGCGTCCGCTCGACCTCGCTCATGCGACTGCCCGGATGGGCCTCCTCGAGCGCCAACTCCTCCTCGGAGAGCCGCTCGATCTGCTCGAATAGCGTGCCGTCGTTCATCGCCACCTCCCGGGTCCAACCTAGGGCCCGGCGCGCGAACGCGCTAGGCGTCGCGCTCGCGGGACGGGTGCGGGACGTGGGGCATGAGGGCCCCCGGCGGGATCACGCCCAGTCGACCCCGCCGGTAGTCCTCGAGGGCCTGGGCAATCTCGGCGCGGGTGTTCATCACGAAGGGCCCGTAGTGCTCCACCGGCTCGCCGATGGGCCGGCCCCCGAGCACCAGGGCCTCGAGGGGCCCGTCGGGGCCGCCGGCACTCGTCTCGGCGCTGAGGCGAAGCCACCGGCCGCGCCCGAAGCTCACGAGCTGGCCCGCCGCGACGGGCCGCCGTTCGGAGCCCACCGAGCCCTGTCCCGCCAAGACGTAGACGAGCGCGTTGAAGTCGGGATCCCACGGCAGGTCGAGCCGGCCACCCGGGGTCAGGGTCACGTGGGCCATCGTCATGGGTGTGTGGGTCGAACCCGGGCCCCGGTGGGGACCGACCGTTCCGGCGACCACGCGCACCAGGGCCGTCGCGTCGGGCGAGGCGACGAGAGCGACGTCCTCGGCCTCGAGGCTCTGGTAGGCGGGTGGGACCATCTTGTCCCGGGCCGGCAGGTTGACCCATAGCTGGACCCCGTGGAAGAGCCCGCCCGACTCGACGAGGGCCGCGGGCGGCGTCTCGATGTGCAAGATCCCCCGACCGGCCGTCATCCACTGGGTCGAGCCGTTGGTGATGAGCCCGCCACCACCGTGGGAGTCCTGGTGCTGGAAGGTGCCGTCGATCATGTAGGTGACGGTCTCGAAGCCCCGGTGCGGGTGCCAGGGTGTGCCCTTGGGCTCGCCGGGGGCGTAGTCGACCTCGCCCATCTGATCCATGTGCACGAAGGGGTCGAGGGCCGCGAGCGGGAGTCCAGCGAAGGCCCGCCGGACCGGGAAGCCCTCTCCCTCGACCCCGCGCGGGGCCGTCGTCACGGTCGCGACGACGCGCTCCTCGCCGGGCTCGGCGACCGGCGCCAGACGCGCCAGGTCCGTCCAGTCCGTCGGGGTGAGTGCGGGCATGGGACCTCCTCTAGGACAATTCCCAGACTACGGGCGGGTTTGTCAGCCAACGCACAGACGCCTCTCATCGCTTTCCAAGGTCCGACGGTCATAGTGGCAGGGTCCGAGAGGACGGACCAAGGAGAGAGTGATGAACCATTCAACCCCCGCAGTACTCGGCCGGTCGCTGGCCGCACTGGCGGTGACGGCCGGCCTCGGGCTCGGCGTCGCCAGCGTGGCGGGCGCCGACTCCGGCCACGGACACGGTCGCGGCCACGACAACGGTGGCGGTGACCACGCCGCCGGCTACGTGATGGCCATGACGGCGACCACGCTCAACGTGGAGAGCTCCGGCGGCGTGACCACGACCTACACGATCAGCCCCACCACGACCTACACCCTCGACGGCCAGGCGGCCACCGCCGCGCTGTTGGTGATCGGTGAGCGCGTCGAGGTCCAGACCGCCCCGGGCGCGCCCACCACGGCCGCGTCGGTCAACATCGACCTCGCCGAGATTCGCGGCCTAGTGCTCTCGGTCTCGGGCTCCACCGTCTTGGTGATCGGCCCCGAGGGCTTCACCCGCACCGTGCAGGCCGGCGCCTCGACGGTCGTCACCTCCGGCGGCCAGGCCTCGACGCTCAGCGCGATCACCCCGGGGACTCCGATCGTCGCCGAGGGCACCATCGACTCGACGGGGACCATCCTCGACGCGGTCTCGATTGACGCGCGCGCCCCCGAGCAGCAGAACCCCGAGCGCGCCTCGGGCCTCGTCACGAACGTCACGCCGAACGCCTCGGTCACGATCAGCGGTGACCACGGCGCGAGCGTGACCTACACCCTGACCAGCACGACGACCTACACCGAGGGCTCCTCCACGGTGCCCTCGAGCGACCTCCTGGCCGGTGAGCACGTCTCGATCACGACGGCGGCGGGTTCTCCCACCACGGCCGCGTCGGTCGACATCCGCCCGCTGCGGGTGCGCGGCAGGATCAGCGCGGTCGGCTCGGGATCGTTCAGCGTGACCAACGACGGCGCCACCACGACCGTCGTCGTCGAGCCCTCGACCCAGATCTACCAGAGGGGTCAGCTCGCGACCGCGGCGGTGACCTTCACGGTCGGTGAGCACGTGGTCGCGGCCGGCCTGCCCGACGCCACGAGCGCGTCGACCCTCGACGCCCAGGTGATCGTCGTGGGCGGCGGCGAGGGCTGGGGGCTCCTCGGGCCCGGCCTCGGCAACCTCGGCAACGGACAGGGAAACGGCCAGGGCAACGGTTCGGGCCAGGGTGACCACCACCGAGGGCACCAGCGCTAGACCCTCACCTCCCCCGCCGCCCCGGCCCGACACCCTTGCACCCGGGCCGGGGCGGCGGCTCGTCCGTGGGAGACTCGGGGGCGTGACCCTCGCCCCGCACTGGCTCTGCGACATGGACGGGGTCCTCATCAACGACGGCCGCCAGGTCGACGGCGCCGCCGCGTTCCTCGCCCGACTGACGGCCACGGGTCGCGACTTCCTCGTGCTCACCAACAACTCCCTCTTCACCCCCCGCCAGATCTGCTCGACGCTCACCAGCCACGGGGTGACGATCGAACGCGAGCAGTTGTGGACCTCGGCGCTGGCGACGGCCCGCTTCGTCGCCGACCAACGCCCGGACGGCAGCGCTTACGTGATCGGCGAGTCGGCGATGCACGAGGCCCTCGCCGAGCTCGACTACCCCACCAACCCCGTCGACCCGGACTACGTGGTCGTGGGCGAGACCTGGACCTACGACTTCGAGGCCATCACGAGGGCCATTCGGCTCATCGACGCCGGGAGCGCCTTCGTCGCGACCAACCCCGAGCCGACCGGCACCACCCCCGAGGGGGCCCTGCCGGGCTGCGGGGCGCTCACCGCTCTCATCCAGCGCGCGACCGGGGTCGCCCCCTACGTCGTGGGCAAGCCCAACGCGGTCATGATCCGCGACGCCCTGGCGCTGCTCGGGGCCCACTCGGCCGAGACCGTACTCGTCGGGGACCGCATGGACACCGACGTGCGCGCCGGCACCGAGGCCGGGATCCCGACCATCCTGGTGCTCTCGGGGGTGGCGACCCGCTCGGACCTGGTGGGCGCGCCCTACCAGCCGACCCGCGTCGTCGACTCGGTGAGGGACCTGATCGACGAGCTCTAGGTGGACTCGAGCGCGCCGAGGAACGTCGTCGCCCAGTCGTAGACGTCGCGGCGCATCGTCTGGCGCCGCAGTCGGGCCATGCGCTCGCGCGTCTCGCGCGGACCGGCGCGCACGGCCGAGCGGATCGCCTCTTTGACCCCCTCGAGGTCGTGGGGGTTCACGATGAAGGCCCCGCGGAGCTCGGTCGCGGCCCCGGCGAACTCCGAGAGGATGAGCCGGCCCGTCAGGTCGGTCCGACACGTCACGTACTCCTTGGCGACGAGGTTCATCCCGTCGCGAAAGGGCGTCACGAGCATGACGTCGGCCGCCAGGTAGAGCGCGACCAGCTCGTCGAAGGGCATGTTCTGGTGCAGGTAGTGGATGACCGGCCGACCGACGAGCCCGTAGTCGCCGTTGACCTGGCTCACGACCTGCTCGAGCTCGTGGCGCTCGCGCTCGTAGTGCGCGTCGCTCTCGCGCGAGGGCACGGCGATCTGGACCATGACGTGGTGCTCGGGGTCGAGCGAGTGGTCGGCGTAGAGCTCGGCGAGCGCCTTGGCCCGCTGCTGGATGCCCTTGGTGTAGTCGAGCCGGTCGACCCCGAGCAGGATGACCTCGGGGTCGCCCAGGTCCTGGCGGATCTCCTTGGCCCGGGCGCGCACCGCCGGGTCCTGGGCCGCCGCGGCGAAGCGGGCCACGTCGGCGGTGATCGGGAAGGCCCCGGTGCGCACGCGTCGGCCCTCGTACTGCACGAGCGCGTCGGTGCCGTCAGCCGTGGTGAGCCGCCGGGCCAGACGCGAGAAGTTGGCGGCCGACTGACGGGTCTGGAAGCCCACCAGGTCGGCCCCGAGCAGCCCCTCGACGATCTCGCGCCGCCACGGGAGCTGGTTGAAGAGCTCGAGCGGCGGGAACGGGATGTGCATGAAGAACCCCAACCGCACGTCGGGGCGGCGCTCGCGCACCATCCGCGGGACGAGCTGGAGCTGGTAGTCGTGGACCCACACGGTCGCTCCCGGCGCGGCCGCCTCGGTGACGGCGTCGGCGAAGCGCCGGTTCACCCGGGCGTAGCTCTGCCACCACGTCCGGTGGAAGGCCGGCGGGCGGATCGCGTCGTGGTAGAGGGGCCAGAGCGTGGCGTTGGAGAAGCCCAGGTAGAACGTCTCGTACTCGTCGGCTGAGATCGGCACGGGCCGCAGGCGAATCCCCTCGTAGTGCGCCGGCACGTGACGGTGCTGGGACGTTCCCGGCCAGCCGATCCACAGGCCGTTGCCGCGCTGGAGCACCGAGGTCAGCGCCGAGACCAGCCCGCCGGGGCTGGGTCGCCAGCCGTTCACGCCGGCCTCGGCGTCGGGCTGGACGGGCAGTCGGTTGGCGACCACCACGAGGCTCGCCCGGGGCTCGTCCACCGGGGGTGTCACGGCGTCCGGGCGGGGCGTCACGGTCGCCCTCGTCCTCGCGCGACGCCCATCAGCCCCCCAGGGCGCTCGGGCGGTCGTCGCCGCCGGCCGCGTGCCACCAACTCGGCGAACCCGCGACCAGGTTCTGGGGGTCGTTGCCGCGCTGGTCGGCCTCGATCACGTGCAAGACGGCGTTGATCAGGGAGAGGTGGGTCAGCGCCTGGGGGAAGTTCCCCAGGTGGCGCAGGGTCAGCGGGTCCAACTCCTCGCCGTAGAGCCCGAGCTGGCTGGCCGCGCTGATCAGCTTCTCGCAGTGGGCCCGCGCGAGGTCGAGCTCGCCGATCTCCACGAGCGCCGACACCATCCAGAACGAGCACACCGTGAAGGTCCCCTCGCCCTCGCCGTCCAGGCCGTCGTCGGTCCGATCGGTGGCGTAACGCTTGACGAAGGCACCGTCGCCGAGTTCGTCGGCGATCGCGAACACCGTCCGGCGCACGCGCAGATCGCTGCCCGGGAGGAATCCCATCATCGGGATGAGCAGCAGGGACCCGTCGACGTCGTCGCTGCCGTAGGCCTGGGCGAAGTACCCGCGTTCGCTCACTCCCTTCTCGCAGACGTCGGCGTGGATCTCCTGGGCCGCCGCCCACCACGACGCCGCGCGCTCGTGCTCGCCGCGCAGTGTCGCCAGTCGGGCCCCGCGATCGCAGGCCACCCAGCACATCACCTTGGAGAAGGTGAAGTGCCGTGGCTCACCGCGGACCTCCCAGATGCCGTGGTCGGGCTCCTTCCACGCCTCGAGGACGGCCTCGACGGCCTGGACGACGATGCGCCAGGACCGCTCGCTCAGCGAGTCGCGCGACCGGGTGTGCTCGAACACGCAGTCCACGAGCGCGCCGAGGATGTCCAACTGGAGTTGGTCGACCGCCCCGTTACCGACGCGCACGGGCCGGCTGCCGCCGTAGCCCGTGAGGTGGTCGAGCTCGCCCTCGGCCGGGTGGGAGCCGTCGTCGACGGGGTAGAGCACGTTGAGCCGCCGACGGCTGCGGGCCGCGGCCCGACCGGTCTCGCTGTGGGGCTCGAGCACGTCGCCCAAGAAGGCGAGGAAGTCGTCGGCCTCGGAGTCGAAGCCGAGGGCGTGCATCGCGCGCAGGGTGAACGACGCGTCGCGCACCCAGGTGTAGCGGTAGTCCCAGTTGCGCCCACCGCCGATCACCTCGGGCAGCGAGGTCGTCGGCGCGGCGAGCAGCGCCCCGGTCGGCGCGTAGGTGAGGCCCTTGAGGGTGAGCGAGCTGCGCTGGAGCAGTTCGCGCCAGGGATGGTCGGGGAAGCGGCCGCCGTCGATCCAGTCGCGCCAGAAGCGGCTCGTCTCGGTCCGGCACTCCTCCACCGCCTCGCGGGTCGTGGGGTAGGGACTGTCGGACCAGCTGAGGACGGTGAAGATCGACTCGCCCTCGTTCAGCCGGCGTCGCGCGCGCACCGCGCGCCCCTCGATGCCAAAGCGCACGTCCCCGGTGAGGGTGAGCTGGGGTGTCTCGGCGTTCGTGGTGCGCACGACGTCGTAGGTCGAGCCGCTGTACTCCCAGCGGGCATCGTCGCGGCCGTAGTCGAAGGAGGGCTCGCAGTTGAGCGCGACGTCCACACTGCCGTGCAGGCACGTCGCCACCCGCACGAGGCAGTGGAGGGCGTCGAAGTCCCCGGGGGTGCGCTTGTGATGGTTGGTGCGTTCGCCCTCGCGGTACCAGGGGGCCATGCCGAGGAAGTCGTGGACGATGAGCCAGCCCCCCCGGGTCTGCCAGGTCGTGGCCAGGACCATCGTGCCCGGCACGTACTGGCGGTGCGCCGGCACGGCGCTGTCCACGGGCGCGAGCCGGAACGACCCCGCCGCCCGGTCGAGCACGGTGCCAAAGACACTGGGGTCGTGGGGCCGGGGCAGGCACAGCCACTCCACCGCCCCCGTGGGGGCCACGAGGCACGTCGACTCGCAGTCCGAGAGGAAGGCGTAGTCGGCGATCGGGGGGAAGAGGGTCTCGAGCGAGCCCGTCTCGGCGCTGCGCCACAGGGGGGACTCCCCGACCCCCGGGACCGCCGACCGGGGACGCCGGGGCCACACGCCGATCTGGCGATCGATCCCGGAACGGCCCGGCTCAACCACGCCACTCCCGGGCCGACCCCACCGGGGCGCTCCGCGCGCCGACACCTCGAGTCGCCATGCGCGCCAGCCTAACGGCCCCACCCCCGACGGCCCCGGGCCCGGGCCCGTCACCCTTACGCGCTTCTTAATCCTGATCAGGTTGTGAACACGATGTCGAACCTATACTCGCCTGTCTTGAGCCCCCGACACCTCCCGTGTCGTCGCCCACGCCCCCACGGGACGACGAACCCCGGCCCCCCACGGCCGGGGAGGGGGCTCCGCCCTCGGCGCGCGCGGTGAGCCGCGCCGGACGACCCCTCCTGGTCGCCGCCCTCGTGGCCGCGTCGCTCACCCTCTCCGCGCCCGCGGGCGCGGCCCGGCCGGCGTCGTCGGGACGCCCGATCGCCGGACGCTGCCCCTGGGTGGCCCAGGCCCGATCGGGCGTCGCCCCGGCGCTGCTCGCGCGCGAGGTGGGCGCGCGCCTCACCCTGGCCGAGAGGGTCGCCCTGGTGTCGCTGCACAACGGGGACGGGATCGAGAACATGACCTCGCCCCTGCCCGGACTCTGCCTCCCGGCCCTCACGCTCTCCGACGGTCCGGTCGGCGTCGCCGGACGCGTCACCGGGGTCACCCAGTTCCCGAGCGCGATCGACCTGGCCGCCAGCTTCGACCCGGCCCTCGCCCACGCCGTGGGCGCCGCCCTGGGGGCCGAGGCGCGCGCCAAGGGCATCGACGTCGTCCAGGCCCCCGAGCTGAACCTCGATCGCGTGCCCCTGAGCGGTCGCCTCTACGAGACCCTGGGCGAGGACCCGTTCCTCACCACCACGATGGGCCTCGCGCTCGCCCGGGGGATCGCCGCCTCGGGCGACCTCGCGATGCTCAAGCACCTCGGGGGCTACACCCAAGAGACGGCCCGGGCCCGGATCGACCAGGTCATCTCGCCGCGCGCCCTGGTGGAGCTGTACGACGCCCCCTTCCGGGTGATCGTGCGCGGAGCGCCCGTGGCGGCCGTGATGTGCGCGACGGGACTCGTCAACGGCGTGCGGCCCTGCAACGACCCCTACTTCTACGGGGCCCTCGCGCGCTGGGGCTTCACCGGTGTGGTCCGCGCCGACCTGCGCGCGACCAAGAACACCGCCCTCGCCTTCGCGCGGGGCCTGGACATGATCAAGGGCGTGCACGGGCCCTCGCTCGCCTGGCTGGTCGAGCACCACCGGCTCGCCGCGCGCGCCCTCGACCGAGCGGTGCTGCGCGTGCTCACCGTGCTCTTCGCCCACGGCCTCGTGGCCCACCCGCGCCACATCGACGCCCTGGCCCCGGCGCTGACCCCGGCACACGCCGCCCTCGCCCTCGCCGAGGCCCAGGCCGGGATCGTCCTGCTCAAGGACCGCGGTGGCGTCCTGCCCCTCACCCATCCCCGGTCGGTCGCGGTGATCGGCGCCTACGCCACCCGACCCCTCACGACCGGCCAGGGCAGCGCCCACGTCCTCGCGCCCTTTGTCGTGACGCCCCTCCAGGGCCTCACCGCCGCCCTCGGGCCGGGCAGTCGGATCACCTACGCCGCGGGCGCCCCGGGCACCTTCGCGCTCAAGTCCCTGCGCACGCTGGCCGCCTACCCGACCACGACGCTGCCCTCGATCTCCCTGGCCGACCACACGGCCCACCTCGAGGTCCGCCGGCCCGCCAACGTCACCAACGCGGTCATCACCGCCGACGCCCCGGGCACCGGGGCGGGGTGGAGCAGGTACACCACCACCCTGCACGTGGGCCGCCCCGGCCTCTACGTCCTCAGCCTGCGCACCGTCGGGGACGCCTGGCTGCGCCTGAACGGGCGCCTCGCGATCGCCTCGCCGGGCCTGCACGCCTCGCGTGTCGAGACGACGACCGTCCGCCTCACGCCCCGGCACACCTACACGGTGGACCTGCGCTGGTTCAGCGTCGTGCGCCAGGGCGCACCGGCCTTCGGCCTCGCCGACGCGTCGCCGGCCATCGCCCAGGCGGTGCGCGCGGCCCGCCACGCCGCCGTGGCCGTCGTCGTGGTCGGCGCGCCGGCCGGCGAGGGCGCGGACCTCGCCGGCCTCGCCCTGCCCGGCGACCAGAACGCCCTCGTGGAGGCCGTGGCCCGGGCCAACCCGCACACCGTCGTCGTCCTCGACACGGCCAACCCGGTCGCGATGCCCTGGCTGGCCTCGGTCGCCGGCGTGCTCGAGGCGTGGTACGGGGGCGAGGAGATGGGTCGGGCCCTCGCCGCGGTGCTCACCGGGGCGGTCGACCCGTCCGGCCGGCTGCCGGTCACCTTCCCGCGCTCGCTCGCCCAGAGCCCGATCGCCTCGCCGTCCGCCTTCCCCGGGGTCAACGACGTCGTGCACTTCGGGACCGGGCTGGCCGGGCTCGAGATCGGCTACCGCTGGTTCGAGGCCCACCGGGTGCGCCCCCTCTTCCCCTTCGGCTTCGGCCTCGCCTACACGAGCTTCACCCTGGCGGGTGCGCGCGCCACGGTCGGGGCTGGCCGGGTGCGCGTGAGCGTCGCGGTCACCAACACCGGCGCGCGCGCCGGCACCGACGTCGTCGAGGTCTACGTCCGCGACCCCGCCGGCACCGGCGAGACCTTCGGCCAACTGCGCGCGGTGGGACGGGTCAGCCTCGCCCCCGGCGCCACGGCCACCGCCACGGTGACGTTCCCGGTGCGCTCACTCGCCGTCTACACCGGCGGTCAACTCCACGTCGAGCCCGGCACCTACGGCGTGGACGTGGCGACGGCCGCGGGCGCGGTGGTCGCGCGTCGCTCGGTCGCGATCGGCTAGAGGGCCCGCGCCGCGGCCCGCGCCGCGGCCTTCCACAGGGGGCGCCACCGGCGGGCCTCCCGGGCCGCGCGGCGCGACTC
>JAKBNL010000018.1 GCA_021831035.1 Actinomycetes bacterium
GCGGCACCGGGGGCGCGAACGGGTCCGCCGTCACCGAGGCGCCCACCCGGCGGTCCGCCGAGGCCCCCGTGGAGGCGTCGGCCCCCGAGGCGCCCGGTAGCGAGGGCGCGCGCCGCTCGCGGCGTCGTCGGGGCACCGAACGGCGCGGCCGCGCCCAGGGCCGGTACCTCATGGCGGTTCACACCACGCCCGAGGGGACCCACATCGCCACCCTCGAGGGGCGCTCGATGGTCGAGTACGTCCTCGCCAAGACCGCCGACGAGACCACCCAGATCGACGGCAACATTTACGTCGGGCGGATCCAGAACGTGCTGCCGGGCATGGAGCTCGCCTTCGTGGACATCGGCATCCCCAAGAACGCCGTGCTGTACCGCGGCGACGTCGCCTACGACGCCGACGACCTCGAGGGTCCGGTCAAGGATATGCGCATCGAGCAGATGATCCGGGCCGGCCAGACCATCATCTGTCAGGTCACCAAGAACGCCATCGGCGCCAAGGGAGCGCGGCTCACCCAGGAGGTCAGCCTGCCCGGACGCTTCGTGGTGCTGGTGCCGAACTCCACGACCATCGGCATCTCCAAGCGTCTCCCCGACGGGGAGCGCCGTCGGCTGCGCAAGATCATCGACGAGGTCAAGCCGGAGCGCCACGGCCTGATCGTGCGCACCGCCGCCGAGGGCGTCTCGGCCGACGACCTCGCCCGCGACGTGGCCTCGCTGAGCGAGAAGTGGGAGGCCATCGAGGCCGAGGTGGGCCGCTCCAACCAACCCCGACTCATCTACCGCGACCTCGACCTCGCCGTGCGGGTGCTGCGCGAGGAGCTGAACGACGACTACCGGGCCGTCCTGATCGACGACGAGGACCTCTACGACAAGGTGCGTGAGTACGTCCTGGCCGTGAACCCCGAGCTCGCCGACCGCATCGAGTACTACGACCCCGCGGTGGAGTCGCTCCCGCTGTTCGAGCGCTACTTCGTCCACGAGCAGCTCCACCGGGCGCTCGACCGCAAGGTCTTCTTGCCCTCGGGCGGGTCGCTCATCATCGAGCGGACCGAGGCCCTCACGGTGATCGACGTGAACACCGGCAAGAACGTGGGCAAGAACAACCTCGAAGAGACGGTCTTTCGCAACAACCTCGAGGCGGCCGAGGAGGTCGCGCGCCAGCTGCGCCTGCGCGACATCGGCGGCATCATCGTGATCGACTTCATCGACATGGAGTCCAAGTCCAACCGCGACGCCGTCGCCTCGGCCCTGCGCCAGGCCCTCAGCCGGGACAAGACCCGCACCCAGGTCTTCGATATCTCCGAGCTGGGCCTGGTGGAGATGACCCGCAAGCGGGTCAACGAGGGTCTCCTCGAGGCTCTGTCGGTGCCCTGCTCGGTCTGCGACGGGCGCGGCTTCATCGTCCAGACCGGGCTGTAGCCACCGGCCCGTCGGCTAGTATGGACTCCCTATGTACGCCGTCATCCGAGTAGGCACGTCCCAAGAGCGCGTCACCGAGGGCCAGGTCGTCCGCGTCGACCTGCGGCCCGAGGAGGTGGGCGCGAGCGTCGAGTTCCGGCCCGTCCTCGTGGTCGACGGCGACGCGGTCGTCGCCGGGCCGGCCCTCAAGGGGGCAACGGTCACCGGCACGATCCTGGGCGAGGAGAAGGGCCCGAAGATCCGGGGACTGACCTACAAGCCCAAGGCCATCCAGCGTCGCCGTTGGGGCCACCGCCAGCGCTACTCGACCGTCGAGATCACGAAGATCTCGACCACGGCCTAGGAGGAGAGATGTCCAAGACCAAAGGTGGCGGCTCCACCCGTAACGGCCGCGACTCCCGGGCCCAGCGCCTCGGCGTGAAGGCCTTCGACGGGACGGCCGTCACGACCGGTTCGATCCTGGTGCGTCAGCGCGGCACCCAGTTCCACCCCGGGCGCAACGTCGCCAAGGGCAAGGACGACACGCTCTTCGCCCTCGCCGAGGGGACCGTCAAGTTCGGCTTCCGCGCCGGACGCAAGCTGGTCGACGTCCTCACCGACTGAGCCGGCCGCACCCCGCGACGGCCCCGGGCGCGCGCCCGGGGCTTTCGTGTTCCCGGGGTCGCGCCGTACGGGCCTAGGGGTCCTCGGCGAGCGAGCGGAGCCGTTCGAGTGAGGCGAGCAGCCGCTCGGGCGTGGTGGCGCGGGCGCGGGCGACACGGGACTCGTCGGTGAGCTCGCGCCAGTCGTAGGTGTGGGTGACCGCCGTGCGCTCGGGGCCGAGCGCCTCGAGATCGAACGACCACTGGTGACCGGGGGGTTCGAGTCCGGGCTCGGCCGGGCGCCAGGCCAGTCGCACCCCCTCGACGAAGTCCACCACGTGGTTCTCGCGGACCTGGCCGTTCGTCAGGTGGGTCGTGAAGACCGCCCCGGCGCGGCGCACCCGCTGGCCGGCATCGGCCCGGGCCAGATTGTCGTTGCCGTCCCAGCGGGGCTGGGCGGCGGGGTCGGCGATGAGCTCGAAGACCCGCGCCGACGGCGCGGCGATCTCCAGGCGGGCGCTCACCACTCGGGTCTCGGGTGCGGTCATCGGGCCAGTCAAGCACGGCCCGGTCCGGGGCCGGAGACGACGAGAGCCCCGGGCCCAAGGGCCCGGGGCTCTCGTGGCTCGGGGTCTAACCCTTCACGGCCTTCTTGAAGGTCGACCCGATCGACACCTTGGGCGCACGCGACGCCTTCACCTGGATGGTCTCGCCCGTCTGGGGGTTGCGGGCCGTACGGGCCTTGCGCTCGACGCGCTCGAACGACAGGAAGCCCGACAGAACGATCTTCTCACCCTTCGACACGTTGGCGACCACGACGTCCTCGAAGGACTTGAGGACCTCCGCCACGGTGCTCTTGGTGGCGCCAGTTTCGGCCACAATTGCATCTACCAACTCGGCCTTGTTCACCGGTCGACTCCTTTATCTCTCTCGGATCGGCACTGGGGACTCCCAGACGCCTGGGCCATTTTTACCCTTTTTTCTTGGAAATTCGGGCATTTGGGTCCGAGACATCGGGGAGACCACCCCCTCGGTGGGGCGTCGTGCCTGGTCAGGCCGGAATCACCGGCCCTGATTCTCCCGGGCGGGGGAGGGCGGCGCCCTACGATGGCGCGATGGACCGCCCCGATCGCCCACAACTGTCCGGACTCCTCGAGCGCGAGCGGGCCCGGTACCGGGCCGAGCACCCCCGCTCCCTCGCCCTCAGCCAGGGCGCGCGCAACCTCCTGGCGGGCGTGCCCATGACCTGGATGCGCAAGTGGGCCGGCGGCTTCCCCCTCGGCTTCACGGGCGCCCACGGGGCCTCCGTCACCGACCTCGACGGCCACGACCTGGTCGACTTCGCCCTGGGCGACACCGGGGCGATGGCCGGACACTCCCCGGCGCCGCTCATGGCCGCCCTCGTGGAGCGGGTCGGGCGGGCGGGCGGGGTCACGACGATGCTGCCCAACGAGGACGCCCAGTGGGTGGCGGCCGAGCTGACCCGGCGCTTCGGGCCGACCCGGTGGTCCTTCACCCTCTCGGCGACCGACGCGAACCGCTGGATGCTGCGCCTGGCCCGCATGGTGACCGGCCGGGCGAAGGTGCTGGTCTTTAACTACTGCTACCACGGCACGGTCGACGAGACCATCGCCGTGATCGGCCCCGACGGGCGCGCCGCGTCGCGCCCGGGCAACGTGGGCCCGGCCGTCGACCCCGCCGCGACGACGAGGGTCGTGGAGTTCAACGACCTCGCGGCCCTCGAGCGCGAGCTGGCCGCGGGTGACGTGGCCTGCGTGCTGTGCGAACCGGCCCTGACCAACATCGGGATCGTCCTGCCCGAACCCGGTTTCCTCGAGGGGGTGCGCGCCGCGTGCGACGCGACCGGGACCCTGCTCGTCATCGACGAGACCCACACGTTCTCGGCGGGCCCGGGCGGTGCGACGCGGCGCTGGGGCCTCGTCCCCGACGCGGTGACGATCGGCAAGTCGCTCGGCGGGGGCGTCCCCTCGGGGGCCTACGGGCTGAGCGAGGAGTTGGCCGCCCGCGTCCTCGCCCAGGCGGTCGACGGCTACGACCTCGAGGACGTGGGCGGGGTGGGGGGGACCCTGGCCGGCAACGCCCTGAGCCTGGCCGCCATGCGCGCCGTACTCGGTGAGGTCCTCACCGAGGAGGCCTTCGCCACGATGGAGGAGCTCGCCACCGCCTTCGCGGCCGACGTCGCGGCCACGATCGAGCGCAACGCCCTCGCGTGGTCGGTCGTGCAGCTCGGCGCGCGCTGCGAGTACCGCTTCGCCTACCCCGCGCCGAGCAGCGGCGGGGCGTCGGCGGCCGCGAGCGACCCCGCGCTCGAGGAGTACCTCCACCTCTACGGGGTGAACCGGGGGGTCCTCATCACCCCGTTCCACAACATGGCCCTCATGTGCCCGGCGACCACGCGCGACGACGTGGCCCGCCACTCGGTCGTCTTCGCCGAGGCGGTCGGCGAGCTGGTCGCCTAGCCCCGGGGCCGCGGGGGGCCACCCGTAGGATGGGGCCGTGTCCGGCTTCGTCGATCGCGCCCAACTGCACGCGCGGGCCGGTGACGGGGGCGCGGGCTGCGTGAGCTTCCGGCGCGAGGCGCACGTGGCCAAGGGCGGACCGGACGGCGGCGACGGCGGCGGGGGCGGGGACGTCTGGCTGGTGGCCGACCACAACCAGGCCTCCCTCCTGGGCTTCCGGGACCACCCCTTCCGCCGGGCGACCGACGGCCAGCACGGCTCGTCCAAGCGCCAGCACGGCGCCCGGGGGCGCGACCTCGAGGTGGCCGTCCCGGTGGGCACGGTCGTCTACGACCTCGCCGGCGAGGCGCTGGTCGACCTCTCGGTCGAGGGCGTCCGGTGGCGGGCCGCGGCCGGCGGCCAGGGGGGGATGGGCAACGCGCGATTCCTCTCCAACCTGCGCCGGGCGCCGGCCTTCGCCGAGCAGGGCGAACGCGGCGAGGAGGCGTGGTACAACCTCGAGCTGAAGCTCCAGGCCGACGTGGCGCTGATCGGACTGCCCAACGTCGGCAAGTCGACCCTCATCTCGCGCGTCTCGGCCGCCCGGCCCAAGGTCGCCGACTACCCCTTCACCACGCTCGTGCCCCACCTCGGAGTGGTGCGCGTGGGCGCCCGGGCCGGCCGGCCCGGGGACGCCACCGAGTTCGTGGTGGCCGACATCCCCGGGCTGATCGAGGGGGCGGCCGAGGGTCGCGGGCTCGGCCACGACTTCTTGCGCCACGTCGAGCGCGCGGGCGTGCTCTGCGTGCTCGTGGACCTCGCCGAGACGGCGCCCCTCGCCCCGGCGGCCCAGCTCGAGGTGCTGCTCCGTGAGCTCGGCCGCTACCGGCCCGAGCTGCTCGAGCGGCCGCGGGTCGTCGTGGGCGCCAAGGCCGACGTGGCGGCCCACGCGTGGCCGGCCGACGAGACGATCTCCTCTCTCACCGGGGCCGGGGTCGACCGGCTCCTCGGACGGCTGGCGGCCCTCGTCGCCGAGGGCCGCCGTAGCGCCGCCGCGGTCGCCGAGACCGTCGTCGTGCACCGCCCGGTCGCCCGGGAGGTCGCCGTCGAGCGCGTGGGCGAGGGCGAGTGGTCGATCACCGGGCGCGCCGCCGCGCGCGCGGCGCGCTTCAGCGACCTCACCGACGAGGGTGCCCTCACCGAGCTCGAGCGCCGGCTTCGCGAGCTGGGGGTCGAGCGACTCCTCGTGCGCGCCGGGGCCGCCGACGGTGACGTCGTGCACGTGGGTGGCGTGGCCTTCGAGTGGTACCGCCACGCCGGCCCGGGCGCCGACGGCGCGCGTCACCGGGCCACCCGGCGCGAGCGGCTCGCCCGGCACGGGCGCCTCGACGAGGGCACCGAGACCGAGCCCGAGGAGGGGCCGGGCGGTGCCTAGCGTCGTGGTGAAGATCGGCACCTCCTCGGTCACCGACGGTGCCGGGGGCGTGGACGCGTCGGTCCTCGGGGCGGTGGCGGCCGACGTCGTCGACCTGCGCGCCGCGGGCTGGTCGGTGGTCGTGGTCACCTCCGGGGCGATCACCGCCGGCTGGGCCGAGGTCGGTGGCGGGCGGCCCCGGCCCCGCGACGCCGTGACCCTCCAGGCGGTCTCGGCGGTCGGTCAGCCGCTGTTGATGCAGGCCTGGCGCCGGGCCTTCGCCGCGGTGGGCGTGCCGGTCGGCCAGGTGCTGCTCGCCCCGCTCGACTTCAGCCACCGGGGCCAGTACCTGCACGCGCGCGACACGCTCAGCGCGCTGGCGGGGCTCGGGGTCGTGGCCGTGGTGAACGAGAACGACGCCGTCGCCGACGAGGAGATCCGCTTCGGTGACAACGACCGGCTCGCGGCGCTGGTGGCCAACCTCGTGGCCGCGACCCACCTGGTGCTCTTGACCGACACGCCCGGGCTACTCACGGGCGACCCCCGCGTCGACAAGGGGGCCACGCTCATCGAGGAGGTGCGGGCCTTCGACGCCGACCTCGAGGCCCGGGCCGGGTCGAGCCGCTCCGGGGTGGGCAGCGGCGGCATGGCCTCGAAGGTCGCCGCGGCGAAGATGGCCGCGTGGTCCGGGGTGACCACCGTCATCGCCCCGGCTCGCGTCGAGCGCGCGCTGGCCCACGCCCTCTCGGGCGAGCCGGGCGCGGGCACCGTCGTGCACCCCCGTGCGGCGCGCCTCTCGGCGCGCAAGTCCTGGATCGCCTTCGCCGTCCCCTCGCGTGGACGGGTCGTGGTGAACGACGGTGCCCGACGCGCGCTCGAGGAGGAGGGTCGCAGCCTGTTGCCCGTGGGGGTGACCGCGGTCGAGGGCGACTTCGTCGAGGGTGACGCCGTCGAGGTCGTGGCGCCCGACGGGGCGGTCGTCGCCAAGGGCCTGGCCCGGGTCGGCGCCGCCGAGGTCGCGGCCGCCGAGGTCGTGGTCGTGCACCGGGACGACCTCGTGCTCCTCCGTCGGGGCTAGGGATCGCCCGTTACGCTTGAGCCATGAGTGACGCCCTCCTCGCCCAGGGCCGGGCCGTGCGCGCCGCCGCGACGGCGCTGGCCCAGTCGCCCGACGAGGTCCGTCGCGCCGTGGTGCTCGACGTCGCCGAGCGACTCGAGGCGCGGATCGAGGAGGTCGTGGCCGCGAACGCGCTCGACCTGGCCGCCTACGACGACCCCGGTCCGGGGCGCGACCGGCTGACCCTCACCCCGGCACGGATCGGGGCCATGGCCGCGGCGCTGCGCGACATCGCGGCGCTGCCCGACCCCCTCTTCGAGGTGGCCGAGGCCTTCACCCGGCCCAACGGCCTGCGCGTCGAGAAGGTCCGGGTGCCCCTCGGGGTGGTGGGCGTCGTCTACGAGAACCGGCCCAACGTCACCTGCGACGTGGCCGGGCTGTGCGTGCGCAGCGGCAACGCCGCCTTCTTGCGCGGGTCCTCCTCGGCCCAGCGCTCCAACGAGATGCTCGTCGGGCTGTGGCACGCTGCCCTCGAGAAGGAGGGGCTGCCGGCCGCGGCGGTGAGCCTGGTCGCCGACCCCTCGCGTGAGGCCGCGGCCGCCTTCATGGGCCTGGTCGGGGTGATCGACTGCCTCATCCCCCGCGGGGGGCCGTCGCTGATCGCCGCCCTGCGCGAGCACGCCCGGGTGCCCTACGTCCTCGACGGCGACGGCAACTGCCACGTCTACGTCGACGCGGCGGCCGACCTCGCCATGGCGCGCGCCATCGTCGCCAACGCCAAGACCTCCCGCCCCGGGGTCTGCAACGCCGCCGAGACCCTCCTCGTGCACCGCGACGTGGCCGACGCCTTCCTCGCCGGTCTGCCCGACGCCTTGCCCGGGGTCGAGCTGCGCGCCGACGAGCGGGCTCGGGCCGCCCTGCCGGGATCGGTGCCGGCCACCGAGGCGGACTTCGCGACCGAGTTCCTCGACCTGGTGCTCGCGGTGGGGGTCGTGGACTCCCTCGACGAGGCCGTGGCCCACGTGGCCCGCTTCGGCACCGGCCACTCCGAGGCCATCGTCACCGAGGACCCCGTGGCCGCCGAGGCGTGGGTCCGGCGGGTCGACGCGGCCGCGGTCCTCGTGAACGCCTCCACGCGCTTCATCGACGGCGGCGAGCTGGGTCTGGGCGGGGAGGTCGGGATCTCCACCCAGAAGCTCCACGCCCGCGGGCCGATGGGCCTGCGCGAGCTGACCTGCCTCAAGTGGGTCGTGCGCGGCGAGGGGCAGGTCCGGTGAGCCTCGACCCGCGCGCCGAGGTGGCCGAGCGGCTCGGGCTGGCCGAGGTCCCCCCGGCGCGCTTCGCCAGTCCCGACGAGGTCCGCGAGCGCCTGGCCAAGTCCGACTACCTGAGCGACGCGGCGATCGCCTCGACGACCTTCCTCGCCGACCGCCTGGCCAAGCCCGTGCTCGTCGAGGGCCCGGCCGGCACGGGTAAGACGGCGCTCGCCAAGGCCGTCGCCGAGGCGCTGGGCGCCCGGCTGGTGCGCCTGCAGTGCTACGAGGGCCTCGACGAGAGCAAGGCCCTCTACGAGTGGAACTACCGCAAGCAGCTCCTGCGGATCCAGGCCGGGCGCACCGAGTCGGGCGGCGCCGAGGAGTGGCGGGCGCTCGAAGAGGACATCTTCGCCGAGGAGTTCATGCTCACCCGGCCCCTCCTCGAGGCGATCACCGCCGAGGACCCCGTCGTGCTGTTGATCGACGAGGTCGACCGGGTCGAGCTCGAGACCGAGGCGCTCTTGCTCGAGGTCCTCTCGGAGTACCAGGTGTCGATCCCCGAGCTCGGCACGGTCCGCGCCCGCCAGATCCCGATGGTCTTTCTCACCTCGAACAACACCCGGGAGCTCTCCGAGGCGCTGAAGCGCCGCTGCCTCTACCTCTACGTCGGCTACCCCTCGATCGAGCGCGAGCGCGACATCATCCTGGCGCGCGTGCCGGGCGTCTCGGGCGCGCTGGCCACGCGCATCGCCCAGGTGGTGCGCAGCCTGCGCGAGCTCGACCTGAAGAAGGCCCCCTCGGTCTCTGAGACCCTGGACTGGGCGCGCACCCTGGTCGTGCTGGGACGCGAGGAGATCGGCGACGAGGAGGCGGCGGCGACGCTGCACATCCTGCTCAAGTACCAGACCGACATCGAGCGCGCCACCAAGGAGCTCCTGGGCGGCCGGGCGCGTGCTTAGCCTGCTCGCCGACTTCATCGGCGAGCTGCGCGCCGCCGGGATCCCGGTGTCGATGAGCGAGCACGTGGACGCGGCGCGCGCCTGTGAGGTGATCGACCTGGCCGATCGGGCGACGCTGCGCACCGCGCTCGCGGCCACGCTGGTGAAAGACGGCGGCCACCTCGCGGCCTTCGACACCGCCTTCGAGGTCTTCTTCGCCCTGCGTGAGGTTTCGGCCTCCGAGGGGGACGACGCCGGCGCGGAGCTCTCGGGCGCGCCCGGGGCGGGCGAGGGGCCGGGCCCGGGGCGCGGCGCCGGCGGGGGTGGGGCGCTCTCGGCCGCCGAGATCGCCGAGATGATCTTCGCCGCCCTGCGCGACGGGGACGCCGGGGCCCTGCGCCGGGGGGCGGGGGAGGCCGTGAGCCGCTACGCCGGCCTCGAGCCGGGCCGTCCGGTGGGGGGCACGTACTACCTCTACCGCACGCTGCGCAGCCTCGAGCTCGACGCCCTGGCCGAGCGACTGCGGGCGAGCGTGGGCGCCGAGCGGGGAGCCCTCGGCGCGCGGCTGGCCGAGGACGAGGTGGCGGCCCGGCTCGAGAGCCTGCGGCGCGAGGTCGAGCGGGTCATCCGCGAGCGGCTCGTCGCGGACCGCGGCTCGGCGGCCCTGGCGAAGTCGGTGCGCAAGCCCCTGCCCGAGGACATCGAGGTGATGCACGCGACCCGCGACGAGATGGCCCAGCTCGAGCGGGCCCTGCGACCCCTCAGCCGCAAGCTCGCGGTGCGTCTCGCGCGCCGGCGTCGCCGGCGCAAGCGGGGTCCGGTCGACCTGCGCCAGACCGTGCGCCGCAGCCTCTCGACCGGGGGGGTGCCGCTCGACCTTCGCTTCAAGCCGCCGCGACCGGCCAAGCCCGAGATCTTCGTCGTGGCCGACGTGTCGGGCTCGGTGGCCTCCTTCGCGCGCTTCACCCTCCACCTGGTGCACGCCATCAGCTCGCAGTTCTCCAAGGTGCGCAGCTTCGTCTTCGTCGACGGGCTCGACGAGGTGACCCACCTCTTCGAGGGGGTGGAGGACCCGGCCGAGGCCGTCGCGCGCATCAACGCCGAGGCCGACGTCATCGCCTTCGACGGCCACTCGGACTACGGTCGGGCCCTCAGCGCGTTCCACGAGCGCTACGCACGCGAGCTCACCGTCCGTTCGACGGTCCTCATCTTGGGCGACGGGCGCAACAACTACCACGAGACCCACGCCGAGGTCGTGGCCGACCTGCGCCGGCGCGCGAAGGCCGTCTACTGGCTCAACCCCGAGCCGGCGGCCTACTGGAACAGCGGCGACTCGGTCATCGCCCACTACGGCGCGCACTGCGACCGGGTGGTCGAGTGCCGTACGCTCCGCCAGCTCGAGGCCTTCGTCGGGGAGCTGGCGTGAGCGTCGTGCCCGACGGGCTCCTGCCCCCGCCGGGGTTCCGCCAGCGGGGCCACGCCCCGCGCGGGACGCGCCTCGTGCTCATCCGCCACGGCGAGTGCGTGGCGAACGCCGAGGGTCGCGCCGGCGGACCGCGCGGCGACGGCGGGCTGACCGAGCGCGGTCGGGCCCAGGCCGCGGCCCTCGCGGCGCGCCTGGCCCGCACCCGCGAGCTCGACGGCGCGAGCGCCCTGTACACCTCGACCCTGCCCCGGGCGATCGAGACCGGGGCGCTGGTGGCGCCGGCGATCGCGCCGACGCTGGAGCCCCGGGTCCGCGCGGACCTCGAGGAGCTGCGCGTGGGCGAGGCCGACGGCCTGCGCTGGGCCGAGGTGATCGAGCGCTTCGAGCCGGTCGACTGGGACCTCGACCCCACGGTGCCCAACGTGCCCGGCGGGGAGTCGCTCGTCGGGTTCTTCGAGCGGTGCCGGGGCGCCCTGAGCGAGTTGGTGGCCGCGCACCCCGGCGAGCTGGTCGTGGTGGTGACCCACGGGGGCGTGATCGAGCAGGCGATGAAGCTCTACCAGGGGCTCGGCGCCCCCGCGCGCCTCGCGCCGCTGATCGAGCACTGCTCGATGACCGAGATCGAGTTCGACCTCGGCCGCACGCGTCTCCTGCGCTACAACGACCGCTCGCCGCTCGACGCCCCGTAGTCGCGCAGGTACTCGGCCACGTGGAAGGCGAGGTCGAGGCTCTGGGTCGCGTTGAGCCGAGGGTCGCAGATCGAGGTGTAGTTCAAGGTGAGGTCGTCCTCGCCCAGGCGCGAGCCGCCGCCGAGGCACTCGGTGACGTCGCCGCCGGTGAGCTCGATGTGCAGCCCGGCCGGCCAGGTCGAGAGCTCCGAGAGCACCCGGAAGAAGGTCGCCGTCTCGGTGGCCACGTCGTCGAAGCGCCGCGTCTTCTGGCCGGCGACGGTGACGAAGGTATTGCCGTGCATGGGGTCGCACGTCCAGTGCTCGGCGCGACCCTCGGCGGCGAGCGCCGCCACCAGGGGGGCGAGGCGTTCCTCGAGTCGCTCGACGCCCATCCGGCTGATGAGGGTGAGCCGGCCCGCGACGTTGCCGGGGTTGAGGCGCTCGCAGAGGCGCAAGAGCTCGGTCGGCTCCATCGTGGGCCCCACCTTGAGTCCGAGGGGGTTGGCGACCCCGGCGAGGAAGGCGACGTGCGCGCCGTCGAGCTGGCGGGTCCGGTCACCGATCCACAGCTGGTGGGCCGAGCAGTCGTACCAGTCGCCGGTGAGCGAGTCGCGCCGTGTGAGGGCCTGCTCGTAGGGCAAGATCAGCGCCTCGTGGCTGGTGAAGAACTCGACGCCCTGGAGGGCCTGGTCGTCGTGGAGGTCGATGCCGCAGGCCCGCATGAAGGCGAGGGCCCGCTCGATCTCGTCGGCGAGGACCTCGTAGCGCTTGCCCTCGAGGGAGTGGGCCACGAACTCCTGGTTCCACTGGTGGACCCGGCTGAGGGCGGCGAAGCCACCCGTGGTGAAGGCCCGCAGGAGGTTGAGCGTGGCCACGCTCTGGTGGTAGGCCGCGAGCAGCCGCTCGGGATCGGGCCGGCGGGCCTCGGGCGTGAACTCCTCGGAGTTGACGATGTGGCCCCGGAAGGCCTCGAGGCGCACCCCGTCGCGCTCCTCGTAGGGCTCGGTGCGGGGCTTGGCGAACTGCCCGGCGATCCGGCCGACCTTGACCACCGGCACCCCCGACCCGTAGGTCAAGACGACGGCCATCTGCAAGATCACCCGGAGCTTGTCGCGGATCTGGTCGGCCGCCGCCTCGTGGAACGACTCGGCGCAGTCACCGGCCTGCAGGAGGAACGCCCGCCCGGCCGCGGCCTCGGCGAGGTGGGCCTGGAGGGTCCGCGCCTCGCCGGCGAAGACGAGGGGCGGCTTCGCGGCCAGGGTGCGCTCGACCCTCGCCAGGTGGTCCGGGTCGGGCCAGTCGGGGGACTGGGCGAGCGGGTGGGAACGCCACGCGTCGGGGCTCCACGCGGTGTCGGGCATGGTCCCAGCGTACGTGGCCCGGTTATCGGTCACCACTCCCGTTAGGCTCACGGGGTGCGAGCACGCCGCGTCGGCCTCTTCGGGGGTACCTTCGACCCCCCGCACCGGGGACACGTGGCGGCCCTGGTCGCCGCGGCGCGCGCCGGGCGCTTCGAGCGCGTCGAGGTGGTCGTGGCCGGCGACCCGTACCACAAGGGGCCCGGCGTCGCGCCGGCCGAGCTGCGCTTGGCGATGGCCCGGGCCGCCTTCGAGGGGCTCGCGCTGGTGACGGTCTCGGACCGTGAGATCGTGCGCCGGGGGCCCTCGTACACCGTCGACACGGTGCGCGAACTGCTCGACGAGGCCGACGCCGTCGACCTCGTCGTCGGCGCCGACCTGGCCGGCCAGCTCGACTCCTGGCACGAGGCCGACGCTCTGCGCACGCTGGTCGAGGTGGGGGTGGTGCCCCGACCGGGGGCCCCGACGGTGGTGCCGGCGGGGTGGCGCGGCTACGTCATCGAGATGGAGCCCGTCGACCTCTCCTCCACCTTCATCAGGGAGCTCGCCTCGGCGGAGCGGCTCGAGGACTTCCTGCCCGCCGACGTCATACCCCTCTACGTGGGGTCACGGGGCTAGAGTCGGCTCGATGGCCGTACGAAGCTTCGACGTCCGCGACGTGCGCTCAGCGCCGGCGCGGCCGATCGACTCGCCGCTCTCGCGCCGCGCCCGCCGTCGCCGTCGGCAGCGCCTGAGCGTGCTCGGCGCGACCCTGGTCGGTGTCCCCTTCGTCGTGGCCCTCGTCGCCCTGGGGGTGGCCCACTGAGTGGGGGAGAGGCCCGCTGAGTGAGACCGTGACCGGCGCCGCTTCGTTCGAGGCGCCCCAGGATCCCTTCACGGAGTCCGTCCTCGACGCGACGATCGAGGCCTGCGACGAGAAGCTCGGCCGCGACACCGCGGTGCTCGACCTGCGCGGGCTGACCGACGCCTTCGACGCGATGGTGCTCACCTCGGGGCGTAGCGACCGCCAGGTCCGCGCGATCGCCGAGGAGGTCGAGGCGCGGGTGCGCCGACGCGTGGGCGTCGGGCCCACGCACGTCGAGGGGCTCGAGTCGGCCGAGTGGGTCGCCCTCGACTACGGCGAGGTCGTCGTGCACGTCTTCGACGAGACGGCCCGGGAGTACTACGACCTCGAGCACCTGTGGCGCTCGGCGCCGGTGCGTCGCCCCGCCGGGCGGCGCTAGCCGTTCAAGAGTCCCGCGTACTCGGCCACGGTGAGCACCGTGGCGTGGCGGCCCGAGGGCAGGGGCAGGCTCTGGATCGCCCCCGCGAGTGAGATCTGTAGGCCCTGGGTCGCGCCCACGTAGGCCGCGGTGAGCACGAGCTGGCCGATGGCGAGGAGCTCCTGGGCGTGCGGCAGCTGGGCGAGGGAGCCCGAGAGGTCCACGTAGCCGACGTGGCGGCGCACCGTCGCCGCGATGAGCACGAGGTCGCTCGGCAGGGCGCTCGTGAAGCCGGCCGAGCGCTCGATGGACGTCGGGCCGGCCAGGAGCTGACCGACGACGGTGGCGATCGACGGCGGCGACGGCACGATCCGGCTGGTGGGGAAGAGGTGGTGGGCCGCGTCGACGATGAAGATCGGCTCGGTCTCGAAGCGGACCCGCGCGTGGTTCGTACCGGGGATCGTCGGCGAGAGCAGGTTGAAGCCCACCTTGGAGCGCCCGACCGTGGTGGGGCTCGCCGCGGGGGAGATGAGGCCGCACCCGGCGAGCGCCAGGGCCGCGACGCCCGCGCCCAGGGCGCGCAGGACCCTCACGACGGCGCCTCGCTCGCCAGGGGCAGGCGCACGCTGAATCGCGCCCCGCCCTCGGGGGAACGGGTGACCTCGACGGTGCCCCCGAGGGTCCGCACGTGCTCGCGCACCAGGGCGAGCCCGAGCCCGGTCCCGCGGGCGACCCCCCGGCTGCGTGCGGCGTGTCCGCGGGAGAAGCGCTCAAAGACGGCGTCGCGCTCCTCGTCCATGATCCCCGGGCCGGCGTCGTCGACGTGGACCGCGAGGTGGTCCCCCTCACCCTCGACCCGCACCGCGGCGGCGCCGCCGGCGTAGTGGTGGGCGTTGTCGAGCAGGTTGGTGAGCGCCCGCTCGAAACGGCGCCGGTCCACCTCGACCAGCGGGTGGGCGAGGGCCGGGTCGATCTCGACGGGCGGCTCGGCGAAGCCGTGGCGACGCGCCGCCGAGCGCACCGACTGACGCACCAGTTCGGCGCCGTCGACCGTCTCGAGCACGAGCGGGGCGGCACCGGCGTCACTGCGGGCGATCTCGAGGAGGTCCTCGACCAGGGCCTGGAAGATCGACAGGTCCGCCACGAGCAGGTCGAGGCTCTGACGGCCGACGTCGCTCAGACTGGCGCGGTGCTGCTGGAGCACCCGGGCGGTGGTCACGAGCGTGGTCAGGGGCGAGCGCAGCTCGTGGCTGACGTCGCTGGCGAAGCGGGCGTCGCGCTCGAGTCGGTCGGTGAGCCGGGCCACCATCTCGTTGAACGAGGCCGTCAGCTGCTGGACCTCGCGGTCGGCGCGGTTGACCGAGAGGCGCGTCGAGAGGTCGCCCCCGGCGATGGCGGCCGCGGCGCGCGACACGTCCTCGAGGGGGCGCACGGTGCGCCGCGCGACCCACAGCCCGCCGGCGAGGCCGGTCAGGGAGGTGACGGCCGCGCCGAGTACCAGCACGAGCAGCAGGATCGAGAGGGTGTGAGCGACCGGGTCGAGGGGGAAGACCTCGAAGAACTGGGTCTCCACCGAGGGGATGGGTACGCCCACCACGTAAAAGACGTGGTTGCCTACCCCGATCACCTGGGTGGCGGCGCGCCCCGCGACGACGTCGTCGATCAAGGTCGCGGGCACGTCGGCGGTGGCGGCGCCGTTGGACTTGGAGAGCCACTCGCGGTGGGTCTGGACGAGCACGCTCGAGCCGGTCGCGCCCTCGATCGAGTTCAGCTCGTTCGCGAGGTCCGGCGGCGAGGTGTAGAGCGTCGAGCGCACCAGGGCGGCGTTCACGTAGCTCTGTTTGAGGTCGGTCTGAACGGCGTCGGAGACCAGCACGTGGTGGACGCCGACGAAGGTGACGGTAGCGAACAGGGCGCTCAGGATGAAGGCCCCGAACCCGAAGGTGAGCGCCAAGCGAAGTCGGAGACTTCGTCGACGCATTAGAGGACCAGCTTGTAGCCCGAGCCCCGGACGGTGACGAGGTACTGCGGGTTGGCCGGGTCGGGCTCGATCTTCGTGCGCAGCCGGCGGATGTGGACGTCGACCAGTCGGCTGTCGCCGAAGTAGTCGTAGCCCCAGACGCGCTCGAGCAGGTCCTCGCGCGAGACGACCCGACCGTTCTGGCCGGCCAGGTCGAGTAGGAGGCGGAACTCGGTGGAGGTGAGGTGGAG
Organism: Actinomycetes bacterium; assembly: GCA_021831035.1. Lineage (GTDB taxonomy): Bacteria > Actinomycetota > Acidimicrobiia > Acidimicrobiales > RAAP-2 > RAAP-2. Next base: position 15,992 of record JAKBNL010000018.1, read on the forward strand.
CTCGCGGCCGGTCCGGTCGGTCACCGTACCGCGGCCGGGCTCGACGCGCAGGTCCCCCAGGGTGAAGGCGTTGGCCTGGCCGTCGGGCCGTCGGCGCAGGTGCGCGCGCACGCGGGCGAGCAGCTCTTCGGGCACGAAGGGCTTGGTCACGTAGTCGTCGGCGCCCGACTCGAGCCCCAAGACGACGTCGGCGGTGTCGTCGCGGGCCGAGACGATGACGATCGGCAGCTCGCTGCGCTCGCGCAGCGCCCGGCAGGTGTCGAAGCCGCTCATGCCCGGCAGCATGAGGTCCACGATGGCCAGGTCGGCCGCCATCCGATCGAACAGCGCCACGCCGAGCTCGCCCGTGGGGGCCTCGTCCACGGCGAACGCCTCGCTCTCGAACATGAGCGTCAGGGCGCTACGGATGTGGTCGTCGTCTTCGACGATGAGTATGCGCGTCACCGCTCTCCTCTCCCGCAGAACACTACTGAAACCCCTCTGGCGCACCGGGCCCGGCTACCCTCGAACCCATGGCGCGCGCCGACTCCCCGCCGCCCCCGACCTGGCGTCTCGAGGGCTTCGACGCGACGCTGCGCGCCCGCGAGCGCTCCGCGAACACCCGGCGCGCCTACCTCGGCGACGTCGCCGACTTCGCCCGTTTCGCCGCCGACCTCGGACTCGACGACCCCGGGGCGGTCACGACCGCCCACCTGCGCCGCTACCTGGCCGTCCTGACCGAGCGCGGCGACGAGCGCGCCACCCTCCGGCGTCGACGGGCCGGGCTGCGCGCCTACTTCGACTGGCTGGTGGAACGGGGCCACCTGGCCCAGAGCCCGGCCGCGCGCCTGAGCGCCCCCAAGCCCGCGTCGCGTCTACCGAACCTGGCGAGCCGCGAACAGCTCGACGCGCTGCTCGACGAGGACTGGGGCGACGACGAGTGGGCCCAGCTCGACCGCGCGGTGTGCGAGGTGCTCTACGGGGCGGGGCTGCGCGTGGGCGAGCTGTGCGGCCTCGACCGCACGAGCGTCGACTTCACCCAGGGCCTCCTGCGGGTCCTCGGCAAGGGTGACAAGGAGCGGGTCGTCCCGCTGCACCCGCGGGGACTCGCCGCGGTGCGCGCCTGGCTCGAGGACGGGCGCGAGGAGGCGATCCGACCCGACACCCCCGACGAGGCGCTCTTCCTCAATCGCCGGGGACGGCGGCTGGGGCCGCGCGACGTGCGCCGGATCCTCGACCGTCGGGCCCCGGGGGGTCACCTCCACCCCCACGCGCTGCGCCACACCTACGCGACCCACCTGCTCGAGGGCGGCGCCGACCTGCGGGTGGTCCAAGAGCTCCTCGGTCACGCCAACCTGACGACGACCCAGGTGTACACCCACGTCTCGAAGTCGCGCCTGCAGAACGTGCACCGCCGCACCCACCCGAGGGGCTGACCCGGCCGGTCGACTACTATGGACAGGCTCTCCCACGGTGGGCGGGCACTGAGCAGTCCCCGTGGATTCGTACGGTCGCCGTTCGCGGTGCTCCACGGGGCGTGAGCAACCGAACGGAAGGACATCGACGTGGCCCTGGTCACCCTGCAGGATCTCCTCGACGCCGGCGTGCACTTCGGGCACCAGACTCGTCGCTGGAACCCCAAGATGCGCCGCTTCATCCTCGGCGAGCGCAACGGGATCTACCTCATCGACCTGCGCAAGACGCTCGCGGGCATCGAGACCTCCTACGCCTTCGTGCGCGACCTGGTCGCCGGGGGCGGCACGATCCTGTTCGTCGGCACGAAGAAGCAGACCCAGGGGCCGGTGGCCGACTACGCCGCGGCCTGCGGCATGCCCTACGTCAACCAGCGCTGGCTGGGCGGGATGCTGACGAACTTCTCGACCGTCCACGGCCGGGTGCGTCGCCTGGTCGAGCTGCGCCAGATGGAGCGGGCCGGCGACTTCGCCAACATGCCCAAGCGCGAGGCGCTTCGCCACTCGCGCGAGCTCGAGAAGCTCGACCGCAACCTCGCGGGCATCGCCGCGCTGGAGCGCGTGCCCGACGCTGTCTTCGTGATCGACACGAAGAAGGAGCACATCGCGGTCACCGAGGCGCGCAAGCTCGGACTCCCGGTCGTCGCGGTCGTCGACACGAACTGCGACCCCGACCTGATCGACTACGTGATCCCGGGCAACGACGACGCCATCCGCGCCGGCGCCCTGATGTGCAAGCTGGTGGCCGAGGCGGTCGTCGAGGGTCGCTACATCCGCCACAACCGCCCCGCCGGCGCGCCCGTGACCGCCTCGACGGGCGCCTGAACCCGAGACCCACAAGGAGAGAGCAAGGTGACGATCACCGCGAAGGACGTGCAGGCGCTGCGTCAGGCCACCGGCGTCGGCATGATGGACGCGAAGAGGGCCCTCGAGGAGAACGGGGGCGACATGGAGGCCGCCACGAAGTGGCTACGCGTCCAGGGACTCGCCTCGGCGGCCAAGCGGGCCGACCGCGAGGCCGGTGAGGGGTGCGTGGCCGTCGTGCGCGACGGCGCCGTCGCCGGGATCGTCGAGCTGCGCTGCGAGACCGACTTCGTCGCGAAGTCCGAGGAGTTCGTGGCGCTGGCCGACCAGATCGCCGCGCGCGTCTGCGAGGCGGGCGAGGGATCCGTGGCCGAGTTCCGCGAGGCCCTGGAACGGCTCCTGACCACCCTCAAGGAGAACATCTCGGTCGGACGGGTCGTCCGGCTCGAGGCCGGGCCGGGCGAGGTCGTCGACACCTACCTCCATCAGCAGTCGGGCCGGGGGGTGAACGCGGTGGCCGTGGTGGTGGCCGGGGCCAGCGAGGAGACGGCCCACGAGTTGGCGGTACACATCGCTTTCGCCCGCCCGCTCTACCTGACCCGCGAGGAGGTACCGGCCGCCGACGTCGAGGCCGAGCGGCGCACGATCGAGGAGATCACCCGCAACGAGGGCAAGCCGGAGGCGGCGGTGCCCAAGATCGTCGAGGGCCGTCTCAACGCCTGGTACAAGGAACGGGTCCTGCCCGAGCAGCCCTACGTGAAGGACGAGAAGGAGACGGTGGCCCAGTTCCTCGGCGACGCGCGGGTGCGCGCGTTCGCCCAGGTCGTCATCGGCGCGTAACCGTGCGCCGGGTCGTCTTGAAGCTCTCGGGCGAGGCCCTGGCGTCGGCCGCCAGCGACGAGACGATCGACGCGACCACCGTCGACTTCCTGGCGCGCGAGATCGCCGCGGCGATGGACCGCGGCGGTCTCGAGCTCGCCGTGGTCGTCGGTGGCGGCAACATCTGGCGGGGGGCGACGGGCGCGATGGCCGGGATGAACCGGGCCTCGTCGGACATCATGGGCATGCTCGGCACGGTCATCAACGCGCTGGCCCTCCAGGACGCCATCGAGAGCCACGGACGCCCGACGCGGGTCATGACCGCGCTCTCGATGGACCAGGTCGCCGAGCCCTACATCCGCCGGCGCGCCGTGCGCCACCTCGAGAAGGGTCGCGTGGTGATCTTCGCGGCCGGTATGGGCAACCCCTACTTCACCACCGACACCCCGGCCGCCCAGCGCGCGGCCGAGATCGAGGCCGACGTCGTCTTGAAGGGCACCCACGGCGGCGTGGACGGCGTCTACGACGTCGACCCGCGGGCCCACGCCGACGCCGTGCGCTTCGACGAGCTCTCCTTCGACGAGGTGATCGCCCGGGACCTTCGGGTGATGGACATGACCGCGATCACCTTCTGTAAGGACAACCGTTTGCCCATCCGCGTCTTCGACCTGATGGCCCCGGGGAACCTCGGGCGAGCCCTCGACGGGGCGCCCGTCGGTACGCTGGTGAGGTAATGGAGAGCGACCTCGTGGAGATGGTGCTCGCGGACACCCGCGACCGCATGGCCAAGGCGCTCGATCACGTCCGCGCCGAGTTCGCCACCGTGCGCACCGGTCGCGCCTCGTCGGCGCTCGTCGAGGGGGTGCTCGTCGACTACTACGGGACCGAGACGCCCCTCAAGCAGCTGGCCAACTTCTCGGTGCCCGAGCCCCGCCTCCTCGTCGTCTCGCCGTTCGATAAGGGGTCGATCAACGCGATCGAAAAGGCGATCTCCACGGCCGACCTCGGCCTCACCCCGAGCAACGACGGTCAGGTGATCCGCCTCTCGTTCCCGGTCCTGACCGAGGAGCGCCGCCGGGAGTTCGTCAAGCTGGTCAAGCAGCGCGCCGAGGAGGGGCGGGTGGCGATCCGCGGCGTGCGTCGCCACGCTCGCCAGGAGCTCGAGGGCCTCGAGAAGGAGAACGAGATCTCGAGCGACGAGCTCGAGCGCGTCGAGAAGGTGCTCGAGAAGATCACCCAGGACGGGGTGGCCGCGGTCGACGCGCTCCTCGCGCACAAGGAGCAAGAGCTCCTTGAGGTCTGACGGAGAGTCGATGGACGAGCCGACCGGCGAGTTCCCCGCGGCCGAGACCGACGAGCCCCGCGTGACCATCACGGGGGCCACCCCGGCCGGGGAACTCGTCGACGACCTGCCGACGATCGACCCCTCGACCCTGCTGCCGCACTGGACCGAGGCGCCGACCGGCCAGGTGCCGATCGTCGTCGCCCGCGAGGCCGCGTCCGCGGACGACCCGTGGTCGGGGATCCCGGCGCCGGCCTGGCGCGAGGGCGAGGCCGACTGGGTGGCCCACGAGGAGCAGTTCGACACCTCGATGCTCGCGGGCGCCGAGCGCGCCGAGACGGGTCGGCCCTGGGAGTTCGACGTGGTCGACGAGTCGGTCGCGCCCGTTGCCGCCGAGGAGCCCGAGTGGCTCGAGCCGGCGCGCCCCGAGCCCGGGACCGCCCCCGTGGGGCGGACCCGTCGCCGGCCGTCCGCCAACCCGCTCGCCGGCCGGGCCGTGCGCCAGGCCCCGGCGACGAGCTCGGTGGCCCGGGCCGTCCTCACCGGGGTGCTGCTCGCGGTCGTCGTCTTCGCCTTCTTCGTCGCCGGCCCGCTGCCGCTGACCGCCCTCGTGGTCGTGGTGCTGGCCGTCGCGAGCGGTGAGGCCCTCGCCGGCTTCCGCTCGGTCGGGGCCCACCCGGCCACCGTGCTCGGCCTGGTCGCGGTGGTGACCCTCGGGGTCGCGGTCTACAACAAGGGGCTGGTCGCCGTCGGCCCGGTGACGGTCCTGCTCGTGGTGCTGGGCTTCGTCTGGTACATGTCGGCCGAGCGAACGATCGACGTGCTCGACGGGCTCGGGGTGACCGTCTTCGTCTACGCCTGGGTGGGCGTGCTCGGCGCCTACGCCGTCGCCCTGCTCGCGCCGTCGTCCTTCGCCGACCGTCACGGGCTGGCCTACCTCTTCGGCGCCGTGGTCATCGTGATCGGCAACGACACCGGGGCCCTGTTCACCGGGCGGTGGCTCGGCAAGCACCCCCTCAGCGCTCGGCTCTCGCCGAACAAGACGGTCGAGGGGCTCGTCGGCGGGACCGTGCTCGCGCTCGTCTTCGGGGCCATCATCGTCCCGCTGGTCTCGCCCTGGACCCTCACGCGCGGCGTGGAGTTCGCGGTCGTCCTCTCGATCGTGACGCCACTGGGCGACCTCTTCGAGTCGATGGTCAAGCGCACCCTGGGCGTGAAGGACCTCGGCCGGCTCCTCCCGGGCCACGGCGGGCTGCTCGACCGGATCGACGGCCTCTTGTTCGCCCTGCCGACGACGTACTACCTGTTGCACGTCCTGTCGATGCACTGATGGCCGACGCCCGGCGCAGCGTGGCCCTGCTCGGGGCGACCGGGTCGATCGGCGAGCAGACGCTCGACGTGCTGCGCCTGGAGCCCGAGCGCTTCGAGCTCGTGGCGATCGCCGGTGGGGAGCGGCTGGAGCGGCTGGCCGAGATCGCCAAGGAGTTCGGCGTGGCTCGGGTCGGCGTGCGCACCGACGCGCACCGCGCCCGACTGGCCGAACTGGTCGACGCGTCGGTCGAGATCGTGGTGGGCGACGTCGGCCTCGAGGCGCTGGCCGGTTCGGCCGACGTGGTCGTGAATGCCGTGCTCGGCTTCGCGGGTCTGCCGGTCACCCTGGGGGCGCTGCGCTCCGGCAAGCGCCTGGCGCTGGCGAACAAGGAGTCCCTGGTGGCGGCGGCACCCCTCGTCGAGGCGGTCCGCACCACCCCCGGCGCCGAGCTCTGGCCCGTCGACTCCGAGCACTGCGCGATCCACCAGTGCCTCGGCGGCGCCGCGGCGACCCCCGGTCACCCCGACGTGCGCCGCCTGCTCATCACGGGATCGGGCGGGCCGTTCCGCGGCCGGGACCGCGCGAGCCTGGCGCGGGTCACCCGCGAGGAGGCGCTGGCCCACCCCACCTGGCGCATGGGCGAGAAGATCACCGTCGACTCCTCCACGCTCATGAACAAGGGGCTCGAGGTCCTCGAGGCGAGTGCCCTCTTCGGCGTGGGGGTGGAGCGGATCGAGGTCGTGATCAACCCCCAGTCGGTCGTGCACTCGATGGTCGAGTTCGTCGACGGCGCGGTGTTGGCCCAGCTCTCGCGGCCCGACATGCGCCTGGCGATCGCCTACTGCCTCGGCGCGCCCGAGCGGCTCGGCCACGCCTTCGGCGCGATCGACTTCACGGCGGGCCTCACGTTGACCTTCGAGGCGCCCGACCGAGCCACCTTCCCGGCCCTCGACCTGGCCTACGACGCGGCCCGCGCCGGGGGCGTCGCCCCGGCGTGGCTCAACGCGGCGAACGAGGTCGCCGTCGAGGCCTTCCTGGCCGGGGGTCTCGCGTGGGGCGACATCGTGCGCGTCGTCGCCGCGGCGATGGACCGCTGTCCCGGCGGGCCGCTCACCACCCTCGAGGAGTTGCGCGGTCACGACACGGCCGCCCGGGCCGCGGCGACCGCTAGCCTCCCCGGATGACCTCGCCGGTCCCCGCGGCGCCGAGCGCGGCGCCCACCGAGGAGCGCGTCTCGCCGCTCGTGTTCGGCGCGATCGTCGTGGCGCTGGTGATCCTGCTCGTGGCGACGGTCGGGTGGGCCCTGCCCGTGGTGATCCTCGCCGTGTTGTTCATGGTCATGTTCCACGAGTTCGGCCACTACATCACCGCCAAGCGCGCCGGGCTGCTGGTGACGGACTTCTTCGTGGGCTTCGGGCCGATCGTCTGGTCGACGAGGGTGGGCGAGACGCGCTACGGCGTGCGGGCCATCCCGCTGGGGGGCTACGTCAAGGTCCCCGGGATGACCTGGAGCGACCCGGTCGACCCGGCGATAGAGCCGCGCACGTACCGTCAGGCCTCGTACCCCAAGCGCGTGCTGTTCGCAGCCGCGGGCTCGCTCATGCACGGCGTGTTGGCCCTCGTGATCGCCTGGGCGTCGCTCGCCTTCATCGGGGTGCCCTCGGCCAGCCACGTGGGGGTGACGGCGCTCAGCACGTTCCAGGGCCAGCGCGAGACCCCGGCCCAGCGGGCCGGACTGCGGGTGGGGGACCGGATCGTCGCGGTCGACGGGCACCCGATCACCGACGCGACGACCCTCGCGCGACTGATCCACCGCAGCGTCGGGGTGCCCCTCACCCTCGTGGTCGAGCGCGCCGGCCGGCGCCTCACCCTGCACGCCACCCCGGTCAACGGCCAGCACGTCGAGGTGAACGGCCAGCCCCTCGACACCTCCGCCACGCCCGAGGGCTTCCTCGGGATCGAGGTGGGGGCGCTCAGCGTGCGCGACTCGGTGGTCGGGGCGGTCCCCCACGCCGCCAGCGAGCTCGGCTCGATCGTCGTGGCCTCGGTGAAGGGCCTGGTCCACGTCTTTACCCCGCACGAGTTCGCGAGCCTCTACCACCAGGTGACCTCGGCCTCGGCGGCCCAGAACCGCCAGAACCAGCTCAACCGGCCCGAGTCGATCGTCGGGGTGGTGCGCATCGCCGTCCAGGGGGCCCGCTACGGGGTCGGCACGCTGCTCACGATCCTGATGGCGGTGAACGTCTTCGTGGGCGTCTTCAACCTCTTCCCGATCCTGCCGCTCGACGGCGGCTACATCGCGATCGCCACCTACGAACGGCTCCGCTCGCGCCGAGGCCGGCCCTACCACGCCGACGTCAAACGTCTCCTGCCGGTGATCTACGCCTTCGTGGCCGTGCTCGGGGTCCTGTTCGCGGCCACTTTGTACCTCGACATCGTCCACCCCATCGCCAACCCCTTCGGCTAGGGGGACCGACCCCGCGTCGGCCACGGCAGAATGGGGACGTGGACGTGACCTCGAGCCCTCTCAGCCCGCGCCGGCCGACCCGTCAGATCCACGTGGGCGCGGTGGCCGTCGGGGGCGGGGCGCCGATCTCGGTCCAGTCGATGACCACGACCAAGACCGCCGACGTCGAGGGCACTCTCCAGCAGGTCTACGCCCTGGCGGCCAACGGTGCGGACATCGTGCGCTGCACCTGCAACGAGCGTGCCGCCGCCGAGGGACTGGCCCAGATCGTGCCGCGCTCGCCGGTGCCGATCGTGGCCGACATCCACTTCCACGTCGAGATGGCTCTGGCCGCGCTCGAGGCCGGAGTGCACGGGCTGCGGCTCAACCCCGGCAACCTGCGCAAACCCGAGGAGATCAAGCTCGTGGCGCGCGAGGCCAAGGACCGCGGCGTGCCGATTCGCATCGGGGTGAACGCCGGGTCGCTGCACCCGGAGATCTACGAGCGCTTCGGCGGAGCCACCCCTGAGGCCCTGGTCGAGTCGGCCCGCCTCGAGCTCGCCTACTTCGAAGAGGTCGGCTTCGAGGACGTCAAGATCTCGGTCAAGGCTTCGTCGGTCGCCACGATGATCGCCGCCTACCGGCTGGCCTCAGAGACCTTCGACCACCCCTTGCACCTCGGGGTGACCGAGGCGGGACCCCTCCCGGGCGGCCTGCTCAAGGCGACCGCCGGAATCGCCACGCTGCTCGCCGAGGGCATCGGCGATACCCTGCGCTATTCGCTCACGGCCGACCCGGTCGAGGAAGCCCGCGCCGGCCGACAGCTCCTCGAGTCACTGGGACTGCGCGAGCGCAAGGGCCTCGACCTGATCGCCTGCCCGAGTTGCGGACGGGCCGAGATCGACGTCATCGCCGTGGCCACGCGGGCCCAGGCGGCCCTCGAGGAGATGCACGTGCCCCTGCAGGTGGCGGTGATGGGCTGTGTGGTGAACGGTCCGGGCGAGGCCCGTCACGCCGACCTCGGCATCGCGGCCGGGCGCCACCGGGGGCACCTGTTCATCCGGGGCCAGATCGTGCGGGTCGTCCCCGAGGACGAGATGGTCGACGCGCTCGTGGACGAGGCGCGCCGCATCGTCGACGAGGGGGTCGAGGCCCGCCTGGCCGCGCGCGACGAGGGGGCCGAGGCCGCGGCCGCGGCCGATCGGGCCGACCTGCTCGACGCCCAGGGGGCCGACGCCAACCGCGCCGGAGCGCGCATCGAGAGGATCCGGGCCCGGGTCGAACACGAGTAGCCTCGGGCGAACCCGCAAGAGGAGGGACGTGGCCCCGAGCGCCCTGACACCGCCCGACGAGGACTTCCCTCGCTGGTACCAAGACGTCGTCGCCAAGGCCGAGATGGCCGATAACGGGCCCGTGCGCGGCACGATGGTCATCCGCCCCTACGGCTACGCGATCTGGGAGCGGATGCAGGCCGAGATGGACTGGCGCATCAAGCGTGCCGGCGCGAAGAACGCCTACTTCCCGATCTTCATCCCCGAGTCGTACTTCGCGCGCGAGGCCGAGCACGTCGAGGGGTTCAGCCCCGAGCTCGCGGTCGTGACCCACGCCGGTGGCGAGGACCTCGCCGAGCCGATCGTCGTGCGCCCCACCAGCGAGACCGTCGTCGGTGAGTTCATGGCCAAGTGGGTCCAGAGCTACCGGGACCTGCCCCTCGCCCTCAACCAGTGGGCCAACGTGGTGCGCTGGGAGCTGCGCCCGCGTCTGTTCTTACGTAGTTCGGAGTTCCTCTGGCAGGAGGGTCACACCGCCCACGCCAGTTACGACGACGCCCACGCCTACGCCCTCACGATCCACCACGACGTCTACGACGAGTTCCTGCGCGAGGTGCTGGCCGCGCCGACCTTCCTTGGGATCAAGCCCCCGAGCGAGCGCTTCGCCGGGGCCGTCAACTCGCTCACCGGCGAGGGGATGATGCGCGACGGCAAGGCCCTCCAGATGGTCACGACCCACGAGCTCGGCCAGAACTTCGCGCGGGTCTTCGACATCGTCTTCCAGACCGAGGCCGGGGGCTCGGACCTGTGCTTCACGACCTCCTGGGGTGCCTCGACCCGACTGGTCGGCGGACTGGTGATGATGCACGGCGACGAGAACGGCCTCGTCGTGCCGCCGCGGCTCGCGCCGATCCAGGCGGTGGTGCTCGCCGTGCGCGACGACGCGGTCCTGCTCGAGGCGGCCGGTCGACTGGTCGAGGAGCTCGAGCGCGCGGGGGTGCGCGCCGAGCTCGACCGGGGTCGCGCGAGTTTCGGCCGGCGGGTCACCGACTGGGAGATCAAGGGGGTGCCCGTGCGCGTGGAGGTCGGCCCGCGCGACCTCGAGGCCGGCCAGGCCACCCTGGTCCGGCGCGACACGGGGACCAAGGAGGCGGTCGCGCTCGCGGCCGTGGCCACCCGGGTCTGCGCGCTGCTCGAGGAGGTCCAGGGCGCGCTCTACGAGCGGGCGCGCCGCTTCCGCGACGAGCGCACCGTCGAGGTGGGCAGCGTCGACGAGGCGGCCGAGGCCGCCCAGGACGGCTTCGCCCGCCTCGGGTGGTCGCTCGTCGACGGCGAGGGCGAGACCCGGCTGCGCGAGGCGGCCATCACGGTGCGCTGCCTGCAGCGCGCCGACGGCTCGGTGCCCGAGAGCGCGGACGAGGCCGACCTCGTCTGCATCGTCGCCAAGTCCTACTAGGGCCCGACCCGACCCCGGGACGGGCGGTTGTGGGAAACCGCCTCGACTGCTAGTCTCGTTGCGACAGTCCGCCCAGGACGTATGGACTCGTTTAAGCGCGGGCCTAGGGCCCGCGCTTTTTAGCGTCCGCGCCGGGGCGGGGAGAGGACGAGGAGGTGGCTATGGACTGGCAGGCGGCACTCGGCCCCGTGCTGTCCCCCCTCGGCCTCGACCTCTACGACGTCGAGTTCAGCGCCGGCACCCTCACCGTCGTGGTCACCCGCGCCGGCGGGGTCGACCTCGACACCCTCACCGAGGCCAACCGGGCCGTGTCGGCGTGGCTGGACGAGAACGACCCGATCGAGGGGCGCTACACCCTCGACGTCTCGAGCCCGGGGCTCGAGCGGCGCCTGCGCACCCCCGAGCACTTCGCCCGGGCGCTCGGCGAGCGGGTGACGCTGCGCGAGCGGCGCGAGGGCCAGCCGACGCGACGGCTCGAGGGGACCCTGGTCGCGAGCGACGCGGCGAACGCGACGATCGACGACGCCGAGCTCGGGCCGACCCGGGTGGAGCTCGCGGACGTGGAGCGCGCCCGCACCGTCTTTCTCTGGGGGGCCGATCAGCCGACGGCGGGCCGCGGCCGCGCGACGACGAGCAAGAAAGGCTAGCAATGGCGAACTTCGAATTCCTCGAGGCCCTGGGCCAGATCGCCCGTGACCAGAACATCGACGAGGGCGAGCTCCTCGTCGCGCTCGCCAACGCCCTGCTCGCGGCCTACAAGCGTCGGCCCGATTCGGCCGAGGACGCCGAGGTCGAGATCAACCCCGAGACGGGCGAGATCAAGGTCTGGGGCCTCGAGCTCGACCTCGACGGCAACGTCGTGCGCGAGTGGGACGCCACCCCCGACGACTTCGGTCGCATCGCCGCCCAGACGGCCAAGCAGGTCCTCCTCCAGCTCATCCGCGACATCCAGCGGCGCCAGATGTACGAGGAGTTCGCCAACCGCGAGGGTGACATCGTCTCGGGCACCGTCCAGCAGAACGACAACCGCTACACGCTGCTCGACCTCGGTCGCGTCGAGGCGCTGCTGCCCCAGGCCGAGCAGATCGCCTTCGAGCGCTACGAGCACGGTGCGCGGATCAAGGTCTACATCGTCGAGGTCCGCAAGACCAACAAGGGACCCCAGATCGTCGTCTCGCGGACCCACCCGGCGCTGGTGGCGAAGCTGTTCGAGATCGAGGTTCCCGAGATCGCCAACGGCATCGTCGAGATCAAGGCGATCGCCCGTGAGCCCGGCCACCGCACGAAGATCGCCGTCGCCTCGAACGATCCCATGATCGACCCGGTCGGCGCCTGCGTCGGGGCCCGGGGCAGCCGGGTGCGCAACATCACCAACGAGCTGCGCAGCGAGCGCATCGACGTCGTGCCCTACAGCGACGACCCGGTCGAGTTCATCCAGGCGGCCCTCGCCCCGGCGCGCGTGCGCGAAGTGCGCCTCGACGAGGACGAGGGCATCGCCACGGTCATCGTCCACGAGCAGCAGCTCTCGCTCGCGATCGGCAAGGAGGGCCAGAACGCCCGCCTGGCGGCCCGCCTGACGGGCTGGCGGGTCGACATCCGCTCCGAGAACGAGGAGGAGGACGAGGTCCCCACCGAGACCTGGGCGGAGGGCGAGGCGTCGGTCGAGCCCGCGGCGCAGCCGACGGCGGGGGGGCCCGAGTCGGACGGCGTCGGCGAGCCCGCCCCTAGCGTGGAGGGCGAGGCATAGCCCCCACGCGGACCTGTGTCGTGTGCCGGACCCGGCGTGAGGACCGCGCGCTGGTCCGGGTGGGTCGCCGGCCCGACGGGACCTGGTACCGCGGTCGCGGTCCGGGTCGAGGGGTCTGGTGCTGCCGGGCCTGCGCGTCGGGGCTCGGTGAACGGGCCCTGGCCCGGGCGCTGCGCACCGCCCCCGAGGGACTCGACGTCGCGGCCGTGACCCGGATCATCGGGGAATCGGCCGAGGTTGTGGAAGAATAGGACACTGTGCCCGCGCGGGCGGGACGAGTAAGGGATTGTTTTGGCGCCGAAGAAGATACGAGTGCACGAGCTCGCCAAGGAGCTCGGCCTGACGAGCAAGGAGCTGCTCGGCCTGGCCGCGGCGCTGGGCATCGGCGCCTCGAGCCCCTCGGCGTCCATCGAGGACGCCCAGGCCGACCGGATCCGACGGCGCGCCGACGCCGAGGGTCTGCGCCGAGAGGCGACCCCCGAGGCGAAGCCCGCCAAGGCGGCTCGGGCGGCCCGGGCCCCGGAGGCCGCCGCCCCGAGCGTCCCCGCCGCCCCCGCCCCGACGCCCACCCCCGAGCCGGTCGCCGCGAGTGAGGCCCCGGAGCCGACGCCCGCCCACGTCGCGCCGGCCAAGGTGGTGCGCTCGAGCGCCCCGGCGCCCGCGCGCCCGGCGCCGGCGCGCGCGCCCTCGCCCGAGGGGCCCACGACGATCCGCCCGAGCCAGCGCGCGGGTGAGGCCACCCCGGTGCGTCCGCGTCCCCCGCTCAGCCAGTCGGGTCGACCGATCCCGCCGCCCCCACGGGCCCCGCTCAGCCAGTCGGGTCGACCGATCCCGCCCCCGCCCGGCGTGCGCCGCCCGGGCGCCGGCGGAGCCGGCCGTCCCACCACCGGCGCGGTCGGACGTCCGATTAGCGCCCGGCCCAGCGCACCGCGACCGGGCGCGCCCGCGCGTCCCGGCTTCGGGGGCCGCCCGGGGGCGCCGACCGGCGCGCCCGGCGGACGGGGCCCGGCCCGCGGCGGTGGTGGACCGCGCGGGTCCCAGCGCAAGACGACCCGCCGGCGCCGTCGCAACATCGAAGAGCTCGAGCCGACCCAGATGACGACCTGGCAGCCGAGCAGCGCGCCGGTGCCCGAGGGCGAGGTCATCATCGAGCGCGGCTCGACCGCGAAGGACGTCGGCCCGAAGCTGAACCGCTCGGCCGCCGACATCATCCGCTTCCTCTTCCTCCAGGGCGAGATCGTCACCGCCGTCCAGAGCCTGAGCGACGACATGATCGAGCTCTACGCGGCCGAGGTCGGCGCGACGGTCAAGCTGGTCGACCCCGGCGAGCAGCGCGAGGCCGAGCTCCTCGCGAAGTTCTTCGACGAGGACGATCAGGACGACACGATCCCGGCCGTCGCCCGCCCGCCCGTGGTGACCGTGATGGGCCACGTCGACCACGGCAAGACCCAGCTGCTCGACCGGATTCGCCGGACCAACGTCGTGGCGGGGGAGGCCGGCGGCATCACCCAGCACATCGGCGCGTACCAGGTGAACTGGCACGGCCGGCTGATCACCTTCCTCGACACCCCGGGTCACGAGGCGTTCACCGCCATGCGCGCCCGCGGGGCGAAGGTGACCGACGTCGTGATCCTGGTGGTCGCGGCCGACGACGGGGTCATGCCCCAGACGGTCGAGGCGATCAACCACGCCAAGGCGGCCGCGGTGCCGATCATCGTGGCGCTCAACAAGATGGACAAGGCCGAGGCCAACCCCGACCGCGTCCTCCAGCAGCTGTCCGAGCAGGGGCTCGTGCCCGAGAAGTGGGGCGGCGACACCCTCACCGCCGAGGTGTCGGCCCTCCAGGGCGTGGGCATCGACGAGCTGTTGGAGCAGGTGGTCCTCGTGGCCGACCTGGCCGACCTCGAGGCCCGCCCGAGCGGCCGGGCCGTCGGCACCGTCCTCGAGGCCAACCTGGAGGTCGGCCGCGGACCGGTGGCCACGGTCATCGTCCAAAAGGGCCTCCTCGAGGTGGGCGACCCCGTGGTCGCCGGGCCCGCCTACGGCAAGGTCAAGGCCCTCATCGACGACCAGGGCCGCCAGGTCAAGTCGGCCGGTCCCTCGACGCCGGTGCAGGTGCTGGGCTTCTCCGAGCCGCCCTTCGCCGGGGACGAGATGCGCGTCGCCCACGACCTCGCCCACGCCCGCTCGCTCGCCGAGGCGCGCGCCCAGCGCACGCGACTCGTCGGCCAGCAGCCCGTGGCCGCCGGCGGTGGTGCCCGACTCGAGGACCTCTTCGAGCAGATCCAGCGCGGCGAGACCGCGACGCTCAACATCGTCTTGAAGGCCGACGTGCAGGGCTCGCTCGAGGCGTGCACCGAGAGCCTGCGCAAGCTCGAGCGCGACGACGTGAAGCTCGTGATCGTCCACCGCGGCGTGGGCGGTATCACCGAGAACGACGTGCAGCTGGCCAAGGCCTCCAGCGCGACCATCATCGGCTTCAACGTCCGCCCGGACCGACGCAGCCGCGACCTGGCCGAGGCCGAGGGCGTCGAGATCCGGACCTACGAGATCATCTACAAGCTGATCGAGGAGATCGAGGCGGCGATGCTCGGCCTGCTGAGCCCGGTCTACGAGGAGGTCGTGACCGGCGAGGCCGAGGTCCGCGAGGTGTTCCGCGTTCCGCGCGTCGGGGCGATCGCGGGCTGCCTGGTGCGCGAGGGCGTGATCACCCGCGGCTCCAAGGTGCGCTTCTTGCGCGAGGGCACGATCATCTGGAAGGGCTCGATCACCTCGCTCAAGCGCTTCAAGGACGACGTGCGCGAGGTCGCGAGCGGCTTCGAGTGCGGCGTCGGCCTGTCGGACTACCAGGACCTCAAGCCCGGCGACGTCATCGAGACCTACGAGGAGCGCGAGATCCCGCGCTCGGCCTAGCCGTGTCGGGTTCGAACCACCCCTACCCGCGCACCGCCCGGGTCAACCAGATCCTGCGCGAGGTCCTCTCCGAGGAGCTCGTGCGGCTGGCCAACCGGGTGGAGGGCCTCGGGATGCTCACGGTGACCGACGTCGCCACCAGCCCGGACCTGCGTCAGGCCGTCGTCTACTTCGACTCGCTCGCCGAGCCCGCCCGCGCGCTGCTCGACGAGCACCGCGGCGATCTCCAGGCAGCGGTGAACGCCCAGACCCGGCTCAAGCGCACGCCCCGGCTGAGCTTCGCCCCGGACCCGGCCGTCGCCCACGGCGAGGCGGTGGAGGAGCTGCTGCGCCGGCACCGTCATGACGACTAGCGGCCTGCTGCTCATCGACAAGGCGTCGGGCCCCACCAGCCACGACGTCGTCGCCCGCGTGCGCCGCGCCCTCGGGGTGCGCCGGGTCGGCCACGCGGGCACCCTCGACCCGATGGCGACGGGCCTGTTGCTCGTCGCGGTCGGCCCGGCCACGCGCCTGCTGCGCTTCGCCCAGGCCACCACGAAGCGCTACAGCGGCGAGGTCACCCTCGGGACGGCGACGGACTCGCTCGACGCCGACGGCGTGGTCGTCGCCCGCGCCCCGGTGCCCGCGCTCGACGCCGGAGCCGTCGCCGTCGCCGCGGCCGCCCTCACCGGCACCATCCTCCAGCGGGCCCCCATGGTCTCGGCCCGCCGGGTCGGGGGTGAGCGGCTCCACGCGCTCGCCCGGCGCGGCGTCGAGGTGGAACGCCCGGCGCGCGAGGTGGTGGTCGACGCCTTCTCGCTCGAGCCGACCGGGGACCCGGCGCGCTGGCGCTTCGCGGTCACCTGCTCGACCGGCACCTACGTGCGGGTCCTGCTGGCCGATCTCGCCGAGCGACTCGGGACCGTGGGCCACCTGAGCGCCCTGCGCCGCGAGGCGAGCGGCGCGCGCCGCGTCGAGGAGGCCCGCACGATCGAGGCCCTCGAGGCCGACGCCGCGGCCGGTGACCCCGGCCTCGAACCACCCGGCGCGCTCGTCGCCTCCCTCGAGCGCTTCGTCGTCGACGAGGAGGGCGCCCGCCGGCTCCGTCAGGGCCAGCGGGTCCCCGGACCGCCCCGGGAGGGCGAGGTCGCCGTCTTCGACGGCGCGGGCGAGCTGGTCGCGGTGGCCGAGCGCGTCGACGGGCTCTACCGCCCGGTGGTGGTGCTCGCGACGGGCGCCGACGGGCGCGACGGGTAGGTTGCGGCCCGTGGTGGTGCTCTACGACGGCGACGGCCCGGCCGACCCGCGCCCGGCGGCGGTCGCGGTCGGGGTCTTCGACGGCCTGCACCGCGGCCACCAGGCCGTGCTGGCCACCGTGCGGGCCCGCGCGCACGAGCGCGGGCTCGTGGCGGGCGTGGTCACCTTCGACCCCTCGCCGGCGGTCGTGCTCGCACCCGAGCGAGCCCCCCGTCGGCTCCAGACCCTCGCCCAGCGCCTCGAGGGACTCGCGACCCTGGGTATCGAGCGCGTCCGGGTCGTCACCTTCTCCCACGAGCTCGCCCACGAGGGTGCCGACGCGTTCGTCGAGCGGGTCCTCGTGGGCGAGGTCCACGCCGCGGCGGTCGTGGTCGGTGAGGACTTCCGCTTCGGGCGTGACCGCGAGGGCGACCTCACGCGCCTCGCGGCCCGCGGCGCGCTCTCGGGCTTTCGCGCCGAGGGGCTGCGCATCGTGGGCGAGGGCGGACGCTTCAGCTCCACGGCCGTGCGCCGGGCCCTCGAGCGCGGCGACGTCCTCGAGGCGACCCGGGTCCTCGGGCGGCCCTTCACCCTGCGCGGGCGGGTCGCCCGGGGCGACGCCCGCGGTCGTAAGCTCGGCTTCGCGACGGCCAACCTCGAGCTCGACCCCCTTCAGCAGGTGCCGGCCGACGGCGTCTACGCCGCGCTGGCCCGGGTCGCCCCGGGCCAGTGGCGCGCCGCGGCGGTCTCGGTGGGGACCCGGCCCCAGTACTACGAGGACGGGGCGCGCCTGGTCGAGGGCCACGTGCTGGACTTCACCGGTGACCTCTACGGGGCCGAGGTGGACCTGGCCTTCCTCGCGCGCCTGCGCGACCAGGCGGTCTTCGCCGACGAGGCCGAACTCGCCCGGCGCATCGACCTCGACGTCGCCGCGACGCGGTCCCTCGCGGGGGGCGCCACGGCCGAGAGGGCCGAACTGCTAAGGTGGGACGTCGGTCAGCGACGCTGATCGAGTGGGTCGTCTCGGACGGCTCACGCCGAGACCCCGACCCAACCAAGGCACATCTCCATGACCGAGAAGCAGCAGATCATCCGGGAGTACCAGTCGCACGGCACCGACACGGGCTCGCCCGAGGTGCAGGTGGCTCTGCTCACCGAGCGGATTGCTCACCTCACCGAGCACCTGAGGGCCCACAAGGGTGACCACCACACCCGTCGTGGGCTGATGAAGCTCATCGGTCAGCGCCGCCGCCTCCTGGACTACGTCCAGCGCAGCGACGTGGAGCGGTACCGCAGTTTGATCGGTCGACTCGGGATCCGTCGCTAACCGGTAGCCCCGCCGCGTGGCGGGACCGACACATCCGGGCCTCGAAGGCCAGTGGAGGAGCACCGCCCCCGGGCGGCGATCGCCCACTGGGATTCGAGCGGAGTGTCGCCAGACACCAAGGAGATCCCATGACTGACGCGATTCGCGTGAGTAGCCCCATCACGGGCACCGACAAGGAGATGTCGTTCGAAGCCGGACGACTCGCCCAGCTGGCCGACGGCGCGGTGCTCGCCCGCCTCGGCGGCACCATGATCCTCGCCACCGTCACGGCCGCCAAGTCCGTGCGCGAGGGCATGGACTTCTTCCCGCTGACCGTCGACATCGAGGAGCGGGCCTACGCCGCGGGCAAGATCCCCGGCGCCTTCTTCCGCCGCGAGGGCAGGCTCTCGGACCAGGCCATCCTGATCTGCCGGCTGATCGACCGACCGCTGCGCCCGTCGTTCCCCAAGGGCTTCCGCAACGAGGTCCAGGTCGTGGGCACCGTCTTCTCGGCCGACCAGGAGAACCCCCACGACATCCTCGCGATCAACGCGGCCAGTGCGGCGCTCATGATCTCGGGGATCCCCTTCGACGGGCCCATCGGCGCGGTGCGCATGGCCTACACCACCGAAGGCGAGTGGGTGCCCCACCCCACCTACGTCGAGGGTGACGAGGCCAGCTTCGAGCTCGTCGTGGCCGGGCGGGCCCTCGACGACTCGGTCGAGTCCGACGTGGCCATCATGATGGTCGAGGCTGGCGGGACCGAGGGCTCCTTCGAGCGCTACGCCCAGGGGGCACCCAAGGTCACCGAGGAGGTGCTGGCCGCGGGCCTGGAGGCCTCCAAGCTGTGGATCCGCGAGGCGATCAACCTCCAGCGCGAGCTGGTGCGCGAGTTCGTGGCCGCGCGCGGCCCGCTGCCCCCCTTCCCCTTCACCCCGGTGGTCGACTACGGCGACGACGTCTTCGCCCGGGTCGAGGCCGTGGGCCGGGACCGGCTCACCGAGGCCAACGCGCTCGTCGCCAAGGCCGAGCGCAACGCCGCGCTCGACGCGGCGGCCGCCCGGATCGCCGAGGAGCTCGGCAGCGAGTTCGAGGGCCGGGCCGGTGAGATCAAGGCCGCCGTCAAGGCCCTGACCAAGCAGCTGGTGCGCCGTCGCATCGTCGACGAGGGCGTGCGCATGGACGGACGCGGGGTCACCGACATCCGCCCGCTCTCGGCCACGATCGACCTCTTCCCGATGACCCACGGCTCGGCGCTCTTCCAGCGCGGCGAGACCCAGGTCGTCAACGTGACGACCCTCGCCATGCCCCGCATGCGCCAGCTGGTCGACACGATCACCCCGGACGAGTACCGGCGCTACATGCACCACTACAACTTCCCGCCCTACTCGACCGGTGAGACCGGCCGGGTCGGCGCGCCCAAGCGGCGCGAGATCGGCCACGGCATGCTGGCCGAGCGCGCGCTCGTACCGGTGCTGCCGAGCGAGGAGGAGTTCCCCTACACGCTGCGCGTGGTGAGCGACGTCATGCAGTCGAACGGCTCGACCTCGATGGCTTCGGTGTGCGGGTCGACGCTGTCGCTCATGGCGGCCGGCGTCCCGATCAAGGCGCCGGTGGCCGGGATCGCGATGGGCCTGGTCTACGACGGGGGTGAGTACGTCACCCTGACCGACATCCTGGGCTCGGAGGACGCCTTCGGCGACATGGACTTCAAGGTCGCCGGCTCGGCCGATGCCGTCACCGCCCTGCAGCTCGACACCAAGATCGACGGCCTGCCGGCCGACGTGCTGGCGCGCGCGCTGCACCAGGCCAAGGAGGCTCGTCTCCAGATCCTCGAGGTCATCACCACGGCCATCGCCGAGCCCCGGCCAGAGGTCTCGGAGATGGCACCCAAGATCGTCTCGATGGAGATTCCGATCGACAAGATCGGCGAGGTCATCGGGCCCAAGGGCAAGGTCATCAACACCCTCCAGCAGGAGACCGGCGCCGACATCGCCGTCGACGACAACGGGGTGGTGGGGACCGTCACGATCGGTGCCAAGGACGGCCACGCGGTCGAGGAGGCCCGCCGGCGCATCGCGCTGATCCTCGACCCGCCCACCGCCGAGGTGGGTGCGGTCTACGAGGGCCGTGTGGTCTCGATCGCCAAGTTCGGCGCCTTCGTGAACCTGCTGCCGGGCCGCGACGGCCTGCTGCACATCTCGAAGATGGCCCCGCTCAACGGCGGCCGTCGGATCGGCCAGGTCGAGGACGTCCTCGAGCTCGGTCAGGCGCTCGAGGTCAAGGTCGACGACATCGACCCCCAGGGCAAGGTCTCGCTCTCGCTCGTCGGGGACTTCCCCGAGACCGACGAGAGCCGTCCGCGCTCCGAGGGCCGCCGTGACGGTGGCCGCGACTCCGACCGCGAGGGCCGTCGTGACGGCGGCCGTGACGGTGGTCGCGACCACGGTCGTGACGGTGGCCGCGACCACGGTCGTGACAGCGGTCGTGACAGCGGTCGTGACAGCGGTCGCGCTCGCTCCTCGTCGTTCGAGGACGCCTTCGAGGCCGAGCTCGCCGGGGAGATCGGCGACCTCGGGCCCGGGGGCCCGGTCCTCAGCGAGGGCGAGGGGGAGGGCCGACGCCGCTCGCGGCCCCGTCGCCGCTAGCGACGCGCGGCCGTGCCGGACGGTGAGGGGCGTGACCCGTCCGACGCCGACCTGACCGCGGTCGCGCCCATCCCCCGGTGGGGTCGGCGCGACCGCGTCTGGGTGGTGGCGCTCATCGCGCTGCCCGTCGTCTTGTTCGTGGCGCCCGCGCTGTTCGGGCACCCGAGCATCGACGCGGACAACCTCATCCAGAACTTCCCCCTGCGGGTGCTGGCCGGCCGCCAGCTCTGGGGTGGCCACCTCCCGCTGCTCAACCCCCTCACCGACTCGGGGACCCCGCTGCTCGGGGCGATGAACGCGGGCGCCCTCTTCCCACTCACGCTGCTCTTCGCGGTCCTGCCGCCACTCGTGGCCTGGACGATCAACATGGTCGCCGTCTACGCGGCCGGCGCGATCGGGGTCTACGCGCTGGCGCGCGGGCTCGGCCTGGCCGAGGGGGCGAGCGGGGTGGCCGGGCTCGTCTACGCCTACGGCGGGGCGATGGTCGGTCAGGCCGTCCACCTCGGGGTGGTCCAGGGCTACGCGCTGCTGCCCTGGCTGCTCGTCGCCTTCGTCGGGCTCGGTCGTCGCCTCGCCGCGACGGACCCGTCGACGTCCACCGGCGAGATGGCGTGGTCGTGCGTGCCCTACGCGCTGGCCGTCACCGGGCTCTGGGGGCTCGTCCTTCTCACCGGCGAGCCTCGCGCGATCGCCACGGCCGAGCTGGTGAGCCTGGTGGCCGGGGTGGGCGTCGTGGCCCTCGCCAGCTCGTACCGGCCCTCCGGGGCCCGCGCGAGGGTGGCCTACCTCACGACCCTCGCCGGGGGCTTCGTCGTCGGGGTGGGGATCGGCCTGGTGCAGGTCCTGCCGGGCTGGTCGTTCATCGGGGTCTCGCAGCGTCACGCGATCTCCTACGCCTTCTTCGGCGCGGGGTCGTTGCCACTGCGCTGGACGCTGCTGCTGTTCAACCCCGACCTGCTCGGGGGCAACGGCGCCTTCCACCAGTCGGGCTTCTTCGCCAACTACAACCTGCCCGAGGTGACGGGCTACGTGGGGATCGTGGCGTTGTGCGCGCTGTTCGCCTACCTGACCCGTCTCACCCGGTGGGGCTGGGTCGCCACCGAGCGCGACCTCACGCTCTACGTGGCCCTCCTCGTCGTGGGTCTCTTCGCCACCTGGGGCAACTTCACCCCCGTCGGTCACCTGTTCCGGGCGCTGCCTCTCTTCGGCTCGACGCGCCTGCAGAGCCGCAACGTGGCCCTCGTGGATCTGGCCCTCGCGGTAGTGCTCGCCTGGTGGATCGACCGACTCGCCGCCGGGGAGCGGCGCGGGGCCGGACTCGGGCCCCGGGCCCGGTGGGTGACGGCCCTGCCGGCCCTCGCGGTCGCCGGTGTCTCACTGGCCGAGATGGTCGACGGACCCGCGCTCGTGCGCTGGGTCGGCATCACGAGCGGGGGCGCGCCGCTCGCCACCGGGCTCACCGGGGCCGACGCCGCCTTCGCGGCGCTCGGACTCGGTGGCGCGGTGCTGGTCCTGGCCGGCGCCGGCTGGCGCCACCTCGCGCGCGCCCTCGTCGCGCTCTGCGTGGCCGACCTGGTCGCCTTCTCCCTGCTCACCTCGACCGGTCTCGTCGGCGGCCCCGGTCCGCGCGAGGCGTCGCGCGCCCACGCCGTCTCGGTCCTGGGCTCGCGCGGCCGCTTCGCGCTCGTGGACTACCAGGGCACCCACACCGAGAGCTACCGAGCGCTCGGCCAGCCCAACATGAACGTCTTCACCGGCCTGGCGAGCGTCCAGGGTTACGGGTCGTTGCTCGCGACCTACTACGACACCGCCACCGGGACCCACCCGCAGAACTGGATCGACCCGTGCGCGCTGGCGCGCGGGGTCTTTGTGCCGCTACGGCTCTCGACCATCGTCGTGGCGACCCAGCTCCTCGCCCAGCCCGGCACGGCCGACACCCCGCGGCCCTCGTCGTGCCGGGGCTTCGGGCGTGCGCCGACGATCACCCGCGCCTTCGGCGAGGTGCTCGACGTCGCGTCGATCGCTCTGCGCGCCCCCGCGGGCCATCGCCTCGCGGCGGGGGAGCTGTCGGTACGGTTCCTCTCGAGCGCGGGCCGAGCGCTGCCCGGGACCTGGCGCGCGTCGGGGACGGGCGCCACGGCGCTCGTGCGCGCGCCACGGCCCGTCGAGGCGGCCGGGCTCGAAGTGAGCGCGGTGGGGGGCGTTGACGTCGCCGACCTCGCCGTCACGACCCACGCGGTGCACCCGGGGGTCTTCCAGCTCGACAGCCGATTCGACTTCGCCCTGTCGGGACCGGCGTGGCGGCTCGTGGCCACCCACGACGCGTACGCCGTCCTGCGCGCCCGGACCCTGGCACCGCGCGCGTGGGTCCGCAGCGGCGTGGGGCGGGTGACCCACGTCGCGACGGCACCGTGGGGCGATTCGTGGGTGGGTGTGCGCGCGGCCGGGCCCCTCGTGCTCGAGCGCTCGACGGCCTACCTGCCGGGGTGGCGCGCGACCGCGCGCAACGTCGTGACCGGGGCGACGCGCGAGCTCACCGTCGTGCGCCGCGGACTCGTCGTCGCCGTCGACGTGCCGCGGGGCCGGTGGGTCGTGCACTTCCACTACCACGCGCCCTACATCGAGCTCGCGAGCGTCGGCAGCCTCGCCACGATCGCCGGGTGGGCCGGCGTACTCGCCGGGTGGCGGGCGCGTCGACGCCGTCGCGGTAAGGTCGCGCCGTGACGCGACTGGCGATCGTCGGCGGCGCGGGGCGCATGGGCCAGGCGCTAGCCGAGGGTCTCGCGGCCCGGGGACACACGATCGTCGCGTTGGTCGACCGCGGTGAACCCGCGGCGCTCTTCGGCGCCGTGCACCTCGACGCGCTGGAGGCGCTCGAACCGGGCTCGGTCTCGGCCGTCGTCGACTTCTCCTCACCCGAGGGCGTCCTCGCCTCGGCTCGCTGGTGCTGCGCCCACCGGGTGCCCCTCGTCGTGGGGACGACCGGGCTCGCGGAAGGCGAGCGCCGTGCCCTCGAGGCCACCGCCCGCGAGGTCGGGGTCGTGGTGGCGGCGAACTTCGCCCTCGGGGCCGTGCTCGTCGAGCGCTTCGCCGCGCTCGCCGCGCCGTACTTTGAGCGGGTGGAGGTG
>JAKBNL010000003.1 GCA_021831035.1 Actinomycetes bacterium
CGGGAATCGACCCCTTCTGGGTGGCTGACTCGCCCCCTCTTCGCGCCAGCTCTTCGGCTCAGTCATCTCCGGGCGTGCACCACGGAAGATACGTCCTCACGACACGTTGTTCAACGGGCTCCTAGGGCCAACAGAGACTTTGGTCACATCGGGCGTCGAGAGCCGCCCTGATAGAACGAGGGGATGAAGATTTCCCTGGTGGCGGAGTCGCGCGCCGGCGAGACCCGCGTGGGGCTCACCCCGGACGCTGTGAAATCCCTGATCAAGGATGGTTGGACCGTCGAGGTCGAGCGAGGGGCGGGCGTGCGCTCGCACTTTTCCGACGACGCCTACCGCGAGGCGGGCGCCGCGATCACCGAGCGCCCCGACGGCGAGGTGACGATCCGGGTCAACCCTCCGACGGTGGAGGAGGTCGCCCGGCTCCCCGAGGGCTCGTTGCACCTCTCGTTCCTCTCGCCGCTGCTCGCGCTCGAGGTCGTGCGCGCCCTCGTCGCGCGCCGGGTGACCGTCGTGAGCTTCGACCTGCTGCCGCGCATCTCGCGGGCCCAGTACATGGACGCGCTCTCGAGCCAGGCGACGGTCTCGGGCTACCGCTCGGCGCTCGAGGCGGCCCACCACCTCGACCGGTTCTTCCCCCTGCTCACCACGGCGGCCGGCACCATCCGCCCGGCCAAGGTGCTCGTCATGGGGGTCGGCGTGGCCGGCCTGCAGGCCATCGCCACCGCCAAGCGCCTCGGCGCGCGGGTGCGCGCCTACGACGTGCGCTCGGCCGCCAAGGAGGAGGCCGAGTCGGCCGGGGCGACCTTCGTCGACTTAGGCGTCACGGCCGACGCCGCCGGCGGCTACGCCCGCGAGCTCACCGACGAGGAGAGGGCCCGCCAGCAGGCCGCCCTCGTCGACGAGGTCGCCGCCGCCGACGTCATCATCACCACGGCCGCCGTCCCGGGGCGCAAGGCGCCGATCCTGCTCACGACGGCCATGGTCGAGGCGATGGCCGACGGGTCCCTCATCGTCGACATGGCCGCCGACGGCGGCGGCAACTGCGAGCTGACGGTGGCCGGCGAGGTCGTCACCCACCGGGGGGTCTCCGTCGTGGGGCTCGCCAACCCGCCGGCCGCGATGGGTCGCCACGCGAGCACGATGTACGCCAACAACGTGGTGAAGCTCCTCGCCCTCTACGGGCACGGCGAGGTCGCCCCCGACTGGTCCGACGAGGTCGTCGCGGGCACCACGCTCACCTCGGGCGGGCTCGTCCACCACCGGCCCACGGCCGAGGCCCTCGGGGTCGAGGCCGTGCCCGTCGCCGTACCCACCACCGAGACCGCCGACGCGGAGGAGTCGAAGTGACCAACGTGCTGTTGCAGTACGCGACCGTGTTCGTGCTCAGCGTGTTCGTGGGCATCGAGATCATCTCGAAGGTCCCGAGCATCCTGCACACGCCTCTGATGTCGGGCTCGAACGCCATCCACGGGGTGATCCTCGTGGGCTCGATGCTCATCCTGGGGGCGGCCAACACCCACGCCGAGGAGGTACTGGGCTTCCTCGCGGTCATCCTCGCGACGCTGAACGTGGTGGGCGGCTTCGTCGTCACCGACCGGATGCTCGAGATGTTCAAGCCCCGCACGCCGCGCGCGAAGCCCGGCGCCACCACCGAGGCGAGCGACGCGAACAAGGGCGGTGAGGCGTGAGCCGCGGCACCCTGATCGACCTGCTCTACCTCGTCGCGGCGCTGACCTTCATCCTCGCCCTGAAGGGGCTCGGCAGCCCCAAGCGCGCCCGCCACGGCAACATGGTGGCGGCGGCCGGGATGCTGCTCGCCGTCGTGGCGACCTTCTTCAACCGCGTCGACGGCCACCCGCTGCACCACGTACTGCTGATCGTGCTCGGCATGGTCGTCGGGCTCGTGGTGGCGGTGCCCACCGCCCGGTTCGTCCAGATGACGGCGATGCCCCAGCTGGTGGCCATCTTCAACGGCGTCGGCGGCGGCGCGGCGTGCCTGGTGTCGTTGACCGAGTTCATCCACATCAAGTCGACCAAGCCGGCCACCTACGTGGTGCTCGAGGTGCTGCTCGGGGTCCTGATCGGCACGGTCTCCTTCTCGGGCTCGGCGATCGCCTTCGCCAAGCTCCAGGAGCTGATGACCGGCCGACCGATCACCTACGCCGGCCAGCAGATCATCAACGCCCTCGTCGGCCTGGTGGCCCTCGCGGTGATCGTGACCACCCTCGTGACGAGCTCGACCGCCCTCTTGTGGGTGTTGCTCGTCGTCGCCTTCGTGCTCGGGATCGCCTTCGTGCTGCCCATCGGCGGGGCCGACGTGCCGGTGCTGATATCGCTCCTCAACTCCTTCACCGGCCTCGCGGTGGCGGCCTCGGGCTTCACGCTGGGATCGAACCTGCTCATCGTCGCGGGCACCCTGGTGGGCGCGTCGGGGACGCTCCTCACGATGCTCATGAGCAAGGCCATGGGCCGGTCGCTCCCGAACATCCTCTTCTCGGCCTTCGGCTCGGTCGTCACGGCCGGCACCAAGGACGGGGCCGATCAGCGCAGCGTGCGCTCGGGCTCGCCCGAGGACGTGGCGGTGATGCTGGGCTTCGCCAGTCGGGTCGTCTTCATCCCCGGCTACGGCCTCGCCGTCGCCCAGGCCCAGAACGTCCTGCGCGAGTTGGCCGAGAACCTCGAGAAGAAGGGCGTTGAGGTCTACTACGCCATCCACCCGGTCGCCGGGCGCATGCCCGGTCACATGAACGTGCTGCTCGCCGAGGCCAACGTCCCCTACGACGACCTGATCGAGATGGACGAGGCCAACTCCGAGCTCACGACGGCCGACGTCGCGATCGTCGTGGGGGCGAACGACACCGTCAACCCGGCCGCCACCGACGACCCGGGCTCGCCGATCTACGGCATGCCGATCATCCACGCCGACGCGGCCGAGAACGTCATCTTCATGAAGCGCTCGATGCGCCCGGGCTTCGCCGGCATCGACAACGAGCTGCTCTACAACCCCAAGACGACCCTCGTCTTCGGCGACGCGAAGGACACCCTCACCAAGATCGTGGCGGCCGTCAAGGCCTCCTAGCTCTCAGGGGATTCGCCGCCTCCGGACCCGGCGCCCGGCGCGCGAGCGCGTCGGGGTGGCGCTCCTCGCCTCGATCCTCGTGCGCACCTACGCCTTCGAGTCCTATTTCATCCCCTCGGGCTCGATGGAGCCGACCCTGCAGATCGGCGACCGGGTGATGGTCGACAAGCTGGCCGTCGACTTCGGCACGATCAACATCGGCGACGTCATCGTCTTCACGTCGCCCGGGGCCGTGGCCACCGTCTGCGGGGACACGGTGCCCGACCCGGTGAAGCGCGTCGTCGCTCTCGAACGACACGACGAGTGGCGGGTCGCAGAGCGACGCCACCTCGCCGAGGCGCCCCCGGCACCACTGACTGAGCTGAGCACGTCGTCCGCGCCCGAGTTCGAGTCCGCGTGACAGACGGGGCGGGCACCGAGTCTGGTTCGCCAAGTGTCACCACTCGGCGGGACGTGGTCGTGGCGAGCCACGGTCCCTCGGTTGACGTGGCGGAGGTGTCGGTGCTGGTCGAGGGGCTGCTCGTCCAGGGCTTCACGAACCTCGGGCGTGTCCCACTCACGAGTCAACGGGGAGCAGGGCGGCAGCGCCAGCAGCGACCCTAGTCGAGTGCCAGTGCCTGTCCCTCCTCCGCCAGGGGACGCGTGCCCGTCGCGCCGCCGGCTCTCCGTTCGGGTGGCGGGCGCCTCGTGAGCGAGCTGGCGATCGGTCAGCATCGGTCCGGCTCCTGAACTACGCCCAGTTAGCCGTATATATACGATGCTAAACCATGTAAAATCGTATATACTTGGTGTCATGCGGAGGGTCCACTCGTACTCTCGAGGCACCATTGAGGTCGCCGCCCTGCTCGGGGCGCGTGTCCGCGAGGGTCGCCTCGCGCGGCGCTGGACCCAGGCCGAACTGGCCGACCGTGTCGGCGTCTCGTCGGACACCCTCGGCAAAGTGGAGCGTGGCGAGCCCACCGTGGCCCTCGGGATCGCGATTGAGGCGGCTCGCCTCGTTGGCGTCCCGCTCTTCTCCGAGGACGACCTCCGTGTCTCACTGGATCGCGACCTCACGGTCGCCCGACTTGCCCTCCTCCCAGCCCGGGCGCGAACGCGACACGTGACCAATGACTTCTGAGGCGTACGTATGGGTCTGGCTACCGGGCGAACGTGAGCCCGTGGTCGCCGGTGTCCTTCGTCAGAGGGGCCCAGTCATCGCCTTCTCCTACGCCCGGAGCTACCTCAACAACGAGACTTCCCCCCTGTATCTCCCGGAGTTGCCGTTTGGCTCTCGGGAGATCGCCCCAGAGCACGACGAGGTCGCCGGCTGCATTCGCGACGCCAGCCCGGACGCCTGGGGGAGACGAGTGGTCCGCCACCAGCTCCAGATCGACCCCAGGGCGGACGAGCCGGGGCTTCTCGACTACCTCCTTCACTCTGGCTCGAACCGAGTCGGTGCACTCGACTTCCAGGCGTCGCCGACCGAGTACGTCCACCGCGGCCCGACGGGAGTCACGCTGGAGGACCTGATGCGCGTAGCGGACGCCGTGGAGGAAGGAGCGGAGCTCGCCCCAGAGCTCAGGGCTGCCCTGCTGCTCGAGAGTTCGCCCGGCGGCGCTTACCCGAAGGCCCTCATCGAAGATGACGATCGCTACCTGTTGGCAAAGTTCTCCTCACGGAGCGAGGATCGTCCCGTTCTCCAGTACGAGTACGTCGCCATGACGCTCGCCCGCCGCGCCGGTCTTAACGTCGCACCGGTTGAGCTCGTGCGTGTCCTCGACCGTGACGTGCTCCTCGTCGAGCGCTTCGACCGGGATGCTGGGGGCAGACGGGCCGTCGTGTCGGCCCTCACGGTGCTAGGCCTCGGGGAGATGGAGGGTCGGTACGCGAGTTACGCCGACCTCGCCGAGCAGATTCGGGCCCGATTCACCGAGCCGAGGTCGACGTTGCGAGAGCTCTTCGGTCGCGTCACGTTCAACATCCTCGTGTCCAACACTGACGACCACGCGAAGAACCACGCCGCCTTCTGGGATGGTTCGATGTTGACCCTGACGCCGGCGTACGACGTCACTCCGCAGCGGCGCAGTGGGGGGGAGGCCACGCAAGCGATGGTGATCGGCGTGGACGGATGGAAGATGGCCCAGGTGGCCGGGTGCATCGAGCGAGCGTCGACCTACCTCCTCGATCGGAGCGAGGCGCGTGAAATCGTCGATCGCCAGATAGCCGTCATCGACGAGGGTTGGGATGAGTTGGCGGAGGCCTGCGGGATGAGCAACGTCGAGCGACGTCGAGCCAGAGGGCGGCAGATTCTCAACCCCTACGCGCTCGAGGGACTGTAGGCACCTCATCTCGGCCCTCGCTTCGGGTGATCTGCGTGTCACCAGTTCGTGGCGTGTGGAGCGTGTAGTCAACGTAGCGAAGTGGAAAGACATCACGGGGCAGTCGGGGCGTGAGCGGATCGGCGTCGACACCGAACCATCCGACTGATCCGCGCAAGCGTGCGGACTCCTCCACGATGGTTGCGGTCGTCAGGGCCACCTAGCTCTCCGGGGACTCCGCCTCGGTCCGGACCCGGCGCCCGGCGCGCGAGCGCGTCGGGGTGCGAGACTGCTCGAGTGTCCGACGCCGCGCCCGCACCCGAGCACGTCCCCGCGCCCGTGCCGTGGTGGAGGAGTCGGGGCCTGCGCAACTGGCTCATCGCGCTCGTGGTGGCGCTCCTCGCCTCGATCCTCGTGCGCACCTACGCCTTCGAGTCCTATTTCATCCCCTCGGGCTCGATGGAGCCGACCCTGCAGATCGGCGACCGGGTGATGGTCGACAAGCTCGCCGTCGACTTCGGCACGATCAACATCGGCGACGTCATCGTCTTCAAGTCGCCCGGGGCCGTGGCCACCGTCTGCGGGGACACGGTGCCCGACCTGGTGAAGCGCGTCGTGGCCCTGCCCGGCGACACCATCAACTCCATCGGGAACCGTATCTACGTCAACGACAAGCCCTTGAAGGAGGACTGGACCCACAACGAGCCCCTCGGACGGCCCATCCCCACCACGGTGGTGCCCACGGGCGACTACTACGTGCTGGGCGACAACCACCCCAACTCCTGTGACAGCCGCTATTGGGGCTTCGTGCCGCGCTCGAGCATCGTCGGCAAGGTCTTCCTGCGCTACTGGCCCCTCAGCCGCGTCGGCTGGCTCTAGGGGCCGCCGGGGGCGGTCGCCTCGTCGAGGGCGGCGCGCAGCGCCGGCGCGAGGGACTGGGCCGCCGCCGCGTTCGCCCGGACCTGCTCGGGGTTCGAGGCCCCGGCGATCACCGAGGCGACCGGGGCGTGGTCGAGCAGCCAGGCGACGGCCAGGGTGAGGAGGGGCACCCCCTCTCGGGCGGCGAGCTCGAGGAGCCGGCCCACGACCTCGAGCAGGGCGGGGCTGCGCCAGTGGGCGGCCCGCTCAGCGGGCATCGTCGCCAGCCGGCTGCCCTCGGGCGGGGGCTCGCCGGGGCGGACCTTGCCGGTGAGCAGCCCGTTCGCGAGGGGATAGAAGGGGAGGAGGGCGAGCCCGAGGTCCGCACAGGCCGCGAGCACCCCGTCGCGCTCGGGGGAGCGCTCGAGCAGGGAGTACTGGTTCTGCACCGAGGCGAAGGCCGGGTTCGACCCGGCCGCCGCCGCGGCCTCGCGCAGCTGGGCGGCGCTGAAGTTCGAGCAGCCGACCTCGCGCACCTTGCCCTCGGCGACGAGCTCGCCCAGCGCCCCGAGCGTGTCGGCGATGGGGACGGACTCGTCGGGGTAGTGGAGCTGGTAGAGGTCGATCCGGTCCGTGCGAAGGCGCGCGAGCGAGTCCTCGCAGGCCCGGCGCACGTAGGCGGGAGCGGCGCCGTAGCGGGTGTCGTCGAGCGGCATGCCGAACTTGGTCGCGACGACCGCCTCGTCGCGCCGGGCGCCCAGGGCCCGGCCGAGCATCACCTCCGACAGGGTGTCGCCGTAGACGTCGGCGGTGTCAAAGAGGGTCACCCCGGCGTCCAGGGCCGCGTGCACCACGGCGTCGGTGGCCGCCTGGTCGAGACGACGGCCGAAGTTGTTGCAGCCGATCCCCACGACCGAGACCCGTAGCGATCCGATGCGGCGCGCGTCCATGTCCCTCCTAACCCCGGCGAGCCTACGCACGGCCGGGCCGGGCGGGTGGCCCCCCGGTACGATGGAGGAAAAGGAGGTCCCGTGAGGGTCAAGGTCGACTTCGACCTGTGCACGTCGAACGCGGTGTGCATGGGCATCGCCCCCGAGGTCTTCGAGGTGCGCGACGACGGCTACCTCTACGTCCTCAACGAAAACCCCGGTCCGGAGTTCGACGAGCGGCTCCGCCAGGCCGTCGTGAGCTGTCCCAACGGCGCCATCTCGGTCGAGTAGTGCCGGTCCGGGTGCGTCTCGCGCCCTCGCCGACGGGCTACTTCCACGTCGGCACGGCGCGCACGGCGCTGTTCAACTGGATCCTCGCGAAGCAGGACCCCGAGGGCGTCTTCATCCTGCGGATCGAAGACACCGACCCCGAGCGCAATCGCGAGGAGTGGGTCGAGGCGATCTACGCGGCGATGGCCTGGCTGGGCCTCGACTACACGGGCCCCTTCCGCCAGAGCGAGAACGCCCCGGCCCACGCCGCGGCCCTCGAGGCCCTGCGCGCCGCGGGCGCCCTCTACTACTGCGACTGCACTCCGGCCGAGGTCGAGGCCCGCAAGGGCGAGGGCGCGACCCCCGGCTACGACGGCTTCTGCCGGGAGCGGGGGCTCGCGCGCTCGGCGACGACGGCGCTGCGCTTTCGCACCCCCGACGAGGGGACGATCCTCGTGCCCGACCTCGTGCGCGGCGAGGTCGCCTTCGCCCTCTCGGCGATCGACGACTTCGTCGTCGCGCGCCGCAGCGGTGAGGCCCTCTACGCGCTCGCGAACGTGGTCGACGACCGCGACGACCGCATCACCCACGTGGTGCGCGGCGAGGAGCACCTGGCGAACGCCCCCAAGCAGATGATGCTCTGGTCGGCCCTGAACGCCGCGACCGGGCTCGAGGTGCCCCTGCCGGTCTTCGCCCACCTGCCCCTGCTCGTGAACGAGCAGCGCAAGAAGCTCAGTAAGCGCCGCGACCCCGTGGCCCTCGAGCTCTACCGCGACCAGGGCTACCTCCCCGAGGCCGTCCTCAACTACCTGGCGCTGCTCGGCTGGAGCCCGCGCGGGGGGGAGGAGATCGTCGACCCGGCGACCGTCATCGAGCAGTTCCGCCTCGAGGACGTCGCCCACTCCCCGGCCTTTTTCGATCTGAAGAAGCTCACCGCCTTCAACGGCGTCTACATCCGCTCGCTCCCGCCCGAGGCGTTCGCCGCGCGCTGTCGGCCCTGGGTCGATCCCGGGGCGGTCCCGTGGCGCCCCTCGGGCTACCGCCCCGCCTGGGGCGAGGACCGCTTCGACCAGGCCCTCTTCGCCCGCCTGGCCCCCCTCGTCCAGGAGCGGGTCGCCCGCCTGGACGAGGTGCCGGCGATGGTCGACTTCTTCTTCACCGAGCCGACGATGGACGAGGCGGCCTTCGACAAGGTGATTCGCCACGACCCCGAGGGCGCCGCCCTGCTCGACGCGGCCCTTCACGTCTACGGCGCCCTCGAGCCGTTCACCCCCGAGGCGCTGCACGCCGCGACCCTCGCGCTGGGCGAGGCGCGCGGGCTCAGCCTGCGCCGGGCCCAGGCCCCGATCCGCTGCGCCGTGACCGGCCGCCTCGTCGGCCCCCCGCTCTTTGAGTCGCTCGCCCTGCTCGGGCGCGCGAGCACGCTCGCGCGCCTGCGTAGGGCGCTCGAGCGCGCCGGGTGATCCTCGGACCGCTCAAGCTCGCCGCCCGGCTCGTCGCGGCGGTGCTCGTCGTGCTCTCGGGCTACGTCGCCGTCACCTTCGTCCAGATCTGGCTGCGCGGCCACGAGCACGCGACCGGCGACGCCGCGGCGATCCTCGTCTTCGGCACGGCCGAGGACAACGGGACGCCCTCGGCCGAGCTCACCGACCGGCTCGACGTGGCCCTCGCCCTCTACCGGGCGGGCCGGGCCGGTTACGTGGCCGTCACCGGGAGCCGCCAGCCCGGCGACCGCTACACCGAGGCGGGGGTCTCGGCCACCTTCCTCGAGCGCCGCGGGGTGCCCCGGGACCGGGTGATCGTGGGCGGGGGCGTCGACACCTGGCAGAACGTCGAGAGCGTGGCGCCGAGACTGCTCCGGCGGGGACTGCGCAGCGTCCTCACCGTCACCGACCCCTTCCACGAGTACCGGGCGATGGCCATCGCCTCGGACTTCGGGCTCGTCCCGTACCCGAGCCCGGTCGCCGACTCGCCGACCGCCCGCTACGGCCTGTGGCGCTACTACCTCAAAGAGACCCTCGAGGTGGGGGTGGCCCGCGTCGTCGGCTACCGACGGCTGAGCGAGTGGACGGCGCGCACGCCGCTGCGGGGCTGAGCCTCCGGTGGGGCGGTGGCGCCCCTATAGGATGGTCGGGCCCTTCGGGGGTGGTGTAATTGGCAACACAACTGGTTCTGGTCCAGTTATTCAGGGTTCGAATCCTTGCCCCCGAGCGAATCCGTCGGCGATACCGGTATCGTTGACGGGCTCACGGTCCCATCGTCTAGCGGCCTAGGACATCACCCTCTCAAGGTGGAGGCACGGGTTCAAATCCCGTTGGGACTGCCAGTAGGCCTTACCCCCGTTCGTGCGACCACTCCGACGCCATCGCGGTCGGTCCCGGTCGGGGCGCCCTCGCGGGACTCGTCGAGGCGACCCGGGCGCGGGGACGCGCCGTAGGCTAACGCCGTGGCGACGCCCCGAACGATCTCCGGCGAGGCCCTCGTCGCCCGCCTCGAGGACCCCGCCGTCCTCGTCCTCGACGTGCGCGAGCCCGAGGAGGTCGCCGCGTGGGCCTTCCCGGGGGCGCTCAACGTCCCCCTGGGCGAGCTCGAAGGGCGCCTCGAGGAGCTGCCCGACGCGCACGAGGTGGTCGCCGTGTGCGCCATGGGCGCGCGCGCGACGGCGGGCGCCGCGCTGCTCGAGGCCGCCGGCCGGCGCGCCCTCGTCCTCGAGGGCGGAATGGCCGCCTGGTCCTCCACCTACGACGAGGCCGAGGGCGTCTTCGCCGGCGCCACGGTCGTCCAGGTGCGCCGCCGGGGCAAGGGGTGCCTCAGCTACGTCGTGGGCGCCGGCGGGCGCGCCGTGGTGATCGACCCCTCCCTCGACGTCGCGCGCTACGAGGCGATCGCCGTGCGTCGCGGCTGGACCATCACCCACGTCCTCGACACCCACCTGCACGCCGACCACCTGAGCGGCGCCCGGGCCCTCGCGGCGGCCACCGGTGCCGACCTCTGGCTCAACCCGGGCGACCCCTTCGCCTTCGCCTTCACCCCGATCGCCGACGGCGCGACCATCGAGCTCGACCCCGGGGTCCACCTCGCGGTCGCCTCGGTGAGCGTCCCGGGCCACACCGAGGGCTCCACGATGTACCGCCTCGGCGAGGCGGCGATCTTCACCGGCGACACCCTCTTCTTAGAGAGCGTGGGCCGACCCGACCTCGCCGACGAGGCCGAGGCGTACGCCCACCACCTCTACCGCTCCCTGCACGAGCGGGTCCTGCCCCTGCCCGACGAGGTCGCGGTCCTGCCCGCCCACTTCGGCCCCGGGGTCGAGGTGCGCGCCGGCGCCCTCGTCGCCCGGCCCCTCGGCGAGCTGCGCCCCGTGCTCGCCCCCCTCGCCTTCGACGAGCCGGCCTTCGTCGCCTGGGCGCTCGCCCACGTGAAGGACCGCCCGGGCAACTACCGGCGCATCGTGGGCATCAACGCCGGGCGCGAGGCACCGGGCGACGGGGCCGGCGAGCTCGAGACCGGACCGAACCGCTGCGCGATCGCCTGAGCGGCGCGACGTCGCGTCCGCCCGACGGGACGTCGCGAGGCCGCGAGTCGCGGCGGGCCCGCTTACAATACGGTTACGATTCGCCCGTCGGCGGGAGCGACGTGGCGGCCCCGCCAGGATCTACCGGTTGATCAGGGGGGTCACGGGGGTCCCGCGCTGTGGGAAACCTCGCGGCGGACCGTCGCGCGCGGGTCCGCCTCTCCCGTCGACGAGGGCGCCCTACCTATACTTTGAGTCAGAAGGCGTGTCGTGACTCGTCACGAAGGACGTCTCGCATGCATCAACGCAGTGCCGCATGTAAACCGACGGTCCGGTGAGAGCCGGCCAACGAATGGAGTGAAAACAGGAATGAATAGTCCAAGAGCGATTCACCGCCACTTGGTACGGGCCCTGGCCGCTGGCGCTTTGCTCGCGGCTGCGGCACTGCCGATGGCGATCGCGACCGCCGCGGGAGCAGCGGGAACGACCTACACAGCGGCGTTCTCCACTAGCCCGAGCGGTGGCACCAGCAGCGGCGCGTACTTCGGCACCGGCGCCTCCGGCACCGTGCTGATCACCGCGTCGTCCCCGGTCTTCGCGGGTGACGGCGGCAACGCCAGCATCACCACGAACGCCCCGGGCGTGACCTTCACCAACGTGGTGGACACGACGGGTAACACGCTGACTGCCGACTTCGCCTCGACGTCGGCCACGGTCCCCGGGACGTACTCCCTCACGGTCGTGGACAACGCGAACCCGTCCCCGGGCCTGCCCCTGGGCAACCAGTTCCAGGTCTACGCGGACCCGTCGGTCAGCTCGGTGTCGCCGAGCTCGTTGACGAACACCGTGCCGGTCACGACGACGAACCTGACCGTAACCGGCTCGGGCTTCGTGGGTAGCCCCTATGTCGCGCTCACGAGCACCGTCGACGGGACCTCGTTGCTGGTCAACTCCGTCTCGAGCACGGGCGTGCAGGGCACGCCGACGTACTCGATGACGGTGAACGTCTCGGTGGAGAACTCCAACACCCGTCTGCCGGCGACGCCGGGCACGTACGTGATGACCGTCATCAACCCTGACGGCGGCTCGGTCACGACGGGCCCGATCTTCACGGTGATCGGCAACCAGATCACGACGATCAGCCCCTCGGCCATCACGGCTGTTGGGGCCAGTGAGACGGTGATCCTCACCGGTGGCGGCTTCCAGTCCAACGCGGCAGTCACCTTCGTGGGTGGTACTTGCGCGGACGCGACCATCGTCAGCTCCTCGGTGACGAGCGCGAGCTCGATCTCGGTGGTCCTTGACGTGACCAGCGTCACGGCGGCCCAGTGCGGCTTCCAGGTCGCCAACACCGGCCCGGGTGACAACGGCGCGGTCTCGCAGTCCGCGTCGACGGCCCTGGGCTTCGGCGAGGCCGGTACGGCCTACCCGCTCGTGACCGGCTCGAGCCTCGCGACCGGCGCGGCCGTGGTCGGTGGTGCCCCGAGCACGACCATCACCTTCACCGGTATGGGCTTCAGCTCGTTCACCACGCCGCTCAACTACACGACGTGGGGCTCGAACAACGTGCAGGACTTCAACGCCCTCGTGACCGGTTCGGCGGGTCCTTCCACGCCGTGCCTCGCGAACGGTGCGGGCACCTCGCTGACCTGCAACGTCTCGGCGGGTGTCGGTGCGCCCTTCGCGGCCTCTCCGGCCATGCCGACGGCGGGTCCGCACACGGCCCTGCTGACCAACGCCGGCACGATCGGCGGGTTCCCGGGTGCCTTCACGGTTGACGGCCCGACCATCACGTCGGCCTCGCCCGCGGCACTGGCGATTGGCGCGCCCATCGGCACGACGGTCGCCCTCACGGGTACGGAGTTCAACAACACCACCCAGGGCAAGGTCACGGTTGGCGGCGGCGACACGCTGAACGGCGTGTTCAACAACGTCAGCGCCACGACCGAGAACTTCGTCGTGACGGCCTCGCCGACCAAGGCGAGCGCCGCGACGGTGTTCGACACCCTGCAGCTGGTCACGACGGACGCCTACGGCGTCCCCGAGGCCTCGGTGCCCTTCCCGATGCTCGTCAACCCGGCGCCCTCGATCACTAACACGACCTACGCGACCGGCACGACCGGCGTCGGCGTCGGCGCGGCGGCCCAGCCCGTCACCATCGTGGGCACGGGCTTCGAGTCCGGTGCGACCGTCACGGCCTTCGTGAACGCGTCGGGCACGGCTGACACGGCGGTTACGGCGAAGGTCACGGGTGTGAACGCCCTCGGCACGCAGATCTCGGCGACCATCGCGATCGCGGCCGGTGACACGAACACCATCGACGGCTTCACCGTCACCAACCCTGACGGTGGCGTAGCGACCGCCTCGGCGGTGGCTCCGGCCGGCCTCGTCATCGACGCGGCCCCGACCATCTCCGCGGTGTCGCCGGCAACGGCGACCCCGAGCGCGACCAACAACTTCACCATCACTGGGACTGGTTTCCAGACCGGTGCGGTTGTGAGCGCGACGGCTAACGGGACCTGTGGCGTCGCCACGGTGGCCTCGGCGACGTCGATCACCGTCTCGTGCACCCTCGGTGCTCCGGGCGCGACGGCGACGAGCCTGGTCGTGACGAACCTCGACGGTGGCAACGCCACCTCGGCGGTCGTCCTGGCCGCTCAGACCACGCCCCCGGCGCCGGCCTTCCACGTGTCGGCGGTCCACGGCGTTGCCGTGCACGGTCGGACCGTGAGCCTCACGATCGTCGGTACCGGCTTCTACGGCCAGCCGAAGATCAAGAGCACGGGCCGTGGTGTCCGCGCGGTTGTCGCTAAGGACAACGGCAAGGTCCTCGTGGTCCGGGTCACCACCCCGATGAACGTCCGCGGCTGGCACACCTTCACGGTGATCCTGGCCAACGGCAAGTCGGGCAAGGTCAACTACCTGACCAAGTAGTTCCTGTCACTCCACGCAGTTAGGAAGGAGGGCCCCCGCGAGGGGGCCCTCCTTCCGCGTGATGGCGGTGCCGTTGGCGGCGGTGGCGGGAGCGTGGGATGACGGGCCGCGGGCTCCTGGGTCCGCGACGCGCTCAGGCCGACGGGGGCGACCAGGTGGTCCCGTCGGGACCGTCGCGGACCTCGAAGCCGGCCGCGAGCAGGACGTCGCGCAGCCCGTCGGCGACGTCGTAGAGACCCCGGTCGCGGACGTCGCGGCGCAGGGCGATGAGCCCCTCCACGAGGGGCGCCGGGTCGACGAAGCCGGTGCCGCCGGTCTCGGCGAGGCGCACGAGGGTGGCGAGGGCCTCGGTGGCCCCGTCGGCGCCCCGCGCGGCGAGCTCGGCGAGGGCGAGGGGCGTGTCGGGGCGGCGATCCTCGTGGGCCGCGGGGATCGGTCGCGCGGAGGCGATCGGGACGGACGCCTCGCGCAGCTCGGTGAGGGCGAGGCTGGAACCGGCGGGGAGGGTGCGCACGTCGCCGGCGAGGCGCCAGTGGGCCCCGGCGCGGCCCCTGACGGTGAGGGTGTCGGTGGCGAGGTCGATGACGACGGCGGTGTGCTCGTCGATTCCCAGGGTGGCGACGCCCAGGGGCAGCTGGGCCTCCAGGGCCTCGAGGCGGGGCTCGCCGAGGTAGCAGTAGCGGGTGTCGTAGTTCTGGCCCTCGGCGTTGTCGTAGTGGGGCAGGACGACACAGCGCAATCCGAGCGTGCCCGTGAGGTCGAGTCCGGGGACCCAGGCGGGCTCGTCGACGCCGACCTTGTAGATCTCGTAGATCGGGGGGGTGAAGGCGCCCGCGGTGAGGGTGGCCGCCGAGGAGAGGCAGATCGTCCCACCCGCGTCGAGCACGTGGGCGAGGTCGTCGGCGAGACCGAGGGGCCCCCACTGGGCGAGGGCCCAGGTGGGGCTGCCCGGTCCGGCGAAGACGTAGGTGGCCTCGCGCACGCGCTGTTTGAAGAGGGCCCGCTCGAGCGAGCTCGAGCGGGCGAACGAGGCGAGGTGCAGGGTCTCGAGGGCGACCCCGAGGGAGGTCGCGAAGTACTCCTCGAGCTTCTGGCTCATCTGGGGGACGTTGAGCTGGAAGCCGTAGGGGGTGTCGAGGTTCACCGCCCGCGGGTCGGGGATGCGTGAGAGGACTTCGCGGTGGATCTTGGTCATGCCCGGTGCGGTCTCGCCCGAGCCCAGCAGGACGAGGACGCCGGCCGCCATCGGCTCAGCGTACCGTGGGGCATCCCCGAGCGTTCCGGGCCCCGCTACGGTGGCGTGGTGGCCGGCGTGGTCGTCACGGTGAGGGAGCGGACCCGGGCGGGGGTCTCGGCCCCCCTCGTCGCGTGGGCCATCGCCATGGCGGTGGTGCTGGTGGTGGGTGTCGTCGCGCCGTCATCGGGTGGCGTCGTGTGGGGCTTCGTGGTCTCCACGCTCCTCGGGGTCTACCTCGGGGTGAAGCGCCGGGTCGGCACCGTCCTCATCGCACCCGTCGTGAGCTGGCTCTTCGCCGCCTTCCCGCTGCTTATCGCCTCGATGGTCCACTCGGGCCTCGTGAAGGGCTTCGTCCTCGGGGGGCTCCTCATCACCGTCGGGTGGGTCGGGGTCGCGCTGTGCGAGGTGGTCTTCTTGGGGCTGGTCGCGGTCGCGGCGCGCCTCGTCACGTCGGGACGCCGGGAGGGTCCGGTCGTCTATGTCGACCCGCCGGGTCGGCGCTCGCACGGGGGTCGGGGCTGATTCCACCGACGCACGGGTCGGCGTGAGTGTGTACGAAATGTCCAGTTTCTCGGTCCGCGAGAGTTCGGAGACGACTTCGTAGACCCTGGCGGGTGAGAATCTGATAAGAAGTCTCCGATCAGCGTGGTCGCGCGTTGGGACAGTGGGGAGGCAGAGTTGACCATTCGAAGCGTGGGACGTCGCGCCATGGCGGCGGTCCTCGGCGTCGCGGCGGTGTCGCTGGTCGCCTTTACGACGTCGACGGTGCTGGTCGCAGCGCCCGCCGGGGCGTCACCGAGCGCGGGTGCGTCGCACCTGGTGCTCAACCCCGTCGGGGGCAACAACTACTTCGCGAGCCTGCGCGGCGTGGGGTACGAGCAGACCCTCCTCAACGCTCAGGTGCAGGCGAGCGCCCTGCCCACCAACGCGCCCTTCGGCGCGGGCAACGCCGTGCCCACCTGGACGCCGCTCGGCCCCGCGCCGGAGGCCAACGGCTACGGCGGGGCGAACTCGGGGCGGGTCACGGGGCTCGCCGTCTCGCCGAGCGGGACCCTCTACCTCGCCTCCGCGGGTGGTGGGGTCTGGACCTCAACAAACGGTGGCACCTCGTGGTCCACCTCTACCGACGCCCAGCCCGACATCGCCATGGGCTCGGTCACCGTCGACCCCACCAACACCGCCTACGTCTTCGCGGGGACCGGTGAGCAGAACCAGTGCCTCGACTGCTTCTACGGCGACGGGATCCTCGAGTCCGCCGACGGCGGCCAGACCTGGACGACCGTGAACCCCGGTGGGATGTTCACCGGCGTCGACATCGGCTCGATCACCGTCGTCCCGGGGGCGCCCGCCATCTCGTCGACCACGGTGCTCGCCGGGACCTCGGCGGGCCTCTTCGTCTCGACCGACGGCGGCCAGACCTGGACGGCGGAGAGCACCGCCGACCCCGCGGGCTGGGCCTACGGCAACGCCCCGGTGTCGTCGGTCACCCTCAACACCGACACCTCGCCCGTCTCGATCTACGCCTACGTGCAGGGCACCGGCGTCGTCTACAGCGCTGACGGCGGCGCCACCTGGTCGGTCAGCCTTCCCCTACCGATCGCGGCCGGCCGCTACGACACGGGCTCGATCGCCCTCGCCCCGGGGGCGACCCAGGCGAGTACGACGGTCTACGCGTCGCTCGGCTCCGGCCCCGGCTCGGGTTACGTGGGGTTCTACACGTCCACCGACGGCGGCCAGACGTGGAACGCGTCAACCATGTGCAACTCGGGCGGGGCCTCACCCAACCCCGAGGTCGGCTGCGTGCCGTACTTCACGAGTGACAACTACAGCTACTACGGGACCGACAGCGACGCAAACGGCGACCAGAGTTGGTACGACAACGTCATCGCGGTCGACCCGCTGAACCCCCAGATCATCGTGGCGGCCGGCATCGGCCTGGTGGAGAGCACCGACGGGGGCGCCAACTGGACGAACCTCAACGGTGGCGGATACTTCTCTACTCCGAGCCCGCTCTTCCACCCCGACTTCCACGCCCTCACCTTCGACGCGGCGGGCAACCTCTACTTCGGCAACGACGGCGGGGTGTGGGAGCTGCCGGCGGCGGACGTGGCGAGCGCCACGACGACGGGGCTTGCGAACCTCAACACCAACCTCGACATCACCCAGTTCTACCCGGGCGTCGCCGAGGCCGGTAACGCGAGCACGATCCTGGCCGGTGCCCAGGACAACG
The DNA here is from genome assembly GCA_021831035.1 of Actinomycetes bacterium. Taxonomy (GTDB): domain Bacteria; phylum Actinomycetota; class Acidimicrobiia; order Acidimicrobiales; family RAAP-2; genus RAAP-2. The sequence continues at coordinate 17,352 of JAKBNL010000003.1, forward strand.
GCACCAACCTGTACTCGGCGTCGGCGACGCCGCCGACCACGTGGAACGAGGTCCTCGGGGGCGACGGGGCCTACTCGGCCATCGACCAGGCGAACCCCAACGACCAGGTGGCCGAGGCCGACGTCTCCTCGGGATCGGGCCTCTACGCCACGACCGACGGGTGGAACACGGTGTTCAACAACATCACCCCGCCGGGCTTCAACGGCTCGAACTGGGTGGCCCCGCTGGTAATCGAACAAGGCACGCCCGGACCGACCGTCCTCTTCGGGGGCGCCGGTGTCTTCACCTCCACCGACTTCGGGACGAGCTGGTCGGGTCCGACGGGCTACGGCGCCTCCAACTTCGTTCTCACCTCGGCCCTCGCGGTCGCCCCGTCGAACCCCTCGATCGTCTACGCCGGCTACGACGACGGGACGATCGAAGTCTCCCAGGACGGGGGGAGCACGTGGACGACGGTGCAGGCGGCTAACGGCGTCGAGGTGACCCACATCGCCGTCGACCCGACCTCGCCGACGACGATCTACGTGACCTCGTCGGCGGTCGGGTTCCAGGGGCTGCCCACCGGCGGCCAGGCCGGGCCGCCGTCGGTGGTCGAGTACACCACGACGACCACGACGCCCACGCTCACCGACCTGACCGGCGACCTCGCCCCGGGCGTGCCGACCTCCTCGGTGGTGCCCGACGGCAACGGCGGACTGATCGTCGCCACCGACGTCGGCGTGTTCTGGGCGAAGACCCTCAACGGGGCCTCCACCAGCTGGGTCCGCCTGGGGGCGGGCCTGCCCAACGTCCAGGTGATGGACGTGGCCCTCACCGCCCACGGCACCGTGATCGCCTACACCCACGGCCGGGGGGTGTGGACGATCCCCTTCACGACCTCGGCCGCGACCGGGGCCACGATCTGCACGTGGAACGGGGGGTCCGGAACCGGCGGCTCCGACTGGTCGGTCGGGTCGAACTGGACGACGACCTCGGGGGCGCCGTGCACCGGGCCCGGCGGCCCGCCCGCGGGGGCCCAGATCGTCTTTCCGGCCTCGGCGGTCTCGACGACGGTGAACTGGGACTCGGGCACCGAGGCCGGCGGGGGTGGCGTCGCCCCGGCGACGACGTTCGACTCGATCTCGATCGAGGGGAACTACCTCTTCAACGACGACTCCGGGGGCGTGCCGATCACCCTCGACGTGGGCGCGACGAACAACGCCCCGTGCGGGCCGAGCGTGGGTCTGTGCGTGACGACGTCCCCCGTCTACCTCCCGATGGGCTTCGACTTCGCGGACACCCAGGAGCTCGCGGCGAACACCCGCGATATTGTCTACCTGGACGGCGCGGTGTCCTGGGCCCCCTCCGTCACCCTGACTATCGGTGACGCCTCGAACGGCGGCGTGGTCTCTTTCCGAGGCTCGGCCGCGGGTCCCCTCGGCCCGACGACGGTCGGCGGCACGATGAGCATCACGACGACCCTCGACACGGCCGTCACCGTGTCGGCCGGCGCGCAGTTGGCGGAGGACGCCACGTCGGGGCTGGCCTCGGTGACCAACGACGGGGGTCTCGTCACCCTCGCCGCCCCGAGCCAGATCACCCTCGGGGGCCTCTCCGCGCTCAACGCGACGGGCTCCGGGGGCCGCGTGACTCTCGTCCTCTCGCCCTTTGGAGCCGCGGACCTCGTCCAGAACGCCGGGACCCTCGAGCTCGGGGGGGCGAGCCTCACCACCCAGGACTACTCGGGCGCGCCCACGGGGACGTCCTGGACGGTCGTGAGCCTCAACAACGCGCTCGGGGCCCGCGAGACCGGGACCTTCAACGGCCTGCCCAACGGATCGGTCTTCACCGACGGTCTCGGCACGACCCGCTTCCTGATCACCTACCCGGCCGAGAACGGCGGGAACCCCTCACAGGGCGTCGTGCTCACGAACGTGACCGGCGACACCGCGCCGGGCCAGCCCGGCGCGGTGAGCGCCCTCGCCGGCGACTCGGCCGCCAACGTCAGCTGGACCGCCCCGGTCAACGACGGCGGCCTCGCGGTGACGGGCTACACCGTGACCGCGTCGGACGCGACGACACCGGCCAACGGCGGCGAGACCTGCACGACGACCGGCACCACCTACTGCACGGTGGCCGGGCTGACCAACGGCGACTCCTACACCTTCACGGTGACCGCGACGAACCCCATCGGCACCGGCGCCGCGTCGAGCGCCTCCAACGCGGTCGTCCCGATCTCCGGTGGTGGCGGTGGTGGCGGTGGTGGCGGTGGTGGCGGTGGTGGCGGCGGTGGTGGTGGTGGTGCGGTGAACCCGCCCACGCCGCCCACGGGACCCACCCAGACCCAAGCCCCCCTCAGCGTCTCGTCCACGAGCTCGTCGACCTCGACGGGGCTCGGGGGGAGCTTCACGCTCACGACCTCGGGCGGGTCGGGCACCGGCGCGATCAGCTACACCGTCTCGGACGGGACGGCGAAGGGGTGTGCCGTCACGGGCGGGGTCCTCACGGCGACGACGCCGGGGACGTGCCTCGTCACGGCGACCAAGGCCGCGGACGCCACGTACCTCGCGATCTCGGCGAACCAGACGTTCACCTTCACCGCCCCGCCCCTGCCCGGGCGGGTGCTCGTCCCCTTCGCGAGCGGCCACAGCGCCCTCACGGGTGCCGAGAGCGCGACGCTGCACCGCTTCGCCGCCCACCTCCTCGCGGGGGCGACCGTCGTGATCGTGGTCGGGACCAAGGGCGACGTCGCCGCGGCCCACCAGCGCCTCCAAGCGGTCGAGCGGATCCTCCGGGCCCACGGCGGGATCCACCTCGTGGTGCGCTTCGAGCCCGCCAGCCGCTCCACCACCCTGGTGGTGCGGGCCCTGCGTCAGTAGGTCGGTCCCCGGGCCGGGCCCCCAAGGGCCCGGCCCGGGGCGAGACCGACTAGGCGCGGGCCCCGTCGGTCGACGAGCCGGCCAGTCGGGCCAGGGCCAGCAGCCAGTCGCTCTGGTCGTCCCAGTCGGCGTCGAGGTCGTGCAGGGCCCGGGCGACCATCTGGCTCTCGAGCAGCAGGGCCCACTGGCGCCCCGAGAGGGTGTCGGGCAGGAGACCGCGGGCGACGGCCTCGCCGTAGAGTTCGGCGCAGCGTCCCAGGTAGCGCGAGTACACCTCGAGGAAACCCGGGCGCAGGCTGGGTCGGGCGAGGGCCGTGGCCGAGACCCGCAGGTAGGCCTGGCGGTTCCTCGTGTGCGCCTCCTTGCGGGCCGGGTCGACGAGGTAGGCGTGGAGACTGTCGAGCAGGTGGCCCGTCGGGTGGGGTCCGTCGAGGACCCCCTCGATGCCCTGGACGATGCCGTCGGTGATCTCGGTGAGGATCGAGAGCAGGGCCGCGTCGATGAGCCCCTGGCGGGAGCGGAAGTGGCCGTAGATGACGCTCGTCGAGAGTCCGGTCTCCTGGCAGATGTCCAGGATGCGCACCTCGCCCTCGTCGGCCGCCCAGAGGCGCCGCACGGTGGCCCCGATCAGGGCGTCGCGTGCTGAACGGTCGGGTGTTCCCTCGGCCACGGGCCGAACCTACTCCTGGGGTGTCACGGTCGGCTTGGAGACCGCCTCCGAACTCGGGCTTAGCCCACTACGACTTCGGCTAGGCGGCGCCACTCCTCGAGGGGAGGCTCGGAACCCTCGCCGAGCACTTGGAGCAGCACGTGGTCGGCCCCGGCGGCCCGGTGCTGGGCGACCACCTCGCGGGCGCCCTCGAGGTCCACGTGGGCGACCAGCGCCTCGCAGAGCGCCTCGGAGCCCCCGCGCACCCAGTCGGCCTCGGTGAAGCCCAGGCGGGCCCAGTTGTTCCGGTAGTTCGCGAGTCCGGTGTAGAAGTCGAGGTGGGCGTGGGCCCGCTCGAGGTAGGTCGCGCGGTCCTGGCCGAGGACGACCGCCTGCTCGACGACGAGGAATCCCCCGCCCAGGGCGGCTCGGGCGGTGGCGGTGTGACCGGGGGTCACGAGGTAGGTGAAGGCGCCGTCGGCGCGCGCGCTCGCGAGCCGGAGCATCCGGGGCCCCAGGGCCGCGAGGACGACCGGCACCGGCGTCTCGGCCTCGGGGGCGTGCATCGGGACCGCGTCCATGGCTTCGAGGTAGTCGCGCAGATGCTCGACCGGTGAGCCGTAGGCGTGACCCCGGAGCCGCTCGACGAGGGGCTGGTGGCTCACCCCGAGCCCCAGCACGAACCGGTCGCCACTGGCCGCGGCGAGCGTGCGCGCGGCGTTGCGCGTGGCGACGGCGTCGCGGGCCCAGACGTTGGCGATCCCCGTGGCGACGGTGAGGCGCGTCGTGACCGAGAGGAAGAGGGCGGCCTGGGTGTAGGCCTCGCGGCCCCAGGCCTCGGGGAACCAGAGGGAGGGGTAGCCCAGGTCCTCGATCTCCTGGGCCAGCTGGATGGCCCGCACCGGGGGGACCGCGTCGAAGGTGGCGCTCCAGAGCCCGACCGTCCCGCGCAGCGAGGAGAGCGCCGTCGACTCCACGCTCCGACCCTACCCACCGGGCGAGGGGGGTCGCGTCGGCCCTAAGAATGGGGGGATGGCCTACCTCGTCCTCGCCCTCAGCGCGTTCCTCGCGCTCTCGGGCGCGACGGCGCTGCGTCCGGGGCGCCGGGGGCTCTTCGCCGCCCTGGCCTTCCCGGTGGGCTGGGCGGCCGGTGAGCTCGCCGGCCAGGCGCTCGTGGTCGAGGCCCTGCTCATCGCCCTCTTGCACTGGTGGGGCTGGCCGCGCACCGACGGCCTGGGCGAGGCCGTGATCGCCCTCGCGGCGCTCGTGGCGGCGGAGAACCTGGCGCTCGTCGCGATCTCCTTTCGCTCGCGCTCGGTCGTCGCCCGGGCGATCGAGGGGGCGCCGGACCGGGCGCTCGCCCTCGCGCGCCCGGGCGAGGACCGCTTCGGCACCTGGTGGCGCACGGCCCTGCAGTTCTCCCCCCACCCCCGGGGGATGGAGATCCACCGCGACCTCGCCTACGGCGCGCACCCGCGCAACCGACTCGACGTCTGGCGCCTGCCCGACGCCGGCCCGGGCGCACCGGTCGTCCTGTACCTCCACGGCGGCGCCTGGACCTTCGGCGACAAGCGCGAGCAGGGCCGCCCGATGCTGCACGAGTTCGTGGCCCAGGGCTGGGTGGCCGTGACCCCCAACTACCGCCTGGCCCCGCGCGACCCCTGGCCGGCCCCGATGCAGGACGCGGTGGCCGCGCTCGCCTGGGTGAAGGGCGAGATCGCCCGCTACGGCGGCGACCCCGAGCGGGTCGTCGTCGCCGGCGGCTCGGCCGGGGGCCACCTCGCGGCCCTCGTCGGCCTGGCCGGGGCCGACCCGGCCTGGCGGCCGGCGGGGGTGGGCGACGAGCTCGACCTCGCGGTGCGGGCCGTGCTGTCCTACTACGGGGTCCTCGAGATGACCGGCGACGAGGACCACTGGCACGGCCTGGGCGAGGGGCTGGTGCGCCTCCTCGAGCACCGCGTCGTCCAGCTCCCCTACGCCGGCCACGAGGACCTCTACCGCTCGATCTCGCCGATGGAGCGGATCGGCCGCGACGCCCCGACCTTCCTCGTCGTCCAGGGCACCAACGACACCCTGGTCGACTACCGGGTGGCCCGGGGGTTCGTCGCGCGCTTTCGCGCGAGCGCCTTCGCCCCCTGCTACCACGTGGAGCTGCCCTTCACCCAGCACGCCTTCGACGTGACGGCGAGCCCGCGCACCTCGGCGACGACCCGCGCGGCCCTGGCCGTCGCGACGGCCGCCGTCGCCACCCGCGAGCCCACCCCGCCCGCGCTCGCGGCCAGCTACCAGGTGCCCCCCACCGTGCTCGAGGTCGACCTCGCCGGGCGCTACGTCGGGGCCCTCGAGGCGGCGAGCGTGCTCGGCCCCTACGTCGTGGTGACCCCCGACAACCCCCGCTCGGTGCCGACCCCTCCCGAGGTGAACGCCCGGCGCCGCGCCGAGATGGCCGGGTCCCTCGCCGGGCTCGGGCTGGTGGCGCACCCGACGCGCGCGAGCGACCCCACGGGGGCGTGGCCGAGCGAGGAGGGCTTCGCCCTGTCGGGGCTGGGACCGCGCGAGGCGACGGCCCTCTCGCGGGCCTGGGGCCAGTACGCGTACTACGAGGTGACCGGCGAGGGGGTCGCCGTGCGCGACGCCGCGACCGGCGCGCGGCTCTAGTCGGTCGGGGCGAGCGCGACCGCGACGACCAGCTCGGGGCCCTCGGCGTACTCCACGCGCTCGATCGAGCCCGCGGCCCGGAGGTCCGCCGCGGCGCGGCGTATAGCCTCGAGCGTCTCGGCCGGGCCGGTGAGGGCGAGGGCCGCGACGCTCGCCCGCTGGGAGACCCGGGCGGTGCTCTTCTCGCGCCGGACCGCCTCGAGGACCTCGCGCAGCGCGTCGTAGGTCGGCTCGACCGGGGCGACGGCCAACGGCGCGGGCCAGGGTGCGCGGTGGACCGAGCCCTCGTGCCACCACCGCCAGACCTCCTCGGTGACGTAGGGGAGGAAGGGGGCGAAGAGGCGCTGGAGGCTCGAGAGCGCGAGGGCGAGGGTCGCGCGGGCCGAGCGCACCTCGGCCGGGGCGCCCTCGCCGTAGGCGCGCAGCTTCACGAGTTCGAGGTAGTCGTCGCAGAACCCCCAGAAGAACGCCTCGACGCGCTCGAGGACCCGGGCGTAGTCGTAGCGCTCGAAGAGCTCGGTCGCCTCCAGGATGAGCCCGTCGAGCTGGGCGGCGAGGTCGCGGTCGAGCGGCGCGGTGATGTCGGGGGCCGCGTAGGCGACGCCGGGCTCGAGCCGGCCGAGGACGAACTTGCTGGCGTTCAGGATCTTGATCGCGAGGCGTCGGCCGACCTTCATCTGGCCCTCGTCGACGGCGGTGTCGGTGCCGGGCCGGCCGAGCGCCGCCCAGTAGCGCACGGCGTCGGCGCCGTGGCGCTCGAGCAGGGGCAGCGGGGTCACCGCGTTGCCCTTGGACTTGGACATCTTCTTGCGCTCGGGGTCGAGCACCCAGCCCGAGACCAGCACGTGGGTGAAGGGCAGGCTGTCGTGGCCCAGGTGGGCGCGCACCACCGTCGAGAACAGCCAGGTCCGGATGATCTCGTGGGCCTGCAGGCGCAGGTCGAAGGGGAAGAGGCGGGGGAAGAGGTCGGTGCCCCACTGGCCGGCGATCTGGGGCGAGAGCGAGCTCGTGGCCCAGGTGTCCATCACGTCGGGGTCGCCGACGAAGCCGCCCGGTCGGCCCCGCTGGTCCTCGGCGTAGCCCGGGGGGGCGTCGCTGGAGGGGTCGACGGGCAGGTCGGCCGGGGCCGGGCGCAGGGGGTGGTCGACGTCGACCTCGCCCTGGTCGTCGAGGGGGTACCACAGGGGGAAGGGGACGCCGAAGAAGCGCTGGCGCGAGATGTTCCAGTCGACGTTGAGCCCCTCGACCCACGAGCGGTAGCGGTGGCGCATGAACTCGGGGTGCCAGTCGAGCTCGTCGCCGCGGGCGAGCAGGGCCTCACGGTTCTCCAGGGTGCGCACGAACCACTGGCGGCTCGTCACGATCTCGAGCGGCCGCTCGCCCTTCTCGTAGAACTTCACGGGGTGGGTGATCTCACGCAGGTCGCCCACCAGCGCGCCGGCCTCGCGCAGCCTCTCCACCACGACGGCGCGGGCCTGGGTGACGGTGCGCCCGACGATCTCGGCGTAGTGGGCGTTGGCCGTGGCCGGGTCCACCGAGGCGAAGGCCGGGTCGGCGAAGTCACAGGCCCCGAAGCGCCCGTCGCGGCCGATGAGGGCCCGGGTGGGCAGCTCGAGGTCGCGCCACCACGTGACGTCGGTCGTGTCGCCGAAGGTGCAGACCATGGCGATCCCCGAGCCCTTCTCCGGGTCGGCGAGCTCGTGGGCGACGACCGGCACCTCGACCGAGAAGAGCGGCGTGCGCACGGCCGTGCCCACCAGCCCGGTGTAGCGGGGGTCCTCGGGGTGGCAGACGAGGGCCACGCAGCTGGCGAGCAGCTCGGGCCGGGTCGTCTCGATCTCGACGGTGCCCGGCGCCCCGACCCGGTCGAAGGCCACCCGGTGGTAGACCCCGGGGCGCTCGCGGTCCTCGAGCTCGGCCTGGGAGACCGCCGTCTGGAAGTCGACGTCCCAGAGGGTCGGCGCCACGCTCGCGTAGACCTCGCCGCGCTCGAGCATCTCGAGGAACGCGCGCTGGGAGATCGCGCGCGCGTGGGGCGAGATCGTCGAGTACTCGAGGGTCCAGTCGACGGAGAGCCCGAGGAACTTCCACAGCCCCTGGAAGGCCTCCTCGTCGATCGCGGTGAGCCGCGTGCACAGCTCGACGAAGTTGCGCCGCGAGACCGGCGTGCGTCCGTCGCCGGCGGTCTCGTCGGGTGAGAAGTCGGGGTCGTAGGGGAGCGTCGGGTCGCAGCGCACCCCGTAGTAGTTCTGGACCCGGCGCTCGGTGGGCAGGCCGTTGTCGTCCCAGCCCACGGGGTAGAAGACGTCGCGTCCGCGCATGCGGAAGAACCGGGCCATGAGGTCGCCGTGGGTGTAGCTGAAGACGTGGCCCAGGTGCAGGCTCCCCGAGACGGTGGGCGGGGGCGTGTCGATCGCGTAGATCGTGGCCTCGGTCGCCGCGCGGTCGAAGAGGTAGACGCCCTCGGCGTCCCAGCGCTCGGCCCAGACCGACTCCAGGCCGTCGACCGTGGGCGAGTCGGGGACCCGGTAGGCCGGGGGCTGGTCGGGCATGGTGGCGTAGTTTAGAGCAGTGATCCGGCTCTTCGACTCGGCGCGCGGCGAGGTCTGCGACCTGCACCTGCGCGACCCCGGGCGGGTCTCGATCTACGTCTGCGGCCCCACCGTCTACGGCCCGCCCCACCTCGGCCACGGCCGCTTCACCCTGGTCTGGGACGTGCTGCGGCGCTGGCTGACCTTCCAGGGGCTCAGCGTCCACTTCGTCTCGAACGTGACCGACGTCGACGACAAGATCATCGCGCGCGCGCGCGCCGAGGGGCGCACCGAGCACGAGGTCGCCGCCGAGTGCGAGGCCGAGTGGTGGGCCGCGATGGCCCTCATCGGGGTGGCCCGGCCCGACGACGTGCCCCACGCCACCGACTACGTCGCGGGCATGGTCGAGCTCATCGAGTCCCTGCTCGATCGTGGCGCCGCGTACCGCACGAGCGACGGGGTGTACTTCGAGGTCGCGAGCGTGCGCGACTACGGCCTCGTGGCCCGCCAGCCCCTCGAGAGCCTGCGGGCCGGGGCCCGGGTGGAGGTGAACGACGAGAAGCGCTCGCCGCTCGACTTCGCCCTGTGGAAGGCGGCCAAACCCGGCGAGCCGTCCTGGCCCGCGCCCTTCGGCGAGGGCCGCCCGGGCTGGCACACCGAGTGCGTGGTGATGTCCCTCGACCTCCTGGGCGAGGACTTCGACCTGCACACCGGCGGGCTCGACCTGCGCTTCCCCCACCACGAGAACGAGCGGGCCCAGGCCGTGGCGCTCGGGCGGCCCTTCGCGCGCCACTGGGACCACAACGGGATGGTCACGGTCGGGGGCGAGAAGATGTCGAAGTCGCTCGGCAACTTCACCTCGCTCACCGACCTCGCCGCGCGCACCGACCCGCGGGCCTACCGGCTGTTGGTGCTGCGCAGCCACTACCGCTCGCCCCTCGAGGTGAACCCCGCGACCATCGCCGACGCCGAGCGGGCCCTCGCGCGCCTGGACGCCTTCGCCCGGCGCTTCGACCTCGAGCCCCGTGCCGGCGACGACCAGCTCGAGCGCCACGACCGCCACGACTTCGCCGAGGAGGCCGACGACCTCTACGAGCGGGTCGCGGCCGCCCTCAACGACGACCTCGACACGCCCCTGGCCGTCGCGGACCTGTTCGAGGCCGTCACCGCGGCGAACCAGATGCAGGACGAGGGCCGTCACGGCCCGGCCCGGCGCCTCGCCCACGCGGTGAACACCCTCTTCGGAGCGATGGGGCTCTCGCTGCGCGCGGGCACCGACGCGGTCGACGACGTGACGCGCCGGCTCGTGGCCGAGCGCGACGCCGCCCGGGCCCAGCGTCGATTCGCCGACGCCGACCGACTCCGCGACCAGCTCGTCGAGCGGGGCTGGGTGGTCGAGGACGGGCCCTCGGGGACGGTGGTGCGACGCGCCTAGACGTCTTGTCGGCCGCGGGGACCCTCAGGTAGCGTTATCGGCGAGGTTGCCGTAGTGGTTCCCTCCAGGCCCGAGGTGGGCCGAGAAGCGTTAACCGAAGGAGGCCCCGGTGGCCGCAGGAACCGTCAAGTGGTTCAACGACGAGAAGGGGTGGGGGTTCATCGCCGTCGAGGGCCAGCCCGACGTCTTCGTCCACTACTCCGAGATCCAGGGCGATGGTCGTCGGACCCTCGTCGAGGGTCAGAAGGTGGAGTTCGACATCGAGGCCGGCGAGCGCGGACCGCTCGCCAAGCGCGTCGCCCTCGTCTAGGGCTGTCCGACGGGCGGCCGCCGCGTCGCGGCGGCCGCCCCGTCGTGTCCGGACCGATTTGCTAGCGTTGGTTACCCGTGGGTAACACAGTCGGAGAGTAGGTGGCGATGGGCGAGTTCTCGATGGACCTCAACGAGGACCAGGTCACCCTGCGCGACTGGGTGCACGGCTTCGCGCTCGAGAAGATGCGCCCGATCGCCGCCGAGTGGGACGAGCGCGAAGAGACGCCCTGGCCCTTCATCCAAGAGGCCGCGAAGATCGGCATCTACGGCCTGGAGTTCATGATGAGCGCCCTCGCCGACCCGACGGGACTGTCGCTCATGGTCGCCCTCGAGGAGCTGGCCTGGGGCGACGCGGGGCTGTGCATGTCGCTCATGGGCACCTCGCTCGGGGTCGCCGGCATCGTCGCCAACGGCACCCCCGAGCAGCAGATGGAGTGGGTCCCCCAGTGCTACGGCACCCCCGACGACGTGAAGCTCGCGGCCTTTTGCGTCTCGGAGCCCGACGCCGGCAGCGACGTCTCCTCGCTGCGCACCCGGGCCACCTACGACGAGGCGAAGGATGAGTGGGTCCTCAACGGCACCAAGACCTGGATCACCAACGGCGGGATCGCCAACACCCACGTCGTCGTCGCCTCGGTCGAGCCCGAGCTCGGCGCACGGGGCCAGGCCTCCTTCGTCGTGCCCGAGGGGACACCCGGGATCGCCATGGGCCAGAAGTTCAAGAAGATGGGCATCCGTGCGAGCCACACCGCCGAGGTCGTGCTCGAGGAGTGCCGGGTGCCCGGCCGGTGCCTGCTCGGGGGCAAGGACAAGCTCGACGAGCGCCTGGCGCGCGCGCGCGAGGGCAAGCGCTCCTCGGGCCAGGCGGCGATGGCGACCTTCGAGGCGACCCGCCCGGCCGTCGGGGCCCAGGCGCTCGGGATCGCCCGGGCGGCCTACGAGTACGCGCTCGACTACGCCAAGGAGCGCAAGCAGTTCGGCCGGGCCATCGTGGAGAACCAGGCGATCGCCTTCAAGCTCGCCAACATGAAGACCGGTGTCGACGCGGCGCGCCTGCTCGTGTGGCGGGCGGCCTGGATGGCCGCGACCAAGAAGACCTTCGCCGCGGGCGAGGGCTCGATGTCGAAGTACTTCGCCGGCGAGACCGCGGTGCGCGTGACCGAGGACGCCATCCAGATCCTCGGGGGCTACGGCTACGTGCGTGAGTACCCCGTCGAGCGCTGGCACCGCGACGCGAAGATCTACACCATCTTCGAGGGCACGAGCGAGATCCAGCAGCTGATCATCGCCCGAGCGATCTCGGGCAAGCACATCCGCTGAGAGAGGTCCTCGCGCTCGACGGCGCCGGTCGCGTCGGGCCGGGTCACCGGGGCCCGCCCCGCGGCGCGTCTGCTCGCGGGGACGCTCCGCTCACTCGTACCGAACCGGACCGCGGTGATGGGGGTCGGGGGCGACCACGAGGTGATCGTCGTCGGCGACGAACGACTCGCTGCGGGGCCCGGCGCGACGCCAGGTGGCGGTCCCGCGGTAGGGCGCGCGTCGCGGGGGCCCGGGCGCTCGTGAGCCGTCGCCCTCACCCCGGGGTGTCGGCGGGACCGGCTCGACGGGGTCGGTACGTGGGGGCCACCGGCCCACCCTCGTAGGATCGGTGCGTCCGAAGGAGGCGCCCGTGGGCGAGTACGACGTGAGGATGGTCGTGTTATCGACCGACGACCTCGAGGAGTCGATCCGGTTCTACACCGAGACCCTGGGACTGCCCCTCAAGTTCCGCGACGGCGCCCACTTCGCGGCCCTCGACGGCGGCTCGGTCACCCTCGCGCTGGCGACCGCCGTCGACCACCCCATGCCCGGGCGGGTCGTCGTGGGCATCAAGACCGCCGACGTCGACGCCGCCGCGCGGGCCGTGGAGGCGAGCGGCGGGGGCGTCGTGAAGGGGCCGTACACCGACGCTCACGAGCGGCGCGTCGTGGCCTACGACCACCAGGGGAACGCCCTCGTCTTCTACTCTCCGCTGGCGCGCTAGCGACGACCGCGAACCGGGCGCGTCGGCGTCGGCGAGACGTCGACGGTGGCGACGGGCCACCGCGGCCCGGCGTCCGATCGCGCGGGCGTCGCCCCGGGCGGGGTGGACCCCGGGCCGAGCCCGACGGCGACCACCGACGCTCCTAGGGCCTCCTGGAGGTGGGCGGGGGGTGACCCCCGACCCGGGCGCTACAGGCGCGTCGGGCAGCGCTACATGTGAACATCGTCACAAGCAGGCGCCGTCGGGAAACCGCGCGTCGGGGCGGGGTTACGTTCGGGTAAGCGACCGGCCCGCGTCATCGGCGACGCGGGGGGTCGAAAGGGGGTAGGTACCGTGAGACGATTCTTCGCATCCCGATTCGGTGTCGTCGCGAGGTCCGCGGCCATCGGGGTGGTCCTGCTGCTCGGCGTGGCGACGCCCGCGGGCGCGAACACCCAGCTCACCTCCAGTTCGAGCCCCTTCTGCTCCACCCTCTTGGCGTTCCACCCTCACGCCCCGCAGAACGCGCGGGACTGGACGAAGTATCGGAGCTTCGCGAAGTCGGTGCTCGCGACGTTCGAGAAACTCGAGGCGACGGCGCCCAACCAGGGCACGAAGGATCTGATGGCCCAGCTGGTCGCCCAGTTGAAGTTCTACGCGGGGGCGACCAGCTTCGGACAGTTCTCGGGCTATACGAAGGCGAACCTGCGCCACTGGGAGTACGACTGGCAGCAGTTCGCGGCCGCCGACTTGAAGTGCGTCGAGAGCATGTACTGATCGGTGTCGCGCGCGACGCACGGCACCGCGCCGTCGCGTCGGTGCTGAGACGCTAGGGCGCGGGGGCTCGCGGGGTGTGACCCGGCGAGCGCCCCCGGCCCCGCGACCCGCGACCCGCGGGGTGACGGGGCGCGCCCGGCCGCTACGGGCGTGGGGCGCCCGCGGGCCGGAGGGAGGCGAGCAGCCGGCGCCCGGCGGGCGAGAGCGAGGTGCCCCGCGGCCACACGGCCCGGATCGATCGGCGCAGGTCGAGGTCGGTGACCGGGACCTCGACGAGCCGTCCCTCGGACAGTTCTCGCGCGATCGCCGCTCGGCCGACCACGGCGACGCCGATCCCGTGGGCGACGGCGGTCTTGATCGCCGTCGTCGAGGCCATTTCGGCGGCTGGGGCGAGGGTGAGCCCGTGGCGCGCGAGCGCCCGTTCGAGGACCTCGCGGGTCCCCGAACCCGGCTCGCGGGCCACGAGTTCGGCGCGCGCGAGCGCGGCGGCGTCGATCGGCCGGCGACGGTGGGCCCAGGGGTGATCGGGGGCGACGACCACGACGAGCTCGTCACGGGCGACGGTGCGCCCCTGCAGGCCGGGGGGCACCCGGGCTCCCTCGACGAAGCCGAGGTCGATGGCCCGACGCGAGAAGGACTCCTCCACCTCGTAGGAGTTGGCCATGTGCAGCGACACGGCGATGTCGGGATCGCTCGCGTGCAGGGCGCTGAGCCAGGCCGGCAGCAGGTACTCCGCGACCGTCAGGCTCGCCGCCACGCGCAGGTGGTGGCGCCGGCGCGTCGCCAGCAGGCGCGCCCCGTCGAGGAGCTCGCGCGTCGCGGCGAGCGCGGGGGCGGCCCAGCCGACGACGGCGGCCCCCTCCGGGGTGAGCCGGGTTCCCGAGGTGGTGCGCTCCACGAGGGTGAGCCCGAGCGACGCTTCGAGACGCTTCAGCCGGAGGCTGGCGGCCGGCTGGGTGATCCCGACGCCCTCGGCGGCCCGGGAGATCGAGCCGGCCTCGGCGACCGCCGAGAGCAGCGCGAGGCCGTCGAGGTCGGGCCACTCGGTCATAAGCGAATGTTATGACCTTCTCTCACCGGCGGGGGGCGGGGCGGGCTCGCCCCCCGGCAGGCTCGTACCCATGGACGAGACGGTCGTACTCACCCCTGCGTCGTCGAGGACCCGCACGGCCCTGTCGGCGGCGCCGGGCCTCGCCCTCGCGGTGGCCGTCGGCCTCGTGGCGACGGGGCTGGCCCGACTCGCCCCGACGGTCGGGGCCCCGGTCTTCGCCATCCTCCTCGGGGCCCTGACCGCACTCGCCGGGCGCACGACACCGGCGCTGCGGCCGGGGCTGCGCGTCGCCTCGCGCCCGGTCCTGCAGCTCGCCGTCGTCCTCTTCGGCTTCGGGCTCTCCTTCGCCGCGGTCGCCTCGATCGGGCTGTCGTCGCTGCCGGTGCTCGCCTCGAGCCTCGCGGGCGCCTTCCTCGGCGCCCTGCTCTTCGGACGTCTCTTCGGGGTCGGGGGCGACCTGCGCACCCTGATCTCGGTGGGCACGGCGATCTGCGGCGCCTCGGCCATCGCCGCGACCGACGGGGTGCTGCGCGCGCGCGAGCGCGACGTCAGCTACGCCATCGCGACGATCTTCACCTTCAACGTCGCGGCCGTCCTGCTCTTCCCGCTGCTCGGCCACGCGCTGCACCTCTCGAGCCACACCTTCGGCCTGTGGGCCGGCACGGCCGTGAACGACGTCTCCTCGGTCGTGGCGACCGCGACCTCCTTCGGCCACGGCGCGACCGCCTACGCCATCGTGGTGAAGCTCGCCCGGACCCTCGCGATCATCCCCATCACGCTCGTGCTCTCGCTGCGCCGGGCTCGGGCGGCCGAGGTCTCGACCGGCTCATTCGCCGCCGCCGCCTCGTCCTTCCCCTGGTTCATCCTGGCCTTCGTGGCGGCCGTCGGCGTGAGCTCGCTCGGCCTGCTCGGCCCAGCCGTCGCCTCGGCCCTCGGCTCGCTCGCCACCTTCCTGATCGCCGTGGCGCTCGCGGGCATCGGGCTCTCGACCGACCTCGCGGCCATCCGGCGCGCCGGGGTGCGCCCGCTGGCCCTCGGTGCGGGGGTGTGGGCGGTGGTGGCCGGCGTGAGCCTCGCCGTGATCGCCCTCACCCACCACTGACGAGCGAGGGGCCGGGCCGTCGTCTGAGGGTGGATCCCCGGGTCGTTACGCTGAGCCCGTGGGTGAGGGCGCGAGACTGCTCGTGGTGTGCACGGGCAACGTCGCGCGCTCGCCGATGCTCGCCGCCATGCTCGAGACGCTCTCGGAGGACCTCGCCCGAGGGTGGTCGGTGCGCAGCGCCGGCACCCTCGCCGGCGAGGGCGACCGGGTGAGCCCGCGCACCCTCGTCGCGATGGCGTCCCTGCCCGAGGTCGACGGGTCGCTGCTCACCCTGCACCGCAGCCACCGCCTCGGGGCGGCCGACGTGGCCTGGGCCGACGCGATCCTCACCGCCGAGGCCGACCACGTCCGCCACCTGCGACGGGCCTTCCCCGACGCGGCGCCCACGACCGTCTCGGTCGGCCAGCTCATCGCCGAGGCCCCCGAGGGCGAGCCGCTCAGCGCGCAGGTGGCGCTGGTCGCGGCGCGCGAGCCCGACGACCGCCACGACGTCACCGACCCGGCGGGCGGGGACCAGTCGGTCTACGACGACACCGCCGCCCAGCTGTGGGTCATCGCCCGCCAGCTGGCCTTCGGCGCGCGCGACTAGTCGATCTGGATCGAGCGCAGCCCGCCCCAGGCGAGGGTGGCGCTGCGCGCGGCGAGGCGCTGGGCGACGCCCGGTCGCGGGGGCGGCCAGCCGCGCGCCTCTTGCTGGATGAGCCAGGCGGTCGCGGCACCCTCGGCGATGCCCACGACGCCCGCGGCCAGCTGGCGCCGGTGGTCGGGCTTGATGCGCACGGCGATGAGCGGCTCGATGAACGACACCAGCGCCGCCTCGAAGGCCCGCAGGTCACCCTTGGTCTCGCCCTCGTGGGAGTGGATGAAGAGGATCCGGAAGGCGTCGGTCTCCTCGACGACCATGTCGAAGAAGACCCGGAAGGAGACCTCGATGCGCTCGCGCGGCGTCGTGGCGTCCGAGACCGCCGCGCGCAGTGACCCGAGGAGGGTCTCGGCCGTCTGGGTGACGACCTCGCGGTAGAGCTCGGTCTTGGAGTCGAAGTACTGGTACAAGATGGGCTTGGTGAAGCCGGCCTCGTGGGCGATCTCGTCCATCGTCGTGGACTGGAAGCCCCCGTTGGCGAAGACGGTGCGCGCGACCGCGAGCAGGTGGTCCCGTCGCTCGGGGGGAGGGGTGCGCTCGCTCGAGAGCGGACGCTCGTCGTTGAGGACCATCGACCCGAGCCTACCGGCTGCCCGCGAGGAGGTCCTCCACGAGCGGGGCCAATCGCCGCGGCAGGTCCGCGAGGTCGAAGTGGGCCCGGGCGTGGGCGAGGTTGGCCTCGCGCCGGGCGAGGTCGGGAGCGTCGAGCTCGGCGAGAACGCCCTCGACGTCGGACAGGTCGAGGAAGGTGAGACCGGTCGCCGTGATCTCTTCGAGCACCGGGTAGGGGTAGACCGCGAGCGGGCGGCGGTGGGCGACCGACTCGAGGACCGGGTTGCCGAAGCCCTCCCAGGTCGAGGCGACGACCACGAGGTCGCCGGCGGCGTAGGCGTCGACGACCCCGACGCCGTCGGGGCGGCCCTGGATGACCGGCGCGGCGCTCGTTTCGACGAGGCGCGCGAGCTCGCCCTCGTAGCCGTCCTCGGCCGGCCCGAGGATCCACAGCGTCGCCCCCAGCGCCGCGCAGAGGGCGAGAGCGCCCGGGACGTTCTTGCGGGGGATCGCGCGCGAGGGCATGAGGACGAGCCGCTCGTCGCCGACCCCGAGGCGCGCACGGGTGGCGCGGCGCTCCCCGGGGACCGGGTCGAGGTCGAAGGCGTTGTAGAGAGTGGTCGCGACGACGCCGCGCGCGGCGAGCTCGACGCGACTGCGCTCGTTGATCGTGACGTGGCGCCAGAGGGTCCCCGTGCGCGGCGCCGGCGCGCCGGCGCCGCCGGGCCGCTGCCAGGGGAGGTCGTGGTGGCGAAGGAGGGCGGCGCGACCCGAGAGCGCCCGGTAGGTCGCCTCGACCGCGCGGGGGTTGAGGGGCAGCGACGCCAGGTTCTCCACCACGACGAGGTCACAGCCCTCGAGCGCGAGGGCGAGCGCCGTCTCGTCGACCGGCCCCGAGTCGCGGTGCGAGAGTCCCTCGACGAGGTGCTCGGCCGTCCCCTCGCCGGCGACCGTCGTGACCTCGTGGCCGAGCGCCGAGAGCGCCCCGACCCACTTGGCGGCCTCGACGCTCACCCCGTCGACCCCGCCCAGGCGGTAGCTCACGACCCCGACGCGCGCCACCGCTAGAGGCTACGACCGCCGAGCGGCGCCCCGGGGGCCCCGGTGGGGCCCCAGTAGACTCAAACGGTCCGAATCGGCGCACTTGGGAGGACCATGGTCAAGCGGGCGCTGATCACCGGCATCACCGGTCAGGACGGCTCCTACCTGGCCGAGCTGCTCCTCGCCGAGGGCTACGAGGTCGTGGGGCTGATGCGGCGCAGCTCGACGGTCAACATCGAGCGCATCAGCCACATCCAAGAGCGCCTGACGCTCGTCTCGGGCGACCTCATGGACGAGGTGTCGCTCATCAACGTCTTGCGCGAGTACCGGCCCCGCGAGGTCTACAACCTGGCCGCCCAGAGCTTCGTGCAGGCCTCCTGGGCCCAGCCGGTGTTGACGGGTGAGTCGACGGCGCTCGGGGTCACCCGCATGCTCGACGCCATTCGGATCGTCGACCCCGAGATCCGCTTCTACCAGGCGAGCTCCTCGGAGATGTTCGGGCGGGTCCGCGCCGTGCCCCAGAACGAGCACACCTCCTTCTACCCGCGCAGCCCCTACGGCGTCGCCAAGGTCTACGGCCACTGGATCACCGTCAACTACCGCGAGAGCTACGGCCTGCACGCCTCGAGCGGGATCCTGTTCAACCACGAGTCGCCCCGGCGCGGCATCGAGTTCGTCACCCGCAAGGTGACCCACGGCGCGGCGCGCATCGCGGCGGGCCTGGACGGCGAGCTGCGCCTGGGCAACCTCGAGGCCCGGCGTGACTGGGGCTACGCGCTGGACTACGTGCGGGCGATGTGGCTGATGCTCCAGCGCGACGCCGCCGACGACTTCGTCATCGCCACCGGCGAGACCCACTCGGTGCGCGAGCTGTGCGAGGTGGCCTTCTCCTACGTGGGCCTGGACTGGGAGGACCACGTCGTCGTCGACGACCGCTACCTGCGCCCGGCCGAGGTCGACCTGCTCGTGGGCGACTCGACCAAGGCCAACCGCGAGCTGGGCTGGCGCCACGGGGTCGGCTTCACCGAGCTCATCGAGCTGATGGTCGACGCCGACGCGAAGGCCCTCCAGCGCTGAGCGAGCCGTCCGCCGTGCCCGTGGTGACCCTCCAAGGGGCCGTGGTGACCTCCGCCGGCTACCCCCTCCTCGCCGGGGTCGACCTCGTCGTCGAGCCGCGGACCCTCACCGTGGCGACCGGCCCCAACGGCGCCGGCAAGACGAGCCTGCTGCGCCTGCTCGGCGGGCTGGTGGGACTCGGCGGGGGACGGGCCGTCGTCTGCGGCGTGGACCTCGCGGGGGGCGACCGGCGCACGCTGCGCCGGCGGGTCGGCTGGCTCGGCCACGAGGGCTCCTTCTACGACGAGCTCAGCGTGCGCGAGAACCTCACCTTCGCCGCCCGGGCCCTCGGACGGCCCCTCGCGGCGATCGACCCCGCGCTCGAGCGCGTCGGCCTCGCGACCCGCCACGAGACGGCGGCGCGGCGCCTCTCGGCCGGCCAGCGCCGTCGCCTCGGCCTCGCGTGGCTGCTCGTGCGCCGGGCCGAGCTCTGGCTGCTCGATGAGCCCTACGCCTCGCTCGACGACGAGGGCCGCGACTTCCTCGACGCGCTCCTGGCCGACGTCGTGGCCGCGGGGGCGACGGTGCTGCTCAGCGCCCACGACCCCCTGCGCAGCGCGACGCTGGCCCCGCGCACCCTCCGGCTGGCCGGCGGTCGGGTCGTGGGCGACGTCCCCGGGAGCCCGGCGTGATCGCGACGGCCCTGCTCGTCGCGGGCAAGGACCTGCGCATCGAGGCGCGCAGTCGGGTGCTGCTCTGGCAGGTGCTGCCCTTCGGGGTGGTGGCGCTGGTGCTCGCCGGGATCGCGCTCGGCCCGACGCGCGCCGGCAACTCGAACGCCGGCCCGGGCCTCTTCTACCTCGTGGCGCTCTTCGTCACCCTCCTCGCCGTCAACCGGTCGATCCAGATCGAGGGCGAGAGCGGCACCCGGTCCTCGGTCGCGACCCTGGGTCTCGACCCGGCCGGGGTCTTCCTCGGCAAGGCCCTGGCGCTCGCGGTCGAGCTGTGGGCGATGGGGGCGGTCCTGCTCGCCGGGTCGGTCCTCTTGTTGCACGCCGCCCTCACGGGGACCCTCGAGGCCGCACCCAGCGTGGCGGTGACCCTCGGGGCGCTGGCGGCGGCCGGGTCGCTCTACGGCGCGCTCGGCGCCGGCGCCGGCGCCGCGACGCTGCTGCCGGCGATCTCGTTCCCGGGCTTCGTGCCGCTCTTGATCGCCGGCGAGCGGGCCTACCACAGCGCCCTAACCGGGGGGGCGCTCTGGCAGTGGTGGGTGATTTCCCTCGTCGCCCTGGCCGCCTACGTGGCCCTCGGCGTTCTCCTTTACGGTGTTCTCGAGGAATCATGGTGAAAACGGTCGCGTCACGCCTACTCGGACCCGTCACGCTCGTGCTGCTGGCGCTCACCTTCTGGCTGGGCCTCTTCGTCACCCCGCCGGCCAAGGTCCAGGGCAACCTCGCGCGCCTGGTCTACGTCCACCCGGCGATCGCCTGGGTGGCCCTGTACGTCTCGTTCGGCACGGCGACGATCGCCTCGGCGCTCTACCTCTGGCGGCGCACCCGCTCGGGCACGATGGACCGGCTGGCGCACTGCGCGATGGAGGTCTCGGTCGTCTTCATCGCCCTCACCCTCGTCACCGGCTCGATCTGGGGGCGCCCGACGTGGGGGGTCTGGTGGGCCTGGGACGCGCGGCTCACCTCGACGGCCGTGCTGGGGCTGTTCGCGCTGGCCTACCTGGCGTTGCGCCGGGCGACCGACGACCCCGAGGCGCGCGCCACGCGCGCGGCCGTCTTCTGTCTGGTGGCCGCGGTGAACGTGCCGATCATCCACTTCTCGGTCCAGTGGTGGAAGACGCTCCACCAGGGCGCGACCGTCTTCACCGCGAACCGCACGCTGTTGATCCACGGGATCATGGCCTGGACGCTGCTGCTGAGCTTCCTCGGCTTCACGAGCCTCTTCTTCTGGCTGCTGCGGGCGCGCTACCGGCTCGAGGTCGCGCGGGCCGAGCGCGACGCCGTGGCCTTCGCCGAGGCCCTCGAACTGCGTCGACGCGAGGGGGTCGCCTGATGGGCTACGTCGACGCCGGCTACGCCTTCGCCTTTGGGGGGTTAGCGCTCTACGCGCTCTCGATCTGGTGGCGGGGTCGTCGTGCTCGACGCTGAGGCCCCCGGCGAGCTCGCCCCCGTCGCCGCGCCGCCGGTGCGCCGGAGCGGCCGGCTGCGCACGTGGGCCGTCCTCGGGCTGCTCGCCGCGGCCGTGCTCGCGCTGTTGAGCCAGGGCCTCTTGCACTCGCTCAACTACTTCGAGACGGTCGACCAGGCCCTGGCCTCGCGCGCGAAGCTCGGCACCAGCGTGTTCCGCCTCGAGGGCGTGGTCGTCGCGGGCACCATCGAGCGCACCGCCACCGGGGCCGACTTCTGGGTGCGGGGGGGCCGGGGCGAGCGGGTCTTCGTGCGCGCGCACGGCACGCCGCCCCAGCTCTTCCAGTCCGACATCCCGGTCGTCGTCCAGGGCCACTTCACGAGTGCGACCTCGGACACCTTCAGCGCCGACCAGATCCTGGTCAAGCACACCGCGTCCTACATCGCCGAGCACCCCGGACGGGTCCGAGCCCCCAACGGGACGGTTCGATGACCCTGACCTGGCTGGGCCGGGCCTTCGTCTACCTGTGCGCACTCGGTGCGCTGGGTGGCGTCGTCGACCTGGCGCGCGCGCTGGCGACGCGCCGGTCGGCCCACGCCCGGTGGTTCCTCGCGGCCGCCCTGGCGGGCGTGGTGGGCGCGGTCGTGGTGATGGAGTACGCCCTCGTCACCCACGACTTCGCCCTGGCCTACGTGGCCGAGAACAACGCCACCTTCACCCCGCTGCTCTACTCGGTCACCGGGCTGTGGTCGGCCCTGGAGGGCTCGCTCTTGCTGTGGGTCCTCATCCAGTTCGCCGTGCTCGGATCCGTCGTGCTCGTCTACCGGCGCCGCCGCGACGACGACGTGGTGCGCTGGGCCACCCTGGTGCTCTTCGCGGTGGGCGCCTTCTTCGCCCTGGTGCTCGCCGGGCCGGCCGACCCCTTCCTCGCCAACGCGGCCGTCGTGCACCAGGGGGCGGGCCCCAACGCCCTGCTCCAGGACAACCCGCTCGTCGCGGTCCACCCGCCGCTGCTCTACCTCGGCTTCGTCGGCTTCAGCGTGCCCTTCGCCTTCGCCGTGGCCATGCTCGTCACCGGGCGGGTCCACGAACGCTGGCCCCTCGAGCAGCGGCGCTGGACGGTGATCGCCTGGGGCGCCCTGTCGCTCGGGATCGTGCTGGGGGCGTGGTGGAGCTACCAGGTCCTGGGCTGGGGCGGCTTCTGGGGGTGGGACCCGGTCGAGAACGCCGCCCTCTTGCCCTGGCTGACCGGGACGGCCTACATCCACTCGGTCATCGTCCAGGACCGCCGCGGCCTCTTTCGGGTCTGGAACCTCTCGCTCGCCATCGCGACCTTCGCCCTCACGATCCTCGGCACGTTCTTCACCCGCTCCGGGGTGCTCGTGAGCGTGCACGCCTTCAGCTCCTCGACGCTCGGGCCGATCCTCATCTCCTTCTTCTTCGCCGTCGTGCTGGTGGGGGGCGGCCTGCTCGCCTGGCGCGGGGACCGGCTGCGCGCCCCGGTGGGGGTGGACCACCCCCTCAGCCGCGAGGGGCTGTTCGTCGCGAACAACGTGCTCTTCGTCGGCTTCGCGCTCGTGGTGCTGCTCGGCACCGTCTTCCCCCTCTTGTACCAGGCGGTCAACGGGGCGGCCGTCACGGTCGGCTCGCCGTACTTCGTCACGGTGGCCGCGCCCCTCGGGGTGGTGCTGCTCGCCCTCATGGCCCTGGCGCCCCTCGTGGGGTGGCGCCACGCCGACGCCCGGGTGCTCTGGTCGCGGATCCGGGTCTCGGCCTGGGTGGCCCTCGCGACCGTGCTCGCCCTCGTGCTCGCCGACGTGCGCCGCCCGACCGAGCTCGTCGCGGTCTTCCTCGCGGTCCTCGCCGCCGGCGCCGCGGTGCGCACCCTGCGCGGCTCGCTCGTGGCGGCGTTGCGCCGCCACGAGGCGCGCGGCTGGTGGCGCGCGCCCTCGACCGCCGGGATGGTGGTGCACCTCGGGGTCGTCGTCCTCGCCCTGGGGGTCGTCACCTCGAGCACCTTCGTCCAGCGTGTCGAGGTGACCCTGGCCACGGGCCAGTCGACGCTCGTCGACGGCCAGCTGGTCTCCTTTCGCGGCTTTCGCCACGTGAGCAGCGCCCTCGAGAGCGCCACGAGCCTGCGCGTCGCCGTCGACGGCCACGCCCTCTCCCCGGCCGTGACGACGTTCCACGGCGCCAACGGCCAGACGGTCGGCACCCCGGCCATCGACTCGAACCTCCTGCGCGACGTCTACGTGACCTTCGACGCGGTCGGGGGCACGGGCTCGGCGTCGGGGGCCCAGGTCTCGAGCGGCCTGCCGGCCGGCTCGGTCGTGCTCGGGGTGACCGTCGAGCCGCTGCTCGCCTGGCTGTGGGTCGGGGGCCTCGTGATCGCCCTGGGCAGCGCCCTCACCCTCGCGCGCCGGCGGGCGGGGGAGTCGGCGTGAGACGCTCGGTGAGCCTCACCTCGATCGCGGTGCTCGTGGTGGTGGCGGCCCTCGCCCTGTTTCTCGCGACCCGCCACCCCGTGACCGACGCCACCGAGGCGCCGAGCCCGCTGCTCGGCCGGCCGGCCCCGGCCCTCACGGGTCGCGAGCTCGGCGGGGGCCGCTTCGACCTCGCGGCCGAGCGGGGTCACGTCGTCGTCGTCAACTTCTGGGCGAGCTGGTGCGGGCCGTGTCGCGCCGAGGCGCCGGACCTCTCGAGCGCGGCGTGGCAGATGCGCCGGCGCGGCGTGGTGGTGGTGGGGGTCGTCTTCAACGACACCGTCGCCGCCGCGCGCGCCTTCGCGCGCTACTACGGCTCGCTCTACCCCTCGGTCGTGGACCCGGGTGGGGTCATCGCGAACCGCTACGGGGTCACCTCGCCGCCGACCACCTTCGTCATCTCGGCGCGGGGGCGGGTGGCGGCGACCCTCCTCGGACCGGTGTCGACGGCCCAGCTCGAGGCCGTCGTGGCTCGGGTGGCGTCGTGAGCCGTCTCGGCGCGGTGCTGCGCTCCTTCACCCTCTTCGCGCTGGCCCTGGTCGCGGTGGCGGCCCTCGCGCTGACCCTGGCTCCGCGCGCCACGGGGGCGGCGGCGCGGGTGGCGCGACTCGAGTCCCTGGTGCGCTGTCCGAGCTGTGAGGACCTCTCGGTCGCCCAGAGCGACGCCACCTCGGCGATCGCCGTGCGCCACGAGATCGCCGCCGACGTCGCCCGGGGGCTCTCGGACGCCGCCATCCTGACCTCGCTCGAGGCGGCCTACGGAACCTCGATCCTGCTCAGCCCACCCACCAGCGGCCTCGGGGCCCTGCTGTGGGTGGGGCCGCTCCTCGTGGGCCTGGCCGTCGTGGGGGGTGCGATCCGCGTGGCGAGACGCCGATGAGGAGCCGCCAGGCGCTGCTGGACGAGATCGCGCTGCGCGAGGCCTCGATCGTCGACGCCCGCCGTGAGCTCACCGCGGGTGAGCTGGGCGCGAGCGAGGCCGCGGCCCTCCTCGCCCGGGAGGAGTCGGCCCTCGCCCGCCTCCACGAGGAGCTCGCGGCCGCCCCCGACGCGGACGGGACCCCCCGCGCGCCGCGGCGCCGACGCCGCGGGCTGCTCCTGGTCGCCCTCGCGTGCTTCGCGCTGGCCGTGGTGGCGCTGCTCGTGGCGGCGCTCGGGCCGCGCCAGCCCGGCAGCTCGATCACCGGCGGGATCGCGCTCTCACCGGGTCAGCGCGTGGCCCAGCTGCTCGACGAGGCCCAGGCCGACGTCGCGAGCGGCCAGGACGCGGCGGCCCTCGCCGCGTACCACCAGGTGCTCGCCCTCTCGCCCCACGACGCGACGGCGACCACCCAGACCGGTTGGCTGGAGTTCTCGGCCGGCAGCGCCCGCCACGACGCCGCCCTCGTCGCCGTCGGGGTGGACGAACTCGTCCGGGCCGTCGACGAGCACCCCCGGGACCCGGCGCCGCGCCTCTACTACGCGATCGTCGCCGACGCGACGCCCCACGGGCGCGCGCTCGCCCGGCGCGAGTTCCGGGTCTTCCTCGCCCTTCGCCCCTCGGCCGGCGAACTCGCGGTGGCCCGGCCGTTCCTCGTGGCGCTCGGGCTGCGCCCCTAGGTCGAGGCCGTCACCCGGCAGGCCTCGTCGCCGAGGGCCCGCGAGGTGAGGGTGACCTCGACCCGGCCGGCGCCCAGGGCGTCGAGCATGCCGGTGATGAGGCCGCGGTCCATCGCGCACAGGACCGGGTGCTCGCGCGCGGCCGCACCGAAGGGGCAGTTGTCCGAGGTGACCGACGGCGTCGCCGGGTCGAGGTCGACGTGGGCCGAGAAGCCGTGGGCCGTGAGCAGTCCCGCGATCGAGGCCATCGCCTCGCGGACGGTCTTCGCCGAGTCCTGGGTCCCGCACGTCTCGACCAGGGTGCGGCCGTAGGCGTGACCGACGTCGCGCGCGAGCACCTCGGCCTCCTCGGGCCCGAGGGCCTCGAGGGCCCGCTCCAAGAGGGCGACCAGCAGCGCGTCGCGCCGGACCGGTCCGTCGAGCACGGTCGACTCGTCGACCACGCGGTAGCCCTTGGCCGGCCGCCCGACCGTGGTGCGCCGGACGTTGTCGAAGGTGACGTAGCCGCCCTCGGTCAGGCGCTCGAGGTGGTGGCGCACGACGTTGGCGTGGACCTCGCAGTGGGCGGCTAGGTCGGCCGCGGTGGCCCCGGGGTGGGCGCGCAGGAAGAGGTAGATCTTGCGCCGCGTCGAGTCGCCGAAGGAGTGGGTGAGGCTCGTGACGGTCGCGGTGAACAACGCGGGGTCGACGTCGTGCTCGACACTGCTCACAGCGCGAGTCTACGGGTGGACCGCCCGCGCGGACACTAACCTTGCGGGGCCACCCGAAGGACCCCCGTGACCGCAGCCGACCTCCACCGCGCCGTTTCCGCCCTCGTCGAGCCCCAGCTCGTGCGTCCCCTGGGCGAGCTCGGCTTCGTGGGTGCGGTCGAGGAGACCGCCGGCCACCCGGTCGTCGAGCTCGTGCTGCCGGTGACCAACTGGCCGCACCTCGAGTCGCTGCGCGCACGGGTCGCGGCGCTCGGCGAGGGCGTCGAGGTGCGCGTCGCGACCATGGACGACGACGGGCGCCTTGCGCTGCGCGACTACCTGCGCGGCTCGATGACCGCCGTCGGTCCGGGCGGGGGGGACGGCCACGGCCACGACGCGTCGCCGACGCCGCGGTTCCTCGCCCGCGACGCCACGACCCGGGTGCTCGGGGTCTCCTCGGGCAAGGGCGGCGTCGGCAAGTCCTCGGTCTCGGTGAACCTCGCCATCGCCCTGGCGGCTCAGGGCTACGGGGTCGGACTGCTCGACGCCGACGTCTACGGCTTCTCGCTGCCCAAGATGCTCGGCGCGGCCACCGACCCGATCGTGCTCGGTGACATCGTGATCCCGACCCTCGTCCACGGGGTGCGGTGCCTGTCGATGGGCTACTTCGTCGACGACGACCAGCCGGTGATCTGGCGCGGGCCGATGCTGCACAAGGCGATCGGCCAGCTCGTCACCGAGGCGTGGTGGGACGAGCCCGACTTCCTCGTCGTCGACATGCCCCCGGGCACCGGTGACGTGGCCCTCACGCTCTCGGAGGTCGTGCCGCGCGTCGAGATGTACGTCGTCACGACCCCCCAGGCGGCGGCCCAGCGCGTGGCTCAGCGCTCGGCGCTCGCGGCGCGCAAGCTCAAGCTGGCGGTGCGCGGGGTGATCGAGAACATGAGCTGGTTCACCGGCGACGACGGCGTGCGCTACCCGATCTTCGGCGAGGGCGGCGGCGCGGCGCTCGCGGCCTCGCTCGGCGTGCCCCTGCTCGGCGTCATCCCCCTCGAGCCCCGCCTGCGCGAGGGTGGCGACGTCGGCGAGCCCGTCGTCGTGGCGGCCCCCGAGACCGAGGCGGCCCGGGCCTTCGTCGAGCTGGCGACGCGCATCGCGGCCCAGGGTCCGGCGCGCGTCTACCGTCAGGAGCTGAGACTCGTCTAGGAGGTCGTCGTGGAGCTCGGGGGCCGCACCGCCGTCATCACCGGGGGGGCCAGCGGGATCGGGCTCGCGCTCGCGCGCCGCCTCGCGGCCTCGGGTATGAGCCTGGTGCTCGGCGACGTCGAGGAGGCCCCCCTCGAGGCGGCGGTCGCCCAACTGCGCGCCGAGGGCGCCGCCGTCGCGGGCAGGGTCTGTGACGTGCGCCACGAGGTCGACGTGGTGGCGCTACGCGAGGCGGCGCTCGCCGCGTTCGGCGGCGCGCACCTCGTCGTCAACAACGCCGGGGTCGGCGGCGGCCCGACGATCGGCTCGCCGACCGGGGTGTGGGACTGGGTCATCGACGTCAACCTGCGCGGGGTCGTCCACGGGCTGAACGCCTTCGTGCCCCACTTCGTCGACCAGGGCGAGGGCCACGTCGTCAACACCGCCTCGGCCGCCGGCCTCGGCGGGGTGCCCGGCATGGGCGCCTACTGCGCGACCAAGTTCGCCGTCGTGGGGCTGAGTGAGTCGCTCTATCACGAGCTGGCCCTGCGTGCCCCCGGGGTCCACGTCTCGGTCCTGTGCCCGGGGTTCGTGCGGACCCGGATCGCCGAGTCGGCCCGCAACATGCCGGCCGAGCTGCGCAGAAAGAGCGAGGACGCCTTCGCCGTGGGCGCGGAGAGGATCGCCCACGAGGCGGTCGCGGCCGGCATCGACCCCGCCGAGGTCGCCGACGCCGTCGCGCGCGCCGTCGAGGAGGAGCGCTTCTGGATCCTCACCCACGAGCGTCTGGCGCTGCGCACGACCGAGTCGCGCCTCGAGTGGATGCGCGGCGGTCCGCCGCCGGGCTTCGACCTGCTCTCGGCGGCCCGACCCTAGAGACGACGCGCGAGAGGCGGTCGCGCCCGAGCGGCGCCGTCGGTCCTCCGGGGCGAAACCGTGCGCCAGGAGGTAGTCGTCGTAGTAGCGCTAGAGGAACGCCCGCCGCTCGCCCGAACTCTCGATCACAAACCCGTCCATGGTGCCGATCTCGCGGCGTCGATAGCGGTGGTGCGAACAGGAGGGGTCGGTGGCGTGATTGGCCTCGAGAGTGTCGAGCGCGTCGTTCAGGTCGTTATAGAGGCGCTGGGTGGAGATGTGCGAGGAGCGTCGCCGCGTGGTCAGGTCGTCGGCGGCGTCGAGGCCGAGGCGGATCTCCATCGTGACCTCGTCGAGGGGGAGGCGGTCGCTCGTTCCCTCGCGCGAGCCGTGACGTGTGGGATCGGCCAGGTCCTTCGTGATGGTCTCGAGCATCTCGCGATTCTGGAGGAGTTCCAGCTCGGCGAGAGTGAAGGTCTCGGTGGGCTCCCCCACCATGGTCTCGTCCTCGTCGACCGTGACCCGATACTGGTCGTGCGTGGCGAGCCGGCTCACGTTGACTCGTCCGCGGTCCTGAACGGTGACGTAGTGAGAGGTCGTCATACCCGGTGCACCGCCCAAACACCCTCCGTGGGCAAGTGGGCCATGCCTGAATGGGGCAGTGCCCGGGACCTGGGGTAGGAGCTGTCGGACGCGGGTTCGCGCGTCGGCCCTAGCCGGCTACGGGGTCTCCGTCTAACCGGAGTGAACGGCCGGGCCGTGAGGTTTCCCGCACCGACCGTGGTCTCCCCGAAGGACAAGACGTTCGACCGACGGACGACGGCGGAGGGGTACGGGTCTTCACGAGACTCCGCGGTCCATGGGGGGCAGGACGAGGTTCGTGGTAGGTGCGGTCACGTTCTGGCGGGCGCTCGTCGCCATCGGACTCCCGACCTTGGCGGTCGAATAGTGCCGGCGCGGTCGGCACCTAGGTCGTGCGGGACCCCTTGGTCGTTGTGGAGGCTGCAGGGGTCGGGCGCACCATCCAACTCACCCGTCGTGGGCCACCCTCACGGCGGTGCAACGAGCGCCCCCGTAGCACCGCTAAACGAAGCGCACTCCCCTCCGGTTAGATAGCGACCCCAAAGCCGGCGGGTGGCGCCAGTTCAGCGGTCCAGCCCGCTCGGGAGCTTCTCCTCGGGCCAGTCGAGCTCGTCCATCGCCCGCCGGCAGGCGAACCGGTCGGTCATGCCGGCCACGTAACCGACGGCGGCCGCGAGGGCCGCCGCGTCGTCGAGGGGTGCCGCCCCGGCGAGGTCGGGGATGCGCTCGGGGTGGGCCCGGTAGTGCTCGACGAGGGCGCGCAGCATCGCGACCACGGCCCGGGCCTGGCGCTGGGACGCCGGGCGTAGGTAGATCGCCTCGTAGTCGAACGACCGGAAGGCCGCGAGGGCCTCGGCGTGCTCGGGGTCCATGCCGACCACGCCGCTCGAGCGCGAGGTGTCGATGAGGGCGTTGATGAAAGCGCCGAGCTGGGCGCCCCGACGACGCCCGCAGCGCTCCCGCACCACCCGGGGCAGGTCGTCCTCGGTGACGACCCCGGCCGAGACGGCGTCCTCGAAGTCGTGGCAGACGTAGGCGATCCGATCGGCCCTTACCTCGTGCCTCGCGCTTCTTATGCACGTTGATCAGGCACGCTGCTTTGTGGACATCCTCCACAATGCAAGCCTTGCGTAACCGCGTTGCCCGTTCGAACGTCACCGCAATTATGCCAGGAACGCGCTCACTTCAAGTGTTATAGTACTCAATCAAGTACTTGAATAGGACCCCGGTGAGACCACGCGAATTCAAAGATGGGATTTTCGAACAGTTGTCACGCGTGGGAGCCGCGTTCAGCAGCCCGAAGAGGCTTGAGATTATTGACCTCCTGGCTCAAGGCCCGCGAACGGTGGAGTCCATCGCTGAAGTTGCGGGCATGACCGTAGCCAACACGTCGCGGCACCTCGGCATCCTTCGAACGAGCGGTCTGGTGGCCTCACGACGCGATGGCCTCCATGTCGTTTACCGACTCGCCGATGACACCGTGGCGACCGGGTACCAGGCACTGCGTTCGCTGGCTGAATCACGGCTCGCTGAGGTGCGTCAGCTAGCAGAGGCGTTCTTTGGCACCATCGACGGTGCTGAGCCTGTTGGTATCGAGGAATTGCTCGAACGAGCACAGGCGGGCAACGTTACCGTGATCGATGTACGCCCTCGCCTCGAGTTCGAAGCGGGCCACCTACCCGGTGCCATCAGCATTCCGCTCGATGAATTGCCCGAGCGCATGTCCGAGATTGATGGCGAGCGCGAAGTCGTCGCGTACTGTCGCGGTCCCTATTGCGTCCTCTCCGCCGAGGCCGTGACCCAACTGCGCAAGACGGGGCGCGTGGCCCGACGATTCGTCGGGGGACCACTCGAATGGGGCGCGTATGGACTTCCGATCGTCGCAGCGCCCAAGGTCGACGCAGCCCCACCAGTCGCGTTATCCAACTGAACCTTGAGATAGAGAGGAATCACCAATGAAGACGCTGATGATCATCAACGACCCGCCGTACGGAACGGAGCGCATGTACAACGGCCTGCGACTCGCGACGAACCTGCTCGACAAGGATCCAGACGCCCAGCTGGTCGTTTTCCTCATGGGTGACGGGGCCAGCGGTGCGAAGTCCGGTCAACAGACCCCCAACGGCTACTACAACGTCGAGCGAATGCTCAAGAACGTCGTCCGTAAGGGCGGCAACGTACTGGTCTGTGGCACCTGCATGGACGCGCGGGGGCTCGCTCAGGGCGATCTGCTCGAAGGGGCGGCGCGCAGCACCATGGACGAGTTGACGGCCCAAACAATCGAAGCGGACAAGGTTCTGGTGTTCTGATGAGCCGACGGTCGAACGAGTCAGGACAGTCGGTGGTCGTGCTGGGCGGCGGCGTTGGCGGGGTCGCCACCGCCAATCGGCTCCGGCGTCGACTCGCATCTCGACACCGAGTGGTTCTGATCAATCGTGAGCCCGTTTTCAGTTTTGCCGCCTCGTACCTGTGGGTGATGGCGGGGTCACGGACGGCGCGACAGGTGACCCGGCCCCTGCGACACTTGGAACGCCGGGGGATCGACGTCGTTATCGGCGCCGTCGACGCCATCGATCCAGTGCGCCGTGTCGTGTCCGTCGATGGTAAAGCGATCGAAGCCGATCATCTAGTGGTGGCACTCGGGGCCGACTACGCGACCGACGCCGTCGAGGGTCTCAGTGAATACGGCGAGACCTTCGCGACCCTGGCGGGCGCCGAAGGCCTCTCGCGAAGTGTCCGGTCTCTCGCCACCGGTCGCGTTCTGATTGTCACCGCCGCACCCCTGTACCGGTGCCCGGCGGCCCCCTACGAGTCGGCCCTGCTCATCGACGCCGCCCTTCAACGGGCCGGCGTCCGTTCGCACGTGGAGGTCGCGGTTCACTCCGCCGAGCCGGCACCGATGGGTGTGGCTGGAGCGAACGTCTCGGCGGCCGTCACGTCGATGCTCGCGGATCGGTCAATCGACTACCGACCGTCACACCAGATCACGCGAGTTGAGCCCGGTCGTGCGGAGTTCGCCGATGGGGAGGTCGAGCCGTTTGACCTCCTTGTCTACATGCCAGGGATTCGGCCACCGCACGTCGTCGCGCAGTCTCCGCTCGCCATACCGTCAGGCTGGGTCGACGTTGATCGAGCGACACTCGCGACGTCGTTCCCCAACGTGCACGCCATCGGAGATAACACGCAGATTCCTCTCAGCATCGGAAAGCCGCTTCCGCGCGCTGGGGTCTTTGCGCACGCGCAGGGCCTAGTCGTGGCTGACAACATCGCGTCGGCGATTGACGGTCGCTCGGCGAGCGCTCGATTCGACGGGCACGGAGGTTGCTTCATCGAAACCGGCTTCGCCAAGGCGGGATACGGCTCGGGCAACTTCTTCGCCGAACCCTCGCCCCAGGTTGACATCCGACCCCCGTCACGCCGAACGCACCTCGGCAAGGTCGCATTCGAACTCACGGTGATGCGGCGCTGGTTGTGAGCACGATGACCGCCTCGCCGATCTATCTCGACTTCAACGCGACGACGCCAGTTGCGCCTGAGGTTCTCGAAGCGATGCTGCCGTATCTGACCCGGTCATTCGGCAACCCCTCGAGCGATCACGCCCTGGGCCGTGAAGCGCGACGGGCGGTCGATGAGGCCCGGGAACAGGTCGCTGCGTTGATCGGCGCTTCTCGCGACGAGATCATCTTCACGTCGGGTGGAACTGAATCGAATCATCTCGCGATCCGTGGAGCGGGAGCCTTGATGACGACCGGCCGCCACCATATCGTTACCTCCAGCGTCGAACATCCCGCGACCGTAGGCGCGTGTGCGTTTCTTGAGGCGCAGGGGTGGAAGGTCACTCGCTTGCCAGTGAACCGAGACGGCGCCATCGACGTACGCGGCGCCGACGAGTCCATTGGGGATGATATTGGACTCGTCACGGTCATGCTGGCACAGAACGAGACGGGAGCGGTCATGCCGGTGAGCGACGTCGCCCACGTCGCGCGCGCTCACGGGGCAGTGAGCCACACGGACGCGGCCCAAGCCGTGGGCAAGATCGACGTCAACGTCGATCGCCTCGGTGTCGACCTGCTGTCGATTGCGGGACACAAGCTCTACGCCCCCAAGGGAGTGGGTGCACTGTACGTCCGTTACGGAACGGCGATCGAGCCGCTCGTCCTTGGAGGTGGCCAAGAGCGTGGACTTCGCCCGGGGACTGAGAACGTGGCGAGCATCGTCGGACTAGGTGCCGCCGCGACACTCGCGCGGTCCCACTTGGCGAACGACGTCGAAATCATTGGAAATCTGCGCGACCATCTGTGGGCTGAAGTCTCGGTGAGGATTCCGGGACTCGTGCGTCACACGCCGATAGAGCTTTGTCTACCCAATACCCTGTCGCTCTCGTTCCCCGGGGTGCTTGGGAGAGAGGTTCTCGAACGAGCCGATGCCGTGCTCGCCTCGACGGGGTCGGCGTGCCATTCGGGTGTCGACACTCCGGCGGAGACACTTCTCGCGATGGGGGTGGCACCGGACGTTGCGTTGGGCGCCGTGCGTCTTTCACTTGGTCGGTCCACCACCCGCGATCAGGTACGAGCCGCGGCCGAGATTCTGACTACCGCCTTCGTGACCCTTCAGGGAATGTGAGTGGGCGCACGATGCTCGCTTGATGGGTCAACGGGGCCAATCCGGGCATGCGGCACCAGCATCAATGACTGGCGCGATGCGGCTATGACTGGCTCGACACACTGCTCACAACGTCAGTGAGGCATCTCGATACCTCGAGGAAGACGCTCCGCGGGCCAGTTCAACAGCCTCGTTGCAGTGTCGAAGGCGAACCGGTCGGTCATGCCTGCGACGTAGGTGACCGCCGCGGTGACGGCGTCGAATGAATCGACACTGGGTCCTGGCAGGAGTTCAGGCGATTCGATGAACTTCTCCACCAGTGCGGTCAGCACCGCCGCCACGGCGGCACCCTGCTCGAGAGACTCGGGGCGGTTGTAGATCCTCTCGTAGTTGAAGGCCCTGAGTTCGGCCAGCGCATCGGCGTGCGCGGCGTCCATCCCGACGAGTCCCGTCGTGCTGATGCTGGAAACCAGGGCGCCAATCAGAGAGCGAAGTTGCGAAGAACGAGTGGTGCCGATCACCCTGGTGATTGACTCGGGTAGGTCGTCGGCGGAGACGATGCCGGCGCTGACGGCGTCCTCGAGATCGTGAGCGCTGTAGGCGCAGCGATCGGCCCAGCTGACGACGATGCCTTCTGGCGTCGATGGTGTCGGCAGCGACCAGGAGTGATTCCGAATGCCGTCCAACGTCTCCACGCACAGGTTGAGAGGTTTGAGCACGACTTCAGCGCCCCAGACAGCGTGGTGGTACCCCCCTGGGACGAACAAGTCGAAGGCCTCCTCGGATGCGTGCCCACCGGGCCCGTGGCCGCAGTCGTGACCGATGGCGATCGCTTCGGTCAGTGCGACATTGAGACCCGTCGCTGACGCAACGGCAGTGGCCACTTGGGCGACCTCTAAGGCATGGGTCAATCGAGTTCGTTGGTGGTCGGCGGGGAAGACGAAGACCTGGGTCTTGCCGGCGAGTCTCCTGAAGGCGTTGGAGTGGAGAATCCGATCGCGATCGCGCTCAAAACAGGTTCGAAGGGAGTCGGGCTGTTCGGGTGTGGCACGATTGCCAGCACCGGATGCCCGAGTTGCGCCCATGGTTAGCTTGCCCTCCTCCGATGCCTCGCGCTGTTCTCTCGCGACCAGTCGGGGCTCGACACCTGGGGGAGGGGTGTCGCGATGGGCGAACACAAGTCCGTTGGTCGTAGGGTTGCCGTGCATCGTGGATGTCCACTCGCCTCGTCGATCGATCTTCATTCCGGCTTCTCTCGTTGCTCGCTGCTTATAGTCTGTCGCGGCTGAAGTTGGCGCATTCGACGCAACTCCGCGTGGACCGCAGCCAACTCACCGCGCAACCTCAGATTGTCCTCGGTTGTTTCCTTGAGTCGCGCAGCCAGCAGCTCGATTCGCTTCAGTTGGCTCGCTCGCCCGGCGGCTTCCCTACTCGGAACACGAGTGGGCGACTGGCGGTCTGTTGCAGCACGACGGCTGCGGATAGCCTCGTAGATTTCAGTTTGGGTGTAGATCCACGAAGGCGAGACACCGGCCGACTTGGCGATGCCTTGGAGGGTGACGGGCCGGCGGAGCCGATCAGCCTCGCGAATCACAGCGGTGACGCGTCTGAGGCACTCGTCGTGCTTGCGCTTCGCCGCTTCGCGGAGATGATCAGTGTTATCTGCTCGCATGGTTTCTCCTACGACGCCCCTGCACCTCGACGCGGACAGGCTGCGCGGGCGTCGCTTCGGTGACGTGCCGGATGATTCCGTGGAGCGCGAGCGCGTCCTGGTCGGCCTTCTCGGCAAGCCGGACGTACCCTTCGTCGCGAGCCCTGAGGGCTACCGCTTCCGTGACGACGAGCTGCCGCTGGTACTCGTCGAGGAACTCTGCGTCGGGAACAAAGAGGTCGCACGAGAGGCAAGGATTGGCCTGCTCGCAGACCTTGGTCGGCGACATGCCGCAGTACCCGTTGGCCAGGCGTAGCGCCGCCGCCTGTTCGACCCGGTGTCGGCTCCACGCGGCGTCTGACAGCCTGCCTTCGACGTCGAGCACCTCGTCGGGCGCCTTGCGGGAACCGTCGATCTTCGCGGCGGCCTCTTCCCAGGCGATGCGGATCGTCTTGTCGTTCAGCCGAGCGTAGTGGGCGGTCATCGTGGGTGAGGTGTGGTCCAGCAGGGCCTGCACGATGTGCGCGGGGACATCGGCGTTGATGAGCCTTGTCCCGTAGGTGTGTCGAAACTGGTGACTGGTGACATGAATTGGTTGGCCCACGTCGTCAACGAGACCGATTTGGTCAAACCAGTTTTGGAGGGCCGTTCGGTAACCCGAATAGCCGATTGCTGAAGACCCGGTCGGGTTTGCCATCGGAGAGGGAAAGAGCTTCAATGCGCCGACCCGCGATGTCGGAGGCTTGGCAGTCTCTCGCTGGGCGATCTCGGGATATCTCAATCGCACGACCTCGGCCCAGGCCATGAGCTCTTTTGCCAGGTCTTCGCCGATCGGAACGACGGCGTCGCGGCCGATCTTGGAGTTGAAGAAGAGTAGGTACGGCTTGCCAGACCCGTCTCGAGACAGATAGTGCCAGTGAATGAGATGGCGGATGTCCGTGTTGCGCATCCCGGTTTCGATGTGGAGCCGGGTAATCAGCCGGTACTCCCGGCGCTCAATCATCTCCAAGGCGCCCTGTGCCTCGATGGCGCGCATTGCGGATTCCGGAATGGCCCTGGGTAAGAGCTCACGGTGCCGCGGATAATCGTCGGGGTGGACGTGAGCAGTGGTGGGAATCTCAGGGTGCCAGCCGTAGCGTTGGTTGTCACGTAGAAGGACGCTCACCGCGCTCAGCATCGCCTTGCGGTGTGAATTGCTGATGGATTCACCGCTTCGGGCGCTTCGCAATATCGACATGTCAATGAGCCACTCCTCAAGGAATTCACGATCCATGTCCGCGAGGTCCTTCCCCGGTCGTCGCCTCGCCAACGACGATGAAAGGTGTCGCATGGCAAGCAAGTCCTTTGCGACGCCGTTCATGTCCATTCCCTTGGCGGTAAGGCGCTGTCGACACCATCGCTTCACGAGGTCACGGAGTCCCGGCTGGCTGATTGAACGGAAGTCGAGATGACGAACCCTTCCTGTAAGACCGAGACGATTGCGGTCCCAGGAGTCCCGCGAGTACTCGTTATCCCAGCCTGTTCCGTCGACGAGGTCGGTGAGAACATCCGAGGCGAAACGCAGTAGTCCGATGGAGCCAAGACCTCGGCTTGTCCCATTGACTGCCCACCAATCCCGCCATCCATCTCGAGGTAACTCAGTCAGAGTCTCCAATCCGCTTCGACGGAGAGTCGCGAAGAACTCCTTGCCCAGCGAGTAGGGGAACGCGGAAGTGTTGCGGTCGTAGAGACATTGGAGCAGATACTGGGACTCAAGGCGCAAGGTCTCTGGGAGGGCCCTCAGGTCATATCGAGCTCGACCAACGTCGTTGAGTTGCCGGATGAATTCATCGATCGCTGGCCCGTTGTTGCGCTTCCAACGAAGCAAGTGTGCGGCGCAGAAGGGCTGCCCGGGGCGTACGTCTAAGGGGCAGATTGCAACGGGGCACGCGTCAGTTCTCTTGTTGATGCGCGAGGCTTCTGGCGACAGGGCCCACTCGTCGGCCGAGATTGCTCCGTCGTGGCGCTGCCAAGCGTAGAGATGAAAATCACAGAACACGCTCCGTTGGCCCTGCCAGCAGTCGGGCACGCGACACTTCTCAGGTGCCCGACGACCCTGCAGTTCTGCCGGCTGCGCGGCGGCCCACTTGGCTTTCTCGTCACCCTTCGGCTTGCCGGCGTCACGCCATCGGTGATAGTGCCCGATGCAGAGTGCGGAGGCCGATTCACTGCCCACGCATCCCTCGATCATGCAGTCGGGAACGTGGAGAACCCCAGCGAGTTCCGAGCAGTAGAAGACGTCATCGCTGAACTCGGGGCGCAGCGCCTTGCGCAAGGTATCGCGCCATGGGGCGTACTGGTCTGGTTGTAGGGCCTGAAGCGTCAAAGCGTCACCACCGATTCATCGAGCCAACCGACGCGGTCCAGTTCTGCCCGGAGGTCGGCGACGTTGAGATGTCCATAGATGGACCGAGTCGTCTGAATATCAGCGTGGCCGAGCAGTTCGGAGACGATCTCGATACGGGCGCCCGCCTGCAGCAGTCGCGTGCTGTAGGTGTGGCGGAACATGTGAGGCGTGAAGTAGAAACCGACCTTCTTTCGTGTACGCCGCACGAGGTCATCGACCGAGTCGTAGGACCACGGCGCTCCAAGGGCTCCTCCGTAGAGGTTGACGAAGAGGTAGTCGGAGTTGATGGCGCCGAAGTCGAGGGTCAGGTAGTCGATGGCGAGCCGAACGTAGCGCTTTCCCACCGGGACCACTCGCTCCTTCGAACCCTTGACCCTGGCACCGTTCAGATTGTCTCGCGGAGTGATCCGTAACGACCCGTGACGTTCATCGAGGTCGTCAATGCGTAATCCCAGGGCCTCTGAAGCCCGTGCACCTGTCTCCCACAAAGTGCCGAAGAAGAGACGATCCCGGCGGTTCGCGCAGCTTTCGAGCACGCTTTGCACTTGTTGCGGATTGAGGACGCCGGGCCGTTTGGTGGGGACCTTGACGGAAATCGTGCGACTCGATTTCGCAGTGGTTCGTGCGAGGTGCGAGAGGAACGGCTGATAGCGGCCTGTACCCCGAGGTCTCCCCTGACGAAGTTGGTTAAGCAAAGGCACGACCTTCTCGTCGCGCTGGCCCATGAACTCAAAGAACGCCACGACTGCAGACAGCTTCCTCGAGATTGTGGCTGGAGCGAGGTGGGGAGAAGGATCAATCGAGGTGATGGATCGCTCATTGGTTCGCAGGGTCGTGGGCAGTCGAAGCCACGAAATCCACGCCGCCAGGTCCTCAACGGTGACGACACGAGCGTCCAGACCGCGTAGGTCGAGGAAGGTCCAGAAGTCGCGCAGATCGAAGGCGTAGGACCGGACGGTATTCGGTGACGAGTTGCGCGCGGTCAGGTAAGCGAGGTACTGATCTATGAGTCCGATGGGCAGGCCGGCGCCGTCGACCACCGTGTATGAATCATGTCCGTCTGTCTCGATCAGTCGCTGAACTCTCATCTCGTCTCCGTTCTGGAGACCCAAGGTAAGGGTTGGGTGTGACACCCCTAGAGGCAGTTCTGGTCTCCTTCTGATGGTTCAGGAGACTTTCTGCTGTTCCTCTAGATAACGGCCCAGGAGACGACCTCGCCCTCAGGGGTCGAGGGGGCGGGGCGGGACCAGGAGTGGTTGCGAATCCCGTCCAGGGTCTCCTCGCACAGGTTGAGGGGCGCCAGGGCCACGTCGGCGCCCCACACCGCGTGGTCGAAGCCGCCCTCGACGAAGGGGTCCAGGGCCTCCTCGCTGGCGTGGCCGCCCGGCCCGTGGCCGCAGTCGTGGCCGAGGGCGATCGCCTCCGTGAGCGCGACGTTCAGCCCGAGGGGTCGGGCGACGCCGGTGGCGACCTGGGCGACCTCGAGGGCGTGGGTCAGGCGGGTGCGCATGTGGTCCTCGGGGAAGACGAAGACCTGGGTCTTGCCCGCGAGGCGGCGAAAGGCGCTCGAGTGCAGGATCCGGTCCCGGTCACGCTCGAAGCAGGTGCGCCAGTAGTCGGGTTCCTCGGGCGTGGCCCGCCGCCCGGCGCCCGAGGAGCGAGTCGCCCCCGGGGCGAGCGCCTCGTCCATGAGGGCCTCACGGTCTTCGCGGGGGCCGAAGAGGGCGGGGGCCGGGCCGAGACGCGCACCGATCGCCGCGCGCGAGTCGTCGTGGGCGACGGTGACCTCGTCGGGACCGGCGTAGCCGCCCATGGTCGCGGCCCACCGGCGGCTGCGCTCGGAGACCGGTTCGCTCACGGTCCCCATTGTGCCAGGGCGCCCTAGCATGGTCTCCGGCGGTGAGAGAGGGACTCATGGAGATTCGCATCGGGATCGTGCAGTCGATGAAGGAGCTCGACGTGGAGCTGCCGGCCGAGACGGACCGCGAGGCGCTGATGCGCGAGGTCGAGACGGCGCTCGTCGGCGAGGGCGTCCTGTGGTTGACCGACCGCCGGGGCCGGCGCGTCGGCGTGCCGGTCGCGCGCATCGCCTACGTGGAGCTCGGCCCGGCCCACAGCGAGCGCGTCGTGGGCTTCGGCGCCGTCTAGGTGCTCGACTACCACCTCCACCTCTGGCCCCACGAGGAGAGTTCGGTCTGGTTCCGCCTGGACCAGATCGCCGACTACTGCGAGCGGGCTCGGGCGCACGGGGTGAGCGAGCTCGCCCTCACCGAGCACACCCACCGCTTCGCCGACGTACGCGCGGTGGTGGGGGACTTCTGGACCCGTGAGGGCCACGAGCCCACGAGTGCCGCTATGGCCGAGTACTGGGCGTTCCACGCGCGCAACTCCCTCGAGGCGTACGTCACCCTCGCCCAGCGGGCGAAGGACGAGGGGCTGCCCGTCAAGATCGGCCTCGAGGTCGACTACTACCGCGGCCAGATGCCCGAGGTCGCCGCGCTGCTCGCCCAGTACCCCTTCGACGTCCTGATCGGCTCGGTCCACTGGCTCGGCACCTGGCAGTTCGACGACTACGAGAACCCGGTGCACCTCCACGAGTGGACCGTGCGCGACGTCGAGGAGAGCTGGCGGCGCTACGCCGACGCCCTCGACGAGCTGTGCGCGACGCGCAGCGTGGACGTGCTGGCCCACCCCGACCTCATCAAGGTGGCGGGCTACCGCGCCGCGTCGCCCGCGCCCCTCTGGGACGCCATGGCCGAGTCGGCCGCCCGGGTCGACGTCTCGATCGAGTGCAGCTCGGCCGGCTGGAAGAAGCCCGCCGGCGAGCAGTACCCGGCCGAGGGCCTCCTCGACCGGTTCGTGGCGCGGGGCCTCACCTTCACCACGGCCTCGGACGCCCACGGGCTCGAGCGCGTGGGCGAGCGCGCCGGCGACCTCGCGGCGATGCTCGAGGCGCGCGGGGTCACCCGCCTCGCCCGCTACCGCGCGCGCGAGCGCGAGATGGTCGACCTGCGCGCCTAGCCGTGGCGACCCTCAGCGACCTCGCGGCCTCCATCGAGCTGGAGCCGGGCGCGATCGAGCACCTCACGGGCCTCACCGCGTCGTGGTCGCTGCTCGCCGACCTCGCCTTCAGCGACCTGCTCTTGATGGCGCCGTCGTCCGACGGACGGCTCCTCGTGCTGGCCCAGACGCGACCGAACAACCGAACCACCTCGATCCCCGACGACCTCGTGGCCAGTGCCCACGAGGTCGCGGAGTGGCCGCTCGTCGCGCGGGCCCTCGCCGGTGAGCGGGCGGTGGGCCAGACGGCGCGTGCGGGCGAGGAGGGGCCGCTCGCGACCTGGGCCGTGCCCGTCGGCTACGGCGGACGCACCGTCGGGGCCGTCGTGCGCCTCCAGGGGGCCCGCGGCGGCGGGTCGGTCTTCGAGGTGCCGTATCTGTCGATCTTCGCCCGACTGTGCACGATGGTGAGCGACGGGACCTTCCCCTTCCGCGAGGACGACGTCGCCGGTCCGGGCCTGCCCCGGGTGGGCGACGGGGTGATCCTGCTCGACGCGCGCGGACGCGTCGAGTTCGCGACCCCCAACGCCGTCAACGCGCTGCACCGGCTCGGCATCTACGCCGCGCCCACGGGCCAGACCCTCTCCGAGCTCGGCCTGCGCATCCGGGCGCTGGAGCGCGCGCGCGACTTCGGGCTGCCCTCGCTCGAGGAGGTCGACGTCGGGCCCGACGTCGCGATCCAGGTCCACGGGGTACCCCTGGTCGAGGAGGGCCGGGTGACCGGCGTGGTGACCCTGGTGCGCGACGTGTCGGACCTGCGCCACCTGAACCGGATGGTCCTCAACCGCGAGACGGCCGTGCGCGAGGTGCACCACCGGGTGAAGAACAACCTCCAGACGATCTCCTCCCTCTTGCGCCTCCAGGCCCGGCGCAGCGACGAGGAGGAGACGAGAACGGCCCTGCTCGAGGCCGAGCGGCGCGTGCGCTCGATCGCCGTGGTGCACGAGGCGCTGAGCCTCGAGCCCGGTGAGGAGGTCGGCTTCGACGAGATCGTCCAGTCGATCGTCGCCCTGGTGGAGGACACGGCGCTCGCCTACCACCCGGCCGAGATCGTCGTCGAGGGCGAGCTCGGCGTTCTCAGCACCGACGTCGCCACCCCGCTCTCGCTCGTCCTGACCGAGCTGCTCACCAACGCGGTCGAGCACGCCTTTACCGACGCGTCCGAACCGCGCGAGCCCGCGGGGATCGTCACGGTGCACCTGCACCGGTCCGCCCAACGAGCGACCGTCGAGATCCGCGACAACGGACGAGGCCTCAGCTCCGACTTCTCGCTCG
Organism: Actinomycetes bacterium; assembly: GCA_021831035.1. Classification (GTDB taxonomy): domain Bacteria; phylum Actinomycetota; class Acidimicrobiia; order Acidimicrobiales; family RAAP-2; genus RAAP-2. The sequence goes on from JAKBNL010000003.1 coordinate 58,525, forward strand.
AGACGCCCACGAGCCTGGGCCTGTCGATCGTGCGTGACCTCGTGCGCAACCAGCTGCTCGGCGAGATCGAGATGCGCTCGATCACGCCCGACGAGGGCGGGGGGACCTACGCCCGGGTGAGCGTCCCGTTGCGGGGACGCGAGACCTAGCGGACCGACTGGGCGGCCTGGGCCATCTGGGCGGCCCGGCGGCGCGCGGCCAGCCACTGCTTGCGCAGCTTGCGGCGCTCCTCTTCGGAGGTGCCGCCCCACACGCCCGACTCCTGGTTGGTCGCCAGGGCGAACTCGAGGCAGGCCTTCTGGCTCGGGCACTGGGTGCACAGGCGCTTGGCCGACTCGATCTGGTCGGTGGCCGGGCCGGTCGTGCCGACCGGGAAGAAGAGCTCGGGCTCGTAGTTGCGACAGGCCGCCTCGGCGCGCCAGTCGGCGTCGTCCCAGGCGTGGGTCCGATTCCACATCAACGTCATCGGGGGGGACATCCTCTATTTTCGGGGGGTTGAGGCTCGCGACGGGCGCGGATGCCGAAGGGAAAGTCTACCGGTGACCAGGCGCGCCGACAAGGGCACTTCGGCCCTAGGGGGACCCCCGGCACCCTCCCGGTGGCCCTGGTGACGGCGGTCGTCGCCCACCGGGGCGAGCACCACCGCGCCCGGGAGAACACCCTCGAGGCCTTCGCGGCGGCCCTCGCCCTGGGGGTCGACGGGATCGAGTTCGACGTGCGCCCGACGAGCGACGGGGCCCTGGTGGTGCACCACGACCCCCGGGTCGACGGCCGCCCTCTCAGCCTGACCCCGGCCGGCGAGCTGCCCGACTGGGTGCCCACCCTGGCCGAGGTGCTCGAGCGGACCCGGGGGGTGGTCGCCCACGTGGAGCTGAAGAACGCCCGCGAGCCCGGCGAGGTCGTCTACGACGACACCGGGGCGCTCGTGCGCGCGGTCCTCGCCGAGATCGAGGGGGCCCGTCTCGAGCGCCGGCCGGTCGTGTCGTGCTTCGACCTCCCGACCTGCGCTCGGGTGCGCGCCCACGGGGCCGACGTGGCGGTCGCCTGGCTCGTCGAGGGCGGACCGCTCGAGGGGGCCCTCACCGAGGCCCACGTGCTCGAGCTCGACGGGCTGAATCCCCACTACGCCCTCGTCGACGGGCCCGCGGTGGCGCGCGCCGGCGAGCTCGGCCTCGCCCTCACCGTCTGGACGGCGAACGCCGAGGCCGACCTCGTCTGGCTCGAGGCGCTCGGGGTCGACGGGGTGATCACCGACGAGCCGGCCCGGGCCCTGGCCCTCCTCGGCCGAGGGGGTACTGGTCGGTAAGGGCTAGATTGCTGGGCATGGACATCGTGGTGTGCGTGAAGCAGATACCCGATCCGGCGGCCCCCCAGTCGTTCGACGGATCGAACAACCTTGACCGGTCGGGCAAGCTGATCCTGGACGAGGCCGACACCTACGGGGTGGAGATGGCCCTGCAGCTCGTCGACGCCGCCGGGGGCGGCGAGGTGAGCGTGGTCTCGATGGGCTCGGCCGCGGACGTCTCGGGCGTGCGCAGCGCGCTCGCGATGGGCGCGGCTCGCGCGACGGTCGTCTCGGACGAGTCGCTGCGCGGCTCGGACGCGCTCACCACCGCGAAGGTCCTGGCCGCGGCGATTCGCCGACACCCCGTCGACCTGGTGCTCGCCGCCACCGAGTCCTCCGACGGCTACACCGGCACGATGCCGGTCCAGCTGGCCGAGCTGCTCGGGCTGCCCTCGATCACCTTCGCCAAGGCGATCGCCGTCGAGGGGACGACACTGCGCGTGCAGCGACAGACCGAGCTCGGCTACGACGAGGTGACCGCCCCCCTGCCGGCCCTGGTGACCCTGACGGCCGGGGTCGTCGAGCCCCGCTACGCCTCCTTCAAGGGCATCATGGCCGCCAAGTCCAAGCCGGTCGACGTGCTCAGCGTCGCCGACCTCGGGCTCGCGGGCCCGGTCGGCGCGGCCGGTGCGCGCGAGGCGGTGGTCGCGATCGACGCCGCCGAGGCCCGCCAGGCCGGGGAGAAGCACGTGGACGAGGGCGACGGCGCCGAGCGCATCGTCGCCTTCCTCGAGTCGATCAAGGTCCTCTAGGAGAGTCATGGACAGCGCACCGATCTGGGTCCTCGCCGAGCCGGCCGAGGGCACCTTCACCACCCCCTCGCTCGAGCTGCTGAGCCACGCGCGCACGCTCTCGAGCGACGTCGCCGCGATCACCTGGGGGACCGGCGCCCGGCTCGCCGCCCAGGCCGGCGAGTACGGCGCGACCACCCTCTACGACGTGGGCGACCTCGGCGGGGCCCTGCCGGGCGTGCCCGTCGCGGCGGCCGTCGCCGGACTCATCGAGCGCGGCGGCGCCCCGCGGGCGATCCTCATCCCCACGAGCTACGACGGCCGCGACGTCGCGGGACGGCTCTCGGCCCGCCTCGACCGCCCGGTCCTCACCAACGCGACGGGGCTCAGCGACGACGGGGGGCTCGTGACCGAGCACCCGGTCTTCGGTGGCTCGCTCCTCGTGCGGGCCCGCTTCAGCGCCGAGGGCCCGGGCATCGTGGTGGTGCGCGCGAAGTCCTTCGCCGCCGAGGCGAGCGGCGGTGCCCCGGCGAGCGTCGTCGCGGCCCCCCCGGGCGAGCTCGGGACGACCAACGCGGCCACCATCGCGGCCCACCACGTCGAAGAGCGCACCGGCCCCCAGCTGGAGGAGGCCACGGTCGTCGTCTCGGGCGGGCGGGGGCTCGGCGAGCCCTCGGCCTACGCCCTGGTCGAGGAGCTGGCCGGCCTCCTGCACGGGGCGGCCGGCGCCAGCCGAGCGATCGTCGACGCCGGCTGGGTGCCCTACTCGCGCCAGGTCGGCCAGACCGGCAAGACCGTCAAGCCCACCGTCTACCTCGCCTGCGGGATCTCGGGGGCGACCCAGCACATGGTGGGGATGAAGGGCTCGAAGAACATCGTGGCGGTGAACAAGGACCCCGACGCGCCGATCTTCCAGATCGCCGACCTCGGCATCGTGGGCGACGTCCACAAGGTCCTGCCGGCCCTCATCGAGCGGCTCAAGGCGCGCTAGCGGGCCCGACGAGCGCCGGTGCGTCACGTCTCTACGGGGGCGTCAGACCGGGTGTATCACTAAATGTGATACACTGGACGGGTGACGCGGGCGGTCTCGGTTCGACTCGACGGCGAAGCCGAGCGGGCACTGCGCTCGCTCGAGGCCTCGGGCCTGACCCAGTCCGAGGCGATCCGCGCCGCACTGATCGGTGAGGTCCGCCACCGGCGACGGCGCGAGGAGTTGGCGGCCGAGGTCGCCGCGTTGGAGGCGGACGAGCGCGACCGCGAGGAGATGCTCGCGGTGGCTGAGATGATGGAGTCGCTCCGTGGTCCGCGGTGACGTCTATCGCTTTCGCCCGTCGAACGGCGCGGGACACGAACAGCCGAACGAGCGCTACGGCGTCGTCGTCCAGTCCGACGCGTTCCTCCCGCGCTCGGTGGTGGTTGTCGCACCAACGTCACGCAGTGCCCGCGCGGCGACCTTCCGGCCCGAAGTCCGTGTCGCCGGCGAGACGACGCGCGTGCTCGTCGAGCAGGTCGGGGCCCTCGACGCGCGACGTTTGGGCGAACGGGCGGGACACCTGACCCGCGACGAGATGTGGAGTGTTGACCAAGCACTCGCCGACGTCCTCGGACTTCTCTGAGCCGGTTCCCCTTCGGCGGCGACGGTGGTGGAGCGAGCCAACCTCCGACGCAGCGTGCACCGCGCACCGTGGGTGCGAGTGGCGATGGCGGAGCGCTCCCCATCCGTCGGGCGACCACGTCATCGTGGGTGACGAGGAGCCGCTGGACCGAGGACTTGGAGAGGACGAGGCCCCGGGCCTCCAGGGCGTCGCTGAGCTGACGACACCCCAGGGTGGGCCGGGTGACGGCCAGGGTGAGCAGCTCTTCGACGACGTGGGCCGGGGTCGCCCCGGGCATCTGGGGGTGGCGCCTCCTTGGGGTGCGGCGCCTCGAGGCCGTAGAGGTCGCAGCGGCGACGCCACTCGTAGTAGCGGGTGCGGCTGATGCCAAAGCGCCGGCCGGCCGCGGCCACGTTGCCGGTGCGCTCGACCTCGGCGAGCAGGGCGACGCGGCGGTGGTAGATAACGTCGGTGGGGGTCACGGTGGTGGCCTCCTTAGTTTCTTGGTGGAAACCACAGAGTCCACCACCGGACCCTCTATCGAGTCGAGAGTGCAACCTCAACCCTGGGACAGGAAGGGCTAGCGGGGCCGGTCGAACGCGCCCAGCGTCGCGCGTATCACTTCGAGGGCGTCGGGGGCGGTGATCTCGCCGGCGTCCTCGAGGCTCCAGAGGGTGAACATCGTCATGATGACGACCCAGATCCGGGCGCGCTCGGCCGCGCTCACGGCCGTGGTCCCGTGCACGACCGTGAGCCACCGATCGGTGACCTGTCGGCGTAGCGTGCGCACGAGACCGCTGAGCGCAGGCTGATCGTCGGCCAGGCCGCAGAAGACGTAGCGCATGAGACGCCGATCGTTCGTCGGCGCGGCGAGCCCGACCTCGACGACGCGCGCAAGGAGGTCGTCACCGGCACGCCCCCGTTCGAGCGCACGGGACATCGCTTCGCGGAACCCTCGCGTGCGCTGACGTACGAGGGCGCGCACGAGCGCGTCGAGGTCGGCGAAGTGCTGATAGACGAGTTGGCGCGTGACACCGGCCTCGTGAGCGAGGTGGCTCATGGTGAGCGCCCTCAGTCCCTCCCGGTCCACCACCGCCGAGGCGACGTCGAGCAGTTGGCGACGCCGGTCGACCGCCCGCAGGTAGGGGCGCGGCGCGTCCGACGCCCCCCGCTCGGCGACTGAAATTGACACCATGTAAAGTTTATACTACCGTGCCCTGACGATGACGAGTGCGAGCAACCCCGTGACGAGTGTGAATGACGAGGTGTCCACCGGGTGGCTCTTCCGACTGGGTCGGGCGAGCGCCACCCGACCCGGCCGCGTGGTGGCGGCGTGGGTGTTCGCCGCGCTGGCGCTGCTCGTGGCCTCCAGGGCCCTCGGGGGGACGTTCGTCGACAACGTGGTTCTCTCGGGGACCCAGTCCAACACCGGGGCCCAGCTGCTGGCTCAACACGACCCCGCGGCCGCGGGGTCGACGGGCCTCGTCGTCTTCCACGCGACCCGGGGCACGCTGCGCTCCGACGCCGCGGAGATATCGGCCGTCACCTCGGCGCTCGGGCGGCTGCCCCACGTCCTCGCCGCGTCCGACCCCCTCTCGAGCGACCCGGCGACCCTCTCGAGCGACGGGACCATCGCCTACTCGCGGGTCCAGTTCTCGGTCAACCCCAAGACCCTGGGGTCGTCGTACGTGGCGCGCCTCGACGCGGCGGTCGCCCCCCTGTCGGCCCGGCACGTTACGACCGACTTCGGTGGCGCCCTCGACGCGCTGACCCGGCCCAAGTCCTCGGACCAGCGCAGTGAGCTCATCGGGGTGGCCGTCGCCCTGGTGGTGCTGCTCGCGATCTTCGGGAGCGTGCTGGGGGCCCTGGTGCCGCTCGCCACGGCGCTGGTCGGGGTGGTGGCCGGCCTCGGGGTCCTGGGGCTCGGGGCCGCGGCCCTCACTTTCGGCACCGCCGCCCCGACGCTCGCCGTCATGATCGGGCTCGGGGTGGGCATCGACTACGCGGTCTTTCTCACGACCCGCTTTCGCCAGGCCCTCCTCGACGGCGCGGACCCGGTGACCGCCGCCGCGACGACGACGGCCTCGAGCGGGCGCGCGGTCGTGGTCGCGGCCAGCACCGTCGTGGTGGCGATGCTCGGTCTGTACGCCTCGGGGATAACGTTCATCGGCCAGCTCGGCCTGGCCGCCGCCTTCGGCGTGGTCACCTCCGCGCTGGGTGCGGTGACCCTCGTGCCGGCAGCCCTCGCGGGGACGGGTCGGCGCATCGACGCGCTGGCGGTGCGCACCCCGGTGGCCGAGGCGGGGACCAACGACGACGGGTGGCACCGCTACGCGACCTCGGTCGGTCGTCGGCCGTGGACGTACCTGCTGGGCGGACTCCTCGTCGTGTGCGTGGTCGCCATCCCGGTGCTCTCGTTGTCACTGGGTCACGTCGGCGACGGCGCCGACCCGACGAGCTTCACCGACCGTCGGGCCTACGACCTCGTCGCCCGGGGCTTCGGCCCGGGGGCGAACGGGCCGCTCACGGTCGTGCTCGACGTGCGCGAGGCCGCCCGGGCCGACGCGGCGTGGGCCAACGAGGTGCGCGCCCACCTCGCCGCGACGCCCGGGGTCGCGCGGGCCACCCCCTTTGTCCCCACCCCCGACGGCGCGCTCTGGGTGGACACGGTGGTGCCCACGACGGGCCCGCAGTCGCAAAAGACGGCCGCCCTCTACTCGCGCCTCGTGGGCACGACGCTGCCGCGGGTGGTCGGACCGGTGGCGACGCCGTACGTCACCGGGGCCGTCGCCGCCCAGACTCAGTTCGATCAGATTGTGGCCGGGCGACTGGGCCTCATCATGGCGGTCGTGATCGCCACGGCCTTCGCGCTGGTGACGGCGGCCTTTAGGAGCCTGTGGCTCGCCCTCAAGGCCGCGGTCCTCAACCTCTTCTCGATCGCCGCGGCCTACGGGGTGGTCGTCGCCGTCTTCCAGTGGGGCTGGGCCCGGACCCTGCTCGGGGTCGGTCAGGCGGTGCCGGTCGAGGCGTACGTGCCGATGATGATGTTCGCGATCGTCTTCGGGCTCTCGATGGACTACGAGATCTTCCTGCTCTCGCGGGTCCAGGAGAGCTGGCGCGCGACGGGCGACGCCCACCGCGCCGTGGCGACCGGGCTCGCCCGCACCGGTCGGGTGATTAGTGGCGCCGCCTTGATCATGGTGAGCGTCTTTCTCTCCTTCGTCCTCTCGCCCGTGGTCGTCGTCAAGCAGCTGGCCGTCGGGCTCGCCGCGAGCGTGCTCATCGACGCGACCGTGGTGCGCCTGGTGCTCGTGCCGGCCGTCTTGCACCTCCTGGGGCGTCGCGCCTGGGGGCTGCCGGCGTGGCTCGAGCGGGTCGTCCCCCACCTCGAGGTCGAGGGCGTTCCTCCCGGCTCGGGTGGCCCGGCGCCGGTCGCGCCTCGACAGAGTCCCTCGACGGCGGGGGGTGTTCCCTAGGCTGGGGGGGTGACGCAGGCGCGCGGCCCGGGGTCGAGCCCGCACCGGGGAGTCCTCGCCACCCTCGGGCTCGCCGAGCTCCTGGTGCTCATTGAGACGACGATCGTGAACGTCGCCCTGGGTGACGCTGCGCGCGCTTTGCACTTCTCGCTGTCCGACCGCCAGTGGCTGGTGACGGCCTACCTGCTGGCCTTCGGCTCGCTCTTGCCCCTGGGGGGGCGGCTGTCGGACCTCTTCGGGCGGCGCCGGCTGCTCGTCGTGGGCCTCGCGGGGTTCGCCGGCGCCTCGGTGCTCGGGGGGCTCGCCCAGAGCTTCGCGGTCCTGCTCGTGGCGCGCGTCGCCCAGGGGGTCTTCGCCGCCCTCATCGCCCCGGCGGCGCTGGCGGCCCTCACGACCTCCTTCGCCCTCGCCCGGGACCGCGCGCGGGCCCTCACGCTCTACGGGGTCCTCGGGGCCAGCGCGGCGGCGCTGGGGCTCCTCGTCGGCGGGGCGCTCACCCAGTGGGCGACGTGGCGGTGGTGCCTCTACGCGGGGGCCGTCATCGCCGTTATCACCCTCGTCGCGGTCCTGGTGGTGCTGGAGGACAGCCGGGGGCCGCGCGGCCGGCTGGACTTCGCCGGTGCGGGGCTGTCGACCGGGGGCCTCGTCGGGGTCGTCTACGGCCTGGCCCACGCCACGAACGCCTCGTGGCTGGCGCCGGCGACGATCCTGCCCCTCGTCGGGGGCGGGGCGCTGCTCGCGCTCTTCGTCGCGCGCGAGGCGCGCGCGCGCGACCCGCTGGTGCCCCTACGGGTCCTGCTCGGGCGGACCCGGGGGGGCAGCTTCCTCGCCCTCGGGCTCACCGGGACGGCGCTCTTCGCCATCTACCTGCTGCTCTCGTACTACCTCGAGGGCACGCTCGGCTTCACCCCGCTCGAGGCCGGCCTCGCCTTCGCGCCGCTCGTGGGGGCGGTGGTCTTCTCGGCCACCTTCGCCAGCTTTCGCCTGATGCACACGACCGGCCCCAAGTCCCTGGTGCCGGTCGGACTCGTGCTCGCGGCCCTCGGGGTCCTGCTCTTCACCCGCCTCGACGCGACGAGCGGCTACCTCACCAAGGTCGCCCCCGGCCTCTTCGTCGTGGGCCTCGGGCTCGGCCTGGTGGTGGCCCCGGCCGTCGCGGGCGCCACCGGCCGGGTCGCGGCTCGCGACGCCGGGGCCGCCTCGGCGCTCGTGGTCGCCTTCCAGCAGATCGGCGCCTCGCTCGGCACGGCCCTGCTCTCGAGCGTCGCGGCCCTGGTCTCGGCGCGCGCGCTGGCGGCCAACCCCGCCGACGCCTCGGGGGCCGCGCTGCACGGCTACAACGTCGCGCTGTGGTGGGCCGTCGCGATCTTCGCGCTGGGGGCCGTCGTCACCTACGGCCTGATGGAGGGGGGCCCGGCGCCCGAGGCGGGGGCCTAGACGAGGGGCCAGGGGTAGGGCGGCCAGTCGCCCGACTCGTCCGGGACCGGGTAGGTCCCCGAGGCGGCCAGCGCCTCGGCCCGCAGCTCGGTGAGGGCCAGCTCGCCCGGGTCGATCCAGCGCGCCAGGTCGCCCACCGCGCCGGCGCCCACGCGCCCGAGGCGCTCGAGGAGCGCCTCGGGCACCGGCCGTCCGGCGAACTCCCAGACCACGGTGCGCAGCTTGTCGTCCTCGTGGAAGCACAGCCCGTTGTCGATGGCCCAGGGTCGCTCCCCGTCGAAGAGCACGTGGCCCGACTTGCGGTCGGCGTTGTTCGCCACCACGTCGAAGGCGGCCAGGCGCATCAGCCACGCCTCGAGCTCGGGGCGCGCGCGCAGGGTGAAGTAGTGGTCCTCGCCGTTGTCCTCGACCCACCACTGCAGAGAGCCGGCCCCGAGGGGCAGGTCGGCGCGCCCGACCGTGGTGGGCACGAGGTCGGTCCCCAGGGCCCGGTCGAGCTCGTAGGCGGCGACCTCGCGACGCCACAGACCGCCGGGGAAGTCCCACAGGGGCCGCTCGGCGACCTCGGCCTTGTAGCAGGCGAGCGCCTCGAGGCCCCCGGCGCGCACGCGGACGAGGAGGGCCTGGTTGGAGGAGCCGGCGATGACGCCCTCGACGTCGACCTCGCCCTCGGTGAGGAGGCGACGCTCCTCGTCGCGCGTCATCGCCTAGCGCAGGGGGGCGGCGTGGCCGTTGGTGCGGGGGCAGTCGTGGCCGCGCGGGTCGAGCGGCCCGCCGCACAGGGGACAGGGCGGCCGGCCGGCCTGGACGAGTCGGGTGATCGCGATGGCGAGCGCGCCGGCCCACTCGGCGCTCAGACGCACGTGGAGCGTCGAGTCCTCGTCGACCGACTCGATCGTCATCTCGACGGCGCGGCCCTCCTCGTCGAGGGCGACCGCGATGTCCCCGGCCACGAGATCCGGCGAGTACTCGGGCTCGAGGGCGAGGTCCTCGGGCAGGTGGCCGGGCCGGCCGAGCGACTCGAGGGCCGGGCCGACCCACTCGGCGAACGCCTGGAGCTGGGCCTTCTCGCACTTGACGACGACGAGGCGCCGGCCCTGGCGGACCTGGAGGAGGAAGAGTCGGTTGCCGACCTCGCCGCGGGCGCCGACCATCACCCTGTCGGGGGCGTCGAACTCGTAGTTCACGAGGGCGCCAGTCGCTCGAGGGTGTGGGCGTTCACGCAGAGCACGACGGGCGCGGCGCCGCCCAGGCTCACCACGCTGATCGAAGCGGGCGAGACCACCGTGCGCTGGAAGAGGTCGAGGGGCACGCCGAGCGCGAAGGTCACGGCCGCCTTGATGGGGTCGGCGTGGCTCACGCAGACGACGCTCTGGCCGCGGTGGCGCGCGGCCAGGCGCTCGAGGGTCGACCAGACGCGCAGCTGCATCTCGGCGAAGGACTCGCCCTCGGGGAAGCGGAAGGTCGAGGGGGCGTGCTGGACGCTGCGCCACTCGGCCCGGCGCGCGAGGGTCGCGAGGCGCTTGCCCGTCCAGGTGCCGAAGTCGCACTCGGTGAGGCCGCGCTCGACGCGCGCGCGCAGTCCGAGCGCCGCGGCGATGGGCGCGGCGGTCTCGCGGGCGCGCTCGAGGGGTGAGACGTAGAGGGCCCGGGGGCGGGGCCGCAGCGCGGCGACGGCCGTGGCCGCGGCCTCGGCCTGGGCGACCCCGGCCTCGGCCAGGTGCAGCCCCGGGGCCCGCCCGGGCAGGACCTGGCCGGTGGTGGTCGTGGTGCCGTGTCGCACCAGGACGAAGGTGGTGGGGCGGGCCACGCTCTAGCCGGCCACCACGGGCAGGCGGCGGGGCGCGGGGTCGGCCCCCTCGGGCCAGCGCCGGCGCGAGACGCGCGCGAGCTTGCGCAACAGTGCGAGCGCCCCGGGGTCGTCGTCACCGGGGCGGGTCTCGACGGCCCCGGCCTCGACGAGGCGCGCGAGCAGCGCGCGGCCCTGGTCGGTGCGCACCACGACGAGGGTCCACTCCCCGAAGGCGCCGATGCCCCCGGCCGAGAGGTCGGCGTGCTCGGCCGCGAAGTCGGGGCACCGGGTGCAGCCCTCGCGGGTGAACTCGTGGGCCTCCTTGAGGGCCACCTCGTGGTAGCCGCCGTCGCGGGTCCAGATCTGGACGACGCCCTTGATGTTGATCTTGACGATGTCGGCGCGCGCGATCCCGTAGCGGGCCCCGAAGAGATCGGTGAAGATCGCGTCGTCGAAGGTCTTCGAGCAGAGCAGGCCGACGGTGAGCCCGAGCCGGCGGGCGACCTTGCCGGCCTTGCGGGCCTGCATCGCGCCCGGCGCCGAGGCCATGCAGCCCATGCCGACGAGGGCGATGCGCTCGGCCCCACCCTCGACGGCCTCGTCGTAGGCGAGCAGGTTGGCCGAGTAGGTGTAGCGCGAACCCGAGGTCGCGATCACGTCGTCGCGGGTGCGCGCGACCGCGGGCACCGCGCGCCAGGTGGAGCCGTCGCCCTCGAGGGCGCTCACGAGGGCCGCGTCGATGACGTCGTGCTCGAGGGCGTAGACGAGCAGCGCCGAGACGAACCCGCCGTCCTGGCCGACGGCCGCGAGCTGGGGGTCGGTCGCGCGCGCGAGCACGACGTCGCCCACCCCGAAGACCTCCTCGGGCTCGCGCTCGCGCGCGAAGCGCTGACGGTCGATCTCACCCTCCCAGGTGCGAAAGCGCGGGCAGGCCCGGGTGCACATCGTGCAGCCCTTCTCGCCGTGGGTGCAGTCCGTCGGGCCGCCGTCGATCTCGAGGTGGAAGGGACGGTAGACACCGTCGCGGTCGTTGTAGTCGAGCACCGGGTGGGGGCAGGCCACGACGCACGCCGCGCATCCGGTGCACAGCCCGGAGGTCACCACCTCGGTGAAGAGCTCTCGCCAGTGGGGCTTGTCGGGCACGGGTCAACACTAGTGAGGGGGGTCGCCGCTCCGGCCACCGGTACGATGCGCCGAATGCCCGAGATCCTCGAAGTCGAGTCGTACCGACGCCTCGCCGACCGGGTCGTGGGCGCGACGGTCGTGCGCGGCTGGGCCGACGCCTACCTCGCGAAGAAGTTGGCGACGCCCGCGACCTGGGCCCGGGCCGTCAAGGGGCTCACCGTCGCCGGGACCGACCGACGCGGCAAGCTGCTCCTCCTCCAGACCGACGGTCCGACCCTCGGGATCCGCTTCGGGATGACGGGCGTGCTGCTGCTCGACACGACGGCCGGGATCGAGGGCCTCTTCTACGGCCCCCACACCTTCCGGTCGGCGTGGGTGCGCGGCGGACTCGAGTTCGCCGACGGTCGGCGCCTGGTCGTGCACGACCCGCGCCGGCTCGCGCGCGTCGAGGTCGAACCCGACCTCGAGGGGCTCGGTCCCGACGCGCTGACCCTCACCCGGCGCCAGCTGGACGCGGCGCTGCGCACCGAGCGCGGCGAGGGACCGGCCGTGAAGGCCCGCCTCCTCGACCAGGCGAGGATCGCCGGGGTCGGCAACCTGCTCGCCGACGAGGCGCTCTTTCGCGCGGGCATCGATCCCCGCACGCCGATCGGCCGACTCGACGACGCCCGCCGGGCGGCGCTCCACCGGGCGCTGCGCGCCACCACGCGCACGCTCGGACGGCGCGGCGGTTCCCACCTCGGGGACCACATGGCGGCCCGGCTGCGCGGGGGCGTCTGCCCACTCGACGGCGAGGATATGGACCGGGCGACGATCGGCGGGCGCACCACCTACTGGTGCCCGCGCCACCAGCGCTAGGCGCGTCGGTCCTGCCCACCGTGCAGTCGCTCATCACCCACGACGGCTACCTCGCGCTCTTCGCGCTCTCGGTGGCGAGCGGGCTCTGTCTGCCGGTGCCGACCGAGGTCCTCTACGTGCTGGCCGGGGCCCTGTGCACGACCGGGGTCACCGGCCAGGTCCAGATGGGACTCGGCCCGGTGCTCGTCTACTCGACCGTGGGCTCGCTGCTCGGGGCGGTCGGCGCCTACGAGGTGGCGCGCGTCCTCGGACGCGCCCTCGTCGAGCGTTACGGCAAGTGGCTGCTGCTCAGCCCCCGCGACCTCGATCGCGCCGAGGCCTTCTTCGCGCGCTGGGGCGCGCTCACCGTTCTCCTCGGTCGTCTGGTGCCGGTGGTGCACGGGCTCATCTCCCTGCCGGCCGGCGTCGCCGGGATGGACCGGCGCCGCTTCTGGGCGCTCACCACGGTGGGCTCGCTCGCCTGGGCGGCGCTGCTCGCCGGGCTCGGCTACGCCGCGGGGTCGAGCTGGGGCGCGGTCTCCCACGACGTCCACGCGGCCCAGTACCCGGTGGCGATCCTGATCGTCCTCGTGCTGGGGTTCGGCCTGTGGCACCGGTGGCGCGCGCTGCGGCGCGGACCGCACGAGTAGTCGCTGGCCACGTCCCCGACGCCGGTGCGGTGAGCCCTGCTCGCCACCGCGGTCGACCCGTCTGCGTGGGGTGGCTCGGGATCGGTCCCGCCCGGGGGGACGGTTCATTCCCGCCGCGCCGGTGGCTACGGCCCTGCGCCGGGACCGGCGCAGGGGCGCATCGCTCGCGGTGCGACCGGGCGGGGTTCGCGGGTCGAGGTGGCCGCCCGCACCTTCAGGTCCCGGGGGGCCGGGGCGACCCGGGGCACGACGCCGTCGGGCCCCGGGTGCCAGCGCGAAGGTCCGCCGCGACCCCCGGACGTCATCGGATCGAGTTCAGGTACGCCGTGCAGACGCCGTTTGACGTCGGCGGCGTGAGGGGCGAGGTGCCCCAGGTGACGTCGTCCTGGGCGAAGGTGAAGCCCGGGGTGCCGTGGTAGGGGAGGACGCGATAGACCGAGCGACTCGGGAGGTAGGTCGTCGCCGAGACCGTGTCCACCTCGACGACGGGCTGGGGGCCCCAGGTGTAGGTGGAGGTGACGTACACGGTGTCGCCCTGTCGGCGCAGCGGCGAGAACCGGCCCACGAGGCTGTAGCCGATCGGGTGGCCGGTCGAGGTGTCGAGACCCACGTAGGGCCCCCCCGTGGTGTGCCCCTCGCACGACTGGACACCCGCGACCGACGACGCCGACATCATGATCTCGCCCCGCGGGGTGAGGACGAGTTCGAAGGGGGCGTACCCGTCGGCGGGGCTCGAGGGGGCGACGGTCTCGGCGACGAAGGTGGTCTTGCCCCGGCTCGCGCTCGCCCACACCGCGCCGCGGGCCGGGCGGTAGCCCGCCTTGGGCGGGTCGGCCATCAGCCAGCTGAGCCGACCGCCGCCGAGGTTCGCCACCCGTACCAGGGTCTCGGCCGCGCTGTAGGTGAAGTGGATCGAGCTCTGGGCGTCGGTGGCGGCCACGACCTTGCGGTAGAAGGCGATCGCCGCGGCGTTGCCGCTCGCACCGACCCGCGGGCTGCGCACCGACGGGGCCGGCGCGCCCGGGTCGCGTCCGGTGGCTCCGGCCGCGACGCCCGACGAGGCCATCGCCACGACCGCCGCGGCGACGACCAGTGCTCCTGGGATGCGGACTCGGCCCATGGTGTCCTCCCCTGGGACACCCCCGACGGGACGGTCCCGTCGCGAGACTACCGAGGGCCGGACCGTCGGGTGGGCCCCGCCGGCACGAGCCGGGGCGGCCGCCCGTCGGCTCAGCGCAGGCTCGCCAGGACCCTCTCGGCGTGGCCGTTCGCGCGCACGCCGTAGAAGGCGTGCTCCACGCGCCCGTCGGGTCCGATCACGACCGTGGAGCGGATCACCCCGAGGACCTTCTTGCCGTAGAGGGTCTTCTCGCCGTAGGCGCCGTACTTCTCCATGACCGTGCGCCTCTCGTCCGAGAGGAGGTCGAAGTCGAGGCCGTACTTCGCCCGGAAGGCCCGGTGCGAGGCCGGGTCGTCGGGTGAGACGCCGAGCACCCGCACCGATAGGTCCCGGAAGCTCGCCAGGTGGTCGTTGAACTGGCAGGCCTCGGTCGTGCACCCCGGCGTGTCGTCGGCCGGGTAGAAGTACACCACCACGCGCTCGCCGGCGAGGTCGGCGAGCGACACCGTCGCGTTGTCCTGGTTGGGCAGGGCGAAGGCGGGGGCCCGCGTGCCGGGCTCGAGTCGGGCCATCTCTCCTCCTGGGGCGTGAACGGCGGGGCCGTCACCTAGACTAGGGGTGAGCTCGAGTGCGAGCGAGGGCCCCTCTCTTCGATGACGGTTACGGGTCCGACCGAGAAACGACCCCGACACCGTGAGTGAGACCCTAGAGAACGTGGCGGCCCCCGAGGACGCCTACGCCACCACCCAGACCTTCGCCGACCTCGGCGTCGACGAGGGCTTCGTCGCCGCCTTGTCCGCCCAGGGCATCACGATGGCCTTCCCGATCCAGGCCCTGACGATCCACGACGCCCTCGCCGGGCGCGACGTCTGCGGCAAGGCCAAGACCGGCTCGGGCAAGACCCTCGCCTTCGGCCTGCCGATGCTCCAGCGCCTCATGGGCGCGCCGGTCGCCTCCGCGGGGCCGCCCGCGCGCCCGCGCGGGCTCGTCCTGCTGCCCACGCGCGAGCTCTGCCTCCAGGTCTTCGAGGTCCTCGAGACCCTCGGCGAGGCCGTCGGGCTGCGGGTGGCCGCCGTCTACGGCGGAGCCGACATCGAGCGCCAGATCCGGTCGATGCGCCAGGGCTGCGACGTCGTCATCGCCACGCCGGGACGACTGATCGACCTCGGCGACCGGGGCGAGGTCAACGTCGAGGCGCTCGACGTCCTCGTGCTCGACGAAGCCGACCGGATGGCCGACATGGGCTTCATGCCCCAGGTCGAGTGGGTGCTGCGGCGCATCGCCAACCACCCCCACCAGACGCTCCTCTTCTCGGCCACCCTGGACGGGGCGGTCGATCGCCTCGTCAGCCGCTACCTGAGCGACCCGGTCTTCCACGAGGTCGCGAGCGAGTCCCAGACCGTCTCACGCATGGTTCACCACTTCCTCCAGGTCCACCAGATGGACCGGGTGAAGGTGGCCGCCGCGATCTGCCGGGCCAACCACAAGACGATCGTCTTCTGTCGCACCAAGCGCGGCGCCGACCGCCTCGTCGAGCAGCTCGGCAAGGAGGGCGTGCGCGCCGCGGCCATCCACGGCGACCTGCGCCAGAGTCAGCGTGAGAAGGCGCTCGCCGACTTCGCCGCCGAGAAGCTGCCGGTGCTGGTCGCGACCGACGTCGCGGCCCGGGGGCTGCACATCGACGCGGTGGACTGCGTGATGCACTTCGACCCGCCCGAGGACCACAAGGCCTACCTGCACCGCTCCGGCCGCACGGCGCGCGCGGGCTCCACCGGGGTCGTGGTGTCGCTCCTGCTCTACAACCAGGTCCTCGAGGCCAGCGTGATCTTGAAGCGGCTCGAGCTCCGGTTGCCCATCGTCGAGGTCTTCTCGAACAACCCCCACCTGGCGGACCTCGCCCACTGGGACACCAGCGAGGAGAAGTCGGTCCTGTGAAGATCGCCCGCTACCGCTACGACGAGAGCTTCTCCAGCGCGCTCGTCGTCGTGGCGCACCCCGACGACGTCGACTTCGGCAGCGGCGGGACGATCGCCTACCTGACCGACCGCGGTGTGCGCGTCGCCTACTGCCTCGTGACCTCGGGCGACGCCGGTGGGGACGACTCGACGATCCCGCGCGAGGAGCGCAGCGCCCTGCGTGAGGCCGAGCAGACGGCCGCGGCCCAGGTGCTGGGGGTGACCGACCTCACCTTCTTGCGCTGGCCCGACGGCCGGGTCGAGCCGACGCTCACCCTGCGCCGCGACATCGCCCGGGTCATCCGCCGGGTCCGACCCGAGCTCGTGATCACCCAGAGCCCCGAGCGCAACTACGCGCGCATCCGCGCGAGCCACCCCGACCACATGGCGGCCGGCGAGGCGACCCTGCGCGCGATCTACCCCGACGCCCGCAACCCCCACGCCTTCCCCGAGCTGCTGAGCGAGGGGCTCGAGCCCCACGTCGTGCCCCTCGTGTGGATCGCCGCCAGCCCCACGCCCACCATCGCGGTCGACACGACCAAGACGATCGCGCGCAAGGTGGAGGCCCTCACCCGCCACGCGAGTCAGGTCGGTGACGCGGCCGCTCTCGGTGAGCGGATCCGCGCGAACGACACGGCGAACGCCGAGCGGGCGGGCCTGCGTCCGGGCCACACCGGCGAGCTCTTCCGGGTCGTCGCCACCGACTAGGGGTCCGGCCCGGCCGTAGGGTGGGGCCGTGGCGACGCCGCCCGCACCGAGCCCGCGCACGCCGATCAGCGAGCGCACGGCGCTGCGCGGGGTGCGCGACGTGCTCGCCGGCGTCACCCGCGCGAACGCCCCGGGCCAGGTCCTGGCCGGGGTGACGCTGCTCGCCATCGCCATCCCCGAGCAGCTGGCCACCTCGCGCCTGGCCGGGGCGCCGGCCTTCTTCGCGATGATCGCCTTCATCGTGGCGACGCTGGTGTTCGTGGCCTCGGGGTCGAACCCGATCGTGTCGGTCGGCGCCGACTCGACGATCGCACCCCTGTTCGCCGTGAGCCTGGCGCGCCTCGCCCCGTTCGGCTCGAGCGGCTACCTCGAGGTCGTGGCCGTCACCGCCGTCACGACCGGGATCGTGCTCGCGGTCATCGGCGTCGCGCGCCTCGGCTGGATCGCCGACTTCCTCTCGGCGCCCATCGTGGCGGGCTTCCTCGGGGGGATCGGTCTCATCATCATCGTCCACCAGCTGCCCGACGCCCTCGGGGTCGCCGCGGGCGGCGCCTCGATCTACCAACGGCTCCACGTGGTGGTGGGCGAGCTCGGCCACGTGAGCGGCTGGTCGGTCGGCCTCGCCGTGGGCACGCTCGGGCTGCTCGTGCTCGGCGAGCGCCTGAACGCCCGACTGCCCTGGGCGCTCGGCGCGATCCTCCTCGCGACCGCCCTCTCGGTGGCCCTCGCGCTCTCCCACCACGGGGTCGCCGAACTCGGGGCGGTCACGGTGGGCGGGCCCCAGTGGCGGCTGCGCTGGCTGGGGGTGGGTCAGTGGGCCACCGTCCTCACCACGACGGTGACGCTCGTCATCGTCATCCTCTCCCAGAGCGCCGCGACGACGAGGACCTCGGCCGACGAGCTCGGAGTGGCGACCGACGTCAGCCGGGACTTCCTGGGCGTGGGCCTCGCCAACGTCGCCGCGGGGCTCGTCGGAGCCTTCCCGGTGGACGCCTCGCCGGCGCGCACGACGGTGACCCGGCTGGCCGGGGGGCGCACGAAGCTGCCCGGGGTCGTGGCGGCCGTCCTCGCGATCCTCCTGTCACCGCTCGGGCGCTACGCCGAGCGCATCCCCCTCGCCGCCCTCGCGGGGATCCTCTTTTTCATCGCGGCCCGGCTGGTGAAGCTGGACCAGCTGAAGCGGGTGTGGGCGACGAGTCGCACCGAGTTCGCCCTCGCCGTCGTCTCGGGGCTCGGCGTCGTCCTGGTGGGCGTCGAGGCGGGGATCGCCATCGCCGTGGGCCTCGCCATCCTCGCCCAGACGTGGCGCTCGGCCCGGCCCTCGATGCTCGAGCTCGGCCGGCGCGCCGGGACGACGAGCTGGGAGCCGATCGACGCCCCCGGCGTCGAGCGCGAGGCGCGGGTCCTCGTCCTCTTCTTCGACGCCGACCTCTTCTTCGCCAACGCCGGGGTCTTTCGCCGCCTGCTCCACCAGCGCCTGGCCGCCCACCCCGACGTGCGCGACGTGGTGCTCGACGCCGTGGCGATGGCCGACGTCGACTTCACCGGCCTCGCGACGCTCGCCAACCTCGTGGCCGACCTGGACGCGCAGCGCGTGAGGGTGACCCTGGCGCGCGCCACCCCGGCCGTGCGCCGGGCGCTCGCGCGCTACGGCGACGAGCGCCTGGCCGCCGTCGCCTGCCACGACAGCGTCGACACCGCGGTGCGCGCGGCCCTCGGGGCCTAGCCGGCGGCCAGCTGGCGCAGGACGTAGTTGAGCACCCCGCCGTGGCGGTAGTACTCGACCTCGGTCGGGGTGTCGATGCGCAGGCGCACCTCGAAGGCGTCGCGCGTGCCGTCCTCGCGGGTCACGCCGAGCGTGACCCGGGGCACGAGCTCACCGCGCTCGAGGGGCCCGAGCCCGGTGACGTCGAGGACCTCGGTCCCGGTGAGCCCGTGGCTCTCGGCGCTCTCGCCGGGCAGGTACTGCAGGGGCAGCACCCCCATGCCCACCAGGTTGGAGCGGTGGATCCGCTCGAAGCTCTCGACGAGCACGGCGCGCACCCCGAGCAGCCGGGTGCCCTTGGCGGCCCAGTCGCGCGAGGAGCCCGTGCCGTACTCCTTGCCCCCGAGCACCACCAGCGGGGTGCCCTCGGCGGCGTAGGCCATGGCCGCGTCGAAGATCGACATCTCCGTGCCCTCGGGGAGCTTGCGCGTGACGCCGCCCTCGGTGCCCGGGGCCAGCAGGTTGCGCAGGCGCACGTTGGCGAAGGTGCCGCGCACCATCACCTCGTGGTTGCCCCGGCGGGTGCCGTAGCTGTTGAAGTCCCCCGGCGCCACGCCGCCGTCGACGAGGTACCGACCGGCCGGGCTGGTCGGGCGGATCGAGCCGGCCGGCGAGATGTGGTCGGTCGTGACCGAGTCCCCGAGGCGCGCCAGCACCCGGGCGCCGCGCACGTCGGTGACGGGTCCGGGCTCGGGGGTGAGACCCTCGAAGTAGGGGGGCTGCTTCACGTAGGTCGAGGCCGGGTCCCAGCCGTAGGTGAGGGCGTCGGTGGTCGGGATGGCCCGCCACCGGTCGTCGCCGGTGTAGGCGCTGGCGTAGCGCTGGGCGAACATCTCGGGGGTCAGCGAGGCCCGCACGGCCTCGGCGACCTCCAGGTCGCTCGGCCACAGCTCGGCCAGGGTCACCGCCACGCCGTCGCGGTCCCGGCCGATCGGCTCGGTCGTGAGGTCGACGTCGACCGTGCCGGCCAGGGCGTAGGCGACCACGAGGGGCGGGCTCGCGAGGAAGTTCTGCTTCACGTCGGGGTGGATGCGCCCCTCGAAGTTGCGGTTGCCCGAGAGCACTGAGACGACCGAGAGGTCGTGCGCCACGACGGCCTCCGAGACCCCCTCGAGGAGGGGACCGGTGTTGCCGATGCACGTCGTGCAGCCGAACCCCGCGAGGTAGAAGCCCAGTTGGTCGAGCGGCTCGACGAGCCCGGCGCGCTCGAGGTAGTCCATCACCACCCGGCTGCCCGGGGCCAGCGAGGTCTTCACCCACGGCGGGACGCTCAGCCCCCGCTCGACGGCCCGGCGCGCGAGCAGGCCCGCCGCGACGAGCACCGAGGGGTTCGAGGTGTTGGTGCACGAGGTGATGGCCGCGACCACGACGGCCCCGTCGGCCAGCCGCTCGGCCGCCCCTTCGCCGCGGGCCTCGCGGGGCTCGCGACCGAGCGCCGCGGTGAAGGCGCCCCGCACCGCGCCCAGGGCCACCCGGTCCTGGGGCCGCTTGGGGCCGGCCAGGCTGGGCTCGACGGAGCCGAGGTCGAGCTCGACCTGCTCGGAGTAGACCGGCACGGCGCTCGAGGCGTCGTGCCAGACGCCCTGGGCGCGGGCGTAGGCCTCGACGAGGCGCACGTGCGCGGCGCTGCGTCCGGTGAAGGTCAGGTAGTCGAGCGTGACCTGGTCGATCGGGAAGAGGGTGCAGGTCGCCCCGAACTCGGGCGACATGTTGGCGATCGTCGCGCGCGTCTCGAGCGAGAGCGCCGCGACGCCGGGGCCGAAGGCCTCGACGAGCTTGCCGACCACCCCCTGGCGGCGCATCAGCTCGGTGATGGTGAGGACGACGTCGGTCGCGGTCACCCCCTCGCGGGGCGCACCCACCAGGCGCAGGCCGACGACGGGCGGGATTAGCATCGACGCCGGCTGGCCGAGCATCGCGGCCTCGGCCTCGATGCCGCCGACGCCCCAGCCGAGCACGCCCAGGCCGTTCACCATCGTGGTGTGGCTGTCGGTGCCCACGAGGGTGTCGAAGTAGGCGACACCCTCGCGCTCGAAGACGACCCGCGCGAGGTGCTCGAGGTTGACCTGGTGGCAGATGCCGGTGTCGGGTGGCACGACCCGGAAGTGCTCGAAGGAGCCCTGGGCCCACTTCAAGAACGCGTAGCGCTCCTGGTTGCGCTGGTACTCGATGTCCACGTTCTGGTCGAAGCTGCGCGCGGTGCCCGAGCGCTCGACGATCACCGAGTGGTCGATCACCAGCTCGACGGGCACCAGGGGGTTGATCCGCTTCGCGTCGCCGCCGAGGGCCACGATCGCGTCGCGCATCGCCGCCAGGTCGACGACGCCCGGCACCCCGGTCAGGTCCTGCATGAGGACCCGTTCGGGGGAGAAGGCGATCTCGCGGGCGTCCTCGCCGGCCGCCTCGCCGTGACGGGTCGGGGCGTCGGCCCAGTGGGCGAGGGCGGTGACGTCCGCGGCGGTGACCTTCACGCCGTCCTCGTGGCGCAGCAGGTTCTCCAGCAGCACCCGGATCGAGAAGGGCAGGCGGTCGACGTCGACGCCGAGGTCGGCCGCGTGCAGCGAGTAGTACGTGAGCGAGCGCCCGTCGACCTCGAGGGTGCTCCTCGCGCCGAAGGAGTTGGCAGAGGAGGTCATGCCCCCATTCTGCCGCGCCCCGCTCCACCCGTCTCCCGGCGCCTCGGGCCCGCGCGGGCCCGTGCGAGACTGGGGGCGTGACCTCGACCTACGACCTGCTCGACGCCCGCCTCAAAGAGGCGTTCGAGCGCGTCGGGCGAGGCGCCGACCCGGTGCTGCGGGCGTCGGATCGGGCCGACTACCAGGCCAACGGGGCCCTGGCCCTCGCCAAGGCGCTCGGACGGCCACCGCGCGAGGTGGCCGAGGCCGTCGTCGCGGGCCTCGAGGTCGCCGACCTCGCCACCCCCGAGGTGGCCGGGCCGGGGTTCATCAACCTCACCCTGACCCCGGACTACCTCTCGGCGGCCCTCGGGGCGCTGCTGGGCGACGCCCGCCTGGGCGTCGCGCCGGCCGCGCCGGCCCACCGGGTCGTCATCGACTACTCCTCGGCCAACGTCGCCAAGGAGATGCACGTCGGCCACCTGCGCTCGACGGTCATCGGCGACGCGCTGGCGCGGATGTACCGCTTCGCTGGACACGAGGTGATCGCCCGCAACCACGTGGGCGACTGGGGGACGCCCTTCGGGATGCTCATCGAGCACCTGGTCGACCTGGGCGAGGCCCGGGCCGCCGCGACGCTCGGGATCGGCGACCTCAACGCCTTCTACCGCGACGCGCGGGTCAAGTTCGACGCCGACGACGCGTTCAAAGAGCGCAGCCGGCTCCGGGTGGTGGCCCTCCAGGGCGGCGACCCCGAGACGCTGCGGCTCTGGCGGGTCCTCGTCGACCAGTCGGTGCGCTACTTCAGCGAGGTCTACGCCAAGCTCGACGTCACCCTCTCGCCCGAGGACGTCGTCGGCGAGTCCTTCTACAACCCGATGCTCGAGGGCGTGGTAGCCGACCTCGAGGCGGCCGGACTGCTCGTCGAGAGTGGCGGGGCGCGCTGCGTCTTCCCCCGGGGGTTCGCCAACCGCGACGGCGAGCCGCTGCCCCTCATCGTCCAAAAGAGCGACGAGGGCTTCGGCTACGCCGCGACCGACCTCGCCGCGATCCGCGACCGCGTGGGGAACCTGCGCGCCGACGAGATCCTCTACGTCGTGGGCACCCCGCAGTCCCAGCACTTCGCCATGGTCTTCGAGGTCGCCCGTGAGGCCGGCTGGCTGCCCGAGAGCGTGCGCTGCGAGCACGTGAACTTCGGTCACGTCCTCGGCCCGGACCGCAAGATGTTCAAGACCCGCGCCGGCGAGACGGTGCGCCTCGTCGGGCTCGTCGACGAGGCCACGGTGCGGGCCGAGGCCTCCCTCGTCGAGCGCCACCCCGACCTGGGTGAGGCCGAGCGCCACCACCTGGCCCTACAGATCGCCCGGGCGGCGATCAAGTACGCCGACCTATCGACCGATAGGACCCACGACTACGTCTTCGACCTCGAGCGCATGACGGCCTTCGAGGGCGACACCGGCCCGTACCTGCAGTACGCGCACGCGCGCGTGCGCTCGATCTTCCGCCGCCTGGAGGCGCCCGTGGAGTGGGGCGACGTGGCCTTCGCGCTGGCCTCGCCCGAGGAGCGCCACCTCGCCACGGGCCTGCTGGCCCTGCCCGAGGCGTTCTCGGGCGCGCTCGCGAGCCTCCAGCCCCACCGGCTCTGCACGTACCTGTTCGACCTGGCCCAGCGCTTCACCGCCTTCTACGACGCGTGCCCGGTGCTCGCGGCCGCCGAGCCGACCCGCACCCAGCGTCTGGCCCTGTGCGAGCTGACGGCCCGCGCGCTGCGCCTGGGCCTCTCGGTCCTCGGGATCGAGGCCCCCGAGCGTATGTAGCGCCGGGGTTGTGCGTTTTAAGGACTTTGACGGACTCCTCCTAGGTACCGTTTATCGACAGCGGCCATAGTTCGCCCACGGGGTCGAGACGAGGAAGTGAGGCCCGTATGAATCGAGTGAAGTCCACAGCGACCTGGGTGATCACGGCCGGGGTGACGGTGATCGCCGCCTTCGGCGTCGCCCGCGGGGTCATCGACGCCCGCCCCCCGGCGAACACGGCCGTGGCCCAGCCCCTGGTGACCCCGACCACGACCCCGCCCACCACGACGACCTCGGTCGCTCCGACCACCGTCGCCCCGTCGGGCCTGCACGTGGTCAGCGTGACCTCGCCCTCGGGGACGCGCCAGGGCGACGACGGCTCGTCGACCAGCGACGGCGCCGGTGGGGACAACTGAGCCCGGGGAGCGGCCCGAACCGGTCGGCGCACCGGTCGAGGTCGGGGTCGAGGTCGAGCGACCCCGGACCCGGCGCTGGCCGGTCGAGGAGCGCCTCGGCCGGGTCCGCCTGCTCGCCCAGAGCCTCTTCGTCTCGGCGGGCCTCGCCGCCGCGTTGATCGTCACCCACCTCGCCACCGCGGCCCCGGCCGCCACCACGACCCCGCCCGCCGGCGCGGCGCCCCGGGGAGGGGCCGTCGCCACGACCACCTCGCCGACCGGCACGGGAGCCGCCACCCCGGTGCCCGCGACGTCCCCCGCCCCGCCCCCGGCCACCGCGCCGTCGCCCGCCCCGGTCACCACGACCGCGCCGGCCCCCACGACCACGACGACGGTCTGCTACAGCACGCCCTCGGGTCACGTGACCTGCTACTAGGCCGCGACGCCGTCCGGGCTCGGTAGGCTTCGCCCGAGCCGAAGGGGGGCCACCATGAGGGTCAAGGCAGCGCTCGTCACCGAGGCCGGCGGTCCGTTCCGCACCGAGCTGATCGACATCGACGAGCCGGTCGCCGGCGAGGTCAAGGTCAAGATGGCCTTCGCGGGGATGTGCTACTCCGACGAGACCCTGCGCAAGGGCGGCATCGGGCTCGACCCGGCGTTGCTCACGATGCTCACCGGACGCGACACCGTCTTTCCCATCGTGGCCGGGCACGAGGGGGCCGGCGTCGTCGAGTCGGTGGGCGAGGGCGTCACGGCCTTCGCGCCAGGCGACCACGTGGCCGTCTCGTTCGTGCCCGGGTGCGGGCGCTGCGACTACTGCCTGTCGGGCCGCCCCTACCTCTGCGACCTGATGGCCACCATCGTGGCCGGGCCCCAGATCGCCGACGGCACCTGGCGCCACCACTGGGCCGGCGCGGACCTCAACCGGATGTGCCAGGTCGGCGCGTTCAGCGAGTACGTGGTCGTCGCCGAGGCCTCGCTGGTGAAGATCGACCCGTGGCTCGACCTGCGCGCGGCCGCCCTCATCAGCTGCGGCATCGCCACCGGCTACGGCTCGGCCGTCGTGCGCGGCGGCGTGCGCCACGGCGACGTCGTGGCGGTGATCGGCTGTGGCGGGGTCGGCTCGGGGGCACTGCTCGGGGCGATCGAGTCGGGCGCGCGCGCGGTCATCGCCATCGACACCAACGAGTCCAAGGTCGAACGGGCGCGCAAGCTCGGCGCCACCCACGGGGCCACCAGCGCCCTCGACGCGGCCTTCAACGTCCTGCCCGAGCTGACCTGGGGCAAGAACTGCGACGTCGTGATCGTCACGGTGAACACCCTCACCTCGGCGCTCGTGGAGGAGGCCCGCTCGATCACCGCCAAGGGCGGGGTCGTGGTGCTGACCTCGCTCGGTGCGAAGGACCTCAACACCATCGAGCTCAACACCCAGCTCTTCGCCATGATGAACCAGGAGCTGCGCGGCACGGTCTTCGGCTCGTTCAGCCCCAAGCTCCAGATCCCCCGACTGCTGCGCCTGCACCACGAGGGGAGGTTCCCCGTCGACGAGCTGGTCACCGCCGAGTACACGATCGACGAGGTCGAGCGGGGCTACCAGGACCTGCGCGACGGGCGCAACGTCCGCGGCGTGGTCCGCTTCTAGCCGCTGGCAGCCGGGTGGACGCGCTCGCGCGCGACGCGCTGCTCGTCGGCGCCGGCCTCCTCGCCGGCACGGTCGGGGCGGCCGGGGGGATCACGACCCTCGTCTCGTACCCGGCGCTGCTCGCGGTCGGGCTGAGCCCGCTCTCGGCCAACGTGACCAACGCGGTCTCACTCTCGGCCTCGCTCGTCGGCTCCTCGCTCGGTGCGCGCCCCGAGCTGGCCGGGCAGCGCGCGCGCTGGGCGCGCTGGGTGCCGATCGTGGTCGCGGGCTGCCTCGTCGGCGTCGTGGTGCTGCTCGAGACGCCCGCGCCCCTCTTCGCGCGCGTCGTGCCCTTCCTCCTGCTCGTCGCGGCCCTCGCGCTCCTCGCCCAGCCCCGGCTCGGGCGCCGGCGCACCGCCACCCACCCGGCGCTGCTCGGGGTCGCGCTCTTCCTCGTCGGGGTCTACGTCGGCTACTTCGGGGCGGGGTCGGGGGTGATGGTGCTCGCGCTGCTCGCGGTGACCCTCGACGAGACCCTCGCGCGGGCCAACGCCCTGAAGAACGTGGTGCTCGGCGCGGCCGACGTCGTCGCGGCCGGCGCCTTCCTCCTCTTCGGACCGGTACGCCTCGCGCCGGCGCTCGCCCTCGGCGTCGGCCTGCTCGCCGGGAGCTCCCTCGGGCCCTCGATCGCCCGGCGCGCGCCCGAGGCGCCGCTGCGCTGGGTGGTCGCCGCGATGGGCGTGGGCCTCGCCCTCTGGCTGCTGGTGCGCCCCGCCTAGCCTCGCCGACGTGGCCCGTCGCCCCCTGCTCGGCCCCCGCGGCGCCACGCTCCTGCTCGGCGCGTGCGCGATCGTCGTGGCGACCCTCGTCGTGGGGGCGCTGCACCGCGCCCCCGCGCCCTCGGCCCGCTCCGACGCCTCGGCCGACGCCCGCCGGGCGCTCGCGCGCGATCCGCGCTGTCGGGCCGGGGCGGCCTGTGTCGCCACGACGGTGCGCACGACGGCCCTGGGTGCGACCTTCGTCGCGGTCGAGGTGCGCGTCGCCGGGGCGTGTCGGTTCGGGGTCGTCGACTTCTTCGACGCGCGTCGCCTGGTCACCACCAGCGCGGCGCTCGAGCCCTTCAGCGCGTCGGGGGTCGCGGCGCTGTCCGCGCGCCGCGACGGCGCGGTCGTGCTCGACTACGCCGTGTCACCCTCGTCCGGGGCGACCTGCGCCGCGGTGCGCGCGACGCCGCGCGCGCCCTTCACCTACGCCCTCCAGGGCGGCACCGTGCTCGTGGTCGCGGGTCGGGCGCCCCGCGCGCCCGCGCGCGTCGTCGGCTCACGGGTCCGCTGACCCCCCGGCCGCGAGGCCGAGCACCTCGCCCCACGAGGGCGACGGGGTGGCCCGCGGGGTGAGGGTCTGGAGGGAGCGGTGGCGCCACGCGCCCTCGAGGACCCCGAGGCCGTAGGCGAGGTCGTCGAGGAGGGCGAGGGGCACGTCGAGGGGGCGGACCCGACCGCCGCGCAGGCGCCAGGCGAGTCCGAGGGCGAGCACCGCCAGGGCTCGCCGGCGCAGCCGTGGGTGGAGGGTCGCTACGAGCAGCGCGGGCCCGTAGGTGCGGACCATCGCGCGCGCGAGCGGCCCGGCCGCGCGCGCGACGTTGCCCCCCACGACGGCGACGGCCACGCGCTCGGGGTGCTCGAGGCCGGCGAGCGGTCCCCGCCGCGCCCGTTCGAGGGCGCGGGCGAGGACCGACGCCGCGAGCGAGGGCGAACCGGCGAGGAGCCCTCCCCAGGCGGCGAGGGTCCAGCGGTCGGCCCGGATCGGGGCGAGCCGCTCCCCGTGACGCTCGGCGAGCGGCGCGCTCGTGAGCCCGTAGACGCGCCGCTGGCGCCACCACGCCCGCCAGGAGGGCCGGGCCGGGTGGGCGACGACGACCGAGGGCAGGTAGCGCACGAGCCAGCCCGCGTCGAGCACGCGCCAGACGAGGTCGACGTCCTCGCCGATGGCGAGCGTCGGGTCGAACCCGGTGCCCAGGGCGTCGCGGCGCACGAGCAGACAGGCGCTGGGCACGAAGGTCACCGGGCCCCGGGGGTCGACGAGCGCCGGCGCCTCGCCCTGGTCGAGCGCACCGTGGCGGTGCTCGTAGCCGGCGCGCAGCCCCGGCCCGGCCGGGCCGACCACCCGGGGGGCCACCGCCCCCACACGCGGGTCCTCGAGGGCCGCGCGCAGCCGACCCAGGGCGTCGCCGGGGTCGGCCAGGATGACGTCGTCGTCGACGAAGGCGACGACCGGTCGGCGGGTCGCCGCGACGCCCGCGTTGCGCGCCGCCGAGGGGCCCTCGTGGCGCTCGAGGGTGACCAGGGCCGCCCCGGCCGCCGCACAGGTCGCCGCCAGGTCGGGGTCGTGACTGCCGTCGTCGACGACGGTGACGGCGAGTCCCCGCAGCGCCGAGAGCAGACCCGCCAGGGCGTCGGACGCCCCGCGGGTCGGCACCACCACGTCGACATCGTCGAGGGGCACGGGAGCCGCGGGCCGGGGGTGGACGAGGCCCCGCTCCACCATCACCCGCGCCAGGGCGCCCTCGTCGGGGGCGACGGGCAGACCCGAGCGCCAGCGCTCGAGGGCCGCGCGGCTCGCCGCGGGCAGGCGCAGGAGGCGCCAGGGCTGGCCGCCGGCGACGAGGTCCGCGCCGATGACCCGGGCGCGCGGGTCGGTCTCGAGGACGGTGCCGGCGGGGATCGGGTGGTCGTGGGGGTCGGGCGAGGGGGCCACGCCCGAGTCTGCCACCCGCGGGGCCGACCGCGACGGGCGCGCCGGCGCGTCAGAATGGGACGTCGAAGGAGGCACCGTGACCCCACCCACCCCGGGAGGCGAGACGACCCTCGAGGTCGGGGCGCCCGAGGAGCTGCTCGTCGAGGAGGTCTCGATCGATGGTCTCTGTGGCGTCTACTAGTCCGGCCCCGGCCGAGGCGTTCGACGTCGCGCGACCCTGGCGGCTCAGCCCGGAGGTGTCGCTGCGCGAGGAGCCCTTCGGGGCGCTCGCCTACCACCACGGCAACCGGCGGCTCGTCTTTGTGAAGTCGGCCGGTCTCGTCGCCCTCCTCGGGCGTCTCGGGGAGTACGCCAGCGCCCGCGACGCCCTGGGCGCCCTCGTCGCCCCAGGCGAGCGGGCCCGCTACGAGCGGGCCCTCGCCGCCCTGGCCGCCGGGGGGCTGCTCGGTGTCGGCTGAGTCGGGTCTGCGCGACCGGCTCGAGGGTGGGCTCACCGCCCCGATCTGTTTGACCTGGGAGCTGACCTACGCGTGCAACCTCGCGTGCGCGCACTGCCTCTCGTCGTCGGGACGGCGCGACCCCCACGAGCTCTCGACCTCCGAGGCCCTCGCGCTCGTCGACGAGCTGGCCGCGATGCGGGTCTTCTACGTGAACGTCGGCGGGGGTGAGCCGATGATCCGCCGGGACTTCTTCGACATCGTCGAGCACGCCGTCGAGCGGCGCGTCGGGGTGAAGTTCTCGACCAACGGGACCCGCCTCGACGCGGCCGCCGCCCGCCGGCTCGCCGCGATGGACTACCTCGACGTGCAGGTCTCGATCGACGGGGCCGACGCCGCGACGAACGACCGCGTGCGCGGCGCGGGCAGCTACGCGGCGGCTCGGCGCGCGATGGACCACCTAGCCGCGGCCGGCTTCGCCGGCTTCAAGGTCTCGGTCGTGGTCACCCGCGACAGCGTCGAGCAGCTCGACGCGCTCGAGTCGCTCGCCGCCTCCTACGGCGCCCAGCTGCGCCTCGCGCGGCTGCGCCCCTCGGGCCGGGGCGTCGCGGTCTGGGACGCCCTGCGCCCCACGGCCGCCCAGAACCGCCGGCTCCACGCGTGGCTCGTCGAGCGGCCCCACGTACTCACCGGCGACTCCTTCTTCCACCTCTCGCCCCTCGGGGCGCCGCTCGAGGGGCTCAACCTGTGCGGCGCCGGTCGGGTGGTCTGTCTCATCGACCCGGTCGGCGACGTCTACGCCTGCCCCTTCGTGATCCACGACCGCTTCCGGGCCGGCAACGTCCGGGCGTCGGGCTTCGGGCCGATCTGGCGCGAGAGCGCGCTCTTCGCCGAGCTGCGCGCGCCGAACAGCCCGGGGGCGTGCGCGAGCTGCGCCAGCTACGACGCCTGTCGCGGGGGGTGCCTCGCCGCGAAGTTCTTCACCGGGCTCGAGGCGGACGACCCCGACCCCGAGTGCGTCTTCGGCCACGGCGAGCGCCGGCTCGCGACGACCCGGGTCGAGCTGCGTCCGACGCCGTCGATCGACCACTCGCGCGTGCGGGCCCTCGGCGCGCCCGGGCGGCTTCGGTAGTCTCGCCCCGGGAGGTCGCGTGGCGCGAGGCTGGTTCGAGACGGTGGCGATCGCCGAGGCGCGCGCCCGCCGACGGCTGCCGCGCTCGGTGTACGGCGCGATCCTCGCCGGCGCGGAGAAGGGCCTCTCGGCGCGCGACAACACGGCGGCCTTCGACGAGCTGGGCTTCGCGCCCCACGTCGCCGGCCTCGCGCCCGAGCGCCGCCTGGCCACGCGCGTCATGGGCCTCGAGGTCGCGATGCCGGTGCTGCTCTCACCGACCGGGGTCCAGGCCGTGCACCCCGACGGTGAGGTCGCCGTGGCCCGGGCGGCCGCCGCGCGCGGGGTGGCGATGGGGCTGAGCTCGTTCGCCAGCCGCTCGCTCGAGGACGTCTGCGCGACGGGCGCGCCGGTGCTCTTCCAGCTCTACTGGGCCGGTGGTCGTGAGCGCATCGAGAAGCGCCTGGCGCGCGCCCGGGCCGCCGGCGCGCGCGGGCTGATCGTCACCCTGGACTGGACCTTCAGCCACGGGCGTGACTGGGGGAGCCCCTGGATCCCGGAGCGGCTCGACCTCGCGGCGATGGCGAGGCTCGCGCCCCAGGCGCTGGCGCGCCCGGCGTGGCTCTACGCCTACGCCCGCGCCGGGCGGCTGCCCGAGCTCACCACGCCCAACATGGCCGTCGACGCCGAGCCCGCGCCGGGCTTCTTCAGCGCCTACGGCGAGTGGCTGTCGACGCCGCCGCCCACGTGGGAGGACCTCGCCTGGCTGCGCGCGGCGTGGGACGGGCCCTTCATGGTCAAGGGCGTCAGCCGGGTCGACGACGCGCGACGCGTCGTCGACCTGGGGGCGAGCGCCCTGTCGGTCTCGAACCACGGCGGGAACAACCTCGACTCGACCCCGGCGCCGCTGCGCGCGCTCAGCGCCGTCGCCGAGGCCGTCGGGGACCAGGCGGAGGTGCTGCTCGACGGGGGCGTGCGCCGCGGCGGCGACGTCGCCAAGGCCCTGGCGCTCGGCGCGCGGGCCGTGATGATCGGGCGGGCCTACCTCTGGGGCCTGGCCGCGAACGGCCAGGCCGGGGTGGAGAACGTCCTCGACATCCTGCGCGGGGGCCTCGACTCCGCCCTGCTCGGCCTGGGCCGGGCCGACGTGACCGAGCTCCGGCGCGAGGACGTCGTGGCCCCGCCCGACTTCTTCCGGCGCCTGGGCGGATGAGCCGGGTCGCCGTCGTCACCGGCGCCGCGCGCGGCATCGGCGCGGCCACCGTCGACGCCCTCGTGAGCGCCGGCTACCGGGTCGTGGCCGTCGACCGGTGCCGCGACGTCACCGGCGTGCCCTACCCCATGGCCACCCAGCGCGACCTCGACGCGGTCGTCGCGCGCCACGGGGAGGCCGTGCTCGGACTCGTCGGCGACGTGCGCAGCGCCGCCGACATGCGCCTCGCGGTCGAGACGGCCACCCTGCACTTCGGCCGGCTCGACGCGGCCGTCGCCTGCGCCGGGGTGATGGCCGCCGCCGGGCCGGTCTGGGCGCTGGAGGACCAGGCCGTCGACGCGGTCTGGAGCGTGAACGTGCTGGGCGTGCGCCGGCTCCTCGAGGCGGCCGCCCCGACCCTCATCGAGGGCGCCCGGGGACGGGGCCGGTTCGTGGCGGTGGCCTCGGCCGGCGGGGCGATGGGACTGCGCCACCTGGCGGCCTACGTGGCCTCCAAGCACGCCGTGGTGGGCCTCGTGCGCTCGGCGGCGATCGACCTGGCCGACCACGGGGTGACGGTCAACGCCGTGAGTCCCGGCTCGACGCGCACCGCCATGCTCGAGGCCTCGGCCCGCGTCTACGGCCTCGCCGACACCGCGGCCTTCGCCGCCCACCAGCCCCTCGGGCGCCTCCTCGAGCCCGAGGAGGTGGCCGCGGCGATCACCTGGCTCTGCTCGGAGGCCGCCGCCGCGGTGACCGGGGCGAACCTGGCGGTGGACGGGGGCATGACGGTCGCCTAGCCAGGGTCTAGGTTGGGGTGACCCGGAGGTGAGGCGATGGCGCCCACGCACACGACGGCGACCGTCCTCGACGCGGTCGGCCACACGCCCCTCGTCGAGGTCGACGGGATCTTCCTCAAGCTCGAGTACCTCAACCCCTCGGGGTCGATCAAGGCCCGCATGGCCCGCTACATCGTCGAGCGCGCCGAGCGCGAGGGGCTGCTCGCCCCGGGCGACACGATCGTCGAGGCCTCCTCGGGCAACACCGGCAACGCCCTGGCGATGATCGCGGCCGTGAAGGGCTACCGCATGGTCGTGGTGATGCCCGACGGGATGAGCCCGGAGCGCTCGGCGATCTCGCGGGCCTTCGGCGCCGAGGTGCGCACCGTGGGGACGTTCTTTGTCAACGACGCCCTCGCCGAGGCCGACCGACTGGGCCGGCTGCCGGGCCACTTCGCCCCCCACCAGTTCCAGAACGAGTGGAACGTCGAGGAGAACCGCACCTGGCTCGGCCCGGAGATCCTCGGCCAGCTGGGTCCCGCGCGGGTGCCCGACGGGTTCGTGATGGGGGTGGGCACCGGCGGCACGCTCATCGGCGTCGGTCAGGCCCTGCGGGCGGTGAACCCCGCGGTGCGCCTCGTCGCGCTCGAGCCGGCCGAGTCGTGCACCATCCAGTGCGGCGAGCGCGGCCTGCACCAGATCGAGGGGATCTCTGACGGCTTCGTGCCCACGATCTACGCCCGCCACCGCGAGATCGTCGACGAGGTCGTCTCGGTCCACAGCGACGAGGCCGTGGCCGAGATGCGCCGGCTCACCGCGACCCACGGGCTGCTCGTGGGCCCGAGCACCGGGGCGAACATGATCGTCGCGCGCGGGCTGCGCGAGCGCCTGGGCGACGACGCGGTGGTGGTGACGATCGCCTGCGACGAGGGCGAGAAGTACCTCAGCGAGTACTTCGTCGCCCTCGACGTCCCCTAGAGCGGCGTGACGTAGGCGGCGTGGATGCCGCCGTCGACGAGGAACGTCGAAGCGGTGATGAACGACGCGTCGTCGCTCGCGAGGAAGGCGACCGCGCTCGCGATCTCCTCGGCCTCGGCGAAGCGGCCCATCGGCACGTGCACGAGGCGCCGCGCGGCCCGCTCGGGGTCCTTGGCGAAGAGCTCGCGCAAGAGGGGCGTGTTCACCGGTCCCGGGCAGAGCGCGTTGACCCGCACCCCCTGGCGGGCGAACTGGACGCCGAGTTCGCGGCTCATCGAGAGCACGCCGCCCTTGGAGGCCGTGTAGGAGATCTGGCTGGTGGCCGAGCCGAGCACGGCGACGAAGGACGCGGTGTTGATGACCGAGCCGCCGCCGCGCTCGAGCAGCAGGGGGATCCCGTACTTGCAGCCCAGGTAGACCGAGGTCAGGTTGACCCGCTGGACGCGGTCCCAGGCCTCGAGGTCGGTCGTGAGGATCGAGTCGTCCTCGGGCGGGGAGATGCCCGCGTTGTTGAAGATGACGTCGAGGCCGCCGTAGGCGGCGACGACCTCGTCGTACATCGCCTTGACGCTCGGCTCGCTCGCGACGTCGACCTCGACGAAGAGGCCGCCGACCTCGGCGGCCAGGGCCGCGCCGGCCTCGCGGGCGAGGTCGGCGACCACGACGGTCGCCCCCTCGGCCGCGAAGCGCAGCGCGCTCGCGCGCCCGATCCCGCTCGCCGCGCCCGTGATGACGCTCACCTTGCCGTCCAGCCGGCCCACTACGCCTCCTCTGTCGAGATGAACACGTTCTTCTCCTCGCTGAAGCCCTTGAGGGCGTCGGGCCCGAGCTCGCGACCGAGCCCCGACTGCTTGAAGCCGCCGAAGGGGGTCGAGTAGCGCACCGAGGAGTTGGAGTTGACCGAGATCGTGCCGGTCTCGATCGCCCGGGCCACCCGGAAGGCCCGGCCGACGTCGCTCGTCCAGATCGAGCCCGACAGCCCGAAGGGGCCCTCGTTGGCGATGGCGATCGCCTCGGCCTCGTCCTCGAACGGGACGACCGAGACGACCGGGCCGAAGACCTCCTCGGCGAAGACCGGGGCCGAGCGGTCGGGCGTCTCGAGGACGGTCGGGGCCATCCAGTAGCCCGGCCCCGCCGGGGCCGACCCGGTGAAGGCGACGCGCGCGCCCTCGAGGTAGCCCGCCACGCGCTCGCGGTGGGCGGCCGAGATGAGCGGGCCCATCTCGGCCGCGTCGTCGGACGGGTCCATGACCTTGACGGCCGTGACGGCGCGCTCGAAGAGCTCCATGAACCGGTCGTAGGCCGAGCGCTGGACGAGCAGGCGACTGCGCGCGCAGCAGTCCTGGCCGGCGTTGTCGAAGACCGCGTAGGGGGCGCCCGCGGCGGCCCGCTCGAGGTCGGCGTCGGCGAAGACCACGTTGGCGCTCTTGCCGCCGAGCTCGAGGGTCACCCGCTTCACCTGGGCGGCGCAGCCCTCCATGATGGTGCGGCCCACCTCGTTCGAGCCGGTGAAGCAGACCTTGCGCACCGCGGGGTGATCCACCAGCCGCCCACCGACGACCCCGCCCGAGCCGGTCACCACCTGAAAGACCCCCTCGGGCAGCCCGGCCTCGAGGGCCAGCTCGCCCAGGCGCATCGCCGTGAGCGGCGTGAGCTGGGCTGGCTTCACGACCACCGCGTTGCCGGCGGCGAGCGCCGGGGCGAACCCCCAGCCCGCGATCGGCATGGGGAAGTTCCACGGGACGATGACCCCCACGACGCCGATCGGCTCGTAGAAGGTCACGTCGACCCCCCCGGCCACGGGGATCTGCTGGCCGATGTGGCGCTCGACGGCCCCGGCGTAGTAGGTCAGCACGTCACGGACGTTGCCGGCCTCCCAGCGCGCGTTGGCGATGGTGTGCCCGGAGTTGGCGACCTCGAGGCGGGCCAGCTCCTCGTGGTGGGCGTCGACCGCCTCGGCGAAGCGCCGCAGCAGTCGGGCGCGGTCGGCCGGGGTGACCCGGCGCCAGGCGGGGAGGGCCGCGCTCGCGCGCGCGACGGCGGCGTCGGTCTCCTCGGCGCTGTGGTCGGGGACGGTCGCGACGACCGCCTCGGTGGCCGGATTGATGACGTCGTGGCTCACAGCCTCTCGAACCCCCGGTAGCGCTCCCAGTCGGTGACGGCGGCGTCGAAGGCGGCGACCTCGACGCGTCCGGCGTTCACGTAGTGCTCGACGACCTCGTCGCCGAAGGCGGCGCGCGCGACGGTGCTCGCCTCGAGCAGGTCGACCGCCTCGTGCAGCGAGGTGGGCACCCGTGGCGCGTCGGCCAGGTAGGCGTTGCCGGCGAAGGGGGCGGGCAGGGCGAGGCCGGCCTCCACGCCCGCGAGTCCCGCCGCGACGAGCGCGGCGACCGCGAGGTAGGGGTTGACGTCCCCGCCGGGGATGCGGCACTCCACCCGCAGCGAGGGCCCGTGGCCGACCACCCGGAACGAGCAGGTGCGGTTGTCGAAGCCCCACAGCAGCGCGGTCGGGGCGAACGAGCCCTCGGCGAAGCGCTTGTAGCTGTTCACGTTGGGCGCGAGGAAGAAGCTGAGCTCGCGGGCGTGGGCGAGCATCCCCGCGAGGAAGGCGGCGAAGGTCTCGGAGAACCCGTGCTCGCCCGAGCCGGGGAAGACCGGGCGGCCCTCGTCGTCGCGCAGCGAGAGGTGGACGTGGCAGGAGTTGCCCTCGCGCTCGTTGAACTTGGCCATGAAGGTGAGGCTGTAGCCCTCGAGGGCCGCGATCTCCTTCGCGCCGAGCTTGTAGAGGCTGTGCTCGTCGCACTTGTCGAGAAGCGGCGCGTACTTGAAGGCGATCTCGTGCTGGCCGAGGTTGCACTCGCCCTTGACGGACTCGACCTCCATGCCGGCGTCGCGCATGTCGCGCCGGATCCGCCCGAGCAGCCCCTCGATCCGACCGGTGCCCTGGAGCGAGTAGTCGACGTTGTAGAGGTTGGCCGGGGTGAGGTCGCGGTAGCCCGCGCGCCACGCGTCCTCGTAGCTGTCCCGAAAGACCATGAACTCGAGCTCGGTGCCGGTGAGGCCCCGCCAGCCGCGCGCGCTCAGCCGGTCACACTGAGCCTGGAGGACCTGGCGGGGACTGACCGCGAGGGGCTCGCCCTCGACGGTGGTGACGTCGGAAAAGACGATCGCCGTCCGCTCGAACCAGGGCACCAGGCGGGTCGTGGTGAGGTCGGGGCGCATCGCGAAGTCGCCGTAGCCCCGGTCCCACGAGGTCAGCGCGAAGCCGTCCACGGTGCGCATGTCCACGTCGGAGGCGAGCAGGTAGCTGCACCCCTCGCTGCCCGACTCGGCGACCTCCTCGGCGAAGAAGCGGGCGTCGAGCCGTTTGCCCTGGAGGCGGCCCTGCATGTCGGTGAGGGCGAGCACGACCGTGTCGACGGCGCCGTCGTCGATCATCGCCATGAGCTCGTCCGGGCTCGGTCGCCCTCGCCGGATGGTGGCCATCTAACCCCCTCGACTGGCGGACCGCAGCATGGTAGCCCCCGGCCCGAGCTGCTCCGTGGGGCCCGGACGCGTCGCCGGCGGGCGCGGCGCCGGCCGGCGGCCGTGGGGGTCGGTGTGCTCCACGCTCGGCCTCGCCTCCTTCTCGTGAGTTCCCCCTTGCAGTTTCTATACCTCGTGAATAGGCTCACGCCACCGCGGCACCGGCCGCACCGGAGGGGGGCCTCATGCCAGAGGGTCTTGACCGACCGCTCGAGTTGCTAAGCGACACCGAGCGGCTCCACCAGATGGGCTACGCCCAAGAGCTCGAGCGCGGCCTCAGTCGCTTCTCGAACTTCGCGATCTCCTTCACCATCATCTCGATCCTCTCGGGGTGCCTCACCCTCTACAGCTACGGCCTCCAGCACGGGGGTCCGCCGGTCATGATCTGGGGCTGGGTGCTCGTCGGCGGGCTCGTGCTCTTCGCCGGGCTCTCCATGGCCGAGATCTGCTCGTCGTTCCCCACGGCCGGTGGCCTCTACTACTGGGCGGCGAAGCTGGCCCCCGGCAAGAGCGGGCCGATCTGGTCGTGGTTCACCGGGTGGTTCAACCTGCTCGGCCAGGTGGCGGTGACCGCGGGCATCACGTTCGGCTGTGGCTACTCGGTCGGGGCGTTCATCACCCTCGTCGGGGGCAACGCCGACTGGACCGACAACCACCACGTCGTGGTGATCACCGGGATCCTCCTCCTCTCCCAGGGGCTCATCAACACCTTCGGGGTGAACGTGGTGGCCCTCTTCAACCGGGTCTCGGTGTGGTGGCACCTGCTCGGGGTGGCGGTGATCGTGGTGGTGCTCTACGTGGCGCCCCACTCCCACAGCCACCAGAGCGCCGGCTTCCTCTTCGGCTCGAGCGGCTACCACGCCTTCAGCGGGCTGTCGGGCTTCACGACCCCCGTCTACGTCTTGCTGCTCGGGCTGCTCGTGGCCCAGTACACCTTCACCGGCTACGACGCCTCGGCCCACGTGACCGAGGAGACCCACGACGCGGCGATCGCCGGCCCCAAGGGCATCGTCACCTCGATCTGGGTCTCGTGGATCGCGGGGTTCGTCCTGCTGGTGGGGGTCAGCGTCGGCATCCCCCACTTCGTCCACGGCTTCTCGGTCACGATCGCCGGGACGAAGTACTCGAGCTACGGCGCCTTCTCCGGTGGGGTCCCCTGGGCCAACATCTTCGAGTACCAGGCGGGGCGCACACTCGGCGAGGTGCTGGTGCTCATCGTGATCGGCGCCCAGTACTTCTGCGGGATCGCCTCGGTGACGGCCAACTCGCGGATGATCTACGCCTTCAGCCGTGACGGCGCGGTGCCCGGCAGCGAGTTCTGGCACCACGTCTCGCGCCGGCGCCACGTGCCGGTCCACTCGGCGTGGTTCGGCGCCGTCGGCGCCTTCATCTTGACCCTGCCCGCGTGGTGGAACAGCGCCGCCTACGGTGCCGTGACCTCCATCGCCGTGATCGGGCTCTACGTCGCCTACCTCATCCCGGTCTTCTTGCGCCGGGTGAACCCCGACGCCTTCACGCCGGGTCCCTGGCGGCTCGGTAAGTGGGGGCCGGTCTTCGGCTGGATCGCCATCGTCTGGGTGATCGCGATCTGCGTGCTCTTCTGCCTGCCGACCTACTCGCCGATCACGGCCTCGTCGTTCAACTACACCCCGGTGGCGGTGCTCGTGGTCATCGGCTTCGCCGGCACCTGGTACGGCCTGTCGGCGCGCAAGTGGTTCACCGGGCCCAAGATCCAGGGGAGCCCCGAGGAGCTGGCCGCGATCGAGCGCGACCTCAGCCTGGAGGGGTAGGCCGCACCCGATCGACCGGCTCCGCCCGGGCCCGGCCGCGGGCTCGGGCGGGGCCGGGACGCCCGGGCCGACCCGGTGGCGTCTTCGGGCTCGTCGTGGACGGGCGTCTTCGCGGGCCACGACGGACCCGGCGTCGGTCGTGTAGGGTCGGGTTGCCTCGAGGCAGCGAAGTTGGTGTGATTCCAACGCTGTCCCGCAACTGTGAGTGGGGAGACCCACGAGCCAGGTCGCCTGCCGCGAGGTGATTGTGACAGTCAGCTCTCGAGGTAGGAGCGGTTGTTCGGATGCCCGTCCGTCGCCACACCACTTCGACGGATCGGAGGCATCTCATGCGACGTACCCTCACCCACGCCACGCTCGGTGCGGCCCTCTTCGTAGCGGCCCTCGCGGTGCCACTGTCGGCGCCCGCCGCGTCCTCGGCGTCCTCGACGGCGCGGCCGGGCTGCATCGTCTCGCTGTCGCCCACGGCCACCGAGACGCTCTACGCCATCGGCGCCGGGGCCCAGGTCCAGGCGGTCGACAAGGACTCGAACTTCCCCACCCACGGCCTGCCGACCAAGCGCATCGACGCGTTCAACCCGAGCGTCGAGGCCCTCCTGGGCATCTGCCGGCCCACGGCCGGCCACCCCAGCCGCAAGCCCGACCTCGTGGTGATCTCCTACGACGCGAACGACATCGCCCAGAAGCTGGCCGGCCTGGGTGTCCCCGTTATT
Source organism: Actinomycetes bacterium (assembly GCA_021831035.1). Taxonomy (GTDB): domain Bacteria; phylum Actinomycetota; class Acidimicrobiia; order Acidimicrobiales; family RAAP-2; genus RAAP-2. Next base: position 96,770 of record JAKBNL010000003.1, read on the forward strand.
CAACAGGACGCCCCGTCCACCCTCGGCGGCGCCTACCACCAGATGCTCCAGCTGGGCCGGCTCACCGGACACCTCCGGGCGGCCCAGCGCCTCGTCGCGTCGCTCAAGTCGCGCATCGCCGCCGACGTCCGTTCCGTGCCGAAGCACCCCGCCTCGGCGATCCGCGTCTACTACGAGCTCGACCCGACCTACTACTCGGCGACCAGCGCGACCTTCGTGGGGTCGCTGCTCAAGGCGCTGGGCACGACGAACATCGCGGACGCCCAGAGCACGTCGGCCGACGCCGGCTACCCGCAGCTGTCGGCCGAGTACATCGTCTCGGCCAACCCGTCGCTGATCTTCCTCGCCGACACGATCTGCTGCCACCAGAGCGCCGCCACCGTGGCGGCCCGACCGGGCTTCGCCCAGGTGTCGGCCGTCGTCCACCACCGCGTCTACGCGCTCGACGACGACGTCGCCTCGCGGTGGGGGCCGCGCATCGGCCTGCTGATGGACCAGCTGACCCGCGCCGTCATCCAGACGCTCGCCGCCTCGGCCGCGACGACGTCGTGATCGGCGCGCCGCCGTCGCGGCGTCGGGTCGCCGTCGTCACCGGCGCCGGCCTGGTGGCCCTCGTCGCGGCGGTGGCCTGCGGGCTCGGCGTCGGTCCGACGCCTATCGGACTCGGTCGGATCGCCACGTCGATCCTCGCCGACCTCGGGCTGGGCCACCGCACGCTGAGCCCGCTCGACGCGACCATCGTCTGGCAACTGCGGGCCCCGCGCATGGTCCTGGGGCTGCTCGTGGGGGCGATGCTCGCCGTGGCCGGCGGCACCTACCAGGGGGTCTTCCGCAACCCCCTCGCCGACCCCTACCTCCTCGGGGTCGCCGCCGGCGCCGGACTGGGCGCGACGATCGCGATCGTCGACGTGGGCGGGGGACTGGCCACGCCGACCTGGACCCCCGCGCTGGCCTTCGTCGGCGCGCTGGGCGCGGTCGCCCTCACGTGGGTCGTGGGCGGACGGGGGGCGCACGCCGGGCCCTCGACGCTCATCCTCGGCGGGGTCGCGGTGGCGGCGCTGCTCACGAGCGCCCAGACGTTCCTCCAGCAGCAGGGCTCGCCGACCTCGATCGCCCGGGTCTACATCTGGCTCCTGGGGTCGCTGGCGACGGCCTCGTGGAGCTCGGTCCTGCTGGTGCTGCCCTACGTCGCGGTGTGCGCGAGCGTCTGCGTGGCGGCCGGTCGGGCGCTCGACGTGCTGAGCGTGGGCGAGGACGAGTCGCGCTCGCTGGGGCTCCCGGTGAGCCGGGTCCGCCTGGTCGTGGTCGCGGCGTCCTCGCTCGGGACGGCGGCGGTCGTGTCGGTCGCCGGGCTCATTGGCTTCGTCGGGATCATCGTGCCCCACCTGGTGCGCCTGCTCGTGGGGACGTCGTACCGGCGGATCCTCCCCCTCTCGGTGCTGGTCGGCGCGGCGTTCCTCGTCCTGTGCGACACCGTGGCGCGCACGGTGCTGGCCCCCTCCGAGCTGCCCCTGGGGGTGGTGACCGCGGTGGTTGGCGCCCCGGCCTTCGTGGTCGTGCTGAGCCTGCGTCGTCGGACGGTCACGTGAGCGCGATCGAGGTCGCGGGGCTCACGGTCCGGGCCGGCGAGGCGACGCTGCTCGCCGGCGTGGACCTCGCGATCGAGGCGGGCACGTGGTGCACGATCGTGGGCCCCAACGGCGCCGGCAAGACGACGCTGGTCGAGGCCGTGGCCGGGCTGCGCCGGCCGGCGTCGGGCACGGTGTCGATCGGGGGTCGCGAGATCCACGCGATGGGCGAGCGCGCGCGCGCCGGCTGCGTGGCCCTCGTGCCCCAGCACCCCGTCGTGCCCCCCGGGATGTCGGTCACCGCCTACGTCGAGCTGGGGCGCACGGCCTACCACGGGGTGTTGCGCGCGCCGAGCGCGCGCGACCGGGACGTCGTGGCCGACGTGCTCGAGCGGCTCGACCTGGCCCGCCTGGCCGGGCGGGACGTGGCGACCCTCTCGGGCGGGGAGCGCCAACGGGCCGTGCTCGCCCGGGCCCTGGCCCAGGCGACGCCGGTCGTCGTGCTCGACGAGCCCACGACGGGCCTGGACCTGCGCCACCAGGTGACCCTGCTCGCGCTATTGCGCCGCGAGGTGGCCGAGTGCGGGCTGACCGTGCTCGCGACGCTGCACGACCTCTCGCTCGCCGGCCAGTTCGCCGACCGCCTCGTGCTGTTGGACCGCGGGGACATCGTGCTCGACGGGGCGCCGCGCGAGGTCGTGCGCCACGAGGAGCTCGCGCGTCGCTACGGGCTGACGCTGCGGGTGGTCGACGTCGACGGCACCGACGTCGTCGTCCCGGTGGTCCCGAGCGTTACCGCGAGGTAGCCCCCGCGCGGGGAGCGGGGGGAGGGCTCCCGTAGACTTTTGCGAAAGCCTGAAGGGAGTCCCGTGCGGCGCACCAAGATCGTTGCCACCGTCGGTCCGGCCTCGGAGTCCGCGGAGCGCCTGGCCGAGCTGGTAGCGGCCGGGGTGGACGTCTTTCGGCTCTCCTTCGCCCACGGCGACATCCCCTCGGGCATCGAGCGGCTGCGCCGGGTGCGCGCGGCGGCCCCCGACGTCGCGATCATGGTCGACCTGCCGGGGCCGAAGATCCGCGCGGGGTCGTTCGGCACCTCGGCCGTCGTGCTCGAGGTGGGTGAGGAGTGCGAGCTGGCCGAGGGCCTCGACGAGACCTCGACCCCCGAGCGGATCGTGGTCGAGCGCGCCGACGTGATCGGCCGCCTGCGCCAGGGCGACAAGGTCCACATCGGCGACGGCGGGGTCACGCTCGAGGTCGTGCGCCCCGGGACGCCGGCCCTCACGCGGGTGATCTCGGGCGGGGCGGTGATGGGCAAGCCGGGCCTCAGCCTGCCGAGCTCGATCGTGAACGAGCGCCTGCCCACCGAGGGCGACCGCGCGCGGATCCAGGCCCTGCGCGACGAGGAGTTCGAGATCCTCGCCGTGAGCTTCGTGCGCTCGGCCTTCGACGTCGAGTCGGTGCGTGCGGTGCTCAGCCGCGACGACGTGATGATCATGGCCAAGATCGAGACCGGCGAGGCGATCGACAACCTCGACGAGATCATCGAGCACGCCGACTCGATCATGGTGGCCCGCGGCGACCTCGGGGTGCGCCTACCCATCGAGGAGGTCCCGCACCTGCAGAAGGAGATCGTGCGCTCGGGCATCCGCTACGCCCGCCCGGTCGTGGTGGCGACCCAGATGCTCGAGTCGATGACCCACGCGCGCATGCCCACGCGCGCCGAGGTGACCGACGTCGCCAACGCCGTCTTGGACGGGGCGAGCGCGGTCATGCTCTCGGCCGAGACGGCGATCGGCGACGACCCGGTCGGGGTCGTCCAGACGATGGACCGCATCGTGCGCCGGGCCGAGCGCTCCTTCCCCTACGCCGAGTGGGGCGCGTCGCTCGGCGTCCAGCGCCTGACCGCGTCGTCGACCCAGGCGACGCGGGTGACGGCCGCGGTCACCGGGGCCGCGTGGCGCGCGGCCATGGACGAGAAGGCCGTGGCCATCGTCGCCTGCACCCGCTCGGGGCTCACCGCGCGGGCCATCTCGCGCTTCCGCCCGCCCATGCCGATCGTGGCGATCACCCCGAGCCGGGCGACGGCCCGCCAGCTGGCGTCGTCCTGGGGCGTCCAGGAGGTCGTGCTCTCGGCGGCCAGCGACATCGACACCCTGTGCGAGGTCGCCATCAGCGAGCTCAAGCGCATCGGCCTCGCCCGCAGCGGCGACGCCGTCGTGCTCATGGCGGGCTCGTCCTCGGGCGGGGCCGCCGTCACCGACACGGTGCGCATGCTCGTCGTCCCCTAGGCGCCCCACGGCGGTGGCACCGCGACGGGAGGACTCGCGAAGCGAGGGAGCGACGCCACGGTCCCGACGGGCCCGCGCCGGCCCGGCTACGCGACGAGGGCGGCCAGCGCCATGCGACGCAACAGGGCCGCGATCTCGGGATCGGGCCCCGTCGACGTGCTGTGCGGAGTGGAGTTGAGCAGGCCGAAGGTCGCGTGGGCCCGGACCCGGGCCTCGGCCAGTCCGAGATCGGGGCGCACGCGGCGCAGGGCCGCGACCCACAGCTCGACGTAGGCCCGTTGCAGCGAGCGGACGTCGTGCGCGAGCGGGGCCGAGAGGTTGGCCAGGTCGCGGTCCTGCACCCGGATGAGGTCCGCGCCGGCGAGGGCGAAGTCCGTGTGGAAGGCGACGAGGCCCTCGAGGGCGTCGCCGGGGCCCCCCGCCCCCGCCACGACGTCGCTCGCCCCCGCGAGGAGGGACTGGCTCACGCCCACCAGGAGCTCGCCCAAGACGGCGTCTTTGCTCGTGAAGTGCTTGTAGACCGCCGGGCCGCTCACGCCCACGGCCTCGCCCAGCTCCTCGATGGTGACCCCGTGGAAGCCGCGCTCGGCGAACAGCCGGGCCGCCGCCGCGAGGATCCGCTCGCGCCGGCTCCGGCCGCCGGGGTCGTGGGCGGGGGTCAGGAGGGTCGAGTCCGGGGCCACTAGCGAGAGAGGTTAGTGGTTGCTAACCTTCCGGGGATGACCGCGCCGTCCCGACCCGAGCGCCCGGCGCCGACCGCTCGCGCCGGCCACCCACTGCCCGTCGCGTCGCCCGAGGTCGCGGCGAACCGCGAGGCGAACCTCGCCCTGGTAGCCGAGCTGCGCGCCCGGCTCGCGTCGGCCCGCCTCGGCGGGCCCGAGGAGGCGCGCCGCCGCCACCTCGAGCGCGGCAAGCTCCTGCCCCGCGAGCGGGTCGAGCGCCTGCTCGACCCCGGGACGGCGTTCTTGGAGCTGTCGCCCCTGGCCGCGACGGGCCTCTACGACGACGAGGTGCCCGGGGCCGGGATCATCACCGGGGTCGGCCGCATCGCGGGGCGCACGTGCGTCGTCGTCGCCAACGACGCCACGGTGAAGGGCGGCACGTACTACCCGGTGACGGTGAAGAAGCACCTGCGGGCCCAGGAGGTGGCCATGGCCAACCGCCTGGCGTGCGTCTACCTCGTCGACTCCGGCGGGGCCTTCCTGCCCCGCCAGGACGAGGTCTTCCCCGACCGGGACCACTTCGGGCGGATCTTCTACAACCAGGCCCGTCTGAGCGCGGCCGGCGTCGCCCAGATCGCCGGGGTGCTGGGTTCGTGCACGGCCGGGGGCGCCTACGTGCCCGCCATGAGCGACGAGGTCGTCATCGTGCGCGGGCAGGGCACGATCTTCCTTGGCGGCCCGCCGCTGGTGCGCGCGGCCACGGGCGAGGTCGTCACGGCCGAGGAGCTCGGCGGCGCCGAGCTGCACGCGACGCGCAGCGGCGTCGTCGACCACCTGGCCGACGACGACGCGGCGGCGCTGGCCACGATCCGCGCCATCGTCGCGACGCTGCCGGTGGACCCCGCGCCGGTGTGGTCGCTCGAGCCGTCTGCGCCACCGGCCTACGACCCCGAGGAGCTCTACGGCGTGGTGCCCGCGCGCACCCGGACCCAGTACGACGTGCGCGAGGTCATCGCGCGACTCGTCGACCGATCCGAGCTGCTCGAGTTCAAGCCCGACTACGGGACCACCCTCGTCACGGGGTTCGCGCGCCTGCACGGTCACCCGGTGGGGATCGTCGCAAACAACGGCGTCCTCTTCTCGGAGTCGGCCCTGAAGGGCGCCCACTTCGTCGAGCTGTGCGAGCAGCGGCGCGTCCCCCTGGTGTTCCTCCAGAACATCGCGGGCTTCATGGTCGGTCGGGAGTACGAGGCGGAGGGGATCGCCAAGCACGGGGCCAAGATGGTCACGGCGGTGGCCTGCGCGAACGTCCCCAAGCTGACCGTCGTCATCGGGGGCTCCTTCGGCGCCGGCAACTACTCGATGTGCGGGCGGGCCTACGGACCCCGCTTCTTGTGGATGTGGCCCAACGCCCGCATCTCGGTGATGGGCGGCGACCAGGCCGCGAGCGTGCTCGCGACCGTGCGCCGCGACGCCCTGGATCGGCGCGCGACCCCGTGGCCCCCCGAGGAGGAGACGACCTACCGAGAAGCGATCCGGGCCCAGTTCGACGAGCAGGGCGAGCCCTACTACTCGACGGCCCGGCTCTGGGACGACGGGGTCATCGACCCCGCCGAGACGCGCACCGTGCTCGGGCTCGCCCTCGCGGCGTGCGCCGGCGCGCCGATCGAGCCGACCGCCTACGGCGTCTTTCGGATGTGATGTTCCGCCGGGTCCTGATCGCCAACCGCGGCGAGGTGGCCGTGCGCATCGCCCGGACGCTGCGCGCGATGGGTGTGTCGGTGGCGACGCTCTACAGCGACGCGGACCGGGGGGCGCGCCACGTGCGCGACGCCGACGTGGCCGCCCACGTGGGGCGCTCGCCGGCTCCCGAGAGCTACCTCGACGTCGACAGGGTGCTCGACGCCGCGCGACGCCTCGGCGCCGACGCGCTCCACCCCGGCTACGGCTTCCTCTCGGAGAACCCCGACTTCGCCGAGGCCTGCCGGGCCCGCGGGATCGCCTTCATCGGGCCGAGCGTGTCCTCGATGCGCGCCATGGCCGACAAGCTCGAGGCCAAGGCCCGGGTCGGCGCGGCGGGGGTCCCGACGCTGCCGGGCCTGGCCCTCGAGGACGACGCCGAGGCGTCGCTGCGCGCCGCCGCCGAGCTGGTCGGCTTCCCCCTGCTCGTCAAGCCGTCGGCCGGGGGTGGGGGCAAGGGGATGCACGTCGTGCACGACCTCGAGGGCCTCGCGCACACCCTCCCGGTGGCCGCCCGGGAGGCGGCGGCCGCCTTCGGGGACCCCCGGCTCTTCGTCGAGCGCTTCCTCGGGCGCACCCGCCACATCGAGGTGCAGGTGCTCGGTGACGCGTACGGGAACCTCATCCACCTGGGCGAGCGCGAGTGCACCCTCCAGCGTCGTCACCAGAAGGTGGTCGAGGAGTGCCCGAGCACCGGCCTCGCGCCCGGGCTGCGCGAGGCCCTCCTGGACTCGGCGCTCGAGGCGGCCCGGGCGGTCGACTACGAGAGCCTGGGCACGGTCGAGTTCCTGGTGCCGGTCGGCAGCGAGGACGAGTACTACTTCATCGAGATGAACACGCGCCTGCAGGTCGAGCACCCCGTGACCGAGTGCGTCACGGGCCTCGACCTGGTCGAAGAGCAGGTCCGGGTGGCCTGCGGCGAACGGCTGCGCCTGGGCCAGGGCGACGTGGCGCTCCGGGGTCACGCCGTCGAGGCCCGGCTCTACGCCGAGGACCCCGGACACACGTTCCTGCCCACGTCGGGGCGGGTGACCCACGTCGCGTTCCCGGAGCGGCCCGGGGTGCGGGTGGACGCCTGGATCGAGCGCGGCACCGAGGTCTCGACCCACTACGACCCGCTGCTGGCCAAGGTCGTCGCCCACGGCGTCGACCGCGCCGAGGCGCTGGCACGGCTCGAGGCGTCCCTGCGCGCGACCCGCGTGGCCGGGCTCACGACCAACCTCGCCTACCTGCGCCGACTCCTCGCGCGGCCCGAGGTCCTCGAGGGCCGCCTCGACACCGGGCTGCTCGACCGGGTGACCGACGAGGTGGTGCGCGAGGCCTCCGGCGGCGCGGACCGGCCCTTCGCGGCCGTCGTCTACGCCCTGGCCGGGTTGGCGCGCGTCGCGACGCCGGGCGCGGACCCGGTGTGGGCGGGCCGGGGCGCCTGGCGTCCCGGCGGCGTCGCCGAGGACGTCGTGCGCGTCGAGGCGGGGGGGGCCGAGCTGGTCGTCACCGTGCGCGGCCCCTACGAGGGGGCCGAGGTGAGCGTGCGCGAGCCCGGCGCGGACCGGCCGCTGCTCGGGCCGCTGAGCGTGCGCGCGCGCGCCGAGGACGCCGGCGACGGGGCGACCGGCCACCTCCTCGAGGTCGACGGCGTCACGCGCCACGCCGTCACCGCGGGGGGTCCCGCGCGGACCGAGGTGTGGGTCGACGGCGAGGTCACGGTGGTGTCGCCCGCGTCCGTCGCCGGCGCGGGGCGCGCGGGGAGCGACGCCGGACCCGCGACGGACCTCGTGAGCCCCCTGCCCGGGACGGTGGCCCAGGTGCGCTGTCGACCGGGCGAGACGGTCCACGAGGGCGAGGTGCTGCTCGTGGTCGAGGCGATGAAGATGGAGCACCCGGTCGTCGCGCCACGCGACGCCCGCGTGGCCGCCGTGCTGGTGGCGCCGGGCGACCAGGTGACCTCGGGGGCGCGGGTCGTCGAGCTGGAGCCGCCCGCGCGCGACGGGTCCTAGGGCGCCCGGCGCGCCTTGCGCCCCGCCTTCACCTGGAACATCGCGGCGTCGGCGCGCCGGAAGAGGTCCTCGGCGCTCTCGAGGCCGTCCCAGGTCGCGGTGCCCACCGAGGCGGTGACCCCCTCGACGCTCACGGCCCCCAGGCGCGCCACGAGCTGGCGGACCTGGTCGGCGTCGGCGTCGACGACGATCGCGGCGAACTCGTCGCCGCCGAGGCGGGCGAGGAAGTCGGTGGCGCGCCGCAGGCAGGTCCGCCAGCCCTCGACGAGGCGCACCAGGGTCCGGTCGCCCGCGAGGTGGCCCCGGTGGTCGTTCACGCCCTTGAAGTCGTCGACGTCGAGGGCGACGACCGACAGCGGCGCCCGCGAGCGGCGCGCCCGCTCGATCTCCTCGGCCAGCCGCTCGTCGAAGACCCGCCGGTTGGCCACCCCGGTGAGGGGGTCCTGGCGGGCGGTGGTGCGCAGCACGGTCACGAGCGTCGAGGTCAGCGCCGCGAAGGTCGCGCAGGTGCCCACGATGGCGATCCAGGAGGCGTAGGGCCGGTCCACGGCCGGGCCGTTGAGCAGGACGAGGCCGTAGGCCAGGGCCACCAGGGCGATCTGGAGAACGGTCTGGCGCCGGGTGAAGTAGAGCGACGCGTAGAGCGCGACCCACACGTAGAAGACCGCGAAGGCGTTGTAGCCGTAGGGGGCGACCGCGAGCACCACGCTCACCAGTCCGGTCGCGAGCGCCGCGTCGAACTGGAGTCCGTGGGGCCGGCGCTCCCCGACCAGCGCCCGGGTCGCCGCCGCCACCAGGGCGATGCCCATGACCACGAGGGTCGTCACGACGGCGTCGTGGGGCCAGTGGCTCGTGAGGAGCATGATCCCGGCGCCGACCACCCCGCCCAGCCAGAAGAACGCGGCCGCGGCCGCCGGGTCGAAGAGCAGCTCGCGCGGCGGACGGCGCAAGAACACCCTGATCACCCCCTTCGCACGCGCCCGCTCGAGCACCGAGGGGGCTCTCCGGCGCCGGGTCCGACGTGGAGGACCCTGGCGGCTGGGACCAGTGTAGGGAACGCGGCGTGACCCGCCCGACAATCCCCTTGACGGGCGCGCTCGCCTCGGGGAGGCTCGGGGGCGTGAGCGACGAGCGAGTCCCCCCGCGGCGCATGGGACCCAACGGGATGTTCGTCGCCCCCGAAGACGACCCGCGCGAGGGCCGCCCGGGGCGCGGGGAGCGCGACACCCTCGAGGGCTACCTGCGCGCCTACCGCCAGACGCTCGAGCTCAAGTGCGCCGGTCTCGACCCCGCCGAGCTGGCCCGCCGCTCCGTCGCGCCCTCGACGATGTCGCTGCTCGGGCTCGTGCGCCACTCGGCCAACGTCGAGTGCCACTGGTTCCGCCGGGTGCTCGAGGGGCGCGAGGTCACCGGCCCCTTCGCGAGCGACGACGACCCCGACGAGGACTTCAACGGCGCCGTCGCCGACCCCGCCTGCGTCGCCGAGGCCTTCGCCGCCTGGCGCGCGGAGGTGGCCCACGCCGAGGGGGTGCTCGCGGCGATCGAGGACCTGGGCTCGCGCGTCCCCTGGCGTGGCGAGGAGCTCGAGGTGCGCGACGTGGTGGTGCACCTCATCGAGGAGTACGCCCGCCACTGCGGCCACGCCGACCTGCTGCGCGAGCGCCTGGACGGTCGGGCCGGCCAGTAGCGCGGGCCCGTGGCCCACGGGCGTCGCGCGGGGCCCGTGCGGCTCAGCCCCGGTCCCACCAGACGGTGGCCAGCGTGCGCGTCGCCGGGACGGGGTGCTCGTCGAGGAAGCGGCGCACCTCGTCGTCGCGGGACGCGGGCAGGCAGAGCCGCGCGCGCGCGAAGGCGACGGCCTGTTCGGGATCGACCTCTCGGGTCGAGGTCGACGCGAAGGTCTCGAGGTGCGCGTCGAGGCCCATCTCGGCGAGGACCGCGACGAGGTCGGCGGGCGTCGGCCCGTCGGGACGCTCGAGGCCCCAGAAGTGGCGCCAGGCGTCGTTCATCGCGGTGAGCGGGTGGCGGGTGGGCATCTCGATGACCACGCGCCGGCGCGCGTGCTCGTCGAGGGCCGCCAGGAAGGGCGCGACGTCACCGACGTTGTAGAGGACGTGGTGGCACGTCACGACGTCGGCGACCGGGGCTCGGTCGGCGACGTCGGGCCAGTCACCCTCGAGGGTGGAGGACTCGACCCCTCGCCGACGCGCGTTCTCGCTGAACATCTCGAGCATCGCCGCCTGGTGGTCGACGCCGGTCAGGCGCCGCGCCGGCGGGACGAGGGCCATGGCGGCCACGCCGCCGCCACAGCCCACGTCGAGCACGCTGGCCTCGTCGCCGAGCGCCTCGCGCGCCCGGGCGTGGCTCGGGCTGTCGGCGACGCGCTCGGGCACACCGAAGAGCGCCGGCGGGTGGATCCACGGGCTCTCGGGCGCCTGGGCCAGGATCCCCTCGGGGATGGCCCAGGCGGCGAGGGCGGCCCTCCAGTCGTCGGCGGCCGTCATCGGCTAGTTGCCGCGCAGGCGCGAGAAGAAGCCCCCCCGCGAGCCCGACCCGCGGTCCTCGCAGGTGCAGCGTTCGCCCTTGGGCACGCCCGCCAGGGCCTGCTCGATGTGGTTGCCACAGCCCGACCAGGTCGGGCGTCCGCACGAGCGGCAGGTTGTCCGGTGGCACATGTGTTGTCTCCTTAGGGGTTAGGGGTTAGGGGTTAGGGGTTGGTGGGTGGTGGGTGACTCGGTCGCCGCCACGACGCGGCGGGCGGTGGCTCAGGCGAACTCCAGGGAGCGGGCCGCCGGTGACCGGCTCCAGGTCTCGAAGCCGCCGTCGAGGTTGCGCGCGTCGAGACCGAGGGCGCGCAGGATGCGCACGGCGGTCCAGCCGCGCACGCCGACCTGGCACACGACCAGCACCTCGGCGGCGTCGATCTCGGAGGCGCGCTCGCGCAGCTCGTCGACCGGGATGTTCTGCGACCCCGGGATGTGGCCGCGGGCGAACTCGCGGGTCGTGCGCACGTCGAGCAGGAGCGTACCCTCGGACTGGAGGTCGGCGACCTCGTCCCACTGGGCCGTCGTGCCGAGCCCCGAGAGCACGTTCTCGGCGACGTAGCCGAGCATGTTGACGGGGTCCTTCGCCGAGCTGAAGGGCGGCGCGTAGGCGAGCTCGAGGTCGGCGAGCTCCTCGGCCCGCAACCCGGCGCGCAGGGCCGTCGCGATGACGTCGATGCGCTTGTCGACCCCGTCGCGGCCGACCCCCTGGGCGCCCAGGATGGCGCCACTGGTCGGGTCGACGACCAGTTTGAGGGCCATCCCCTTGGCCCCGGGGTAGTAGCCGGCGTGTGAGCTCGGGTGGGTGTGGATGGCCTGGACCGGCCGGCCGGCCGCCCGGAGGCGCTTCTCGCTCCACCCGGTCACGGCGACCGTGAGGTCGAAGACCTTGACGATCGCCGTCCCGAGGGCGGACCGGGGCCGGACGGGGCGTCCGGCGATGTGGTCGGCGGCGACGCGTCCCTGGCGGTTGGCGATGTTGGCGAGCGGCACGAGGGTCGCCGACCCGTCGAGCGCGTCGGACTTCTCGACGGCGTCGCCGACCGCGTAGACGGCGGGGTCGCTCGTGCGCTGGTACTCGTCGACGGCGATGCCGCCCTTGGGGCCGAGGGCGAGTCCGGCGGCTCGGGCCAGGTGGACCTCGGGGCGCACGCCGATGGCGACGACCACGAGGTCGGCGCCGAGGCGCTCCCCGTTGGCCAGGGTCACGGTCCGCGCGTCGAGCGCCTCGACCCCGGTGCCGAGGTAGACCGTGACGCCGTGGCGCACGAGCTCGGCGAGCACGTGCTCGGCCATCTCGGGGTCGAGCGGGCCGAGGAGTTGCTCGGTCGCCTCGACCACCGTCGTGTCGATGCCGCGTCGGTGCAGGTTCTCGGCCACCTCGAGCCCGACGAAGCCGCCCCCGATGACCACGGCCGTGCGGGCGTCGAGCGCGGCGTCGCGCAGCCGCTCCACGTCCTCCACGGTGCGCAGCGCCAGGGCCCGCTCGATCCCGGGGATCGGCGGGACGACGGCCTGGGCGCCCGGGCTGAGCACGAGCACGTCGTAGTCGACCTCGTAGGTCGTGTCGTGGTCGAGGTCGTGCACGCGCACGCGCTTGCGGGCGGTGTCGAGGGCCGTCGCCTCGTGACGCACGCGCACGTCGAGGCGGAAGCGCTGGTAGAGGGAGTCGGGCGTCTGCAAGAGCAGGTCGTCCTGGTCCTTGATGACGCCGCCCACGTAGTAGGGCAGTCCGCAGTTGGCGTACGAGACGTGGCCGCTCTTCTCCAGCACGACGATCTCGGCGTCGTCGAGGAGGCGGCGAAGGCGGGCGGCCGCGGACATGCCGCCGGCCACGCCACCGATGATGACCGCGCGCACCGGTATCAGGCCAGACTCAAGAAGAGCTTCTGGAAGCGGTCGGCCAGCGCCGAGGACTCGGCGGTGCTCTCGGCGAGGCACTCGCGCATGCTCGAGGTGAGCATGGTGAAGGCCGCCGTGTTCACGGCCTTGGAGACGGCGGCGATCTGGGTCACGATCTCCTCGCAGTTGCGCCCCTCTTCGATCATGCGCACCACGGCGCCGATCTGGCCCTGGGCGCGCTTCAGTCGGGTGGCGATGGCGCGCACCTGATCCGCGTCGCGCAGCGCGCCCGGTCCCGGGAGCACCGTCGCGGCGCTCGTCTTTCGTTCGGTCATCAGTGGCTCCCTTTCGTGACCATGCGGATCATGCGGAGATTGGTGGCGACGAAGCGCCACGTCTGGTAGGCGAGGTTCTGGCGCCGGCGCAGCGTGCGCGGGGTGGGCAGCGGCGCGCGGGCGATCGTGTCGGGGGAGGTGTCCATCGATTACTCCGGGATCAGGTACCAGAAGGGGCGGGCCTTCGCCTTGTAGATGAAGAGCACGTGGAGCAGGTACTTGATCCAGTGCCCGGCGAGGCCGATCTCGCCGAAGGTGTCGGGGAGCGACCGGCCGGTGCCCGGGAAGCGGACGGGGTCGGGGACGATGGGGTACATCGTCATCGCGGCCGCCGAGCCGTGGCGCAGGCCCACCCCCGCCGAGGCCACGCAGGCGGCGCCCATGTCGGCCATCGAGGCGCGCCGGGCGCGGGTGCCGGCGCCGTGGCGGACGCGGTCGGCGATGGTGAGCGCGACGGTCTTGCCCATGACGCCCGAGGGCATGCCGGTGCGCGGGGGCGCCGGGGCGATGACGGTGCCGCGCGGGCTGGTGCGCGGGGTCGAGATCGCGTGGGGCGGGGCGAAGGCGATGCCGACCGCGAAGACGTTGGGGTAGCGCGGCGACTCGTAGGTCGACGGCCAGTCGGCCGGCGACCACTCCTCGGGCGACTTCGCGCCGTAGTCGGCGTCGACGCGCATGAACCCGTTCGGGGCGAAGACCTCGTCGGTGATCTCGGCGCCGGCGCGGTCGTAGGCCGCGAGCCCGGCGCCGCGGAAGGGCGGCAGGAGCATGGCGAAGTCGAACGTGAGGGCGTTCTGCGAGCCGTCGAGCTGCTCGTAGTGGATGACGCCCTCCTCGACGCGCTCGGCGTGGGCGCCCACCACGGCCTTCACCCCGCGCTCGCGGAAGAGCGACTCGGTCCAGAGCTGGGAGGTGGTCTGGACGTCACCGTGGCCGAAGACCAGCCCGCCGACCCCGAAGTCGCCCAGCTCGGCCTCGTTGGTGAAGTAGACGACCTCCACGAGGTCGCGCACGCCCGCGAGGCGCAGCTCGTGCTCGACGTTGAACGCGTACTCGAAGGCCGCGCCCTCGCAGGTGCAGGTCCCGTGGCCCACCCCCACGACGACGCGCTGGGGCTCGCCCCGGCGCGCCCGCGCGATCACGTCCCGGAGTCGCGCGGCTGCGTCGAGGGCGTGGGCCGGCGTGCAGACCGAGGCGGTGTGGCCGTCGGGGCCGAGCCCCGGAGTGGCCCCGAAGTTCAGCTTCGGGCCGGTGGCGTTGATGAGGTAGTCGTAGGCCACGAGTGACGTCTCCCCGTCGCGCTCGGCCCCGGTGGCGACGACCTCGACGTGGGGGCGGGGGTCGCGCTCGGACCCCTCGGGGTAGAGCGCCGTGGCGCGCGCCTGGTGGAAGGTGATCCCCCTGCGCTCGTAGATCGGGGCGAGGGGGAAGGTGACCTGCTCGGCGCTCATGCGCCCGACGCCGACCCAGATGTTCGACGGGATCCAGTTCCAGTCCCGATTCGGCGAGACGACGACCACCTCGTGGTCCCGTCCGAGGGCCCGACGCAGGTGCAGAGCGGCGGTGTGGCCCGAGATGCCCGCTCCTAGGACGACGACGCGTGCCACGCTCTGCCTCTCTGGCCCCGGACCCTCCGGTGGATACCCCCCAGGGTATCAGGAAGCGCCGGCGGTCGCAACACCCGGTGGACGGCGCGGCGCGGCTCGGGTGACGGCGCCGTCAGCCCCGGGCGTCGGGTCGCGGCCGTGGGCCGGGCGGCCACTGGGCGACGAGGGAGTAGCGGTCGCCGCGGATGAGGCTGCGGCGCCACTCGAGCGGATCGTCACCGACGAGGGCCAGCCGCTCGATCGAGAAGGCCGCGACCCGCGGGGGCAGGCGCAGCAGCCGGCGCTCGGCCGGCTCGGGCACGACCGGGCGGATTCGCTCCTCGCCGCCGGTGATCCGCTGGGCGCAGTGCTCGACGAGCAGCTCGTAGAGACCGCCGGAGGAGAGGTCGGCCTCGAGCAGTCCGCCGGCCCGGTCCCCCCGGAGCGAGGACCGGTCCCAGGCGATCGGCTCGGCCCCGGCGAAGCGGAGCCGTTCGATGTAGACGACCTCGTCGCCGACCTCGAGGGCCAGGTGCGTGGCGTCCTCGGCCGTGGCCGGCCGACGCCGCGCCGCGAGGACCTCGCTGCGCTCCTCGATGCCCCCGGCGCGCACCGTCGTCGCGAGGCTGTAGAGGGAGTGGAGGGGCTGCTCGAGGACCGGGGGGGTGACCGACGAGCCGCGGCCCCGCTGGCGCACCACCAGCCCCTCGGCGGCCAGGTGGCGCACGGCCTCGCGCACGGTCTGGCGGCTGATCTCGTAGGCCCGCGTCAACTCCTCGTCGGTGGGGAAGCGCTCGTGGAACTCGCCGTCGAGCAGCCGACGACGCAGGTCCTCGGCCGTCTGGGCCCACAGGGGCAGCGGGCTCGACCGATCCAGTGCGCCCGCCATCACGCCCCCGCGAGGAAGAACGAGCCCACCAGGACGACCAGGACGAAGAGCGTGACGAGGGCCATCGGCGCGTCCTTCTCGTAGGCGAACGAGACGACGCCGACGGCCACCCGCAGCACCGGGGTCAGGATCAAGATCAAGACGCCCAGCACGACGACCCCGCGGCCCTGGTCGTGGGCCAGGGCGCGTCCGAGCGCGCCGAAGGAGTGTGGGAACGACGTGGAGGCCGAGGTGAGCGCCCGGTAGGAGAGGGGCCCGCGCAGCGCCAGGTACGACCCGTGGTGAGCGAACATCAGGCCGAGCCCGACGGCGATGACGAGCACGCTGGCCACGACACCGACCCGCAGCACGAGGCTGATCGCCAGCTCCACCCGGTGGACCTTCACGGCCATACGGCGCGCCTCGTCGGGCGTGAGCTCTCGGCGGGCGCCGGAGCGCCCGAGCGCGGCCCGAGGGATCTCGGGGGCGGGACCGGGTGCGGGCTCGACCGGGGGGCGCGACGGGCCACTCACGCGAGGACCCCCTTCTGGAGCATCTCGAGCGAGATGACCACGAGGACCACGACAAAGAGTATCCGGATGGTCTTGCTGGCGGTCCGACCGAGGATCCGGGCGCCGACGGTCGCTCCGAGCAGGACCCCGGCCGCGACCGGGGCCGCGATGATGGGGTCGATCTGGCCCCGGATGAAGTAGACGCCGGCGCTGGCCGCGGCCGTCACCCCGATCATGAAGTTGCTCGTCGCCGAGGAGACCTTCATCGGCAGGTGCATCGCGCTGTCCATGGCCGGCACCTTGAGCGCCCCCGAGCCGATGCCGAGCAGGGCGCTCACCAGACCGGCCGCGTACATGATCGACAGGCCCAGCTTGGTGCCGACGACCTTGTAGGCGATCTCGCGTCCCTCGGCGAGGTCGTGGTAGGAGCCGTGCAGGTTGAAGTAGTTGGCGATCCGGTCGTTCGACACCGTGAGCGGCGCGTCCACGTGCCGGCGCCGGAAGGTCGTGACCGAGGAGTAGGCGAGGATGAGCCCGAAGAAGACGAACAAGAACCGCACGGGCAGGAGCGTCGTGAGGTAGGCCCCGGTCAGTGCCCCGGTCGTCGTGGCGACCTCGAGGAACATCCCGGCGCGCAGGTTGGCCATCCGGTCGCGGACGTAGGCCGCCGCCGCACCGCTCGAGGTGGCGATCACCGAGACGATGCTCGCCCCGATGGCCAGGCGGATGTCGACGTGGTAGAGCAGCGTGAGGACCGGGACGATCACGACCCCGCCCCCGAGGCCGACGAGCGACCCCAGGACCCCCGCCGCCACCGAGATGAGGGCCAGGGAGACCACGAAGTCCAGTGGCGTCACGCGCTAATTGTACGTACATTCGTCTTTACATTCAATTCACCCCACCGCACGTCCGCGCGGAGCGGCACCGACTAACGGCCGGCGCGCCCACGACGAGCTCACCGGCGGGCAGGACGCCGCGCTCGGGTTGGTGAGGTCTCTCGCGACCCGCACGAGCCGCGCCTCGTCGCGCACGAGGTCGGGCGCGACGGCGAGGCGGGCGAGGGCCGGGCCGTCGAGCCGGGCCACCGCGGCGACGCGTCGGCCCACGCTCCAGGTGGGGAGGGCGGAGGCGGTCGCCCGTGGGCCGAAGCGTCCGTACCCACCGACGTCGCCGGGGTGCAGCGGGGGTGCTTCGTCGTCGTCCTGCCACTCGGCGAGGGCGTCGAGGACCCCGGCGAGCTCGTCGACCCCGGGTACCGCCACGGCGATCGCCACGGTCCCCTCTCACCGCGCGCGGCGGCGCGGGGCCGCACGGGCGCGCCGAGCGGTGCGCTCCGATCGGGTCGGGGGCGACCGGCGTGGTGGCGCCCCCGGCAGGACTCGAACCTGCGCACATGGCTCCGGAGGCCAATGCTCTATCCGCTGAGCTACGGGGGCGGTCCGACAAGACTACCGGACCCGCTGGATCGTGGCTCGGGCGACACGGGGGCACCCGTAAGGTCGTCTCATGGGAACCGGTCCCGTCCCGCTCTCGCTCCTACCCGATTCGGCCGAGGTGCGCGACGACGGCGTGTCGATCGGCGGGGTCGACCTCGCCGAGCTCGCCGACCGGTACTCGACCCCGCTGTTCGTCTACGACGAGGCCACCCTGCGCCACCGGTGCGAGGAGGCGGCCGCCGCCTTCGACGACGGCGTGGCCTTCGCCTCCAAGTCCTTCCTGTGCGGGGCGGTCGCGCGACTGGCCCACGAGTCGGGCCTGTGCGTCGACGTCGCGACCGGTGGCGAGCTCGACCTGGTCCTGCGGGCCGGGGTCCCGGCCGACCGGGTCATCCTGCACGGCAATAACAAGTCCGACGACGAGCTGGCCCGGGCCCTCGAGGCGGGCGTGCACCGGGTGGTCGTCGACAACGCCGAGGAGGTCGAGGCGCTCAGCCGTCTGCTCGCGGGTCGGTCGCTCGACGTCCTCGTGCGGGTCACCCCGGGCGTCGAGGCCCACACCCACGAGTACGTGCGCACCGGTCAGGAGGACACGAAGTTCGGCTTCTCGGTCGCCTCGGGCGCGGCCCGACGGGCTATCGAGCGCCTGGGCGCCCTCGCGGGGGTGCGCGTGCGCGGGGTCCACGCGCACATCGGCTCGCAGATCTTCGAGACGCGCGCCTTCGAGGAGTCGGTGCGGACCCTCGTCGAGTTCACCCGGGGCGACGACTTCGACGAGCTGTGCGTCGGCGGCGGGCTCGGGGTGCCCTACGTCGAGGGGGAGAGCGCGCCGTCGATCACCGAGTGGGCGGACGCCGTGCGCGCGGCCGCCGGCGACGCGGGCCTCGACCCCGCGGTGAGGGTCCTCGCCGAGCCCGGTCGCGCGCTCGTGGCCCAGTCCGCGGTCACCGTCTACCGGGTCGGCGTCGTCAAGGAGCTGGCCGTGCGGACCTACGTGGCGGTCGACGGGGGCATGAGCGACAACCCCCGGCCGGTCCTCTACGGCTCGGGCTACGAGGCGTTCGACCTCGCCCGTCCGCTCGCCGCGCGGCCGCGGCGGGTGCGCATCGTGGGCAAGCACTGCGAGAGCGGTGACGTCCTGGTCGACGCCGGGTTCTTGCCGGTGGCCACGGGTCGCGGCGACCTCGTGGTGACCCCGGTCACCGGTGCCTACGGCTACTCCATGGCCTCGAACTACAACCGCGTCCCCCGCCCGGCCGTCGTCGTGGTGCGCGACGGCGAGGCGCGGGTCATGCTGCGTCGCGAGACCTTCGACGACCTCGCCCGCCTCGAGGTGGAGTGATCCGAAGGGGCGTGGGTTACCCTTTCACGATGGAGCGAGGGGCCGTGCGCGTCGGCGTGATCGGCGCGGGCAACATCGGTGCGGCCCTCGTGGGGATCCTCACCGACCCGAGCCGCCGTCACGCCCTGCTCGACGGGGCGACCGCTCCGCTGGAACTCGTCGGCGTGGCGGTGCGCGACCTCACCAGGGCCCACCCCGGCGTCGAGCCGGACCTGCTCACCGACGACGTGGAAGCCCTGCTCGCTAAGGACCTCGACGTCCTGGTCGAGGTGGCCGGGGGCCTCGAGCCGGCCGGGGCGTACGTGCGCGCCGCGCTCGCGCGCGGCGTCTCGGTGGTGACGGCCAACAAGGCCCTGATGGCGGCGCAGGGCAACGCCCTGGCGCGCCTCGCCCACGACCACGGCGCCGACCTCTTCTACGAGGCGGCCGTGGGCGGCGCGATCCCGATCCTGCGCGCCCTGCGCACCTCGCTCGCCGGAGAGCGCATCGGCCGGGTCCTCGGCATCGTGAACGGGACGACGAACTTCATCCTGACCCGCATGACCCAGGGGGGCTCGGACTACGCCGGCGCGCTCGCCGAGGCCCAGGCGCTCGGCTACGCCGAGGCCGACCCGCGCGCCGACGTCGAGGGGGCCGACGCCGCGGCGAAGGTGGCGATCCTCTCGTCGCTGGCCTTCGGCACGCCCCTCGCCGGGGAGGAGGTCCCCCACGAGGGAATCACCGGCGTGCGGCCGGTCGACGTCGAGTTCGCCCGACACGCCGGCTACGTCATCAAGCTACTGGCCGTCGCCGAGCGTGTGGGGGAGAGCGGGGTCTCGCGCCGCGTGCACCCCACCCTGGTGCCCCTGGCCCACCCCCTGGCGTCGGTCAGTGGGGCCACCAACGCCGTCTTCGTCGAGGGCGCCAAGGCCGGTCCACTCATGTGGCTCGGCCAGGGCGCCGGCGGCGAGCCGTCGGCGACCGCGGTCCTGGGCGACGTGCTCGACGCCGCGCGCAACAAGGTGAGCGGTCGCCACGACGCGCCCTTCAGCGGGGACCGCACGCTCCAGCTCGTGGAGGCCGGCGACCTCACGAGCGCCTACTACCTCTCGGTCGACGTGATCGACCGGCCGGGCGTCCTGGCCGAGGTGGCCGGGGTCTTCGGTCGCCACGGCGTCTCGATCCGCTCGATGGAGCAGTCGGGCCTCGCCGACGAGGCCCGACTCTCCTTCCTCACCCACGCGGCGCGCGACCGGGACGTGCGCGCGACCGTGGACGAGCTCGCCGCCCTCGCGGCGGTGGACCGGGTGGGCGCCTGCGTCCGGGTGCTCGGGGGTGCGGCGTGATCGGCTGGCCGGGCCTCCTGCGCCACTACGCCGAGTGGCTCGACCTCGACGGCGTCGAGGACGTGGTGACCCTCTACGAGGGCAACACGCCCCTGCTCTACGCCGAGCGGGTCTCCGAGCGCGTCGGCGCCCACGTGTGGCTCAAGTTCGACGGGATGAACCCGACCGGGTCGTTCAAGGACCGCGGGATGACGATGGCCATCACCAAGGCGCGCGCCCAGGGCGCGCGCACGGTGATCTGCGGCTCGACGGGCAACACCTCGGCCGCCGCGGCGGCCTACGCCGCGCGCGCGCAGATGGACTGCGTGGTCCTGGTCCCCGAGGGTCAGATCGCCCTGGGCAAGCTCGCCCAGGCGATGGTCTACGGCGCGCGCGTGCTGCAGATCCGCGGCAACTTCGACCAGGCCCTCGACCTGGCGCGCGAGCTGTGCCAGCACCTGCCGATCACCATCGTGAACTCGATCAACCCCGACCGGATCGAGGGCCAGAAGACGGCGGCGTTCGAGCTCGTCGACGAGCTCGGCCGCGCGCCCGACGTCGTGGCGATCCCGGTGGGCAACGCCGGCAACATCACCGCCTACTGGCGGGGCTTCACCCAGTACCACGCGGCCCGGCGCTGCGACACCCTGCCGCGCATGTGGGGCTTCCAGGCGGCCGGCGCCGCGCCGATCGTCCTCGGCCACCCGGTGGCGAACCCCGAGACGATCGCCACGGCGATCCGCATCGGCAACCCGGCCAGCTGGGTGCGGGCCCTGGAGGTGGTCCACGAGTCCCACGGCGACATCCGGGCCGTCACCGACGAGGAGATCCTCGAGGCGTACGGCTTCGTCGCGCGCCACGAGTCCGTCTTCTGCGAGCCGGCCTCGGCGGCGTCGGTGGCGGGGCTGTTCAAGTACGGCGCCCCGGCCGGCTCGACGGTGGTCTGCGTGCTCACCGGCAACGGGCTGAAGGACCCCGACACCGCCGTGGCCCACACGCGCGCCCCCGAGGTCGTCGACGCCACGCTGCCCGCGCTGCTCGGGGTGCTGGGCTAGCGACGGGGGTGTTGGCGACCCCTCGCCGACCCGCTACAATGGTGACGTCGTCCGCTCGGCTCCGCCGAACTGCGGTGTTCTTCCGAGACGACTTCTCGTTTTTCTCCTCGGCCCTGGCGTACCCCCGCCGGCGGTGAGAAAGGATCATGCATGGCTGTCAAGCCCTCCCCAGACCGCGCGGACCTCGAATCCAAGACGCGTGAGGACCTCCAGACGATCGCCAAGGTGAAGGGGGTCGACGTCTCGACCCGGGCCACCAAGTCGGCCCTCATCGAGGCGATCATGGGCACCGACGCGCCCGCGACGGCCAGCCGGGCGGTGCGCTCGCGGCGCACCGTGGCCACGCCCGAGGACTTCGAGACGCTCCTGGGCGAGTTCGACGCCGACGCACCGAGCGTCGGTTCGGCTCCCTCGGCCCGCGAGGCCGTCGCCGCGCCCGTCCCGGCGGGCGGGGCCCGCCCGGCCGACGGCCCGACGGAGCCCTCCGCCAACGGCGACGGGGGCGCGGGGCGCACGCACGCCCCCAACCGGCCCGACCGCCAGCCCCGCGACTTCAACGAGTCGGGCTCGCGCAACCGGCGCAACCGGCGCAACCGTGGTCGCGAGCGCTTCGGGGGCGACGCGATGCCCAACGCCGACCAGCCCTACGCCGGTGATCTGATCGAGGTCGAGGGTCTGCTCGACCTGCGCGACGACGGTTACGGGTTCTTGCGCACGCGGGGGTATCACCCGTCGCCCAACGACGTCTACGTCTCGATCAACATGGTGCGCCGCTACGGCCTGCGCAAGGGCGACTCCGTCACCGGCGGCTTCCGGCCGGCCGCCTCGAACGAGAAGTACCCGGCGCTGCTGCGCGTGGACAAGGTCGCCGGGTTCGATCCCGAGGTCGCCAAGATGCGACCGCGCTTCGAGGACCTGACGCCGCTGTTCCCCGACGAGAAGCTCCGCCTCGAGACCAACGAGGGCAAGACCGACCTCACGCCGCGGATCGTCGACCTGCTGGCCCCGATCGGCAAGGGCCAGCGTGGCCTCATCGTCTCGCCGCCCAAGGCCGGCAAGACGACGGTCATGAAGCAGATCGCCCAGTCGATCGAGGCCAACAACCCCGAGGTGCACCTGATGGTGCTGCTCGTCGACGAGCGGCCCGAGGAGGTCACCGACCTGCGCCGCTCGGTGCACGGAGAGGTCATCTCCTCCACCTTCGACCGGCCGGCCGAGGAGCACACCCACGTCGCCGAGCTCGCGATCGAGCGGGCCAAGCGGCTCGTGGAGCAGCAGAAGGACGTCGTCATCATCCTCGACGGCATCACCCGTCTCGCCCGCGCCTACAACCTGGCCGCCCCGGCGACCGGACGCATCATGTCCGGTGGCGTGGACTCGGGCGCCCTCTACCCGCCCAAGAAGTTCTTCGGCGCCGCGCGCAACATCGAAGAGGGCGGCTCGCTGACGATCCTCGCCAGTGCGCTCGTCGAGACGGGTTCGAAGATGGACGAGGTCATCTTCGAGGAGTTCAAGGGCACCGGCAACATGGAGCTGCGCCTCGACCGGCGCCTGGCCGAGCGCCGCCTCTACCCGGCCATCGACGTGAACGGCTCGTCCACCCGCAAAGAGGAGCTCCTCTTCAGCCGCGAGGCCCTGCCCCAGGTCTGGCGGCTGCGCCGGGTCCTCAACGGACTGGCGGCCGAGGGCCGCGAGGCGGCCGGGCTGGAGCTGTTGATCGACCGGCTGAAGACCACCCGGTCCAACGAGGAGTTCCTCGCCGAGATCGCCAAGGGCCCGTCGCCCACGAGCTGAGCCCCGCTAGACTGTCCCTTCGCTAAGGAGCGCTATGAAGTCCGACATCCACCCGCACTACGGCCCGGCGAGCGTGACCTGCTCGTGCGGCAACACCTTCACCGTGGGCTCGACCAAGTCCGAACTGCACGTGGAGCTGTGCAACGAGTGCCACCCGTTCTTCACCGGCAAGCAGAAGCTCGTCGACACCGGTGGTCGCGTCGAGCGGTTCCAGCGCCGCTACGCGCAAAAGGCCAAGCCGCGCACCAAGCCCTGAACGCCGTCGAGGCGTGCGCTCCCTGGACGAGACCCTCGACGCACTCTCCGACGAGTTGCGCGCGGTCGAAGAGGAGTTGGCCCAACCCGACGTCGCCGACGACCGCGCGCGCCTGCGCGACCTCTCGCGTCGTCACAAGGAGCTGACCGAGGTCACCACGACCTGGAGCGAGCTGCGCACGGCGCGCGAGGACCTGGTGACCGCGCGCGAGATGCTCACCGAGTCCGAGGGGGCCGAGCGCGAGCTGTGGCGCGACGAGGTCGACGACGCCGAGTCGCGCATCGCCAGCCTCGAGGAGCGCCTCGAGACCCTCCTGCTGCCCCACGACCCCAACGAGGGTCGCAACGTGATCATGGAGATCCGCGGCGCCGAGGGCGGTGAGGAGGCCAACCTCTTCGCAGCCGACCTCGCCTCGATGTACAAGCGCTACGCGGCCCTGCGCGGGTGGCGGGTCGAGACGATCGAGGAGCGCCCGAGCGACCAGGGCGGGCTCGACGGGGCCACCTATCTCATCAAGGGCGAGGACGCCTGGAGCCGCCTGCAGTTCGAGGCCGGGGTCCACCGGGTCCAGCGCGTCCCGGTCACCGAGGCCAAGGGGCGGGTCCACACCTCGTCGGCGACGGTCACCGTGCTGCCCGAGGCCGAGGAGGTCGACGTCGAGATCAACCCCAACGACCTCAAGATCGACGTCTACCGCTCCTCGGGCCCCGGGGGCCAGAGCGTGAACACGACCGACTCGGCGGTGCGCGTGACCCACCTGCCGACCGGCATCGTCGTGTCGATGCAGGACGAGAAGAGCCAGATCCAGAACCGGGCCAAGGCCCTCTTGGTGCTGCGCTCGCGCCTCCTCGCGGCGGCCCAGGAGGCCCAGGCGGCCGAGCTCTCGGGGATCAAGCGCTCCCAGGTCGGCGGCGGGGGGCGCAGCGAGAAGATCCGGACCTACAACTTCAAGGAGAACCGGGTGACCGACCACCGGATCAACCTCACGACCTACGCCCTCGACGCCGTCTTGAACGGTGACCTCGACCCCTACGTGGACGCCCTGCTCGCCGACAAGCGCGCCCACCAGCTCGCCGAGAGTGGCCGACGTTAGACCCACCCTCGTCGAGGAGCTGGTGGCGAGCGGCGTGGCCGCGCGCGAGGCCCGCTGGATCGTCGAGGAGTACGCCGTGGGCGGCGACCCCGACGCGACCGCGGCGGTGCACGCCGCCGCGCGGCGCCGGCTCGACGGCGAGCCCCTGCAGTACGTGCTCGGCCACTGGCCGTTCCGCGGCCTCGACCTCGACCTCGACCCCCGGGTCCTGATCCCCCGGCCCGAGACCGAGGAGCTGGTCGAGCACGCGCTCGTCGAGCTCGCCCGCATCGACGTGACGGCCCCGGTCGTGCTCGACCTCGGGTGCGGGTCGGGCGCTATCGGCCTCGCGATCGCGACGGAGCTGGTCGCGCGCGGCGTGCGCGCCCGCGTCGTGGGCGTCGACGCCTCCGAGGGGGCCCTCACGGTCGCGCGCGCCAACGCCCGCAAGCACGGTCTCGCCGAGGTCTCGTTCGTGCGCTCGGACTGGTTCGACGGCCTCGACGCGTCCCTGCGCGGCCGGGTCCACCTCGTCGCCGCGAACCCGCCCTACGTGGGCGCCGAGGAGCTGGCCGGGCTCGACCCGGTCCTCGCCCACGAGCCCCGGCGCGCACTGGTCGCCGCCGACCACGGGGGCGTCACCGGCTTCGCCGACGTGGCCGCGATCGTTGCCGCCGCGCCGGCGTGGCTCGCCCCGGGCGGCGCGCTCGTGCTCGAGCACGGCGACCGTCAGGGCCCGGCGGCCCTCGCCGCGGCCCGCGCCGCCGGCCTCGAGGCGTTCGACCGGCGCGACCTCGCCGGGCGCGACCGCGTGCTGGTCGCGAGGCGGGCGTGAGACGCCTCACCCTCGACGAGGCCGTCGCGGCCCTCGCGGCCGGTGCGGTGGTCGCGGTGCCCACCGACACCGTCTACGGGCTCGCCGCCCGGCTCGACCGGCCCGAGGCGATCGAGGCCGTCTTCACGCTCAAGCGTCGGCCCGAGGCGGTCGCCCTGCCGGTCCTCGTCGCGTCGACCGAGGCGCTGGGGCCACTCGGGGTCGAGCTCGGGCCCGTCGGCCGGCGCCTGGCCGAGCGCTACTGGCCCGGGGCCCTCACCCTGGTGGTGACGGCCCCCGAGGAGCTGGCCGCGCGCGTGCACGCGCGCTCTCACACCCTCGGGGTGCGCGTCCCGGCCGACCCGACCGTGGCCGCGCTGCTCGAGCGCACCGGGCCCCTCGCCGTCACCAGCGCGAACGAGCACGGCGAGCCGCCCTGCACCAGTGCGGCGGACGTCGCGGCCGTCTTCGCCGGACCTGACGCGCTGGCCGGCGTGCTCGACGGCGGCGTGCGCGCCGCCGTCGTCTCCACCGTGGTGGACCTCTCGGAGGGCGAGGTGCGCGTCCTGCGCGCGGGGGCCCTCGGCGCCGAGGCCATCCTCGCGGCGCTCGCGGCCGACTGAGGCGCACGGCGGGACTCGACGACCGACCCCGGCGTCGGTACGCTGCGCCACGGGGGAGGTCGAGATGCCAAGGGTCGTGCGCGACGGGATCGGTCTGTACTACGAGGACCGCGGCTCCGGCGACGCGGTCGTGCTGCACACCGGCGGTGGCGGGGACGGCCGGATGTGGGCGCGGGCCGGCTACGACGAGGCGCTCGGTGGCTATCGCCGGGTCGTGCTCGACCACCGGGGCCACGGCCGCAGCGACGTCCCGGGCGACCTCGACGCGTACCGGTTCGAGGAGCACGTCGAGGACGTTCGGGCGGTCCTGGACGCGGCCGGGGTCGGCCGCGCCGCCTTCGTGGGGTACTCGGCGGGGGCGAGCGTCGGTTTCGTCCTGGCCGCGGAGCACCCCGACAGGGTGAGCGCCCTGGTCTCGATCGGTAACGTGCCCGAGCCCCCCAGTGACGACGCGCGGGCCGAGCGCGCGCGCGTGTCCGCCGCGGGTCGGCGGTTGCGCGAGGTGGGCATGCGCGCGGCGATGGAGGAGATCGCCGCGCGTGAGGGCGAGCCTCCCCCCGCGTGGCTCCTCGACAACCTCGCGGAGACCTCGGCCGAGACGTTCGCGCTGACCCTCGAGGCGTGGGTGAGCGCCCCCGACCCGTGGGTGCTCGCGCCCCGGGTGACGGCGCCGACCCTGCTCGTGGTGGGTGAGCGCGAGGTCACCCCGGACGAGGTGGACGCCGCCCGGGCTCGCCTGACCGGCGCCCGGGCGCACGTCCTCCCCGGATGGGGCCACCTGCAGACGTTCTGGCACGGCGAGGTCACCGGACCCCTGATCGCCGCGTTCTTGCGCGAGGTCCCCGACCGCTAGGAGGGGCGGTTCAGACGGGCTCGAGGGTCCCGCCCCGCACGCGCACCGGGGCGTGGAGGAGGTCGCGCGTCTCGGCCGACTCGGCGAGCTCGGCGTCGTCGCTGTGGGCCCACTGGCGACGGCCGTCGGCGCGGCGTCCGCACACGATGAGCCGCTCGGCGGAGCCGTCGGGGCGGTGGGTGACCGTATAGGTCTCCACCACCATCGCGCCGTCGCCCGTGGCGACCTCGACCCGGGGCGCGCCGGCGACCGGCGCCCCAACGTCGCGCCAGCGAAAGCCGTCCGGGGGTGGGGTGGCGCTGTACGTGCCCCAGGCGTGTTCGGTCGCGAACCAGCCGAGGCCCGTGACCAGCCCGGTCGCCGCGGGCCGCTCGCGCAGACGTTCGACCATTGTCGCGATCGCGTGGGTGACGTAGTTGTTGCCGGGTCCGCCGGCGAAGGTGAGGCCCCCGGTCACCGTCGGGGGACGCGCGGGGTCGAGCGGGTCGAGGCCGATGACCGCGGCGGCGGTCTCCACGACCGTGGGAAAGCAGCTGTAGAGGTCGATCGGGGAGAGGCCGTCGACCTCGACGCCGAAGTCCACGAGCGCGGCCCAGACGGCGGTCATCGCCGGGGACGCGTCGAGCTCGGGCCGCTCCGAGACGAACCAGTGGTCGTCGGCCTCGGCGGCGCACTGGGGGAAGACCATCTTCTCCTCGCTCACGCCGAGCTCGCGCGCGCACCGATAGGAGGTGAGCACGAGGCTCGCGCCCATGTCGACGGGCAGGTTGGCCACGAGCAGCTTGGTGTAGGGGAAGGCGATCATCCGGTTCGCCGGTGTGGGGGTGGCGATCGCGGCGGCGTCGGGGGCGTCGCGGCGCCAGGCGTAGGGGTTCTCGGCCGCCACGCGGGCGAAGCCGGCCCACAGCGTCCCGAGCCGGGCCCGGTGCTCGTCGATCGTCCAGCCCCGTCGGGCCCGCCGGGCGTTCTCGAACAGCGGGTAGACCCCGACCGGCAACGCCAGTCCGTGGCGGCGCTCCTCGGGGGTGAAGGGGTCGCGGCCCTCGGTCACCGGCGCCGGCCCGACCTCGTGGCCGGGCCAGTCGACCGGGCGTCCCTCGCGGCGGGCGAGTCGGTCGGCGTACGTCGCCTCGGCGCCGACGACGGCGATCGCGTCGAGCTCGCCGGCGGCGATGCGCCGCGCCGCGGCCGCGACGAGACGCTGGGGCTGGCTGCCCCCGGTGGGGGCGAGCGCGGTGGGGCGCGGGGCGAGGCCGAGGGCCTCGAGGACGAGGCCGGCCGGGTCGCGAGCCCGCCAGACGAACGAGCGGATCGCGACGACCTCGTCGAGACGCGCGAGCAGCGCGCCACCCGCGCCCGCGTCGTCGGCGGCCGCGCGGAGCGCGTCGCCCATGAGCCCGAGCGGCGTCGGGCGCTCGTCGTAGCCCTGTCCGGCGACGGGGGGCACCGTCACCTGTCCGACCCCGACGACGACCGGCGTGCGGGGGTCGAGGGCCACCTTGGCAGTATTGCGCCCCCTCGCCCGGGCGAGGGCCACGGGTAGGGTGGGTGCGCTATGCGCATCGCGATGGGCTCCGACCACGCCGGCTTCGAGCTCAAGGCGCTCTTGGCCACCGCGATCGAGTCCTGGGGCCACGAGGTCCTCGACCTGGGCACCGACGCGCCGAGCCCGCCGGTGGACTACCCCGACTACGGGGCGGCCGTCGGCCGGGCCGTCGTCGAGGGCCGCGCCGACCTCGGGGTCGCCTGCTGCGGGTCGGGGATCGGGATCGCGATCGCGGCCAACAAGGTCGTGGGCGTGCGCGCGGCGGTGGTCACCGACGTGACGAGTGGTCACCTCGCGCGCGAGCACAACCACGCCAACGTCGTCTGCCTCGGGGGACGGCTCACCGGGCCGAGCGTCGCGCTCGAGGCCGTCGAGGCGTTCCTCGTCGCCACGCCCGAGCCCCGCCACCAGGCCCGCATCGACAAGATCGCGGCGCTCGACGCCGCCCGCGCCAAGGAGCAGCCGTGAGCCCCTCGCCCCTGGACCGCTGGATCACCGACGACGAGGTGGTGGCCCTGCTGGGCCGGGAGTGGGCGCGCCAGACCACGACGCTCCAGCTGATCGCCAGTGAGAACTTCGCCTCGCCGGCGGTGCTCGCGGCGGCGGGGTCGATCCTGACCAACAAGTACGCCGAGGGCTACCCCGGCCGGCGCTACTACGGGGGCAACCAGGTCGTCGACGAGGTCGAGGACCTCGCCCGGCGCCGACTGACCGCGCTGTTCGGGGCCGACCACGCCAACGTCCAGCCTCACAGCGGGGCCAACGCGAACGTCGCGGTCTACGAGGCGCTGCTCGAGCCGGGCGACACGATCCTGGCGATGCGCCTGGACCAGGGTGGCCACCTCACCCACGGGTCGCCGGCGTCGATCACCTCGACCTTCTGGCGCTTCGTGTCCTACGGGGTCACGCCCCGCTCGGACGACCCCGGGACCCCCGGCGAGGTGATCGACTTCGACAACGTGCGCGACCTCGCCCTCGCCCACCGGCCGCGGCTCATCGTGGCCGGGGCCACGGCCTACTCCCGGGTCATCGACCCGGCGCCGTTCCGCGAGATCGCCGACGAGGTCGGGGCGTACCTCATGTTCGACTCGGCCCACGTCGCCGGCCTGATCGCCGGCGGTGCGCACCCCTCGCCCGTGCCCTTCGCCGACGTGGTGACCTTCACGACGCACAAGACCCTGCGCGGGCCCCGCGGCGGGGCCATCCTCTGCCGGGAGGAGCACGCGAAGAAGATCGACTCCGCCGTCTTCCCGGGCCAGCAGGGCGGCCCGCTCGAGCACGTCATCGCCGCCAAGGCCGTCGCGTTCAGAGAGGCCGCCCAGCCGGCCTTCGCCGACTACGCCCACCGGGTGGTCGCCAACGCCCGCGCCTTCGCGACGGCCCTGGCCGCCCAGGGCTTCCGGCCGGTCTCGGGCGGCACCGAGAACCACATGGTGCTGGTCGACCTGCGCGACTTCGACGCCGAGCTCACGGGCAAGGTCGCCCAGGAGGCGCTGGACCGCGCCGGGATCACCACCAACCGCAACACCATCCCCGACGACCCGCGCAGCGCGTTCATCACCTCCGGGCTGCGCGTCGGCACGGCGGCCGAGACGACGGCCGGGCTGGGCGAGGCGGAGTTCGCCACGGTGGCCGCGCTCATGGCCCGGGCGCTGCGCGGCCGCGACGACGAGGCCGAGCTCGCCGCCGTGCGCCAGGACGTGGCGGCGCTCTGCGCGGCGTTCAACCCGTACCAGGGGTTCGTGGGCTAGGTCGTGGGTCGACTGGTCGCCTTCGCGGTCGTCGCCCTCGTGGCGGCGGTGGTGACGGCCATCGTCGACCGCCCGGCTCGGCGCCTCTCGATCGAGATCGGCTACACCGCCCAACCCGACGAGCGCAAGGTCCACCAGTCGGTCACGCCCTACGGGGGCGGGGCGGCGATGCTGGTCGGCCTGTGCGCCGGGCTCCTCGCGGCGCTGCTCGTCCCGTCGCTGCGCCCGGTGCTGACGACCTCGCGCGAGGGCTTCGGGGTGCTGCTCGCCGCCGGGGTGATCTTCGTGGTGGGCATGGTCGACGACTTCCGCGACATGAGCGCCCCGGCCAAGGTGGCCGGTCAGTTCCTCGCCGCCTCGATCCTCTACTTCTCGGGCGCGACGATGTACCAGCTCAAACTCCCCTTCGCCGGGTTCGTCGTCCTCGGCCCGTCGATCCTGCCGGTGATCACCGCGGTGTGGGTCGTGGCCCTGTGCAACGCCATCAACCTGATCGACGGCCTCGACGGGCTCGCCGCCGGGATCGTGGCGATCGCCTCGGGCACGCTCTGCGTGTACGGGCTGCGCCTGGAGACGCTCGGGCTCCTGCCCGTGTCCAACGTCGGACCGCTCATCGCGGCCGTCACCTTCGGCGTCTGCGTGGGCTTCCTGCGCGACAACTTCCACCCGGCGAAGCTGTTCATGGGCGACGCCGGCTCGTTGATGCTCGGACTGCTCATGAGCGCCTCGACGATGGTGATCGGCGGGCGGACCGCCCCGGCGAGCGGGGTCACCTTCTTCTTCTTCGCCCCGCTGCTCATCCCGGTCTTCATCCTCGGCGTGCCGCTCATCGACGCCGCCTGGGCCTTCATCCGGCGCACCGCGTCGGGCCAGGGCTTCGACACCCCCGACAAGAACCACATCCACCACCGCCTGATGCGCCTGGGCCACGGCCACCGCCGCACGGTGGTGATCCTCTGGGCGTGGACGGCCCTGCTCTGCGGCTTCGTGCTCCTGCCGCTGTTCGACAACCGGGCGAACGTCTTCATCCCCCTGGGGGTCGCGGTGCTCGCGATCGCCCTGGTGACCTGGTTCAGCCCGCTGCTCGAGTGGCTCCGGCGGGGCCGCTCGGCGCCGCGTCCGCCGGCGCCCCCGCGCCAACGGGTCGGCCGGTGAGCGGCGGGCACGGCGACGACCAGGGCCGTGCCCCCTCGGACCAGGGTGGACGACGCGAGGGAACGCCGTCGGTGGCGGCGGCGTTCGCGGCGTTGGGCACCTCGATCGCGATCTGCCTCGCGCTCGGGGTCGTTCTCGGGATCTACCTCGACCGGTGGTGGCACGCCTCGCCGGCCGGTCTGCTGGTCGGGATAGTGTTGGGAGCGGCAGCGGCGGTGGCGAGCGTCCTCTCACTCGTCCGGCGCTTCCTCTGAATCGTCCGTCCGTGCTAGAGAACCTCCCCGCTTCGACACTCCCGCGCCTGCTACGCCGGACAGCCTTCTCGGCGCTCGCCGTCGGGGTGGTCGGCTTCTTCGTCGCCTTCTTCGTGGCCTCGGCGGTCGCGGCCCTCGGGGTCGCCCTCGGGGTCGCCCTGGCCGTAGTGAACCTGCGACTGCTGGACCGCCAGGCGGCGCGGGTCGAGGTCGGCAGCGAGGCCAAGAGCACCCGGGCGGTCCGCCGCCAGCTCGGGGGACGCACCACCGGCCGCCTGGCGCTGGTCACCGCCGTGGCCCTCGTGCTCATCTGGCTCGACGCCCCCCTGGGAGTGGGTATTGTTGTCGGGCTTGTGCTGTATCAGATCGTCTTCGTCGTGAACGTCCTGCGCGTCGTGGCGAGCCAGGGAGGAGTGGAGTAGAGCCGATGCTGTTCGCTGCGGCTAAGACCATTCCCGTCGGGGACCACCCCTACTGGCACCTCGCCGGACTCACGATCGACGAGGACATCGTCCTGGGCACCCTGCTGGCGGCGGCGATCTTCCTCGGGCTGGGCTTCTGGATGCGCAAGAAGCTCACCGACGGCGTGCCGAGCAAGATCCAGATCGTCTGGGAGGTGCTCACCGAGCAGGTCACCGAGCTCGCCGACTCGGCCATCGGTCCCCAGGGCCGGCGCTTCGTGCCGGTCGGGGTCACCCTCTTCCTCTTCATCCTCATCTGCAACTGGCTCGACTTCCTGCCCTCCGCGCTGCGCCCCGGCCAGTCGGGCGACATCTTCCCGGCGCCCACCAGCGACGTGAACCTGCCCCTCGCCATGGCGCTGTTCGTCATCGTCTGGGCCCACATCGAGTCGTTCCGCGCCCGCGGCGTCCGGGGCTACTTCCGCCACTACGCCCAGCCGTTCAAGGCGCTCGCCCCGATCAACCTGATCGAGGAGATCACCAAGCCGATCACCCTGACCTTCCGTCTCTTCGGCAACATCTTCTCGGGCGGCCTGATGGTGGTGGTGATGCTCACGCTCCTGCCGATCTACGTCACCCCACCCCTCGAGATCGTCTGGAAGTTCTTCGACACCGGCCTGCTCGGCACGATCCAGGCGTTCATCTTCACGCTCCTCACGATGCTCTACTTCGGCTTCGCGATGAGCCACGACGAGGCGCCCGAGGCGCACGAGTCGCGCGAGCCGGCGGCCCCCGCCCGGGTCGCCCACGAGGTCCTGCAGTGAACCATCCCAGGAGGAGTAGATAATGGCAACGGACACCACAGCGGTCAGCGACGCCGTTCGCAACGCCGGGGCGCTCATCGGTGGCGGTCTCGCCCTCGGCGGCGGCGCCATCGGTGCGGCGATCGGTGACGGCCTGGCGGGGAGCCAGACCATCGCGGCCATCGCGCGTCAGCCCGAGATCGAGAACAAGGCGAGGACGTACTTCTTCTTGACCGTCGGCCTGGTCGAGGCGATGTACTTCATCAACCTGCTGTTCATGGTCGTCTTCGTCTACGTGTTCCAGAAGCACTGACCCGGGGTCAACCCGTCCGCTAGGAAAGTCGGCCCACCATGCTCGCCACTTCCATCTTCCTCCTGCCCAACGGGACGTTCATCGTCGAGTTGGTCGTCTTCATCGTCCTCCTCCTGATCGCTCGGCGCTACTTCCTCCCGCCGATCGTCAAGGCCATGGAGAGCCGTCAGGAGAAGGTGCGCACCTCGCTCGCCGCCGCCGAGGCCGCGCGGGCCGAGGCCGCCCAAGCCGAGGACGAGCGCGCCCGTGTGCTGGGCGAGGCCCGTGACCAGGCCCGCCAGATCGTGGCCGCCGCCCAGGCCACGTCGGACCAGTTGAAGGCCGAGGCGACCGGACGGGCTCAGGCCGAGTACGAGCGCATCCTCGCCGGCGCCCAGGTCGAGGTCGACGCCGCCCGCCAGCGGGCCGTCGACGGCGCCTCGGCCCGGATCGGCGAGATCGTCTTCGACCTCGTCGCCAAGATCGTCGGCCGCGAGGTGGACCAGGGCGCCCACGAGGACCTCGTGCGCGAGGCCATCGCCGCCCTGCGCGCCGAGGCCGCGCGGGGGTCGAACCGCTAGTCATGCTCGCCAAGCTCGAAGGCTTCGCCACCGCCCTGCTCGGACGACTGTCCGGCGACGACCTCGCGGTCGTGGTCGCCGACCTGCGCGCCCTGGTGGACACGGTGCGCGACCAGCGCACCTTCGACACGGCCCTCACCGACACCTCGATCGCGCCGCTCTCCCGCGGCGCCGTCGTGCGCGACCTGCTCACCGGCCGGGTGAGCCCCACGACGGTGCGCCTGGCGGCCTACGCCGCCGCCGAGTCGCCGGCGCCCGAGGTGCCCCGGTCCTTCGAGGAGCTGGCCCACGCCGCGCGCACCCTCGCCGAGACCGGCGCGTTCGACCTGCCCGGCCTGGGCCTGCTCGAGGCGCGCCACCGCGTCGCCGGCTACGCCGACGCCGTGCTCGAGGACGTCGCGATCGAGCGCTTCGCCCGGGTCGAGACCGAGCTCTTCGAGTGGGCCCGGACCGTCGAGGCCAGCCCCGAGCTGCGCCGGGTCCTGCTCGACCGCGACGCCCCCCTCGGATCGCGCCTCGGGCTGACCGACGACCTCCTGGGCGCGCGCGGGGACGACGTGGCCGTCGCCCTCGCGCGCTTCGTGGTGATCGGCGGGCGGCCGCGCGACGTGATCGGCACCCTCGACTTCCTCGTCGACTACGTCGCCGCCGTGCGCGAGTGGCGCGTGGCGCGCGTGCGCAGCGCCCGCCCGCTCGACGAGGCGAGTCGCGAGGCGCTGCGCGCCAGCCTGACCGCCCTGACCGGTCTCCCGGTCGAACTGCAGGTCGACGTCGAGCCCGACCTGCTCGGGGGAGTCCTCGTCCAGGTGGGGGACCTCCGCCTGGACGCCACGACGCGCGGCCGCCTCGGCACGCTGCGCGACGCCGTGGCCGCGACGCGCGGCCTCGTGTCGGCCCTCGACGGGCCGGCCGACAACGAGTAGGAGACCAGCCATGACCGATCTCAACATCAGCGCCAGTGACATCACCGAGGCGTTGCGGCGTCACGTCACCGAGTTCAACCCCGAGGTCTTCGCCGAGCAGGTGGGCCGCGTGGTCGAGGTCGGCGACGGCATCGCGCGCGTCTCGGGGCTGCCCGGGGCCAAGCTCAACGAACTCCTCGAGTTCGAGGACGGCACGGTGGGCCTCGCGATGAACCTCGACGAGGACACCATCGGCGCGGTCGTGCTGGGCGCCGTCGACCGCATCGAGGAGGAGCAGGTCGTGCGCGCGACCGGCCGGATCCTGTCGATCCCGGTGGGCGACGCGCTGCTCGGCCGGGTCCTCAACCCCCTGGGCGAGCCGCTCGACGGCAAGGGGCCGATCCAGGGCGCCGGGGAGCGCCGCATGGAGATCCAGGCGCCCGGCATCACCGGCCGTCAGCCGGTCGCCGAGCCCCTCCAGACGGGCATCAAGGCCATCGACGCCATGACCCCGATCGGGCGCGGCCAGCGCGAGCTCATCATCGGCGACCGCAAGACCGGCAAGACGACCATCGCCATCGACACGATCCTGAACCAGAAGGGTCAGGGCGTGAAGTGCATCTACGTGGCGGTGGGCCAGAAGAACTCGTCGGTCGCCCAGACCGTCAAGACCCTCGAGGACCACGGGGCCCTGGAGTACACCGTGGTCGTGGTGGCCGGCGCCGGCGACCCCGCGCCGTTCAAGTACCTGGCCCCCTACGCCGGCTGCGCGATCGGTCAGGAGTGGATGGACAACGGCGGCCACGCGCTCGTGGTCTACGACGACCTGTCCAAGCAGGCCGAGGCCTACCGCCAGATCTCGTTGCTGCTGCGGCGCCCGCCGGGCCGCGAGGCCTACCCCGGGGACGTCTTCTACCTGCACAGCCGCCTGCTCGAGCGCGCGGCCAAGCTCTCCGACGAGCGCGGCGGCGGCTCCCTGACGGCCCTGCCGATCATCGAGACCAAGGCCGGCGACATCTCGGCCTACATCCCGACGAACGTCATCTCGATCACCGACGGTCAGATCTTCCTCGAGTCCGACCTCTTCTACTCCGGGGTGCGCCCGGCCATCAACGTGGGCAACTCGGTGTCGCGCGTCGGCGGGGCGGCCCAGATCCGCGCCATGCGCTCGGTGTCGGGCTCGCTCAAGATCGACCTCGCCCAGTTCCGCGACCTCGAGGCCTTCGCGACCTTCGGCTCCGAGCTCGACAAGGCCTCCCAGGCCCAGCTCGACCGCGGCTACCGGCTGACCGAGCTCTTGAAGCAGGGGCTCAACGCGCCGATGCCGGTCGAAGAGCAGGTCGTGGCGATCTACGCCGGCACCCGCGGGTGGCTCGACACGATCCCGGTGGAGGACGTGCGCCGCTTCGAGGCGGAGCTCCTGACGGCGTTCCGCGCCCGTCACGGCGACCTGCTCGCCCACATCCGTGACACCCGCCAGCTGCCCGACGAGGCGGCGATGGACGCGGCGATGCGCGAAGTCGTCAACGGCTTCGCGACGAGCGACTAGGAGAATCGTGGCCGGTGGGCAGGAGAGGGTCCTGCGTCGACGGATCCGCTCCGTCAACTCGACCCGCAAGATCACCAAGGCGATGGAGCTCATCGCGGCGGCCCAGATCCCGCGCGCCCTGGCGCGGATCACCGCGAACCGGCCCTACCGCGACGGCCTGCGCCGGGTCGTGCTCGAGGCCATCGAGGGCGACCGGTTCAGCGCGCGCCGCCTGGTGGAGCTGCCCGAGCACGTGGGGGTGGCCTCGGTGTTCGTCGTCTCGGGCGACCGGGGCCTCTCGGGCCCCTACAACAACCAGAACCTGCGCGCCGGCGAGCGCCTGGTCGCCGAGCTGCGCGCCCAGGGCACCCAGGTCCGCCTGGCCGTCGCGGGCAAGAAGGCGGCCCCCTACTACCGCTTCCGGGGTCTCGAGGTCGAGCGCTCCTTCGCCGGCTTCGTCGAGCGGCCCACCTACGCCGACGCCCAGGCCATCGCCCGGTACCTGGCGACGCCCTTCATGGAGGGCGAGGTCCACCAGGTCCTGCTCGTCTCGACGCGCTACCACTCGGCCGGCCGCCAGGCCGTCGAGGTCCGCCAGCTCCTGCCCTTCGTCGTCGACGAGGCGCCCGAGGCGCCCGCCGAGGGGCTCGCCGGCTACACCGAGTTCGAGCCCGAGGTGGCCAAGCTCCTGGTGGACCTGGCGCCGCGCGCGCTCGAGAGCGAGGTCTTCTCGGCCCTGCTCGAGGGGGCGGCGGCCTTCCTCACCGGCCAGCAGCGGGCGATGGCCGCGGCGACCGAGAACGCCGACGAGCTCGGCCGCACCCTCACGCGCAAGATGAACCAGGCGCGCCAGGACGCGATCACGACCGAAATCATGGAAATCGTGGGTGGGGCCGAGGCGCTCCGCTCGGGAAAGTGAGACAGCAATGACGTTGGCCCCAGACAAGACCGAGCTCGACTCGGGTCGCGTGGTGGCGATCGCGGGACCGGTGGTGGACGTGGAGTTCCCGCCCCACGCGCTGCCCGAGATCAACCACGCCGTCGAGATGGACATCGTCATCGACGAGCGCACGGTGACCGTCGTCGCCGAGGTCGCCCAGCAGATCGGCGAGGGACGCGTGCGCTGCGTGTGCATGAAGCCGACCGACGGCCTGGTGCGCGGCACCGTGGTGCGCCAGACCGGGCGGGGCATCGCGGTGCCCGTCGGCGAGGCCGTGCTCGGTCACGTGTTCAACGTGGTCGGCGAGGCCCTCGACACCGACGACATCGGGCCGATCGAGGACCGGTGGGAGATCCACCGCAACGCCCCGGCCTTCGACCAGCTCGAGCCCAAGGCGACCATGTTCGAGACCGGCATCAAGGTCATCGACCTGCTCGCCCCCTACGTCCAGGGCGGCAAGATCGGCCTGTTCGGCGGCGCGGGCGTGGGCAAGACGGTCCTGATCATGGAGATGATCCGCCGGGTCGCCGAGCAGCACAGCGGCGTGTCGGTCTTCGCCGGGGTGGGCGAGCGCACCCGTGAGGGCACCGACCTCCTGCTCGAGATGCGCGAGTCCGGGGTCATCGAGAAGACGGCCCTGGTCTACGGCCAGATGGACGAGCCGCCGGGGGTGCGCCTGCGCGTCGCGCTGGCCGCCCTCACGATGGCCGAGTACTTCCGCGACGTGAAGAACCAGGACGTGCTCTTGTTCATCGACAACATCTTCCGCTTCGTCCAGGCCGGCTCGGAGGTCTCCACCCTGCTCGGGCGGATGCCCTCGGCCGTGGGCTACCAGCCGACCCTGGCCGACGAGATGGGCGAGCTCCAGGAGCGGATCACCTCGACCCGGGGCCACTCGATCACCTCGCTCCAGGCGGTCTACGTCCCGGCCGACGACTACACCGACCCGGCCCCGTTCACGACCTTCACCCACCTCGACGCGACGACCGAGCTGAGCCGCCAGATCGCGGCCCTGGGGATCTACCCGGCCGTCGACCCGCTGGCCTCGACCTCGAACATCCTCGCGCCCGAGATCGTCGGCGAGCGCCACTACCAGGTCGCCCGGCGCGTCCAGCAGATCCTCCAGCGCAACAAAGAGCTCCAGGACATCATCGCGATCCTCGGCCTCGACGAGCTCTCCGAGGAGGACCGGGTCACGGTGACCCGGGCCCGCAAGATCCAGCGGTTCCTCTCCCAGCCGATGTTCGTCTCCAAGGTCTTCACCGGCATCGACGGGATCAACGTCCCGGTCGCCGAGACCATCGAGTCCTTCGAGTCGCTCGTCAAGGGCGATCTCGACCACTTCCCCGAGCAGGCGTTCTTGAACGTCGGCGGCGCCGCCGACGTCGAGCGCCGCGCGGCGGAGCTGGCCCAGGGCTGATGGCCACGCTCAGCGTCGAGGTCCTGGCCCCCGAGGCCGTCCTGTGGCGCGGGACGGCCCGCGCGCTGGTGGCCCGCTCCTCCGAGGGCGACTTCACGGTCATGGCCGGCTACGCGCCGACGGTGGGCGACGTGGTGTCGAGCGTGGTGCGCGTGGAGGGCACCGAGGAGGGCGAGGTGTCCTTCGCGGTGCACGCCGGCTTCTTCGCCGTCGGCCCGGGCGAGGCCGAGGGCGAGACGCGCGCGACCGTGCTCGCGAGCGTCGTCGAGCGGGTCGACGAGATCGACGTCGGCCGGGCCCAGGCGGCCCTCGAGCGGGCCCAGGGCGCGCTGGCCGCGGCGTCGTCCTCGGACGACCCCACGGCCTACGTCGCGGCCCTGGAGGCCGTGGCGCGCGCCGAGCTGCGCCTGCGCGCGGCCGCCGCGCGCTGATCAGCGCGCCGAGACGTACTCCAGCAGCTCGCGCTTCTCGCTCTCGAGCTGGTCGAGGCGGGCCTTGACGACGTCGCCGATCGACACGAGGCCGACGAGCTGTCCCCCCTCGACCACCGGGACGTGGCGGAAGCGACGTTCGGTCATGGTGGCGAGCACCCGCAGGAGGTCGGTCGAGCCCGTGCAGACCGTGACCTCGCTCGACATGTGCGCCGAGACCGGGTCGCCCAGGGCGCCGGGGCCGCCGCCGGCGAGGGCCCGCACCGCGTCGCGCTCGGAGAAGATGCCCGCGAAGGGCGGGTGCGCGCCGGTCACCACGAGCGCGCCGATGCGCCGCTCGGCGAGGATGGCCAGCGCCTCGGCGATCGTGGCGTCGCGGGCGACCGTGGCGACCTCGCGCCCCTTGGCGTCGAGGATGGCTGAGACGTTCATCGCGCCCCCTTTCGTCGGCGCCGCCACCAGACGGCCCCGTGAGCGGAGGTTAACGGAGGCCGGGCCGGCGCGCCACTAGAACCCCGCGGCGTTGAACTCCTGGAGCTTGTCGTGGCGGTGGAAGGTCTCGATCGTGCGCACCGTGCCGGTGCGCGAGCGCACCACCAGCGACTGGGTCGTCGCGCCGAAGTCGTAGAAGCGCACGCCGCGCAGGAAGTCGCCGTCGGTGATGGCGGTGCAGGCGAAGAAGCAGTTCTCACTCGCCACGAGGTCGTGGGTCGTGAGGACGCGGTCGAAGTCGTAGCCCTGGGCCTCGGCCTGGGCGCGGACCTCGTCGTTGTGGGCGTGCAGCACCCCCTGGATCTCGCCGCCCAGACCGTGGAGGGCGGCCGCGGCGATGACGCCCTCGGGCGTGCCACCGATCCCGAGCAGGATGTCGGCACCGGAGTTGGGCCAGCCCGTCGCGATGGCGCCGGCGACGTCGCCGTCGGTGATCGAGAGCACCCGCGCGCCGGCCTCGCGGACCTCGGCGACGAGGTCGGCGTGGCGCGGCCGGTCCAGGACGACCACCCCGAGCTCCTGGACGGGCTTGTTCAGCCGCTTGGAGAGCTCCTTGAGGTTGTCGGTCGGCGAGGCGTTGACGTCGACGGCGCCGCGGCCCCGCGGTCCGACCGCGACCTTCTTCATGTAGAAGCAGGGGCCCGGGTCGAACATCGTGCCCCGCTCGGAGAGCGCGATCACCGCCAGCGCCCCGTTGCGGCCCTGGGCCGTCAGGGTCGTGCCGTCGATGGGGTCGACCGCCACGTCGACCTCGGGCGGGCGGCCGTCGCCGACGCGCTCGCCGTTGTAGAGCATGGGCGCGTGGTCCTTCTCGCCCTCCCCGATGACGACGATCCCGTCCATCGCCACGGCCCCCAGGACGAAGCGCATCGCGTCGACCGCGGCCCGGTCGGCCGATATCTTGTCGCCACGGCCGGCCCAGCGCGCGGCGGCGATGGCCGCCGCCTCGGTGACCCGGGTGAGCTCGAGGGCGATGTTGCGGTCGGGCTGGGTCGGCTGACGCATGGGGCCAGCGTAACCCCGCCCCCCTGACCACCCCAAATGGGGGCGGGGGGCGCGCCAGGGGCCATACTGGAGCCGTGCCCTCGCTCGTTTTGAAGCCCTCCGGCGCGCTCGCGGGCGAGGTGACCGCCCTCGGGGCGAAGAACGCCGTGCTGAAACAGATGGCCGCCTGCCTGCTCGCCACCGGCGAGCACCGGCTCAGCAACGTGCCCGACATCTCCGACGTCACCGTGATGGCCGAGCTGCTCGTGGCCCTCGGCTGCGCGGTGGTCCGGCCGACCGCCCACGAGCTGGTGGTGCGGGTCCCCGAGGCGAGCGAGCTCGCGCCCTACGCGCCGGCGCACCTCTTCGAGGCGATGCGGGCCTCGATCGTCGTGCTCGGCCCGCTGCTCGCGCGCTGCGGCGAGGCGCACATGGCCCTGCCCGGCGGCGACGACTTCGGCCAGCGCCCGATCAACTTCCACACCGAGGGACTGAGCGCGATGGGCGCGCGCTTCTCCAACGACCGCACCTCGATCCACGCGGTCACGACGGAGCCCCGGCTGCGCGCGACGCGCGTGGTGCTCGAGTACCCGAGCCACACCGCGACCGACAACCTGCTCATGGCCGCGGTACTGGCCCAGGGCCGCACGGTCATCGACAACGCGGCGCGGGAGCCCGAGGTCGAGGACCTCGGTCGCCAGCTGCTCGCGATGGGCGCGCGCGTCGAGGGGCTCGGCACCTCGCGGCTCACCGTCGAGGGGGTGGAGCGGCTCACCCCGGCCGTCCACGAGGTCGTCACGGACCGGGTCGTGTCGGCCACCTACCTCGCCGCCGCGGCCATCACCGGCGGCAGCGTGCGGGTGCTCGACGCCCGGGCCGACCACATGGTCATGCTCCTGCGCAAGCTCGAGGCGATGGGGGTGATGGTCGACCGTGAGGGGACGGGCGTCGCGGCGACCGCGACCGGGCGCCTGCGCGGGGTCGACGTCGCCACCCTGCCCTACCCGGGCGTGGCCACCGACTACAAGCCGCTGCTCACCACGATCCTGGCCGTCGCCGAGGGGGTCTCGGTCGTCACCGAGAACCTCTTCGTCGGGCGGTTCCGCTACGTCGACGAGCTGATCCGCCTGGGGGCCGACATCACGACCGAGGGCCACCACGCGGTGGTGCGCGGGGTCGAGGGCCTCACCGGCACCCAGGTGCGCGCGACCGACATCCGGGCGGCCGCGGCGCTCGCCCTGGCCGGCCTCGTGGCCGAGGGCGAGACTGTGGTGGGCGGCCTCGAGCACGTCGAGCGCGGCTACGACGACTTCGTCGGTCGCCTGCGCTCACTCGGCGCGGCCGTCGAGCGCCGCGCGTGAGGGCGCCGGAGGAGCTCCTCGAAGAGGCCCGCGCGGGCTCGCGCGCCGCGCTCGCCCGGCTGCTCAGCTACGTGGAGGCTGGAGGCGACGCCCTGCGCGCGACGGCGGCCCTGGCCTACCGCACGCCGGTGCCCTACGTGGTCGGGGTGACCGGCCCACCGGGCGCGGGCAAGTCGACGCTCACCGACCAGTACATCGCGGCCACCCTCGCGGGGCGGACCGAGGGCGAGGGCCGGCTGGGCGTGCTGTGCGTCGACCCGACCTCGCCCTTCTCCGGGGGCGCGATCCTGGGCGACCGGATCCGTATGCAGGCCCACGCCACCGACGACCGGGTCTTCATCCGCTCGATGGCCACCCGGGGCCACCTGGGGGGCCTCTCGCTCGCCGTGCCCGACGCGGTGCGTGTCCTCGGGGCGACGGGATCGCGCCGGGTCCTCGTCGAGACGGTCGGGGTGGGTCAGATGGAGGTCGACATCGCCTCGGCCGCCGACACGACGGTGGTGGTGACCAACCCCGGCTGGGGCGACGCGATGCAGGCCAACAAGGCCGGGCTGCTCGAGGTGGCCGACGTCTTCGTGATCAACAAGGCCGACCGCGCCGGCGTGCGCGAGACCCGCCGCGACCTCGAGCAGATGCTCGACCTCGGGGGCGCGCGCGACTGGCGACCCCCGATCGTCGAGACCGTGGCCACCACCGGCGCCGGGATCGCGGACCTCCTCGAGGCCCTCGACGCGCACCGGACGCACCTCGACGGGGCCGGGCTGGTGGCGCGCCGCCGGGCCCACGCGCGCGCCCAGCTCGAGGCGGTGGTCGCCGCGGCGCTGCGCGAGCGCGCCGCGACGCGCGCCGGCGGCGCGGCCCTGGAGGCCGCCGTGGAGCTGCTCCTCGAGGGCCGCGCCGACCCCTACGGCGCGGCCGAGACGTTACTGTCGGAGCCGTGATCGCCACCTCGGTCGGCTACGACCTCGTCTTCTTGGTCCACGTGATGACGGCGGTGGCGGTGGTGATCGTGCTCGTGGCCATGCGCACCGCCGCCGACGCGGTCGCCCGGGGCGCCGACGCCGCGACCCAGGCCCGGCGCCTGCCCACGGGCACCAACTGGGCCGCGCGGCTCGTCCACCTGCTCCCGGTGACCGGTCTCGTCATGGCCCTGACGGGCGACGCGTCGGTGTCGCTCGGCCACGCCTGGGTCGTCGCGGGGATCGTGCTCTACGTGCTGGCCGCCGGTCACCTGGAGGCGCGGGTCCTGCCGCTCGAGGCCGAGGTCGCCCGCGAGGCCGCCCGCGAGGGGCGGGCCCCGGCCGGCGAGGGCCGTCGGCTGCGGCTCTCGGTCGACACGGCCCTGGCCCTCATCGCGCTGGCCCTGATCGCGATGCTGGTCCAGTTCTAGTGGGTCTCCGCGGCCGGCGCGCGCTCGCCGCCGCCCTCCTCGGGCTCGGCGTGCTCGTCGGGTCGGCGCCGGCCGGGGCCGCGGGCGGCCTCGACGGCCCGGTGGCCCTGGCGGCCACGACCTCGGTGGTGTGGGTGGCGAGCGCCGGGAACGCCTCGCTCAGCGCCTTCAGCGTGGCGCGCCTCGCCCCGACGCTCTCGGTCGTGGCGAGTCGCGCGAACGGCCTGGCCGACCCCACGGCGCTGGCCGTGGCCGGCGACGCCCTGTGGGTCGCCGACCGGACCACCTCGACGCTCAGCGAGTTCGACGTCGCGACCGGCCAGCACCGGCGCACCGTCCACGCGCCGCGCCACGAGCTGGCCACGCCGGTCGCGCTGGCCGCCGCCCGAGGCGTCCTCTGGGTGGCCGACGCGGCGGGGACACTCGTCGCCCTCGACGCCGCGACCGGCCGGGTCGAGCACGTGGTGCGCCCGAGCCCGCGTAACGCCCTCTCGAGCCCCCGGGCGCTCGTGGTCGTCGGCGGGCGGCTGTGGGTGCTCGACGAGGGCACGGCGTCGCTCACGATCCTCGACGCGCGCACCGGGCGCCTCCTGCGCGTGGTGCGCCGGGGGGCGGCGCACCTCTCGGCGCCGGTCGCCCTCGCGGCGGCCGGGCGTCGGGTCTACGTCACCGACGCCGGCTCGTCCTCGCTG
This sequence comes from Actinomycetes bacterium, assembly GCA_021831035.1. Lineage (GTDB taxonomy): Bacteria > Actinomycetota > Acidimicrobiia > Acidimicrobiales > RAAP-2 > RAAP-2. The sequence goes on from JAKBNL010000003.1 coordinate 140,183, forward strand.
AGCGTCTTCGACGCGCGCAGCGCGCGCCGCGTCGCGGTCGTGGCCGCGCGCCGGGACCGCCTGGACTCCCCGTGGGGGGTCGCGGCGGCGGAGGGGCGGGTCTACGTCACCGACGCCGCGGGCGACGCCCTCACGATCCTCGACGCGCGCACCGGGCGACTCCTGCGCGTGCTGCGCGGGTCGGCCTACCATCTCGACGACCCCCTCGCGGTCGCGGTCACCGGAGCGTGGGTGTGGGTCCTGAACGGCGCGGGCAACTCGATCAGCGTGATCGGGTCGCGGTCGTGGCGATTCGAGCGACTGCTCGGGTGAGAGGAGGAACGATGGGCGCGTACGTGGTCTACGAGGCGGAGGTCACCGACCCCGAGCGCTACGAGCGCTACAAGGAGCTCGCCGGCCCGGCCGTGGCGGCCGCCGGCGGTCGCTACCTCGCCCGCGGGGGGCGCAGCGCCTCGCTCGAGGGCGCCGCGCCCGCGGGCCGGGCGGTCGTGATCGAGTTCGACTCGCTCGAGGCGGCCGTCGCGTGGTACGAGGGCGAGGCCTACACCGCGGCGCGCGCCCTGCGCGAGGGCGCGGCCACGGCGCGGGCCTACGTCGTCGAGGGCTCCTAGGGCTACTGGGCCGGGCCCGAGCCCAGGGTGAGCGTCGCCGAGGAGGTCGTGCCCCCGGGGGTGGTGTAGGCGACCGTCACGCTCTGACCCACGTGGAAGGTCAGGATGGCCGCCTGGAGCGAGCTGCCGTTGGTGACCGGCGTCGAGTCGATGGCGGTGATCGTGTCCCCGGCCACGAGGCCCGACTGGGCCGCCGGCCCGTTGGGCAGGACCTGGGCGATGGTGACCCCGCTCGTGGCGCTGCCCGGGCGGGCCCCGTCGACGAGGATGCCGAGGAACGGGGTGTCGCCCACGTGCACGCTCGCCGAGGCCCGACCGTCCTTGATCGCCGTCACGATCTTCATCGCGGTGTCGATGGGGATGGCGTAGCCCTGGTTGGCCGCGCCGGTGGGGGCGAAGCCGAACCCGCCGTTGGTCGAGGAGCCGGCCGTGTCCATGCCCACCACCCGGCCCCGGGCGTTCACGAGCGGCCCACCGGAGTCGCCGGGCTGGATGTCGGCGTTGATCTCGATGAGCCCCGACAGGGTCTCGGAGCCGCTCGGGTTGTTCTCGTCGCTCGCGGTGATCGTCTGGTTGAGCGAGACGACCTTGCCGGCGGCGTAGCGCGGGGTGCCGTCGAGGCCGCCCGCGTTGCCGATCCCCACGATCGTGTCGCCGACCGAGGGTCCCGACGCGGCGATGCGCACCGTCGGCAGGTTCGACGCGCCCTGGATCTGCAGGAGGGCGACGTCGGCCGAGACGTCGTAGCCGACGACCGTCGCGGGGTAGGTCTGGCCCGAGGCGACGCTGCGCACGCTGATCGACGACGCGCCCTCGATGACGTGGTTGTTGGTCAGCACGAGGCCGCCCTTGGTGAGGATCATGCCGGTGCCCTCACCGGTCGCGCCCGCGTAGTCGTAGGTGGACACGACGTCGACCAGACCCGGGCTCACGCGGGCCGCGACCTTGGCGGCGCGGGAGTTGGACTGGGTCGCGGTGGAGCCGGGCGCGCCGGTGCCGAAGCCGAACCCCGGGAAGGGGAGGCTGCCGAAGCCCGGGACCGTGATCGAGCCGCCCGGGCCCGAGGGCGCGTAGGGGAAGGCGTAGGCCGGGGTCGCGGGGCGGTCGACCCAGTGGCCGAGCACGAAGCCCACGCCCCCGATCGAGAGCACCAGGACGGCCGCGGCCGCCGCGCGCACGAGCCAGGAGTCGCCGCGGGGCCGGGCGGGCACACTGACGGTGCCCGGACCCCACGGCGCGCCGGGGTCGGGGGAGGGGCCGGCTCCCTCGGCGGGCTCGGCGACGACGGGCTCGGCGACCGACCCGGACGCCGCGTCGGCGGGCACGCCCTCGGGGTCGCTCTCAGGGGTGTTGTCGATGGTCATCTCACTCCCTCTCGTTCGGGAACGCCTCGACGCTAGGGCGCCAAGGTGAGGGAGCCCTTCGGTCGCGCTAAAAAGGGCCTAAGAGGCCGTCGGGGGCCTTCGCGCCACGCCGGGAGGGACCGGTGACGAGCGGCCGAAGGCGTCGAGCGGCGCGCGGCGCCGGACGGGACCCCTCGCGGGCAGCCGCGACGACGGGCGTCACGCCCCCGGCGCGGGCGCCACGGCCGCCTCGAAGGCCGGCCCCAACCGCTGGGCGATCGCGGCCGCGAGGGCCATCGCCGCGGCGAAGGCCACGAGGGCCCAGCGGGCTGAGAGCCGCTCGGTCACGACCCCCGCGACCACCGGCGCGAGGGCGGCCAGGGCGGTCGTCAGCTGCATCAGGGTGTTGGTCACCCGACCGCGCAGCTCCTCGGGGGTGGCGCGGAACAGGGCGGCGAAGAGCACCGCGTTGGTGGTCGGCGCGATGATGAGCGGGAGGGCCAGGGGCGCCGCCACGAGGGGTGAGGGCATGACGAGGGCGGCGAGCGCGAGCATGGCCGTCCCGCCCACGGTGAGGAGGTTGACCGCGCGGGTGAGGGTGAGGTGGGGCTGGATCCGCGACGAGAGGATGGCCCCGACGAGCCCGCCGGTCATGGCGAGGGCCTCGGTGAGCCCGACGACGCCCGGCGAGGCGCCGTGCAGGCGCAGCCCCAGGATCACCGTGAAGAGCGCGCCGTTGATCGCGAAGTTGATCAGCGGCGCCTGGATGACGACGGCGCGCAGGAGGGGGTTGCCCAGAGTGAAGCGCACGCCGTCGAGCGTCTCGCGCCACAGGCTGGCCCGGGCCGTGTCGCGCGCGGGGGTGAAGCGGCCCTTGAGGGCGCCCGAGGTGGCGACCGAGACGCCGTAGGAGACGGCGTCGGCGACGAAGGGGAGGGTCCGGGCTATCCCGTAGAGGACGCCGCCGAGGGCCGGTCCGAGCAGGCTCGCCCCGTACTGGCGCCCCTCGGAGGCGGCCCAGGCCGACTCCAGCTGGCTGTCGTGGACGATGGCCGGCAGGGCCGCGTTGGAGGCGGGCGTGAAGAGGGTGTCGCCGACGCGGTCGATCGTGGCCGCGACGAGCACGACCCACCAGGTGACGTGGTGGGTCGCCACGAGCACCGCGAGCGCCGCCAGGGTCAGCGCGCGCACCGCGTCACAGACGATCATGGTGGCCCGACGGTCCCACCGGTCGGCGAGGGCCCCGGCCGGGAGGCGAACGAGGAACGCGGCGACTGAGGTGAGGGTGGCGACCGCGCCGGCGAGCACCGCCGAGCCCGAGAGGGCGAGGATCAACAAGGGGTAGGCGAGGAAGCCGAACTCGGTGCCGAGCCCCGAGAGCACCTGGCCGATCCACACCAGGCGGAAGTTGCGGTTGCGCGAGAGCGGCGGCGGGGTCGCGACGGCCGGTGGTGGGCCGAGGACGTCGCCGGGATCGCTCACGAGGGAGCGACGTTACTACCGGCGGGCCGTGGCGAAGGGGGGCCGGCCGACCATGCCGGCGGCGACCGTGGCGTGGGTCGTGGCGTCGACCAGGACGAAGCTGCCGGTGACGCGGTCCTCGCGGTAGTCGTCCACGACCAGCGGGTCGGCGGTCGCGAGCCGGACGAGCCCGATCTCGTTGGTCGAGAGCGTCGGGGCCTCGTCGACCTCGAGCGAGCCCACGTCGAGACGCCCCTCGAGGGCGCGCACCCGCACCGGCGTGGTGCGACTCGTGTGCTTCAGCCGTAGGCGACCGCCGGTGAGCTCGAGGGGGTCGTCGCCGAACCAGCAGATCGTCGCCTCGAGCTCGCGGGTCACCCGAGGCAGGGGGGCGGTCGCGATGAGGTCGCCGCGACCCGCGTCGGTCTCGTCGTCGAGCTCCACGTCCGCGGCGAGGCCCACGGCGGCCTCGTCGAGGGCCCGACCCCCGTAGCGGATGGAGCGGATCGAGGTCGCGACCCCGGCCGGCAGGAGGGTCACGGCGTCGCCGACGCGCAGCGCCTCGCCCGAGACGAGCCCGGCGTAGGTGCGCCCGCCGCCGGGCTGGCGCAGGACCCACTGGATCGGCAGGCGCGATCCCCGGCTGCGCTCCCAGGCGCCCGCGTCGCTCGCCTCGAGGGCCTCGAGGACCGTCGGGCCCTCGTACCACGGCGCGCGCGCGGAGCGCTCGACGACGTTGTCGCCGTAGAGGGCCGACACCGGCACGGCCACGACCGACGTGGCGCCCAACGACGCCGCGAGGGTCCCGACCTCGTCGACGACCCGCTCGTAGGCGGCGCGCGACCACTCGACCGTGTCCATCTTGTTGACCGCGACGACGAGGGCCCGCACCCCGAGCAGGGCGGCGATCACGAGGTGGCGACGGGTCTGCTCCTTGAGTCCGGCCGCCACGTCGACCGCCACCAGCGCGAGGTCGGCCGTCGAGGAGCCGGTGGCCATGTTGCGCGTGTACTGGACGTGACCCGGGCAGTCGGCGATCACGAGCTTGCGCGTGGGCGTCGTCGCGTAGCGGTAGGCCACGTCGATGGTGATGCCCTGCTCGCGCTCGGCCCGCAGGCCGTCGGTGACGAAGCTGAGGTCGAGGTCGCCGATCCCGCGCCGCTCGGAGGCCGCCGCCACCGCGTCGAGGTGGTCGTCGGCGACCAGGCGGGTGTCGACGAGGAGCCGACCGATGAGGGTGGACTTGCCGTCGTCCACCGAGCCGACGGTGGCGAGGCGCAGGACGTCCTTGGTGGCGACGGGCATCTAGAAGTAGCCCTCGCGCTTGCGGTCCTCCATCGAGGTCTCTGAGAAGCGGTCGTCGCCGCGGGTGGCGCCCCGCTCCGAGACGGTCGCCGCGGCCACCTCGGCCACGACCTCGTCGATGGTGCGCGCGCGAGAGAGCACGGCCCCGGTCCCGGTGGCGTCGCCCACGGTGCGAAAGCGCACGGTGCGCGCCTCGACCACCTCGCCGTCGCGGGGCTGGACGAACTCACCGACCGCGAGCCACATCCCGTCGCGGGCCACCACGGGCCGCTCGTGGGCGAAGTAGATCGAGGGCAGGTCGAGGCGCTCGCGCGCCACGTACTGCCAGACGTCGAGCTCGGTCCAGTCCGAGAGGGGGAAGGCGCGCACGTGCTCGCCGGGGTTGACCCGGCCCTGGTAGAGGCGCCAGAGCTCGGGTCGCTGGCGGCGCGGGTCCCACTGGCCGAACTCGTCGCGGAAGCTCAGCACGCGCTCTTTGGCTCGGGCCTTGTCCTCGTCGCGTCGGGCCCCCCCGAAGGCGGCGTCGAAGCCGTGCTCGGCGATGGCGTCGAGCAGGGTGACCGACTGGAGCCGGTTGCGCGAGGCGAGGGCCCCGGGGTCGGCGACGCGGCCGGCGTCGATCGAGTCCTGGACCCTCGCCACGAGCAGGCGCGCCCCCCGCCGTGCCGCGGCCCGGTCACGGAAGTCGAGGACCTCGGGGAAGTTGTGTCCGGTGTCGACGTGCAGCACCGGGAAGGGCAGGCCCTGGGGGGCGAAGGCCTTGGCCGCGAGGTGCAAGAGGACGGCCGAGTCCTTGCCCCCCGAGAAGAGCAGGACGGGCCGTTCGCACTCGGCGACGACCTCGCGCAGGATGAACAGGGCGTGGGACTCCAGGGCGTCGAGGTGATCGAGTCCGGAGGCCGTCGGGGAGGGGGCGAGCGCGGTCATGGGCTGTCTGCCAGTGTATTCTACAAATACACTAGAGAAAGTTAGGCATTAACTCCCATGTCCGAGAACGCGCCCGACCGGGCCCTCCTGGCGGAGCTGGAGCGCGAGGGCGCGCGCCTGGAGACGGCCCCCCCGCTCGCCGTCGTGGACTGGGTGTTCGGCCGCTTCGGCGCCGGGGCCGTCCTCGCCTGCTCCTTCGAGGACGTGGCCCTGTTGCACATGGCCCGGTCGGTCCGGCCGTCGCTCGAGGTCGTCTTCCTCGACACCGGCGGTCACTTCGCCGAGACCCTCGAGTTCGTCGAGCGCGTGGAGCGGGAGTGGTCGTTGCGCGTGGTCCGCACGACGCCCCCGCCCGAGGCCGAGGCGTGGCCGTGCGGCACCGCGCGGTGCTGTGAGCTGCGAAAGGTGGAGCCCCTCACGCGGGTCCTGCGCGGGCGCACCGCGTGGATCACCGCCTTGAAGAGGGTCGACGCCCCCACCCGCGACGCCGCCCCGGTCGTCAGCTGGGACCAGCGCTTCTCGCTGGTGAAGGTGAACCCCCTCGCCACGTGGACCGACGACGACGTCGCCTACTACCTCGCGAGCCACGGACTGCCCGAGCACCCCCTCTGGGCCGAGGGCTACGGGTCGATCGGGTGCGCCGCGATGACCCAGCGCCCTCGACCGGGCGAGGGTCGCCGGTCGGGTCGCTGGGTCGGGCTCGCGAAGGACGAGTGCGGCCTCCACGAGGCCTGATATCCACCCGTTTTCCCGGTCCCACCGGTACATTTGGCGCAATGTCGATGGACCGCAGGAAGAGGCGACACTCGTGCTGCTGATCTTCCTCGCCCTCCTCTGGCTGGCGCTGCTGACGCCCATCGTCGTGCGCAAGGTCCGCGAGGTGCGCTCCGAGCGCTCGATCGAGAGTTTCCACGCCGAGCACGAGATCCTCAGTCGACAGGGCTACGCCGTCGCGCCCGTGCACCGGCTCGACGAGTACGAGGCGGCTCCGGCCCCGGCCCCGGCCGCGACCCGCGGGCCGAACGCGTACGCGCCGCGACGGCCCCGCCTCACCCTCGTTCACCCCGAGGACACGTACCGCTCACTCGAGTCGCGCGGCACGTGGGAGGAGTGGAGCGAGGACTACGACTTCGATCGCGACGAGGGCGTCGCGGTCGGCCGCGCCGGCGCGGCGCGCTCGAGCGCGCGCGCCGAGTCACGCTCGACGAGCGCGAGCCCCTACGCGCGCGCCTACTCGACGTTCCCCACCGAGGCGTCCCTCGTCTACGACGAGCCGCCCCTGCGGCGGACCTCGACGCGCGTCCAGCGCCGGCGCATCAGCGTGGGCCTGCTCGGCTCGGCTCTCTTCTTCAGCGCGCTCACGTTCGTGACCTCGACCTCGCTCGTCGCCGACCTCGCCTACCTGTCCTGGTTCCTCGTCGTCGCCTACCTCGCGCTCGCGCTGCTCGCCGTGAGCCAGGGGTACCTGTCGGTCACGAGGACCGCGTCGCGACGCGCGTACCCGACGCCCGCCGCGTACGCGCCGGGGACCTACGACGAGGAGCCGGCGGAGCGCGCGTCCGACGGGTGGGATCGGTGGGACGAGGAGTGGGACGAGCGCGACGAGTGGGCCGAGATCCCCTCGCGGTCCGTCTCGTACGGGGCCCGACGCGCCTTCGGGTAGAATGGCCCTCTCGTTGGGGGTGTAGCTCAATTGGTAGAGCGCTACGTTCGCAATGTAGAGGCAGTGGGTTCGAATCCCATCACCTCCACCACGAGCCCCTCGGCCTGAGGGGCGCCCCGCCGTACCGCGCGGCCCCGAGCGTTCCGACGGCGAACGCCGCCGCTAGTGTTATCTGCATGACTACGCAGATAGTCAGAGAGCCCTCGGTGCGCCAGGTCGACGTCGCGGTCGAGACGATGCGGCTGCTGGCCGACCGGACGCGCCTGCGGATCGTCTGGGCGCTGCTGCACGGCGAGCACTCGGTCAACGAGCTCGCCGAGCACGTGGGGATGAACGCGGCGGCCGTCTCCCAGCACCTGGCCAAGCTCCGACTCGCCCACGTCGTGACGGTCCGCCGGGACGGCACGCGCGCGTACTACTCGACCGACGACGAGCACGTCCGCACGCTCGCCGAGCAGGCGCTCTTCCACTCCGGGCACGCCGGGGCGCCGCGATCCCGCGGGCGCCGAGGGGGTGGTGCGTGAGCGTCCACGACGCCGCCTCGTGCGCCCCGTGGGGACCGGCACCGCGGATCAACGACGGCGGTGAGTCCGCCGACCGGCGAGCGGCCCACCGCGCGATCGCCTGGTCGGCCGGCGCCCTGTTCGTGGCCGGTGCCCTGGAGCTCGTGGTGGCGGCCCTCGGTCACTCGGCGGGTCTCCTGGGCGACGCCTTCCACAACCTCGCCGACGTGGGCACCTCGGGCATCGTCTTCGTGGGGCTCCGGGTGTCGCGCCGACCCGCCACCGCGTCGCACCCCTACGGCTGGGACCGGGCCGAGGACCTCTCGGGCCTCGGGGTCGCCCTGTTGATCTGGGCGAGCGCGGCGCTCGCGCTCGTCGTCAGCGTGCGCAAGCTGGTCGACGGGGCGACGGCGTCGCACCTGGGCGTCGGCGTCGTGGTGGCGGCCCTGGCCGTCACCGCCAACCTGCTCGTCGCCCGCTACAAGCTGCGCGTCGGCCGGCGCATCAACTCGACCGCCCTCGTGGCTGACGCTCGTCACTCGTGGATCGACGCGACCTCCTCGGCCGGCGCCTTGCTCGGCCTGGCCGGGGTCGCCGCCGGTCTCTGGTGGGCCGACGGGGTGGCCGGTCTCGTGATCGCCGGGATCGTGGCGCACGTGGCCTACGACGTGACCCGCGACGTCGTGGTGCGCCTGGTCGACGGGGTGGCGCCCGAGACGCTCGACGCCGCCGCCGCCGCGGCGGGCGCGGTCGCGGGCGTCAGCCACGTCCACGCCAAGGGCCGGTGGACGGGTCGGGCCCTCATCGTGGAGGTCGAGGGCTACGTGGCGCCCGACACCCCGGTCGAGGCGTGCGAGCGCATCGGCGACGAGGTGCGTCGCGCGGTGGCCGAGGCCGTCCCCGAGACGCGGGTCGTGACCTTCTCGGCGCGCGCCCTCTCGCGCGGGGGCTGAGGTGAGCGAGGAAGCGAGTCCCGACACCGCCGCGCTCGACCTCGACGACGCGCGCCGGCGCTACCACTTCGCCCTGGCGCCCGAGGACCTCGACCGGCTGCCCTTCTACGCGGCGCTGCTCGCACGCCTCGAGGCGGACGAGGGGGCGCTGCGGCTGCTCGCGAGCGTGCGGGCCGAGCAGCGCAACCCCATGCTCGTTCTCGCCGCGCTCCACCGCGCCGCCCTGCTCGGCCACCCGGTGCTCGCGCCCCTCTACGACGCGATCCGCCGCGGTGCGGTGACCGACGTCGGCGTCGCGGCCGACGCGGTGCTCGAGGTGGTCCGCGACGAGCCCGAAGTGGTGCGCAGCCAGCTGTGGCGCTCGACCCAGACGAACGAGCCCGGCCGCAGCGCCGTCCTCCAGGCGGTCGTGCGCGACCTCGTCGCGCCGGGCGAGACCATGGCCGTCATCGACGTCGGGACCTCGGCGGGCATCAACCTCTTCTTCGACCGGTTCCCGGTGAGTGCCCGCGACACGGGCGACCCGCTCACCCTCGTCTGCGAGGACGAGGGCAGCGTCGACCGCGTGACCCCGCTGCCCTCGGTGGGCGCGCGGGTGGGGATCGACCCGAGTCCCCTCGACCTCGGCGACGTCGACGACCGGCTGTGGCTGAAGGCCTGCCTGTGGCCCGAGGAGCGTCGTCGCCACGAGCGCCTCGACGCGATCGTCGCGCACTACCTCACGTGGCCGCCGACGACGCTGCTCGAGGGCGACGCACTCGATCGCCTCGACGACGCCCTCGCGCTGACCGCCGCCGACGACCTGCGCGTGGTGGTGAACACCTGGTCGGCCTTCTACTTCACCGAGGCCGAGCGGCGCGCCTACTACGCGGCGCTGCGCGAGCTCGGCGCGTCGAGCAACGTCGCGTGGGTCTCGGTCGAGTCGACCCTGGTCGCGTGGCCCGACCTCGCGGAGGTGGCCGACGACCGGCGACGCGGCGCGAGCCAGGTGGTGGTGTCGCGCCCCGGCGAGGCCCCGGTACGATGGGGGTGGTGCCACCCCCACGGTCGGTGGGTGGAGCGCCTGGGCGGGGCCTGAGCCCCGCGGGCGGTCCGCGCGAGGCTCTCGTGAGGGCACGGTGGAGTGCGCTCGGTGTGGATAACGTGCGCCTAAGTGGTTGGTTTCTCGACCCGTCGGCCCCATTCCGGTGGAAAACGGCCCCGGAGTTGGGCAAAACGCGATGATTTCCCCCGTGGCCCTTGGCGGGGCCTCGGGGCTCTGGCACAGTGACACCCGTAGTCCACGCAGTACCTGCCCACCGACTTCGAGCCGAGAGGTGAGAGGGAGGCGGGGGGCGAGGGACCCCGCAAGGGGGACGGAGCCCCTTGAGCGGTAGCGGAGTTCGGTCCGCGACCCGCGAGAGGCCAATGGCGTGGAGTGCATGCCGCTAGCGGTGCCCTGTCCGACACGGGGCGCCGGTGGTGTGCCTCGGAAACCCCGAGGGGCGGGTGGGCTTCGGCCCACTGGTCACTCGGGGTTTTCGACCGTCCGGGGTGAGTTCACTCGATCCAGTAGCGCCGGTCGGGGCCGCCGTCGGCGTCGACGGCGCTCAGTCGCTCGAAGCGGCCCCCGTTCTTCTCGATCACCCGACGTGACGCGTCGTTCGCGACGTCACAGGTCACGAGGATCCGCTCGACGCCGTGGGCGCGCAGGACGATCACGGCCTGGCGGAGCATCTCGGTCGCGTAGCCCCGTCCGCGCCAGGTGGGCACCACCGCGTAGCCGACGTGGCCGCCGTGCTCGAGGAGGAACGGGTTGGTGAGGGCGAAGCGCAGCGAGACCCGTCCCACCAGGACGTCGTCGTCCACCGCGGCGAGCTGGGTGCCCGGGGGCCACTCCCCGGGCAGCGTGCGGACGTAGACGTGGTCGCGCTGGTCCTGGACGAACTCCGCCCAGGTGCGATCGGGCGCGCGCAATAAGAAGGGGAAGTCCTCGGCGCGCAGCGCCTCATCCGCGGCGACGGCCGCGGCCTCGTCATCGAGTCGGTAGGGGCGCAGCCGGAGCACCCAACAAGGCTATCGACCGCCCCCCTTCGGCAAACTGTGTGGGTGAAGGCGTAAGGCAAATGACCGCCCGTCACCACCGAGTTCTATGCCGAAGTTTCTCCTAGGCACCGACCGGGGTCGGTGCTTCGGTTGACGCTTCTGCGGGGTGTGCCGGCTCGTCGGTGTTCTGACGACTCGGTCTGACCTCCCCTCCACGTCCAGCCACGGAGCGTGTCCCCGCGGGGGTGGGCTTGCTGGGCCACCCGGCCAGGTTGGTCGCGGCGTTGAGGTCGCGGTCCATCACGAGGCCGCAGGCCTCGCAGTGATACTCCCGCTCGTTAAGGCCCAGCTTGGCTTTCACCGCGCCACAACGAGAACAGGTCTTGGAAGAGGGGTAGAACCGGTCGGCCTTCACGAGGGCCGATCCGTACCACTTGGTCTTGTAGTCGAGCTGGCGCACGAACTCACCCCAGGCGGCGTCGCCGATGTGCCTAGCCAGTGCGTGGTTCTTCAGCATGCCCGTCACGTTCAGGTCCTCGACGACGATGAGGTCGTAGTTCTTCGCGAGCATGGTCGTCGTCTCGTGGATCAGGTTCCTCCGCTGGTCGGCGACGTGGGCGTGGATCCGCTGGACCCGGGTGTTGGCCCGCCGCCACCGCTTCGATGGGGCGACGCCCCTGCGTGGTCCCTGGCGTCGTGACGCCACGCGCTGGGCTCGGGCCAGTCGGTCCTCGGTGACGACGAGATGATGAGGGTTGGCGACCGCGAGCACCTGTTCTCCCGAGGGGCTCGCCCCGGTGTAGAGGGCGGTGATCCCGACGTCGACCCCGATGACCCGCTCGGGCGGTCTCGTCGGTGGCAGCGGGCGCTCGACCTCGACGGTGAGTGAGACCCACCACCGACCGCCCCGCCCGGAGAGCGTGGCCGAGAGGATCCGTCCGGTGCCGCGATCGAGGTGGCGGTAGAGCTTGCGCGTCGACTCGTAGGTCTTCACCTCACCCACGCGGCTGATCCGCACGTGGTGGGAATCAACAAGACGCACGGCCGACCCGGCGAGGGTGCACGAGTGGTGCGTGCGCCGAGACCGCGGGGTCGGGAACCGCGCGGTGCCCTTCTTCCAGTTGGCGAAGGCCCTCGCCAGGTGGACGTGGGCGTAGTTGTAGGCGGACGAGGCGTTGGCGCCCCACCACGGGGCCAGTTCGTCGCGCTTCTCGTACCAGAGCTTCTGGAGGTCGAGCTGGGCGGTGCCGAGGTAGTTCTCCTTTCGGACCTCCTCGCCGACCTCCTTGCGGGCGCGGTTCTCGTCCCAGTTCTCCTTCACCAGTGACAACAGGGCGTTGTAGGCGAAGCGCGCGCCCCCGACGTGACTGCGCAGTTGCGCGACCTGCTCGGGGGTGGGGTCGATCGCGTAGCGGTAGGCCTGGTGGATCGTCGGCGAGGGGCCCCCGGACACACCATCAGTGTCGGCTCACCGTGTGACAGCGGCCTTACGCCTTCGCCCACACAGTTTGCCGAAGGGGGACCGCCCTACCTACCCCAGGGCGAGCAGTTCGTCGAGTCGCTCGCCACCGTCGACGGCGCCCTCTTCCATGCCGGCGGCGATCATCGCGTCGCGGTCGGCGACTGAGAAGAACACGGTCGTGTTGTGCAACAGGGTGCCGCCGGCGTCGGGGCGGAACTCGAGGCGCGACGCCAGGACGTGGCCCCGCGCGCCCTCGTACTCGAAGGTCTGAACGAGGGTCGCGCCGGGCTCGACGGTGTGGAAGAAGCCAAAGAATGAGTGGGTCACTCCGTCGCCCCCGCTCTGGACGAAGTGCCACTTCCCGCCCGGACGCGCGTCTAGGGCGACCACGACGGTGGTGAGGCGTCGCGGGCCCCACCAGCGCACGATCTGGTGGGGATCGACGTGCGCCTCGAAGACTCGCGCCGGGGGCGCCGCGAACCGGCGCACGAGAGTGAGGTCGGGCCGTCCCGGCGGGACGTTGAAGTCGGGGGAATCGGTCATCGTGACCTCCTGGATCGCTGGGCGGACGGGGAAGGAGGGGGATCGTGGGCGAGCAGCTCGTCCAGTCGCTCGTACCCCTCCGTGACGTGGGTTCGAAAGTCGAGCAGCCACTCGGTGAGCCCGGCGAGCGCCGGGCCGCAGAGACGGGCAGGGCGCCGCTGCGCCTCGCGGTCACGCTCGACGAGTCCGGCGCGGGTGAGCACCGTGAGGTGCTTGGAGACGGCCTGGAGGGTGAGGTCGAAGGGTTCGGCGAGCTCGCCGACCGTGGCCGGCCCGCGAGCGAGTCGTTGCACCATCGCCCGTCGCGTGGGGTCGGCCAGCGCTCCGAAGGCGGCGTCGAGGTCGAGGGTCGCTGTCATCGTCTGCTCGGTTGCTCAACCATTAGGTTGATTAAAGCACCCCGGGGAGCGGACGTCAAGCACTCGGAGGCGCGCCGGACACCGCCCGGACGGGGCGCTGGGGCGGTGTCCGGTGCCCGATTCGACCGGATGGCTCAGAACAGGGTCGTCGACTCGGGTTCGATGAGCCCGGGCCCGTCGTTGCGCACCGAGCCCACGGCCTTGGGGACGGCGTGGTGGGTGAGCGTGCCCGTCGGCGCCGGGCGTAAGAGACTCTGTCGCTCGCCGGCCTCGTGACCCGCGACGTCGAGCCAGGCCTCGAGGTCGTCGGGATCGAGCACGACGGGCATCCGGTCGTGGATCTGCTCGAGGTCGGCGCTCGGCTCGGTCGTGATCACGGTGCAGGTCCGGAGCGTCTGGTCGGTCGCGGGGTCGCGCCAGTGCTCGTAGAGCCCGGCGAGCACCAGCGGCTCACCGTCGACGCGAGTGAAGTAGTGCGGCTGGCGGTTCGCGCCCGGGCGGTGGTCCCACTCGTAGAAGCCGTCGACGGGGATCGCGCAGGTCCGCGATTTGAAGGCCGCGCGGAAGGAGGGCTTCTCGGCGACGGTCTCGGCGCGGGCGTTGAAGAGGCGGTTGCCGATCTCGGGGCTCTTCGCCCAGGCGGGGACGAGGCCCCAGCGGTAGCGGTCGAGGACCCGGCCGTCGGGGCCCTCGGCGACGGCAAAGAGGGGGCGCTGGGGGCCGACGTTCCAGCTCGGGGTGCCCTGCGGGTCGAGCCCGGCCGCGAGGGCGGCCGAGAGGAACCGGGCCAGGTGGGCCGGCGGGGTGAAGAGGGCGACGCGGCCGCACATGGCCCCAGTCTGCCCGTCGGGGCCCGGGCTGGCGGCCGTGACGCGGCCTCGCTACTGTGGCGAACATATGTTCGCTTCCGACCTCTCCCGACCCCCGATCCCCACGGAGCTGCGCGCGACGCTGCGCCCGGTCGCCCTGGCCTCGACCCGTCTCCTGCCGCTCGGCGAGCCGTGGCGCGGCTGGGTCCCGGGCGGGGGGCTGCGACGCGGCTCGAGCGTCGTCGTCGAGGCCCCGGCCGGCCGGGGCGGGCTGAGCCTGGCCCTCGCCCTCGTCGCTGAGTCGAGCGCGCAGGGTCACTGGGCGGGGGTCGTCGGGGTCGACGACCCGGGGGTCGTCGCGATGCTCGAGCTCGGCCTCGACCTGCGCCGCGTGCTCTTCGTGCCCCGCCCGCGCGGGGCGTGGGCCGAGTCGACGGCCGACCTGCTCGACGGGGTCGACCTCGTCGTGGTGCGCCCGCCGGGCCGGGCGGCCCACGGGGCGGCCCGGCGTCTCGTCGACCGCGTGCGCGAGAGCGGCGCGGTCCTGCTCGCCCTCAGCGAGCCGCGCACCCCGTGGCCGCTGCCGGCCGACCTGCTCTTCAGCGTGGTCGACGCGCAGTGGGTCACGACGAGCCGCCTCGACGCGCGTCGCCTGAGCGTGCGGGTCGGTGGGCGCGGGGCCGCCGGGCCCGTGCGCGAGCACGTCGTCGTCCTGCCCAACCGCGACGGGCGGGCCGAGGCGTCCTAGTGGAGCGCCTCCTCGCCGTCTGGGTCGAGTCGCTCAGCGACGAGGCGCCCGACGGGTCGACGCTGCGCGCGACCCTCGAGCTGCTCGACGCCCTTGACGCCCTCTGTCCCTTCACCGAGGCGGTGCGCCCGGGATTGTTCGCGCTGCCGCTGCGCGGGCCGAGTCGCTTCTTCGGTGGGGACGACGTGGTGCTCGGCCTCGTGCGCCGGTGCGTGCTCGAGGTCGTCGGCGTCGAGCCCGACCTCGGCGTGGCCGAGGGCCTCTTCAGCGCCGAGCTCGCGGCGCGCCAGCGCGTGGTCGTGCCGGTCGGTCGCGGCGACGCCTTCCGGCGGGCCCAGCCCCTCACCGCGCTCGGCCGGCGCGACCTCGCCACGACGGGCGAGCGGCTGGGGCTGCGCACGGTGGGCGCCTTTGCCGACCTCGACCCGGCGCGTGTCGCCGAACGCTTCGACCGCCGGGTCCTCGTCGCGCACCGCGTGGCCCGCGGGGAGCTCGCCGAGCTCGAGGGCCAGCGCGACCCCCGCCTCGAGGCACGCCTCGCGGCGCTGCGCGGTGTCGTCGCGGCGCCGGGGGAGCAGCGGGGCTTCTTCGGCCAGCGCAGCGCCGGCGACGACCGGGCCGAGGTCGCGGCCCACCGCGTGCGCCGCCGACTCGGGGCTGAGGCGGTGTGCGTGGCGCGCCTGCGCGGCGGGCGGGGGCCCGAGGACCGGGCGACCCTCGTGCCCTGGGGGGCGCCCGAGGCCGACGGTGTCGACGGCGCCCCCTGGCCGGGCCGGCTCGTGGCCCCCTCACCGGCGACGACGCTGGCCCGCCCGGTGCCCCTGCAGGTGCGCGACGAGGGGGACCGGCCGGTCGTGCTCGGCGCGCGCGGGACGCTCAGCGCCCCGCCGGCCTCGGTCGTCTTCGCCACGCCGCTGCGCCGTGCGGTCGTCTGGCACGCCGGGCCGTGGCCGCTGGTGGAGCGGTGGTGGTCGCGCCGGCGCCGCCGCGCGCACCTCCAGGTCGTGCTGGCCGGCGGCGAGGCGCTGCTCGTCGCGACCGAGGCCGGCCGGTGGTGGCTGGTGGGGATCTACGACTGATGGCGGTCTACGGTGAGCTCCACGCCCACTCGGGTTTCAGCTTCCTCGACGGCGCGAGCGACCCCGAGGAGCTCGTCGTCGAGGCGGTGCGCCTCGGTCTCTCGGGTCTCGCCCTCACCGACCACCACGGCCTCTACGGCGTGGTGCGCTTCGCCGAGGCGGCCCGGGCCCTCGGCCTCGCCACCGTCTTCGGTGCCGAACTGACCCTGGACGGCGCCGACGACCGCACGGGGATCCCCGACCCCTCGGGCGAGCACGTGGTGGTGCTCGCGCGCACGCCCGAGGGCTACGCGCGCCTCTCGCGCACGCTCGGCCTGGCCCACCTCGCACGGGGCGAGAAGGGGGCGCCGCGCCTCTCCCTCGACGACGTCGCGGCGGCCGCGCGCGACTGGCTCGTCCTCACCGGGTGCCGCAAGGGGCCGCTCGCCCGGGCGCTCGAGGCGCAGGGGCCGCGCGCGGCGGCCCGCGCCCTCGAGCGCCTCGTCGAGCGCTTCGGGCGCGACCACGTGGCCGTCGAGCTCTGGGACCACGGCGAGCCCCTCGACGTGGCGCGCAACGACGCGCTCGCCGAGATCGCGGTGCGCGCGGGCGTCGACCTCGTCGCGACGAACAACGTGCACTACGCCACGCCCCGCGACCTGCCCCGGGCCCACGTGCTCTCGGCCATTCGCGCGCGGCGCAGCCTGGAGGAGATGGAGGGGTGGCTGAGCGCCTCGCCGCTCGCGCACCTGCGCAGCGACGCCGAGCAGCGACGGCGCTTCGCGCGCTGGCCCGGCGTCGTCGACCGGGCCGGCGCGCTCACGGCCGACCTCGCCTTCGACCTGCGCCTGGTGGCGCCGCGCCTGCCGACCTTCGTCACGCCGCCGGGCCTCGACGAGCAGGCCTACCTCGAGCGTCTCGTCGCCGAGGGGGCGACGAGACGCTACGGGACCCGCGACGCCGAGCGGGTGCCCGGGGCGTGGCGCCAGATCGACCACGAGCTGGCCGTGATCGCCCAGCTGGGCTTCGCCGGCTACTTCCTCACGGTCTGGGACATCACCGAGTTCTGCCGGGCGCGCGACATCTACTGCCAGGGTCGGGGCTCGGCCGCGAACTCGGCCGTCTGCTACGCGCTGGGGATCACCAACGCCGACGCGGTCGCCCTCAACCTCTTCTTCGAGCGGTTCCTCTCGCCGGCGCGCGACGGTCCCCCCGACATCGACGTGGACATCGAGTCGGGCCGGCGCGAGGAGGTCATCCAGTACGTCTACGAGCGCTACGGCCGGCACAACGCGGCCCAGGTCGCCGCCGTCATCACCTACCGCTCGCGCTCGGCGCTGCGCGACGTGGCGCGCGCCTTCGGCGCGAGCGAGGAGGAGGCCAACCACGTGCGCGACCACGTGGACCGCGAGACGATGACGCCCCTCGACGACTCGGTGAGCGAGCTGGTGACGGCGCTGGCGAGGGAGCTGCGCGACCGGCCCCGCCACCTCGGACTCCACTCGGCCGGCATGGTCATCTGCGACCGGCCGGTCCTCGACGTCTGCCCGGTCGAGTGGGCGCGTACCGAGGGGCGCAGCGTGCTGCAGTGGGACAAGGACGACTGCGCGGCGATCGGCCTGGTGAAGTTCGACCTGCTGGGGCTCGGCATGCTCGAGGCGCTGCACCGCTGCGTCGACCTGGTGGCGGGGTTCCACGGCGTCGCGCTCGACCTCGGGGCGCTCCCCCAGGAGCCGGCCGTCTACGACCTGCTCGGCGAGGCCGACACCGTCGGGGTCTTCCAGGTCGAGTCGCGCGCCCAGATGGCGACCCTGCCGCGGGTGCGGCCCCGGTGCTTCTACGACCTGGTGATCGAGGTCGCCCTCATCCGGCCCGGTCCGATCCAGGGGCGGGCCGTCAACCCCTACCTGCGCCGACGCCGCGGCGAGGAGCCGGTCACCTATCTTCACCCACGCCTCGAGCCGATCCTCGGGCGCACCCTCGGCGTGCCCCTCTTCCAAGAGCAGCTGATGGAGATGGCCGTCGCCGTCGCCGGCTTCTCGCCGGCCGAGGCCGACGAACTGCGCCAGGCCATGGCCGCCAAGCGCTCGGAGCTGCGCATGATGCGCCTGAAGGGCCGCTTCTACGCCGGCATGGCCGCCAACGGCATCACCGGCGCGCCGGCCGACCAGCTCTTCGACGCGCTGGCGGCCTTCGCCAACTTCGGCTTCCCCGAGTCCCACGCCGTCTCCTTCGCCCACCTCGTCTACTGCTCGGCCTGGCTGAAGCTCCACTACCCGGCGGCCTTCCTCGCCTCGCTCTTGAACGCCCAGCCGATGGGCTTCTGGTCGCCCCAGAGCCTCGTGGCCGACGCCCGCCGCCACGGGGTCACGGTCGCCCGACCCCACGTGGACCGCTCGGGCGCGCTCGCCACCGTGGAGGGCGACCGGGCCGCGCCGGTCGTGCGCCTGGGGCTCGCGAGCGTGCGCGCCCTCGGGACCGAGGCGGCCGAGCGGATCGCCCGCGGCGCGCCGTACCGGGACGTCGCCGACCTCGCCCGGCGCGCCGGGCTCTCGGCGGCCGCGCTCGAGGCGCTGGCCGCGGCGGGGGCGCTCGACGGGATGGGCGAGGACCGGCGCGCCCTCACCTGGTCGGCCGGCGCGGCCAGCCAGGCTCGTCCCGACCGGCTCGAGGGGGTCGTCACGGGGCTCGTCGCGCCGTCCCTCGCGCCGGCGAGCGACCTGGAGCGGGTGGCCGACGACCTGTGGGCGATGGGGCTGACGACCGAGGCGACCGCGCTCGAGCTCGTGCGACCGGCCCTGGACGCGCGCGGGGTGGCCCGCGCGGCGACCCTCGCCGCGGTCGAGGGCGCCCGGGTGAGCGTGGCGGGGGTGGTGACGCACCGCCAGCGACCCGAGACCGCGAACGGCGCGGTCTTCGTCAACCTCGAGGACGAGACCGGCCACGTGAACGTGATCTTCTCGCGCGGGGCCTGGGTGCGCTGGCGGGCGGTCGCCGACCGCGCCCCGGCCCTGCTCGTGCGCGGGACCCTCGAGCGCGGCCAGGGGACGCTCGCCCTAGCGGCCGAGCACGTCGAGGCGCTCGCGCTGGGCGCGACGTCCCCCTCGCGGGACTGGCACTAGGACGTTCGCCGGGGCGTCGCCGCTCGGCCCTACAGGTCGCCCGTGGGGCTCCAGCAGCTCAGGGTGCCGGTGTAGTACACCTCCACGCCGTAGGAGGCCCAGAGGCTGAGCCCCCAGTCGGGGGAGCTGATCGTGAAGTTCGCGACGTTGACCTGGCTGGCCGCGCCGTTGGAGTTCTGCACGGTCGAGGACGACTCGGTGAGGCCGGCGCCCACCTGGCCGACGCCGCCGTGCTGGACCTCGGCGTCCGAGACGGCGAACTGGAGGTTGAGCGAGCGGCAGCTCGAGTTCTGGGCCGTTATCGAGGCGCCCTGGCCCGGCCCGTCGTTGCCCGTCTCGGTGGCGTGCCAGGTGAAGGGCGATCCGCCCACCATGATCGTCCCGCTCCCGGCGTTGGCCACGTGGGTGCCCCGGGAGCGACTGGCGAGCTGGGTCAGGCTGACGGTGCCGTACGAGAAGACGGTCACGAGGCTGCTCCGGGCGAGGACCCGGTTCCCCTCCATCGCGAGCGCCCGGTAGACGTAGCGACCCATGCCGAGTCCGGCCGTCGTCACCTGCAGGCTGGTCCCCGCGCGCAGGCGCGCCACCGGCCGCCAGCCGCGGCGCGCCCCGAACTGGCGCTCCACCACGATCCCCGCCAGTCGGCTCACGCCGGGCGCGGACACCTCGAAGGTGATCGCCGTGCCGGCGTCGACCCGGGCGTCGGGCGTGGCGAGGGTGAGCCGGCCCTGACCGGCGGAGACCGGCGCCGCCCCGAGGGCGAGCACCGCGCCCGTCACCACGCCCGCCACCGCCCACCGTCTCGTCGCTTGTCGCACCGTTCCCCCCTGACGCGTCGGACCCGCCCCCGTTCCTTAGCAGAGGGGGCTCGGAGTTGGCAACCGGAACGGGTCGCTCGGTCGGGGCCCGGGCGCCCGACGCCGTCGCGGCCCGGGGTCGCTCGTCGCGGGACCCGACCGCGGACTAGGAGCCCGTTGAACAACGTGTCGTGAGGACGTATCTTCCGTGGTGCACGCCCGGAGATGACTGAGCCGAAGAGCTGGCGCGAAGAGGGGGCGAGTCAGCCACCCAGAAGGGGTCGATTCCCGTG
>JAKBNL010000019.1 GCA_021831035.1 Actinomycetes bacterium
GGGCTGAGGGTTCCGGCGCTGAAGCGGTCGTAGAGCTGGAAGCTCTCCTTGACGGCGAAGGCGCACTCGCGCGCGTCACCGCGCATCTGGGTGAGGACCGCGTTCTGGGCCGCGACGTCCTGGGCGACGGTGATCGGGCGGGGCAGGTCGGTCGCGATCGAGACGGCGGCCACCACGACGACGGCGCTCGTCACGAGGACCCAGGGCCGGCGGAACCACGGCGCGCGCTGGTTGGCGAACGACGGCGCCGGCATCGAGGCCGGGTCGTACTCCTGGGGGGGCGCGTCGAGGCGGTCGCTCACGGGACGAGACTACCGGCGGTCCGTGCGATGCCCTCGGCCCAGCGGGCCGTCGCCGCGGGGCTGAGCGTGTAGCCCGAGGGCGACGCGGTGGCGAAGGGCGACGCGAGGTCGACCAGTCCCCCGCCGGGCCCGACGAAGTAGAGCAGGTTGTTGTGCGACACCTGGTTCGCCGCCTTACCGGTCGTGACGGTGATGCCGTAGGCCGACCAGACCGCGTCGATGACCGACAGCGGCCCGGTCAGGAAGCGGACGTTGGCCAGGTGCGCGAGGCCGGTGCGGGCCAGCGCCGGCGGATCGGCGCTGACCCCGAGGTGGTGGGGGTCGGTGTTCACCACGGCGAAGACCACCGAGGCGGCCTTCGCGCCGAGGAGCTGGTCGGCCCGACGGATCTCGGCGCCCACGACGGGGCAGACGTCGCTACAGGTGGCGTTGAAGAAGGCGAGTACGATGACCTTGCCCTTGAGCGCGCCGAGCGACCACGGTCGGCCCGACTGGTCGGTCAGGGTGAAACCCGGGGCGTGCTGCACGCCGATCGGGTGCAGGCCCATGAAGGTGTCGATCCCGGAGGTGAGCTGCTGGGTGGGGCCCGTCGAGGTGGGCGCCGCGACGACGGCCGGGGCGGGCGTCGAGCCCATCTGACCGAAGTAGTAGTCCGCGACGAGGCCGATCACGCCGAGCAGCACCAGGCCGGTGACGAAGCGACCCACGTAGCGGGCCGACGCCTTGGGGGTCCCCTCGGCCAGGGCGCGACGACGCTCCTCGTCGCTGAGTCCCCGGAACGCGCTCGCGCGCTGCTCGTCGGACAACTCGGAGATGGGTTCCTCCCGTCGGCTCTCGCTCGGCGATGGTGGGTTGACTCACGCTAGCACCGGCCCCCGGCCGTGGGTCAGGGCGTTGAGTCGGCGAGGGGGGCGAACTAGCCTCGCTCCCGTGAGCGAATCGCCTCGCGACGCCCCGACCGCCGGCCCGCCGGAGCGCCTGCGTGGCGCGGCGGCGCTGCGACTGCACGTGACGCTGCTGTGCGGACTCGCCCTGTGCGTCGCCGCCTTCTGGTTCGAGCTGCGCCGCGCCGAGGGCGGCAACGCGCTCAGCTGGGCGTACGTGTTCGAGTGGCCGCTGCTCGGGATCTTCGCCGTCTACATGTGGTGGAAGTTCCTGCACCCCGGTCGCGACGCCGCCCGCGAGGCGGCCCGGGCCCGTCGTCGGCCGCCCAAGCCCCTCGTCGAGCCCCAGTACCAGGGCATGCTCGCCGCCTGGGAGGAGCACCAGCGCGACCTCGCGGCGCGTCAGGCGGCCGAGGACGCCACCGAGTCGCCGTGGCGCCCCGGGGGGAACCCGTGAGCGCCCTCACCCAGGGCTGGAGCTTCGACCCGACGATCTACGTGCTGGTCGTCACCGTCGCGGCCCACGAGCTGGGCCTACACCGCCTGGCCCGGCGCTCCTCGGACAAGGGCCGCCGGGCGCGGCGACGTCGCTCGTGGGCGTTCTACGCGGGACTCGCGCTCTTGCTGGTCACCATCGACTCGCCGCTCGACTACTGGTCCGGGCGCTACTTCTACGTCCACATGATCGAGCACATCGTCCTGATGTTCTTCGTGCCGATCCTCGTGGTGTGGGGGGCGCCGTGGAACCCGCTGCTCTTCGCGCTGCCGGTGCGCTGGCGCCGCGCGACCGGCCGGTTCTTCTACCTCGACCCCCGAGCCCGGCCCTACCGGGCGGTGGGGCGCTGCCTACGCAACCCGTGGTTCGCCCTGGCGCTCATGAACGCGGTGATGCTCGGCTGGCACGTGCCGCGCCTGTTCGACCTCGCCGAGACGAACAGCGTCGTGCACATCGTCTTCATGCACGGCAGTTATCTCGTGGCCGGGACGCTCTTCTGGCTCCAGATCGTCCCCTCGTTCCCGATGACCCCGACGAAGGGCTACGTCTGGCAGGGCAGCGCCATCCTCACGACCAACCTGATCATGACGATGCTCGCGATCTCGATGAGCATCCTCACCTCCACCAGTTGGTACAGCGTCTACGACCACGTGCCCGGCGTGACGCTCTCGCCCTTCGCCGACCAGCAGATCGGCGCGGCGATCCTGTGGATCTGCGGGGACTTCTGGGCGTTGCCCGGCCTCTCGTACGTGATCCGCAAGGCCATCCGCGCCGAGGGCTCGGCCGGGGCGATCATCGACCGGCTCACCGGGCGGGCCTCGCAGTTCGAGGGCCCGGGCCACTGGCCGATGGCCCGCGTCGAGGGAGCGGTGAGCGTCACCCCCGAGTCCGAGTAGCGCCTCTGCTACCATCGTCGCCGACGTCGTGAAGCGGGTCCCGTGAGGCCCGTACGACCGGAGGCGATGTGACCGAGAGCACCGAGGGCTCGCGCACCCCGAGCGGGACCGAGAGACCCCTCCTGTCGTCTACCGACGTCGCCCGGGCGTTGCGCCGGATGGCCCACGAGATCCTCGAGCGCAACCACGAGGCGCCGGTGTGCGTGGTGGGCCTCCAACGCGGCGGGGTGGCCCTGGCCGAACGACTGGCCCGCGACCTCGACGAGATCGGGGCGACCGGGGTCGAGCTCGGCCGGCTCGACGTCGCCTTCTTCCGCGACGACCTGGCCGCGCGACCGGTCACCGGCGCCGGCGCCACGGCGCTGCCGCACCTCGAGGACCGGGTGGTGGTGCTCGTCGACGACGTCCTCTACACCGGGCGCACCGTGCGCGCCGCGCTCAACGCCCTCGTCGAGTGGGGTCGGCCCCGGGCCGTCCAGCTGGCGGTCCTCGTCGACCGCGGTCACCGCGAGCTGCCCATCCGGGCCGACTTCGTGGGCAAGAACGTCCCCACGGCCCGGGAGGAGACGGTGCGCGCCACCCTCGAGGGCGTCTGGCTGGAGCGACCGTGAGCGTCGCGTCGATCCGGGGGCGCAGCCTGCTCGGGCTGGAGGACCTCTCGCGCGAGGGCGTGCTCGAGGTCCTCGACACCGCCGAGACCTTCGTCGAGGTCCACAGTCGTGAGGTGAAGAAGGTGCCGGCGCTGCGCGGGCGGGTCGTCGCCTCGCTCTTCTACGAGGAGTCGACCCGCACTCGGCTGAGCTTCGAGACGGCGGCCAAGCGGCTCTCGGCCGACGTCCTCTCCCTGGCGGTGGCCTCGTCGAGCGTGAAGAAGGGCGAGTCGCTGCGCGACACCATCGCCACGATCGACGCGCTGGGCATCGATGCCGTGGTGATGCGCCACGCCGCCTCGGGCGCCGCCGAGGCCGTCGCGCGCTACGTGCCCCACGTGCGGGTGATCAACGCCGGCGACGGCCTCCACCAGCACCCGACCCAGGGCCTGCTCGACGCCTTCACCCTGCGCCAGGTGCTCGCCGAGCGGGCCGGCCGGAGCGGCCCCGACGCGGGCGCCACGCCCTTCGCGGGACTGAAGGTCCTCATCGTCGGCGACATCCGCCACAGCCGCGTCGCGCGCAGCGACGTCGCCGTGTACACCACCCTGGGGGCGAGCGTGCGCCTGGCGGCGCCGGGGACGCTGTTGCCCCCGGGGGTCTCGAGCTGGCCGGTCGAGGTCGTCGACGACTTCGACGCCGCGCTCGCCGAGGCCGACGTGGTCTGCCTGCTGCGCCTGCAGCGCGAGCGCGGCAGCGGGACCTACGTGCCGGGGCTCGCGGAGTTCACCCGAACCCACGGGCTCACGGTCGAGCGCTACGCGCGCCTCAAGCCCAGTGCGTACGTGATGCACCCCGGGCCGATGATCCGCGGGGTGGAGATCGACTCGGCCGTGGCCGACGCCCCGAACGCGCTCGTCGAGCGCCAGGTGGCCAACGGCGTGCCGGTGCGCATGGCCGTCTTGTACCTCACGATCGCCGGACTCGGACGCGAGGCGTCGTGAGGGTCGTCGTGCGCGGGGGCGAGGTCGTGGGTCCCGACGGGCCGGTGCGCGCCGACGTCGGGATCGAGGACGGCCGGATCGTCGTGGTGGGGCCGGAACTGGAGGCGCCCGGTGACGCGCGGGTCGTCGACGCGACCGGCTGCTGGGTGGGACCGGGACTGGTCGACCTGCACACCCACCTGCGCGAACCGGGCCACGAGGAGGCCGAGACGATCGAGAGCGGGGCCCGGG
Organism: Actinomycetes bacterium; assembly: GCA_021831035.1. GTDB lineage: Bacteria > Actinomycetota > Acidimicrobiia > Acidimicrobiales > RAAP-2 > RAAP-2. The sequence continues at coordinate 4,404 of JAKBNL010000019.1, forward strand.
CCGCCGCCCGGGGCGGCTACAGCGCGGTGGTGGCGATGCCCAACACCGAGCCGGCGCTCGACTCGGCGGCGATGGTCGCCTTCGTCCAGGCGCGCGGGCGCGCGGCCTGCGTGGAGGTCGCCGTGGCCGGGGCCATCACCCAGGGCCGCCGCGGCGAGCTGCTCGCCCCGATGGCCGAGATGGCCGCGCTCGGCGTGCGGCTGTTCACCGACGACGGCCGGGGCGTCGACGACCCCCTGGTGCTGCGTCGGGCGATGGAGTACGCGAGGGGTCTCGGGGTGCGACTGGCCGAGCACTGCGAGGACGAGCGCCTGGCGGGCGGCGGGGTGATGCACGAGGGGGCCCTCTCGGGACGCCTCGGCCTGGTCGGGCGGCCGGCGCTCGCCGAGGAGCTGATGGTGGCCCGCGACGTCGCGCTGGCGCGCCTCACGGGCTGCGCGCTGCACGTGATGCACCTCTCGAGCGCGCGCGCCCTGGGGATCGTCGCCGCGGCCCGCGCCGAGGGTCTGGCGGTGACCTGCGAGGTGACCCCGCACCACCTCACCCTGGACGAGACCGCGGTCGAGGGCTACGACCCCCTGTTCAAGGTCCACCCACCGCTGCGCCCCCGCACCGACGTCGAGGCGCTCGTCGCGGGCCTCACCGGGGGCACGATCGACGCGGTCGCGACCGATCACGCCCCGCACGCGCCCGAGACCAAGGACCGGACCTTCGACGAGGCACCCGCGGGGATGCTCGGCCTGGAGCACGCGGCCGCCCTCACCCTGGAGGCCCTGGGGGGCGGCGACGGCGCGGCCCGGGACTTCTTCGCGCTGCTCAGCCGGCGACCGGCGCGCATCGCCGGGCTGGATCGCCCCGACCCGCGCGCGGGGCTCGGGGCCCACGGCGGGGCGGTGGCCGCGGGCGAGGACGCCAACCTGGTGGTCTTCGACCCGACGCGGCGCTGGCGCGCGAGCCGTGAGGACCTCGCGAGTCGGGCCACCAACACCCCCTACGACGGCCGTGCGCTCACCGGCCGGGCCCGGGCCCTGCTCGTGGCCGGCCGGGTGGTGCTCGACGGCGAGGAGCTCGCGTGAGAGAGCCCGCCCACCTCGTGCTCGCCGACGGCGCCGTCTTCGCCGGCGAGGCCGCCGGGTTCGCCCCGCGCGACGGGCTCACCACGGGCGAGTTCGTCTTTAACACCGCCCTCTCGGGCTACCAGGAGGTCCTCACCGACCCCAGCTACGCCGGTCAGGTCATCGTCTTCACCTACCCCCACGTGGGCAACTACGGGGTCACCCCCCTCGACGACGAGTCGGGGCGCCCGTGGTGCCGGGGGGTGGTGGTGCGCGAGCTCAACCCCGTCGCCTCGAACTGGCGCGCGCGCGAGGAGCTCGAGGCGTTCCTCGTGCGCCACCGGGTGCCCGCCCTGGTCGGGATCGACACCCGGCGGCTGACCCGGCACCTGCGCGCGCACGGCGCCCTGCCCGGTGCCTTCGGCACGGCACCGCGCGCGACCCTCGAGGCGGCCGCGCGCGGGGCCCGCGGCACCGACGACACCGACTTCGTGACGACGGTCACGACGACCGCGCCCTACCGGCGCGGGGAGGCGGGGCGCCACGTCGTCGCCTACGACTACGGCATCAAGCGCACGATGGTCGACCAGCTGGCCCAACGCTTCCGGATGAGCGTGGTGCCCGCCACCACGACGGCCGACGAGGTCCTCGCCCTCGCGCCCGACGGCGTCTTTCTCTCCAACGGCCCCGGCGACCCGGCCGCCCTCGACGGGCTGGTGGCCGAGGTCGCCGGCCTGCTCGGACGGGTGCCGGTCTTCGGGATCTGCCTCGGCCACCAGCTGCTCGCCCGGGCCCTGGGCGCGCGGACCTACAAGCTGCCCTTCGGCCACCACGGCTCGAACCACCCGGTGAAGGACCTCGCCACCGGACGGATCGAGATCACGGCCCAGAACCACAACTACGCGGTCGACCCCGACTCGCTCGCGCGCGCCGTGGTCAGCCACGTCGACCTCAACGACGGCGTCGTCGAGGGCCTGGCGCTGCGCGCCGAGCGGTGCTTCACGGTCCAGTACCACCCCGAGGCCGGGCCGGGGCCCCACGACGCGCGCTACCTCTTCGAGCGCTTCGCGCGCCTCGTCGAGCGCGGCGAGTGGTGGGAGGGCTGATGCCGCGCCGCGACGACCTCTCGACGATCCTGGTCATCGGGTCGGGGCCGATCGTGATCGGCCAGGCCTGCGAGTTCGACTACTCGGGCACCCAGGCCTGCCTGGTGCTGCGCGAGGAGGGCTACCGGGTCGTCCTGGTGAACTCGAACCCGGCGACGATCATGACCGACCCGCGCACCGCCGACGTCACCTACGTCGAGCCGCTCGACGCCGACGTGCTGGTCGCGATCATCGAGCGGGAGCGGCCCGACGCCCTGTTGCCGACCCTCGGCGGCCAGACGGCGCTCAACCTCACCATGGAGCTGGTGCGTCGCGGCGAGCTCGAGCGCCTCGGGGTCGAGGTCATCGGTGCCCGGCCCGAGGCCATCGAGACGGCCGAGGACCGCGAGCGGTTCAAGCGGGCGATGGCCGACATCGGCCTCGCCGTGCCCGAGTCGGACTTCGCCCACGCGGTGGACGAGGCCGTGGCGATCGCGCGACGCATCGGCTGGCCGATCATCGTGCGCCCGAGCTACATCCTCGGCGGCGCGGGCACCGGCATCGCCGAGGACGAGGAGACCTTCCGACGCCTCGCCGCCGAGGGTATCGCCGCCTCGCCCATCGGCGAGATCCTGGTCGAGCGCTCGATCGCCGGCTGGAAGGAGTTCGAGCTCGAGGTGATGCGCGACGTGCACGACAACTGCGTCGTGGTCTGCTCGATCGAGAACCTCGACCCGATGGGGGTGCACACCGGCGACTCGATCACGGTCGCGCCCCAACAGACCCTCTCGGACGTGGAGTACCAGGCGATGCGCGACGACGCCTTCGCCGTGCTGCGCCGGGTGGGGGTGGAGACCGGCGGCTCCAACGTCCAGTTCGCGGTGAACCCGGCCAACGGCGAGCGGCTGGTGATCGAGATGAACCCCCGGGTCAGCCGCTCGAGCGCGCTGGCCTCCAAGGCCACGGGCTTCCCGATCGCCAAGATCGCGGCCCGCCTGGCCGTGGGCTACAGCCTCGACGAGATCACCAACGACATCACCCGACTGACCCCGGCCAGCTTCGAGCCGACCATCGACTACGTCGTCACCAAGTTCCCTCGGTGGGCCTTCGAGAAGCTGCCGGGCTCGACCCCGTACCTGGGTACGCGGATGCAGTCGGTGGGCGAGGTCATGGCGATCGGGCGTAGCTTCGCCGAGAGCCTCCAGAAGGCGGTGCGCTCGCTCGAGCAGGGCCGCCTCGGCTTCGCCCAGGGGCCCGACGGCGAGTTCGCCCACCTCGACGGGGCGGCCCTCGCCGAGCGGTGCCGCGTGGCGACCCCGGAGCGGCTCTTCGCGCTGCACGAAGCCCTCTGGCGCGGCGCGGTCGTCGAGGACCTCGCCGCGCTGACCGGCATCGACCGGTGGTTCCTCGACCGCATGGCCGAGATCGTCGAGCTCGAGCGGACGATCCCGGGCGTCGACCTCACCGGGCTCGACGCGGCCGCGTGGCGGCGCCTCAAGCGCGCCGGCTTCTCCGACACCCAGGTCGCCCACCTCGCCGGAATGGCCCCGAGCGGCGTACGCGCGCTGCGCGAGGCCGCCGGGGTCGCGGTCACCTACAAGACCGTCGACACCTGCGCGGCCGAGTTCGCCGCCACGACGCCCTACCACTACAGCACCTACGAGGACGAGTCCGAGGTGGCGACCTCGTCGAGGGACCGCGTGATCATCCTCGGCTCGGGCCCCAACCGGATCGGTCAGGGCATCGAGTTCGACTACTGCTGCGTGCACGCCGCGCTCACGCTGCGCGAGCTCGGCTACGAGACGGTGATGGTCAACTGCAACCCCGAGACGGTCTCGACCGACTACTCGACCTCGGACCGCCTCTACTTCGAGCCCCTCACGGCCGAGGACGTCGACAACGTCATCGCGGCCGAGCGGGCGGCCTGCGTCGAGGGGGCGCGCGTCGCCGGGGTCGTCGTCTCCCTGGGGGGCCAGACGCCCCTCAAGCTCGCCCCGACCCTGGAGGAGGGCCTGGTGCTCGGCACGCCCGTCGCCTCGATCGACGCGGCCGAGGACCGCGAGCGCTGGGCCGGGATCTGCGCGCGCCTCGGCCTGCGCCAGCCGCCGGGCGACGTCGCGACGACCCTCGCCGGGGCCCGCGCGGTCGCCAAGCGGGTCGGCTACCCCGTCCTCGTGCGGCCGAGCTACGTCCTGGGCGGTCGGGCGATGGAGATCGTCTACGACGACGACGCGCTCGACCGGGTGATGCGGGACCTCACCAGCGCCCACGGCGCCCTCGCGCGCGAGGGCGGGGTGACCCGGGAGCGACCCATCCTGATCGACCGGTTCTTGGAGGACGCGACCGAGGTCGACGTCGACGCGGTGCGCGACGGCGCCGGCGAGGTCTTCGTCGCCGGGATCATGGAGCACGTCGAAGAGGCGGGGGTCCACTCGGGCGACTCGGCCTGCGCGCTGCCCCCGGTGAGCCTGTCGCCCGCGACGCTCGCCACCCTCGACGCCCACACCCGCGCGCTCGCCGAGGCGCTCGGGGTCGTCGGGCTCATCAACGTGCAGTACGCCGTCCAGGGCGACGAGGTCTACGTGCTCGAGGCCAACCCCCGGGCCTCGCGCACCGTGCCCTTCGTGGCCAAGGCGACCGGCGTGCCCCTGGCCGCCGTCGCGGTGCGGGTGATGGTGGGCGAGCGTTTGGCCGCGCTGCGCGCCACGGGCCTCGTGCCCGACGCCACCCCGGTGCCCGCCCACGTCTCGGTGAAAGAGGCCGTCCTGCCCTTCAGCCGATTCCCGGGGGTCGACACCGTCCTCGGGCCCGAGATGCGCTCGACGGGGGAGGTGATGGGCGTGGGCGAGACCTTCGGCATCGCCTTCGCCAAGTCCCAGCTCGCGGCCGGCTCGCGCCTGCCCGACGCGGGCCGGGTCTTCTTCTCCCTCGCCGACGCCGACAAGGTCGAGGGCCTGGCGCTCGCGCGACGACTCTTCGAGCTCGGCTTCGAGCTGGCCGCGACGCTCGGCACCGCCGGCTTCCTGCGCAGCCACGGGGTCGACGTCGCGACCCTCGTCTCCAAGGTCGGCCAGGGCGACCTCGGGGTCGACGCCGTCGAGCTCATCGCCTCGGGCGGGGTGCAGCTCGTGGTGAACACCCCGACCGGCTCGACGGCCCGCAGCGACGGGGCGGCCATCCGCACGGCCTGCGTCGGCCACGGGGTGCCCTGCCTGACCACGCTGGCGGCCGGCTTCGCCGCGGCCCGGGGGATCGAAGAGACGCGCGCGCACGGCTGGCGCGTGCGCTCACTCCAGGAGCTGCACGGTGGCTGACCTGTCGACTCGGGTCGGCTCGGTGGAGCTCGCCTGCGCGGTCCTCACCGCCTCGGGCACGGCCGGGGTCGGCGACGAGCTCGCCGGCTACGGGGACCTCGCCTCGCTCGGGGCCGTCGTCGTGAAGTCCCTCGCGGCCTTCCCCTGGCCGGGCAACCCGCTGCCGCGCCTGGCGACCTGGGGCCCGTCCATGGTCAACGCGGTCGGCCTCTCGGGGCCCGGGGTCGCCGCGTGGCGCGCCGACGGCCTCGCCCGGCTCCGCCGGCGCGGCGCGACGGTCGTCGCCTCGATCTGGGGGCGCAGCGTCTCGGAGTTCGAGGCCGCGGCCGCCGGGCTCGCCGGCGCCGAGGTCGCCGCGATCGAGGTGAACGCGAGCTGTCCCAACCTCGAGGGCCGCCGGGGGATCTTCGCCCACTCGCCCGAGGCGACCGCGGCCGTCGTCGAGGCGGCCGGCGCCGCGGGTCTGCCGCGGTGGGCGAAACTGAGCCCCAACACGCCCGAGCTCGTCGAGGTGGCCGGCGCCGCCCTGGCGGCGGGGGCCGAGGCCCTCGTGCTCGTGAACACCGTGCTCGGGATGGTGATCGACGTCGAGGCCCGCCGCCCGGCCCTCGGCCACGGCGGCGGTGGCCTGAGCGGACGCGCGATCGCCCCCGTCGCGCTGCGCGCGGTCTACGAGTGCCGCGAGGCCTTCCCCGAGGTGCCGATCGTGGGCGTGGGCGGGATCGCCACCGGCGAGGACGCGGTGGCGATGGCGATGGCCGGCGCCGACGCGCTCGAGGTCGGCACCGCGACCTTCGCCGACCCGCGTGCGCCCTTTCGGGTGCGCGACGAGCTCGGGCGCTGGCTCGACGACCACGGCGTCGCGACGCTCGCGGAGATCGTGGGGGTGGCCCATGGCGACGCGTGAGACCTTCGGGGTGCGCCTGGCGGGCGCCATCGCGGCGCGGGGCCCGCTGTGCGTGGGGCTCGACCCGAGCGCCGCGGTCCTCGCCGACTGGGGACAGCCCGACACGGCCGACGGGGCGCGCTACCTCGCCCTCACCACGATCGAGGCCGTCGCCGAGACGGCCGCCGCCGTCAAGGCCCAGGTGGCCTTCTTCGAGCGCTTCGCCGCGGCCGGCTTCGCCGCCCTCGAGCGGGTCGTCGAGGTGGCCCGCGAGGCGGGGATCCTGCTCATCGCCGACGCCAAGCGCGGCGACATCGGCTCGACCAACGAGGGGTACGCGCAGGCCTGGGCGGGGGAGGACTCGCCACTGCGCGCCGACGCGCTCACGCTGCACCCCTACCTGGGGGTCGCCTCGCTGGCCCCCCTACTCGCCGTCGCGCGCCGCAGCGGCACCGGGGCGCTGGTGCTCGCGGCCACCTCGAACCCCGAGGGCCGGCCCGTCCAGGCGGCCGTCTTCGAGGGACGCAGCGTCGAGGCCGGGGTGTGCGCCGCCGTGGCGGGGCTGAACGCGCTCCAGGGGTGGGGGTCGGTCGGGGTCGTGGTCGGTGCGACGCGGGCCCCCCTCGACGTCGACCTCGCCACCCTGGGCGGACCCGTGCTCGTCCCGGGGGTGGGGGCCCAGGGGGCGGGGCCCCGGGAGGTGGCGGCGGTGACCTCGGGCTGCGCGCGCGCGAGCGTGCTCGCGAGCGTCTCGCGCGCCGTGCTCGGGGCCGGCCCGTCGCGCCGGGCCCTGCGCCGGGCCGCCGAGCGCTGGCGCGACGACCTCACCGAAGTCCTCTAGCCTGATCACCCGGCGCGGGGTAGTCTGAGCGCGTGGTCCCAACCCCGCCGTCCCTGACCCAGCAGCAGCGCGTCGAGGCCTCCCGGCTCGCGGTCGCCAACCGCCGGCGCCGCGCCGAGGTCAAGCGCCTCGTCAAGACCGGCCAGCTCTCCCTGGAGGAGTTGTTCGAACTCGCCGCGCGCGAGGAGTGCATCGCCCAGATGCGCGCCTACGACCTCATCAGCGCCCTGCCGGCCATCGGCGAGGTGAAGGCCGAGCGCATCATGAAGGCCGCCCAGATCGCCAAGACCCGGCGCATCCGGGGACTGGGGCCCAAGCAGCGCGCCGAGCTGTTCCGGGCCCTTGTCCGGTGAGCCCCTCGTCGTCGTCCTGATCGGCCCGGGCGGCGTCGGCAAGGGGACCCTGGCGCGTCGCCTGGTCGAGCGCGACGGCCACCTGTGGCTCTCGCGCAGTTGGACGACGCGCCCGCCCCGACCCCACGAGACCGCCGCCGACTACGCCTTCGTCGAGCGCGAGGAGTTCGCCCGGGCCGCCGAGGAGGGTCGCTTCCTCGAGTGGGCCGAGTTCCACGGCCAGCTCTACGGCACGCCGCGCCCGACGCCGCCCGCCGGCCAGGACGTGCTGCTCGAGATCGACGTCCAGGGCGCCGAGCAGGTCCGCCGGCTCATCCCCGACGCCCTGGTGGTGCTGGTGACCGTGCCCGACGCGTCCTCGCTCGAGGCGCGCCTGCGCGGACGCGGCGACGACGAGGCCCACGTGCGCGCGCGCCTGGCCAGCGCCCCCGAGGAGCTGGACCGGGGTCGGCGCCTGGCCGACCGGGTGGTCGTCAACGACGACCCGGACCGGGCGGCCGGGGAGATCGTCTCTATACTGGAGGGGCTGCGTCGAGCCCGGCGCACCCCCGCCTGACAAGGACGCCCCATGGCCGAACGCCCCACCCTCGTCGACCCGCCCATCGAGGACCTCCTCGGCAAGGTCGACGCGTCGCGGTTCACCCTGGTCGCGGTGTCCTCGATCCGGGCCCGCCAGATCAACGAGTACTACAACGGACTCGGCGCGGGCCACGGCGGGGTCATCCCGCCCCAGGTGACCAGCCTGTCGAACAAGTCGCTGTCGATCGCCATGGAGGAGCTCTTCGAGGGCAAGCTCCAGTACCACCGCCCGACCCCCGAGGAGATCGAGGCCGAGCGCGAGGCCGCCGAGGCGGCGGCCGAGGTCCGCACGGACGCGGGTCTCGACCTCGACGCGTTCAGCGATGCCCTCCGCGACGACTGAGCCGCCGCCGCACCGCATCGTCCTAGGCGTCGCCGGCGGCGTCGCCGCCTACAAGTCGGCCGAGTTGGTCCGTCGGCTGCGCGCGCGCGGCTACGAGGTCGAGCCCGTCCTCACCCGCGAGGCGCAGCGCTTCATCGGTTCGGCGACCCTGGCCGCGCTCGCGGGCCGCCCCGTGCGCACCGAGCTCTTCGACGACCCCACGACCCCCATCCCGCACACCCGGCTCGGTCAGGGGGCCGACTGCGTCGTGGTCGCCCCGGCGACGGCCCACCTGATCGCCCGCTACGCGCTGGGCCTGGCCGACGACCTGCTCACCGCCACCCTGCTCGCGACCCGGGCGCCGGTCGTGCTATGCCCGGCGATGCACACCGAGATGTGGGAGAGCCCCTCGGTGCGCGAGAACCTGGCCACGCTGCGCCGGCGCGGGGTGCTGGTGCTCGGCCCCGACGAGGGCCCCCTGGCCGGCGGGGACGCGGGTCCGGGGCGCCTGGTCGAGCCCGGGGCGATCTGTGAGTTCGTCGCGCGGGTGCTCGAGGGCTACCGCGGGGTCCTCACCGGCCGACGGGTCCTCGTGAGCGCCGGCGGCACGCGCGAGGCGCTCGACCCGGTCCGGGTCCTCACGAACCGCTCCTCGGGCCGCCAGGGCGTGGCCCTGGCCGAGGTCGCCGCCCGCCTCGGGGCCGAGGTGACCCTGGTCACGGCCGGGGCCGACGAGGTCGCCCCCGACGTCGTGCGGCGCGTGGCGGTGGTGCGCGTCGAGAGCGCCGCCGAGATGCGCGACGCGCTGACACACGCCTTCGAGCGCGCCGACGCGCTGGTGATGGCGGCGGCCGTGTCGGACTTCACCCTCGAGGCCCGCCCCGAGAAGATCAAGCGCCGCGACGGTGCGCCCACCCTGACGCTACGCGAGGCCCCCGACGTGCTGGCCGGGCTCGCGGCCGCCCGCCGGCCCGGTCAGGTGCTGGTGGGCTTCGCCGCCGAGACGACCGACGTCGAGGCCAACGCGGCGCGCAAGCTCGCCGACAAGGGCGTCGATTTGCTGGTCGTCAACGACGTCACCGCGCCCGGAGCCGGCTTCGACCACGCGACCAACGAGGTGGTGATCCTCGCGCGCGACGCGGCGCCCGAGCGCGTCCCGCTCGCCTCGAAAGGGGTCGTCGCCGAGGCCATCTTGGCTAGGGTGGCTGCGTTGCTGGACCGAGGAGCCCGATGAGCGACCGCACGCTGTTCACCTCCGAGTCGGTGACCGAGGGTCACCCCGACAAGATCGCCGACCAGATCTCCGACAGCGTGCTCGACGCCATCGTCGCCCAGGACCCCGACGCGCGCGTGGCCTGCGAGACGCTGCTCACCACCGGGCTGTGCGTGGTGGCCGGCGAGGTCACCACGAGCGCCTCGGTCGACATCACCTCGATCGCACGCCGGGCGATCCTCGACATCGGTTACGACGACGGCGCGAAGGGCTTCGACGGGCGCACCTGCGCGGTGCTGGTCTCCCTGGGCCGCCAGAGCCCCGACATCGCCGGCGGCGTCGACCGGGCGCTCGAGTTGCGCGACGGCACCGGGAGCGAGGACGAGCTCAACGCCCTGGGCGCCGGCGACCAGGGGATGATGTTCGGCTACGCCTGCGACGACAACGAGGACTTCATGCCCCTGCCGATCTGGCTGGCGCACCGGCTCTCGATGCGCCTGGCCCAGGTGCGCCGCACCGGGCTGGTGCCCTACCTGCGCCCCGACGGCAAGACCCAGGTCACCATCGCCTACGAGGACGGCCGCCCCGTCGGCGTCGACACGGTGCTCGTCTCGACCCAGCACGAGGACCACGTCAGCCACGCCACCATCGAGCACGACGTCATCGAGCACGTGATCGCCCCGGTGCTGCCCGGCGACCTCGAGCACCGCTCGCTGCGCACGATCGTGAACCCCTCGGGCAAGTTCGTCCTGGGCGGGCCCCACGCCGACGCCGGCCTCACGGGCCGCAAGGTGATCGTCGACACCTACGGCGGGATGGCCCGCCACGGCGGGGGCGCCTTCTCGGGCAAGGACCCCTCCAAGGTCGACCGGTCGGCCGCCTACGCCGCGCGCTGGGTGGCCAAGCACGTGGTCGCCGCCGGGGCGGCGCGCCGCTGCGAGGTCCAGGTGGCCTACGCCATCGGCATGGCCCGGCCGGTCTCGGTGCTCGTGGAGACCTTCGGCACCGAGCGGGTCGACACCGCCACCATCGCCAAGGCCATCGATGCCCTGTTCGACCTGCGTCCGGCCGCGATCATCCGCGACCTCGACCTGCGCCGGCCGATCTACGCGCGCACCGCCGCCTACGGCCACTTCGGCCGTTCCGACCAGGGCTTCACCTGGGAGCAGACCCCGCGGCTCGACGACCTGCGCCGCGAGCTCGACCTGGCCTAGTGGCCGGGGTCGTCCGGGTCCTCACCGAGGTCGCCCCGCTCGAGCGGGCCTTCGACTACCTCGATCGGGGGCTGGCGCTCGGCCCGGGCGACCGGGTGCGGGTGGCCCTCGGGCCGCGCTCGGTGCGCGGCTGGGTGGTCGAGGGCGAGGTCGCCGAGCCCGAGCGCGACCCCCGTGCCCTGCGGGCGATCACCGCGTCGCTCGGGCTCGGGCCGCCGCCCTCGGTGGTCGAACTGGCCCGCTGGGCCGCCTGGCGCTACGGCGCCCCGTGGAGCCACTTCCTCGCGACGGGCTCGCCGGCGCGCGTCGTGCGCGAGCTCCCGGTCGCCCCCGCCCCGGCCCCGGCCCCCCCGCCGCGGCGGCGCTTCGCGCCGGGGCTCCACCACCTGGCCCCGACCACCGACCCGATCGACCTCGTGCTCTCGGCCTACGAGGCCACCCGCGCGCGCGAGGGCACGCTGCTCGTGGTCGTGCCCCACGAGGGGTGGGCCGAGCGGCTCGGGTCGCGCCTCGAGCGCCGCGGGCTGTCGGTCGCGCGCGAGGACTGGGCGCGGGCCCGGGCCGGCTGGCCGGTCGTGGTGGGCACGCGGGCCGCGGCCTTCGCGCCCGCCCCCGGCTGGCCGGGGCGGTCGTGCTCGACGCCGACGACGACGCGCTCGCCTCGAGCGCCGCGCCGACCTGGGACGCGCCGACCGTCGTGGCCGAACGGTGCCGGCGCGACGGGGCCCCGCTGTGGATGGGCGCGCTCTGGCCGGCGCCGGGCCTCGTCGGGCGGGGCGGCTACGAGCGCGACCCCGACCTCGTCGGGGGGTGGCCGCGGGTCGTCGTGGTCGACCGGCGCGACCGCGACCCCCACGAGGGGGCGCTCGCCCCGGAGGTCCTCGAGGCGGCGCGCCGCGCCATCGCCGGCGACGAGCCGGTGGCCCTCGCGGTCGTGCTCCAGCGCCTCGGGACGGGACGGCTGCTCGCCTGCGGGCGCTGTCGGGCGCTGGCGCGCTGTCCCCGGTGCGGCCAGGCCGAGTCCGAGGCCGAGGGGGGACTGGTGTGCCCGGAGGGCCACGCCCGGGCGCGCTTTTGCGCCGCGTGCGCCTCGACGGCGCTGCACCGGGTGCGCTCGGGAGTGACGACCCTGGCGCGCGACGTCGCGGCCCAGCTGGGCGTCGCCGTCGGCGAGGTGACGGCCGCGCGCCCCTACGACGGCGCGGCGCGGGTGGTGGTGGGCACCGAGGCGCTCTTCGCCTCGGTGCGCCGGGCCGGGGCGGTCTGCTTCGCCGACGCCGACCAGTACCTGCTCGCCCCGCGCGCGACGGCCCGTCGCCAGTTCCTCCACGCGCTCGGGCGCGCCGGTCGGCTCGTCGGCGCCCGACGCGAGGGGCGCGGTGCGCTCTTCGTCCAGACCCGACGCGGCGACGACCCCGTCCTCGAGGCCGTCGTCGCGGCGCGCTTCGAGGACCTCGTGGCCGCCGAGATCGCCGAGGCCGCGTTGCTGGGCCTCTCGCCCTTCGGGGGCGAGGCTCGCCTCTCGGGCGAGGGCGCGGCCGAGCTGGCCGAGGAACTCCGCGCCCGGGGGGTGAGCGTGCGCGAGGGCGCGGGGGGCTTCGTCGCGCGCGCCCGCGACGTCGCGACGCTCTGTGACGCGCTGGCCGCGTGCGCGTCGCGACGGCGTTGTCGGGTCGCCGTGGCGGGGGGCGACGGGTAACGTGGACCGGTGAGCCTGCTGCCGATCCGCGTCTTTCCGGATCCGGTCCTCACCACGCCCACCACCGAGGTCACCGAGATCGACGGGGCGCTGGCCGCGCTGTGCGACTCGATGATCGAGACGATGTACGACGCGCCGGGCGTGGGGCTCGCGGCTAACCAGATCGGGGTGGGCCAGCGCTTCTTCGTCTACGACGCCGGCGAGGGGCCACGGGTCGTGATCAACCCGCGGATCGTCGAGACCTCGGGCGAGTGGGAGTACGACGAGGGTTGCCTCTCGGTGCCCGGGATGGGCTGGCCGATCACCCGGCCCGGGACGGTCCACCTGGTCGGGGTGGACCTCGAGGGCCGCGGGCTCGACGTCGTGGCCACCGAGCTCGAGGCCCGCATCTTCTTGCACGAGACCGACCACCTCGACGGACACCTCCTGCTTGACCGGCTGGACGAGGACGAGCGCAGAGAGGCGCTGCGCGAGTTGCGCGGGCGGCGGCTGCGCCTCGGCCGGCGCGCCGACTAGATGCGCCTCGCCTTCCTCGGCACCCCGCGCGCGGCGGTGCCGACGCTGGAGGCGCTGCTCGACGTCGGCCACGACGTGGCCCTCGTCGTCACCCGGCCCGATCGTCGGCGGTCCCGGGGCGGGCCGCCCGAGCCCAGCGCCGTGAAGCGTCGCGCCCTCGAGCGCGGCCTGCGCGTGACGAGCCGCCTCGAGGACGTGCTCGACGCCGGGGTCGAGCGCGGGGTCGTCGTCGCCTACGGCGCGCTCGTGCCGCCCGCGGTGCTCGCGGCGGTGCCGATGCTCAACGTCCACTTCTCCCTGCTGCCGCGCTGGCGCGGCGCCGCCCCGGTCGAGCGGGCCATCCTGGCCGGCGACGCCCTGAGCGGGGTGACGATCATCACGCTCGAAGAGACCCTCGACACCGGGCCGGTCCACGCGTCGGCGTCGCTCGAGGTCGACGACAAGGACGCGGCGACGCTCACCGACGAGCTGGCCGCGCTCGGGGCCCGACTGCTGGTCGGGGTGCTGGCGGACCCCGCGGCCCTCGAGGGGGCGCACTCCCAGGAGGGCGAGGCGACCTACGCGAGGAAGATCACCAAGGGCGAGCGGGCCCTCGACCCCTCGGCCACGGCCGCCCGGGCCGGGCGGGTGGTGCGCCTGGGCGGCGCCCACCTCGAGTGCGACGGCCGACGGCTCATCGTCGAGCGCGTCGCGCCCAGCGCCGCGCGCGTCGCGGCCGGCACCGTCGCGCTCGTCGAGGGGCGGGTCGTGCTCGGCGTCGCCGACGGCGCGCTCGAGCTCGTCGCGGTCCGACCGGCCGGGCGGGGCTCGATGGCGGCGGCGGCGTGGTGGCGCGGACGACGCGCGGGGGACTCGACGACGTGGTCGAGCGGCGCGAGCGACCCCCTCTAGGCTGAGCGCGTGAGCGCGCACCCCGCCGGTGAGGTCGGCTCCCTGCGCGTCGCGCCCTCGATCCTGTCGGCCGACTTCGGGCGCCTCGGCGCGTGCGTCGCCGAGGTCGACGCCGAGACCGACTGGCTGCACGTGGACGTGATGGACGGCCACTTCGTGCCCAACGTGAGCCTCGGCCCCCCGGTGGTCGCCTCGCTGCGGCGCTACAGCGGGCGCTTCTTCGACTGCCACCTCATGATGAGCGAGCCCGGCCGCTACCTCGAGGCCTTCGCCCGCGCCGGCGCCGACGGCTGCACCGTGCACGTCGAGGTGGGCGGCACCGACGACCTGATCGACCAGGCGCGCGCGCTCGGGGTGCGCGTCGGGCTCGCGGCCAACCCCGACACGCCCCTGTCCGCCGTCGAGCCGTACCTCGGGCGGATCGACCTGCTGCTGCTCATGACCGTCGTCCCCGGCTTCGGCGGCCAGTCCTTCATGGCCGAGGTGATGGACAAGGTCGCGCGCGCGCGCGCCGCGATCGACGCCGACGGGCTCGCGCTCGACCTCGAGGTCGACGGCGGGATCGACCCCGCGACGGCCCCCGTCGCGGTGGCCGCCGGGGCCAACGTGCTGGTGGCCGGCTCGGCGATCTTCGCTCGGCCCGACCCGCTCGGGGCGGCCCGGGCGCTGCGGGCCGCCGCCGCCGCGGCGCGATGATCGACCTCGAGGGGGCGATGGCCGCGGCGCGCGCCGCGGCCGCCACCGCCCGCCTCGACGCCCCGCCCAACCCGTGGGTCGGGGCGGTGGTCGTCGACGACCTCGGCGAGGTGCTCGCCACCGGGGCGACGGCCCCGCCGGGCGGCCCCCACGCCGAGGTGACGGCCCTCGCCGCGGCCGGGGCGCGCGCACGGGGCGCGACGCTCGTGGTGACCCTCGAGCCTTGCGCCCACACCGGGCGCACGCCGCCGTGCGTGGAGGCGATCGAGGCGGCCGGCATCGCCCGGGTCGTCGTCGGGCTCCGCGACCCCGACGCGCGCGTGGCCGGTCGGGGACTCGACCACCTGCGCGCGGCCGGGGTCGGGGTGGTCGAGGGCGTCGGCGCGTCGGCCGTCGCCGACCAGCTCGCCGCCTACCTGACCCACCGGCGCACCGGCCGGCCCTACGTGGTGGCCAAGGTGGCCGCCACCCTGGACGGCATGGTCGCCGTGGCCGACGGCTCCAGCCGGTGGATCACCGGGGAGGCGGCGCGCGCCGACGCCCACCGCCTGCGCGCCGAGAGCCAGGCGATCCTCGTGGGGGCGGGCACGGTGCGCGCCGACGACCCCCGCCTGACCGCCCGGCTGGGGGAGCGGACCTACGAGCCCCTGCGGGTGGTGCTTGGGACGGCGCCGCCCGCGGCGCGGGTCCGCCCGTGCCTGGAGCGCTCGGGCGAGCTCGGCCCGATCCTCGACGAGCTGGGCGGCCTCGACGTCCTCCAGGTCCTCCTCGAGGGGGGCCCGCGCACCCTGAGCGCGTTCCTCGAGGCGGGCCTGGTCGACCGGCTGGTGTGGTACGTCGCGCCGGCCCTCGCGGGCCCGAAGGGCCTCTCGGCCCTGGTGGGGCTGGTCACCCCTACGATGGAGACCCTGAGGCGCGGCCGCCTGGTCGCCGTGACGCGCCTGGGAGCGGACGTACGGCTCGACGTGGAGGTCTGATGGCGCTGGCGACGATCGACGAGGCGATAGCCCAGATCCGCGCGGGCGGGATCGTGGTGGTGGTCGACGACGAGGACCGCGAGAACGAGGGCGACCTGGTGATGGCGGCCGAGGACGTCACCCCCGAGTCGATGGCCTTCTTCCTCGAGCACACCTCGGGGGTGATCTGCGCGCCGCTCGAGAGCGAGCGGGCCGACGAGCTCGACCTGCCCCTCATGGTGAGCGCGAACACCGAGAGCCAGCGCACCGCCTTCACCGTCTCGGTCGACTACCGCCACGGCACCACCACCGGCATCTCGGTCCACGACCGCGCCGCCACCGTGCGGGCGCTCGTCGACCCGGCGACCCGCGCGACCGACCTCAACCGGCCCGGTCACGTCTTCCCCCTGCGCTACCGCGAGGGCGGGGTCCTGAAGCGGGCCGGACACACCGAGGCCACGGTCGACCTGTGCCGCCTGGCCGGCAAGGCGCCGGTCGGCGTGCTGTGCGAGGTGGTGACCCCCGACAAGTCCGACATGGCCCGCCTGCCCGACCTCGAGGTCTTCGCCGAGCGTCACGGGCTGCCGCTGGTGACGATCGCCGACCTCATCCGCTACCGGCGCCGCCACGAGAAGCTGGTGCGCCGGGTGGCCGAGGCGAGCCTGCCGACCGAGTACGGCACCTTCAGCGCCCGGGTCTACGAGAGCGTGCTCGACCACGAGCAGCACATGGCCCTCGTCTACGGCGACCTCGCGAGCCGGCCCGACCCGCTCGTGCGGGTCCACTCCGAGTGCCTGACCGGCGACGCGCTGGGCTCGCTGCGCTGCGACTGCGGCCCCCAGCTGCACACGGCGCTCGCCAAGATCGCGGCCGAGGGGGCCGGGGTGGTGGTCTACCTGCGCGGCCACGAGGGACGGGGCATCGGCCTCGGCCACAAGATCCGCGCCTACGCCCTCCAAGAGGAGGGCCGCGACACCGTCGACGCCAACCTCGACCAGGGCCTGCCCGTGGACTCGCGTGAGTACGGGATCGGCGCGCAGATCCTCGAGGACCTGGGGGTGCACGCCATGCGGCTCATGACCAACAACCCCGCGAAGTACGGCGGCCTCGAGGGGTTCGGGCTGCGCATCGTCGAGCGCGTCGCGCTCGAGAGCCAGCCCACGCCCTTCAACATCGACTACCTGCGCACGAAGCGCGAGCGGCTCGGACACCTCCTCGAGGGCCTCGATGAGCTCGAGTGACAAGACCCTGCTCGACCCCGCGGCGCTGGAGCGCCTCGCTGGGCGGGTCGGCCGTCACCTCGACCCGGCCCCCGAGGGCCGCGGTCGCCGGGTGGCGATCGCCTGCGCGCGCTTCAACGGCGGGGTGACCACCCGCCTGCTCGAGGGCGCCCTCGAGGCGCTGGGCGAGCACGGCGTCGAGCCCCACGACGTGACCGTCGCGTGGGTGCCCGGCGCGTTCGAGCTGCCCCTGGCCGCCCGGGCGCTCGCGGCCGGCGCCCCCGACGCGGTGGTCGCGCTCGGCGCGGTGATCCGCGGGGACACCGGTCACTACGACTTCGTGGCCGGCGAGTGCGCCCGCGGCCTGCAGGACGTCGCGCTCTCCACCGGGGTGCCCGTCGTCTTCGGGGTGCTCACCACCGACACGGTCGACCAGGCGCTCGCGCGCTCGCGCGCCGACGGGTCCAACAAGGGCCGCGAGGCGGCCGAGACGGCGCTGGCGACGGCGGCCCTCCTGCGGGGGCTCGGCGCGCGGTGAGGGTCGAGGGGATCGTCACCGCCTTCGATGAGGCGCGCGGCGACGGGGAGGTCACGACCGACCGGGGCGAGCGGCTCTACCTGCACTGCGTCGCGATCGCCGACGGCAGCCGGAGTGTCGCGCTCGGCGCGCGGGTGGCGGGTGAGCGGCGGGTCGGACGCCGCGGGGCCGACGAGATTGGGGCCCTCGAGAGGCTCGACGGGCCCTAGCCGCTCTTCTTCAGCACCGGCGGCGGGCCGAGGGTGACGAGCGCCGCCGAGCGCACCGTCGCGGCCTGGATGATCGCGGCCTGCATCACCTGGAGGGCGGCCGAGCGCTGGGCGGCCGAGTGGGCGGTGCGCGTCGAGCGTCGGAACTGGGACCGCGCCTGGGCGACGGCCTGACGGAACGCCGCGTCGATCTGGGCCGCCGCCTCGCGGTAGTCCTTGAGCTCGCACTCATAGAGCGTCTCGGCCGGACTCTGACCGTCACCCGAGGAGTCGCTGGGGCGCGGGGCGTGGGGGCCGGAGCCCGCGACCAGCGCGGCGCAGCTCGCGTAGGGGCCGGTCGGCGAGGGGAGGGTGGTGGTCGTGGTCGTGGTGCCCCCGTGGTCGTCTGCCGCCGCGACGGCCGGGGGCGTGAGGATCACCAGGCTCACCAGCAGGGCCACGACGGTGCGGGCCACGACACTCCTCACCTGGTCCAAGGTAGTGAGGGTCGTCTCAGAACTACCTGTGAGGATCCTGGAAATGCGGTGAGAACCCGCGCCGTCTCGGGCGGGGCGGCGCGGCCGGGTCCGGTACGCTCGCACCGGGGAGGGGGAGGCATGGCGACGATCCTGGTCGTGGACGACGAGCCCGGCGTGCGCGACGTGCTCCAGGACGCCCTCGAGGGGGCCGGCTACGACGTCGTGACGGCGGCCAACGGGGCCGAGGGCCTCGACCAGCTGCGCCGCCACCACGCCGACCTGTGCGTGCTCGACATCAACATGCCCACCGTCAACGGCTTCGAGTTCGTCGAGCGACTGCGCGAGTCGGGTACCAAGACGCCGGTCCTGATGCTCACCGCGCGCGACTCCAGCGGCGACGTGGAGCGCGGGCTGCGCCTCGGGGCCGACGACTACGTGAAGAAGCCCTACAACCTCCAAGAGCTGCTGTTGCGGATCGCGGCGATCCTGCGACGCGCGGCCGACGAGGGTGAGGACGACCGGGTGATGACCTGCGGCCCGCTGGTGATGAACGTCGACCGCCACGAGGTGACCTACGCCGAGGAGGCCGTCGACCTCTCGGCCACCGAGTTCCGCCTGCTCCAGGTCCTGCTCGAGCACGCCGAGCGGGTCGTCACGCGCGAGCAGCTGCTGCGCGACGTGTGGAACATCGACTTCGACTCCGAGACCTCGGTGCTCGACACGTACATCTCCTACGTGCGGCGCAAGGTGCACCGCGACGGCTTCGCCCCGATCACCACCGTGCGCGGCGTCGGCTTCAAGGTGGTGGAGCCCCCGGCGAACCCGTGAGGATCGCCACCCGGCTGACCCTGCTCTTCGTCTCGGTCACCCTGGTGGTCGCCGTGGCGGTGGGCTGGCTGGCCCTGGCGGTGGCGAGCCACGCGCGCTACCAGACCCTCTACGACCAGATCAACGCCGTCGTCGACGCGGGGCTGCGCAACCCCTCGACGGCCCTCAACAACGCGCTCTACGTCAACCAGTACAACAACTACGACCTCGCCCTCGTGGTGGTCTACCCCTCGGGCAAGACCTCGGAGGTGGCCGAGCCGTCGGTGCCGCTCAGCGCGACGCCGACCATGGCCGACGTGGCCGCCTCGCGCAACCAGGTCGTCGCCGTGGGGGGACTGCCGGGCTTCGCCCTCCGCTCGCTCGACATCGGCGGGGGCGACTACCTGGTGGTCGCGGGCTCCACCCGCGCCATCGCCCGCCAGACCGAGCACGAGGTCGTCGTCGTCGTCCTGGGCGCGATCCTCATCGCGCTGGTGGCCGGGGTGCTGGCGCGCGTGGTGATGCGCCGGGACCTGCGGGCGATGGGCCGGCTGATCGACTACGCGGTGGCCGTGGCCGACGGGGCCGAGGTCGGCGAGGTCCCGGCCCCGGCGGGCAGCCGGGACCTGGCGGACCTGCGCGACGCGCTCGCGGTGATGGTGCGCGCGCTGGCCGAGCGCATCGAGGTCCAGGCCCGCGGCGCGCGCATCATGCAGGAGTTCATCGACGACGCCTCCCACGAGCTGCGCACGCCGCTCACGGTCGTCAAGGGCTACACCGACCTGCTCGCCCAGGGGGGCCAGGACGAGGCCCGCCGGGCCCGGGCCCTCGAGCGCATGGGCCGCGAGATCGCTCGGATGGAGTCGCTCGTGCGCGACCTGCTGCTCGTCGCCCAGCTGCGCGAGGCCCCCCACCACCCCGACGAGGAGGTCGACGTCTCGGCGCTGGCGCGCGCGCGGGCCGAGGAGTTCGCCCTCGAGCACCCCGAGCGGCGCGTCGAGGTCGCCGTCGACGACGGCGTCGTCGCCTCGACGCGCGGCGACTACTTCGAGCGCCTCCTCACCAACGCCCTCACCAACGTCGAGGGTCACACCCCCGCCGACGCCCCGGTGCGCGTGACCCTCGCGGGGGAGGGTCTCCGGGCCCGCCTGGTCGTCGAGGACGGCGGCCCGGGGCTGCCCGTCTACGGTGAGCGGCCCCGGCGATTCCAGCGCTTCGACGAGTCGCGCTCGCGCGAGACCGGCGGCTCGGGGCTGGGCATGAGCATCATGGCCGACATCGCCGAGTCGATGGGGGGGCGCCTGGCCACCGCGCGCAGCGACCTCGGTGGACTGCGGGTCGAGGTCGACTTCCCGCGCGCCTAGGCCGGGCCGGCCGCGGCGCGCACGTAGGCCTGTTGGAGCTCGGCCAGGGCCTGGCGGTACAGCTCGGCGTGCTCGCCGAGGCGCTCCCCGCCGGCGCCGACCACGGCGGCGACCGTGTCGATCACCAGGCGGGCCGCGTCGAGGCGCGGCGGCTCCTCGCCCAGGCGCAGCGCGGCCACCTGCAACAAGACGAAGAGATGGTTGGCGAGGATCGTCTCGACCGGCGTGTCGCGCAGGTAGGCGGCCTCGGCGGCCAGCGCCTCGTCCTCGGGGGTGGCACCGGCCGCGGTCCGCTCGCTCACGGCGCCACGGTAGCCGCCGGGGGCGGCCCCGGTCCCACCCGCGCCGGCCCCCGCGGGCTCCGGCGCGGGGTCTGCTAGCCTGGTCCGACAGTGCAGCAAGCGGGTCCGACGGGTTCGGGCCCCACCCGGCCACCGACGTGCGCCGTGGTACCGGTCCCCGAGTCCCGCGACCTGCGGCGACGCCGACGGCGTCGCGTCGAGCAAGGAGTGGGCTATCGCAACAGCACCGGGAGACCGTCGCGTCAACGACCGCATCCGCGTCGACACCGTCCGGCTCATCGATAACGAGGGCAATCAGAAGGGCGTGGTGTCGACCCGCGAGGCGCTGGCGTTGGCCCGCAGCCTGGACCTGGACCTCGTGGAGATCGCGCCGACGGCGCAGCCCCCGGTGGTGCGGATCATGGACTACGGCAAGTTCAAGTTCGACGAGGCCCAGCGGGCCAAGGAGTCGCGCCGCAAGTCCCAGAACGTGGGCATCAAGGAGATGAAGTACCGGCCCAAAATCGGCGCCGGGGACTTCGAGACCAAGACGCGACTCGTCGAGAAGTTCCTCGGCGAGGGTCACAAGGTGAAGATCACCATCATGTTCCGGGGCCGCGAATCGGCCCACCCCGAGTTGGGCCGCAAGATCCTCGACCGGATCGTCGAGCGGCTGGCCGACGCGGCCCGCGTGGAGGCGGCGGCCAAGCTCGACGGGCGCAACATGACCATGGTGCTGGGCCCGGACAAGCGGGTTCGGGCGAAGACGAGTGAGGACGCCACGACCGGCGCCGAGGACACGAACGAGGAGGGCTGAGATGCCGAAGATGAAGACCGACACCGGCGCGAAGAAGCGCATCAAGATCACCGGCACGGGCCGACTGCGCCGGGGCAAGGCCTTCCGCGGCCACCTCATGGAGGGCAAGAGCTCGGTGCGCGCGCGCCGGCTCGGCCGCGAGGCCGACGTCGCGCCGGGCCAGGCCAAGCGCGTCAAGCGGATGATGGGCCTGTAAGCGCCGAGACGAGGGAAGAGAGACAGACATGGCACGAGTCAAGAGGGCCGTCAACGCCAAGAAGCACCACAAGGCCGTCCTCGAGGAGGCCAAGGGCTACTACGGCGACCGCAGCCGAACGTTCCGCGCCGCCAACCAGGCCGTCCAGCACTCGGGGGTCTACGCCTTCCGGGATCGCCGGGCGCGCAAGGGCGAGATGCGCAAGCTCTGGATCCAGCGGATCAACGCCGGGGCCCGCGCCCACGGGCTGAGCTACAGCCGGTTCATCGCCGGGCTCAACGCGGCCGGCATCGAGATCGACCGGCGCATGCTGGCCGACCTCGCGGTCACCGATGACGCCGCGTTCGCCCGGATCGTGGCGCTGGCCACCGACGCCCTGGCGAAGTAGGTCGCGATCGAGGCGCTGGGGGCGAGCCACCAGCGCGTCCGCCGGCTGCGGCGCCTCGCCGCCAAGCGGGCGCTGCGCTGGCGCGAGGGCGTGTGCGTCCTCGAGGGGCCCGACCTCGTCGAGGCGGCCCTCGCCGCCGGCGCCGAGCTCGAGGCGCTCTACCTCGACGGCGCCCGGGCGGGCGACCCGCGTCTGGCGGCGCTCGTGGCCAACGCCGCGGCGCACGGGGTGCGGACCTTCGCGCTCGCGCCCGGGGTGCTCGAACGGGTGGCCGACGCCGTGACGCCCCAGGGGGTCCTCGCCGCGGCGCGCCTGCCGGTGGCGAGCCTGGCGGCGGTGCACCCCGGCACCGTCCTCGTCCTGTGCGACCTGCGCGACCCCGGCAACGTGGGCACGCTCATCCGCACCGCCGACGCCACCGGCGCCGCCGGGGTCGTGCTCACGGGCCCGGGTGTCGACCCGACCAACCCCAAGGCGCTGCGCGCGAGCGCGGGGTCCGTCTTCCACGTGCCGGTCGTGGTCGCCGGGCTCGACGAGGCGCTCGCCGAACTTCGGGCCAAGGGCGCGCGCGTCCTCGCCAGCGTGGCGCGCGGCGGGGACGACCCGTGCGCGAGCGACCTCGCGGGCCCGTGCGCGCTGCTCATCGGCAACGAGTCCGCCGGGCTCGCCGAGGACGTCGTGGCGCGCTGCGACGCGGCGCTCACGATCCCGATGGCCGGGCGCGCCGAGTCGCTCAACGCGGCGGTGGCCGGGGCGATGCTCGCCTACGAGGCGATGGTCCAGCGTCGGCGCGGGACGGGTCCGCGCACCTTCTAGCCTGGGGGCCACATGCCCGACGACCGCCTCGACCCCGCGACCCTCGCCGACGACCTGGTGAACCGGGTCCACGCGCTCGCCTCCCTCGACGCGCTGCGCGAGGCCGAGGCCAGCCTCGTCGGACGGCGCTCGCCCTTCGCCGAACTGCAGCGGACCCTGGGCGCGCTCGATGAGGAGGAGCGCCGCACGCTCGGCGCGTCGCTCCAAGAGGCGCGCCGACGGGTGGAGGGCGAACTCGAGGCCCGGCGCGGGCTGCTCGCCGCCGAGGAGCGCCGGCGCGCCCTCGAGGCGGACCGGCTCGACCTGGGCGACGTCGTGGACGCGGCGGTGCGCCTGCCGGTCGCAGTCGGTCACGGCGGGCTGATCGCCGCGACCCAGCGCGAGCTCGAGGACGTCTTTGTCGCCATGGGCTTCACCGTGGAGGAGGGCCCCGAGGTCGAGAGCGACTGGTACAACTTCGAGGCGCTCAACATGCCCCCCGCCCACCCGGCCCGGGGACTGTGGGACACCTTCTACGTGGACCTCGGCGACCCCGAGACGGTGGTGCTGCGCACCCACACCAGCCCGACCCAGATCCACCTGATGGAGCGGGCGACCGCCACCGACGGCCTGCCGATCCACTCGGTGATGCCCGGACGCTGCTACCGGCGTGACACCCCCGACGCCCGTCACCTGGTCGCCTTCCACCAGATCGAGGGCCTCGTCGTCGCCGAGGGGATCACCTTCGCGGACCTCGCGGGCACGATCGAGTCGTTCACCACCGCCTACTTCGGGCCCTCGATCACCTCGCGGCTGCGCCCGGGCTTCTTCCCCTTCACCGAGCCCTCGGCCGAGTTCGAGGTCACCTGCACCGTCTGCGGCGGCGGGGGCTGTCGGACCTGCTCGATGACGGGCTGGGTCGAGCTCGGCGGCTGCGGCATGGTCGACCCGGCGGTGCTGACCGCGGTGGGCATCGACCCCGAGCGCTACCACGGCTTCGCCTTCGGCTTCGGCATCGACCGGTGCGCCATGATGCGCTACGAGATCGCCGACCTGCGCGCCCTGACCGAGAACGACGTGCGCTTCGTGGAGCAGTTCTCGTGAGGATCTCGCTCGCCTGGCTGCGGGACTTCGTCGACCTGCCCGAGTCGCCCGAGGAGCTGCGCGCCACCCTCGACGACCTCGGCCTGGTGGTCGAGGGGATCGAGCGCGTGGGCGAGGGCCTCGAGGACGTCGTGGTCGCGCGCGTCGAGCGGATCGCGCCGATCCCCGGCGCCGACCGGATCCGCCGGGTCGTCGTCGAGGCCGGTGCCGGCCCCCTCGAGATCGTCTGCGGGGCCTGGAACTTCCACGAGGGCGACCGCGTCCCGCTGGCCCCGGTGGGGGCGGTCCTGCCCGGTGGCTTCGCCATCGCCCGTCGGACCATGCGCGGGGTGACCTCCAACGGGATGCTCTGCTCGGGTCGCGAGCTCGGTCTGTCGGAGGACCACGCGGGCCTGCTCGTCTTGAACGACCAGCCCGGCGCCGAGCCCGGCCGCCACCTCATCGAGGTGCTCGGCCTCACCCCGGACGTGGTCTTTGACGTCTCGGTCGAGGGCAACCGTCCCGACGCGTGGTGCGTCGAGGGCGTCGCGCGCGACCTCGCGGTGCGCCTGTCGCGGCCGCTGCGCGCCCCGCGCCTGGCGAGTCCCGGCGGCGTGACCCCGACGTCCGCGCTCGCCGGGGCGCGCGTCGAGGCGCCCGAACTGTGCGGGCGGCTCACGGTCTCGGTCCTGCGCCACGTCACCATCGCGCCCAGCCCCCCGTGGGTGGCCCAGCGCCTGCGCGCGGCCGGGATGCGTCCCATCTCCAACGTCGTCGACGCCTCCAACCTGGTGATGCTCGAGCTCGGCCAGCCGACCCACCCCTACGACCGGGACCGGGTGGCCGGGTCGACCCTCGGCGTGCGCCGGGCCCGGGCGGGCGAGACGCTCACGACCCTCGACGGCGTCGAGCGACGCCTCGCCACGTCCGGGCGCGGCCTGGGCGACACCGGTGTGGACGGCGTGATCGTCGACGGCGAGGACCGCGTCCTCGGGCTCGCCGGGATCATGGGCGGGGCCGCCAGCGAGATCACCGAGGCGACGACCGAGGTCCTGCTCGAGGCGGCCTGCTTCGACCCCATGGCCATCGCGCGCTCCTCGAAGCGCCACGGGCTGCGCACCGAGGCGTCGGCCCGCTTCGAGCGCGGCGTCGACCCCACGCTCGCCCTGCGGGCCGTCGCCCGGCTCGTGGCCGTACTCGAGGAGAGCTCGCCCGGTCTCGAGTGGCTCGCCGAGCCGCTCGACGTGACCGGGGACCTCGACGAGGTGCCCACGCTCACCCTGGCCGCGACCGACGTGGCGGGCCTGCTCGGCACCGCCGTCGAGGCCGCAGAGGTGCGCCGCCTGCTCACCGGCCTCGACTTCGTGGTCGAAGGGGACGACCCCTTCGTCGTGCGCCCCCCGGCGCGCCGACGCGACGTGCGCGCCGGCCTCGAGGGCCGCGCCGACCTGATCGAGGAGGTGGCCCGGCTCCACGGCTACGGCCGGCTCGCCCGGCGGGTGCCCTCCTGGCCCGAGGTCGGGGGGCTGAGCGATCGCCAGCGGATGCGCCGTCGCCTGCGCGACGCCGCCGTCGCCCTGGGGGCGCTCGAGGTGTGGACCCCGACGCTCGTCGCCCCGAGCGAGCACGGCCTCCTCGCGCTCGGGCCGCCGGTCGCGGTGGCGAACCCCCTCTCGGCCGAGGAGTCGGTGCTGCGCGCCACGTGCGTGACCGGGGTCGCGCGCGCCTGGCTGCGCAACCTCGAGCGCGGTCGGGGCGACGTGGCGCTGTGCGAGGTGGGCACGGTCTTCACCCACCCCGCGGTCGCCGTCCACCCGCGGCGCACGCGCGGCGGGGTGGGCGGCCGGAGCGAGGTGGCCCTGCCCGAGGAGGGCGAGCGCCTCACGCTCCTGCTCGGACGTCCCGGCGACGACGCCGTCGCGGCCACCGTCCTCGCGCGCGCCCTCCTCGGACGCTTGGCGCTGCGCGACGTGGTGGTGCGCGCCCTGGCGGAGGCGCCCCCCGGCGTGCACCCGACCCGGGCCGCCGCCCTCGTCGACCGGGTGAGCGGCGCGCGCCTGGGCGTCGTGGGCGAGGTCGACCCGGCCCTCGTCGCCCACCTCGCCGGCGGCGAGGCCCCGCGGCGCGCGGGGCTCGTCGAGCTCGACCTCGACGCGCTCTTCGACCCGGCCCGCGCGACCCCGGCGCCGCGCGCCATCCGGCTGCCGAGCCGGTTCCCGAGCGCCGTGATCGACCTGGCCTTCGTCACCCCCGACGCGCTCAACGCCCAGGACCTCGCCCACGCGCTGGGCGCGACCGACGAGCGCGTGGAGTCGGTCGCGCTCTTTGACGTCTACCGTGGCGGCGCGGTGCCCTCGGGAGCGCGCAGCCTCGCCTTCACCCTGCGGCTCTCCTCGCCCGAGCGCACGCTCGACGAACGCGAGGTCGCCCAGCTGCGCGAGGCCCTCATCGAGTCGGGCCGGGCCCTGGGAGCGAGCCTGCGCTGATGGAGTTCACCGCCTGGGTCGACGGCTTGCGCCGCTACCTCAGCGCGGCGATCGTGCGCCTCGGTGACGTGGACCCGGCCGGGCGGCTGCGGGTCGACGCGCTCGCGCGCTACCTCCAGGACGTGGCGACCGACGACTGGAACGACACCGGGCTCGCCACCGAGAGCGACGACGTCTGGCTGGTGCGCCGCACGGCGTGGCGCCGCGTGGCGGGCGCCCGGTGGCCCGGCTACCTCGAGGGGCTCGAGCTCGCGACCTGGTGCGCGGGGACGGGTCCGGCCTGGGCCGAGCGGCGCACCGACGTGCTCGTCGACGGCGTCGTGGTGATTGAGACGGTGGCGCTGTGGGTGCCCACCGACCTCGAGGGACGCCCGGTGCGCATGCGCGAGTCGTTCTTCGCCGCCTACGGCGAGGCGGCGCGGGAGCGGCGCGTCTCGAGCCGCGTGGGGGTGCCCCCGATGACCGAGGGTGCGGTCCGGCGGCCCTGGCCGACGCGGCGCAGCGACCTCGACCTGGTGGGCCACGTGAACAACGCCGCCGTCTGGGAGGCGGTGACCGAGGTGGCCCCGGGACCGCTCGACGCCGCGAGCGTCATCCACCACGGCCCCCTCGAGCACGGTGACGCCGTGACCCTCGTCGCGGGCGACCGCGTCGCCTGGCTGGTCGTCGACGACGAGGTGCGGGTCTCGGCGACCTACGCGGCCTGAGTCTCGGCGAGGGCCTCGTCGCGCCCGCGCGCGCGCGGCCGGGTCGTGGCGAGGATCGAGCCCACGAGCACCAGGGGGAAGCCCACGGCGATGCCCGCGGTGAGCGGCTCGTGCAGCCCCACCACGCCCAAGACGACCGCGAGGGCGGTGTTGAGGTAGGTCACCACGACCGAGCGGGCCGGCCCGGCCTCCTTCACGAGCTCGAAGAAGACGAGGAAGGCCGCGACCGTGCACACGAGGCTCAGCACGACGATCGACCAGACGGTCTCGGCCGAGACCCGCGTCGGCCAGTGAACGACGTCCCAGGGCACCCAGGCGAGCGAGACGACGGCGGTGGCGCCCATGACGACCGTCGGCCCGTCGACGTGGGTGAGCTTGGTGGCGAGGATGATCGGGCCGAGCGCGTAGCCCACGATCACCACCATCATCAGCCCGATCCAGGGGAGTGAGCCGCGGGTGATCCCGAGGCCGACGAGCAGCGCGACCCCGAGGGCCCCCACGGCGAGCCCGCCGAGACGGCGTCGGTCGACGGTCTCGGCGCCGCGCAGGCGCTGGACGACGACGGACAAGAGGGGCACGCAACAGATCAAGAGGCTCGTGAGCGAGCTCGTGAGGTGGCGCTCGGCCGTCGACATGAGGTACCAGGGGACGCCGAACTCCACGGCACCGAACAGGGCAATCCAGCCCAGGTGGGTGGCGAGCGCCCGCCACTGGCGCCGCCAGAGCACGAGGGGCCCGAGCACGAGCGCGGCCGGGCCGGTGCGCGCCAGCACCAGGACCCCGGGGTCGAGCTGGCGCACGGCCACGCGGATCAAGAGGTAGGGGATGCCCCAGATGACCGACATGGCGACGAAGAGCATCCAGCCACGACGGGACACGGCTCCACGGTAGCCGACGGCCCGCCTAGTTGTGATTTACACCGGGAGTGTGCATAAAATGTCGCATGCGGGTCGGGGTCGTCGGGGCGAGCGGGTACGCGGGCAGCGAGGTCGTGCGCCTGTGCGGGTCCCACCCCGACCTCGAGGTCGTGCTCGCCACCGGCGAGTCGAGCGCGGGCGTCGCCCTGGGCGCGCACGTGCCGGCCCTCGCGGCGCGCTACCCCGACCTCGTGCTCGCCCCGACCGAGAGCGTGCTCGAGGCCGAGCTCGACGTGGTCTTCTGCGCCCTGCCCCACGGCAAGAGCCAGGGGATCGTGGCGCGACTCGTCGAGCGCGGGGTCAGCGTGGTGGACCTCGGGGCCGACTTCCGCCTGAAGGACCCGGACCAGTACGCGGCGTGGTACGGCGAGGCCCACCGCGCGCCCGCGCTGCTCGCGCGCGCCGTCTACGGCCTCGTCGAGCGCCACCGCGCGGAGCTGCGCGACGCCACCCTCGTCGCCGCGCCGGGCTGCTACCCGACCGCCACCGCGCTCTGCCTGGGTCCCTTCGTCGACGCGGGCGTGGTCGAGCGCCGCGGGATCGTGGTCGACGCGCTCTCGGGCGCCTCGGGCGCCGGGCGCGCGACGAGCGAGCGCCTGCACTTCAGTCGCCTGGTCGGCAACGCCGAGGCCTACGGGCTCACCCGCCACCGCCACACCCCCGAGATGGAGGCCGAGCTCGGCGCCGAGCTCCTCTTCACCCCCCACCTGGTGCCGGTGGCCCGGGGCATGCTCGTCACCGCCTACGCGCGCCTCGTCGAGCCGCTCACCACCGCGTCGGCGCTCGAGCTCCTCGCCGCGCGCTACGGCGCGGACCCCTGCGTCGTGGTGAGCGAGGCGCCCCCCACGCTGAAGGACCCCGTGGGCTCGAACCTGTGCTTCGTGAGCGCCGCCGTCGACGAGCGCACCGGCTGGCTCGTGGCCCTCGCCTCGATCGACAACCTCATCAAGGGCGCGGCCGGTCAGGCCCTGCAGGCCTGGAACGTGGCGAGCGGACGGCCCGAGACCCTCGGCCTGCCCCTCACGGGGGTGACCCCGTGAGCGTCGTGGCCAAGCTCGGCGGGCACGCGCTCGACGACCTCGCGCCCGAGGGCGAGACCCTGGCCGGGCTGGCCGAGGACCTCATCGCCCTCACCGGCGCCGGCGAGCGCGTCGCCCTCGTCCACGGCGGCGGTCCCCAGATCGCGGCGCTCCTCGACGCCGTGGGGCTCGGGAGCGACTTCCTCGACGGCCTGCGGGTCACCGACGAGGTGACGATGGGCTACGTGGCCATGGCCCTCGCCTCGGTGAACGCGGGACTGGTGGCCGGGCTCGTCGCCCACGGCGTCGCGGCGGTCGGCCTCTCGGGCCTCGACGCCGGGCTGCTGTCGGCGCGCCCCGTCGGCCCGCGGTGGGGACGGGCCGGGGGTACCCCGGTCGTCGCGACGCGCGTGCTCGAGGCCCAGTGGGCCGCCGGCCTCGTCCCGGTCGTGAGCCCCGTCGCCGCCGAGGTGGGGGGACGGCTCCTCAACTGCAACGCCGACACCGTGGCCGGCGCCCTCGCCGGCGCCCTCGGCGCCGAGCTGGTGCTCCTCAGCGACGTCGACCAGCTGCGCACCGACCCCGAGGACCCCGCGACCAGCCTGGCCCGGGTGAGCGCGGCCGAGGTGGCCACCCTCCTCGAGAGCGGTGCCGCGCGCGAGGGCATGCGGCCCAAGGTCCGCGCGGCCCTCGACGCGCTCGCGGGCGGCGCGGGGCGCGTCGTGCTCGCCAACGGGCGCCGGCCCCACGCGCTGGTCGCGGCCCTCGCGCGCGAGGGCCGCCACACCGAGGTGGTGGCGTGACCCGCCACCTGCTCAC
>JAKBNL010000004.1 GCA_021831035.1 Actinomycetes bacterium
TCGGCTTTCGCAACTTCGAGAACTACCGAATCCGGGCTCTGCTCTACGCCGGGAAACCCAACTGGCGGGTCCTCGGCTCGATCGTGGTTCGATGAGGGTCACCCCGCCAGATTCCGATGAGCCCCCAAGCGCCGAAGGGCCCTGGAATCACTGCGGTCTCGTCGATCTGTTCGTCGCGAGGTCTGAACACCCCCACGTCCACGGTCTTCTTTCCTCGTGACGTACCCGTGCTGGGCTGAGTTACCCATCTGCCGGTTCTGTTTACGTCGACGCGACGGAATCGAATTACGCCAACGGCCCATCCCACCCTGTTTCGCCCATTCTCAAACCTCACGAATAGTTTCGAAAACCGAGCCACGAGCTCGACCACGGTGACCGCAAGCCCGTCGCCACCATCACTTCGACTCCTTGCTCGTCATTGGACACCCCTAACCCATTGGTATATACGAGGGCAAGTCGAACACTCGAGAAGAAGCGGCGAAGGGTGGCAGGGTTCATGTTGACGGCCACGACCGTCGTGGCCGACCTCGGTGGTGGTCCCCACAGCCAAAACGAATTGGCGCCACTGTAAATGCGTCCCGGGGGAATCTTGAATTGAGCACCGTAACGATCTAACGCGCCAGCCTCGCCATAGTTACCCGCCAGAATGATGGCGCTCTTTCGTTGAGTCTCGGGCAACGAACGAAACACCGCGGCAATCTGACCGACTTCGCGGGGCCACGCAATAGTCTCGGCGAGGTCGTAGTTGATCTTCTGAAGGGCGAGCGTGTGCAAACTCTTGGCGGGAAGTACGGGTATCGCAAGCGGAATCGTGATCAAACCGGAAACCGCCAACGCCGCCATGATCGTCGTGGGGCCGAGAGATCGAAGCCCGCGGCCGCGTCGAAGAATCCAACGTCGCTCCAAAGTGACGGCGCCGGCGGCGAAGAGCAAGACGAAGATCCCGCCCACGTAGTAGGGCTTGCCACCCAAAATGAATTGAAGGACAAGCACGACGATGCAGGCGGTGGCGAGTGTTCGCCACCGGCGATCAGGGGACTCTCGACGCCATAGAGCGACGAGCCCGGTGGCCCACAGTGGGGTGGCGGCAAGACCGGTGTAGAGAATCTGGGCGGGCCAATAAACCGCACGGTTGTGGCCAGCGTTGAGCTGAAGCGACCGGAAGACCGGAATGTTCGGCCAACCATGGAGTGCCTGCCAAAGAAAATCGGGCCAGCCGAGTACCGCCACGATGGCCACCGCCGCCAGCGCCGTTCGAGCCGGCACCAACCGTCGAGCCGACGTCGTCACGGCGAACCCGACGGTGAGGGCGCCCACCAGAAATCCGATGTTCCACTTCGCGTCCAGGCCCACCCCGGCGAAGGTGCCGGCGACCAAAAGCCATCGAGACTCCTCACTCTCCAAGAAGTGTGCGCAGCTCCACAGCACGCCCGCCCACGCGGCAAAATCGGATACCGTGGTGGTCAGCAGATGGGCGGTCGCCAGGTACTCGCCGCAAGCCGCCGTCGCGAGTGCGGCGATGCGCTGGGCCGGAACTCCTCCGCCCAGGAGTCGAGCCATCGAACTCGACGAAACGACGAACCATCCCAGGAGCATCGCCGGAATTACCCGTAGTCCCACCAGGCTGTTGGCGAAGAGAACGGACGACAAGCGCGCGACTATCGGCGCCAACAACGGCTGGTCGACGTACCCGAGCGCTGGATGTTGACCCGCGGCGAGAAAGTAAAGTTCGTCGCGGTGGTAGCCATAGCGAGCGCTAACCGCCATCTCCAACGCCACCCCGCCGAGCGCAATGAGCGCTACGCCGAGGTCGTCCCGCCCTGATTCGTGACGCCGACGAATCGCGAACATATCGCCCCCTCAGCCCAGCGCCAGCACTCACCACCAACGGTGACCTGGCCCATTGTCGTCACAGCCACTTCACTTCGCGGCAGGGGACAATGCGCCCGACTCTAGCGAAGTGATGCGCGCCGTCAGGCTCCATCCGCGAGAAAGCGGGGCGGCTCAAGAGACGACCTAGCCCCGGGCGGCGAGAGAACGTCGCGCCAACAAGTCGGTCGAGGCGACCCTTCGACCCGCCATGCCACGAAGTCGGCTCCTGGGGCCGGACCCCTTGAGGTCAATCCCCTCCTTTGCAGGAACTTGGAAGAGGGTCCTCTGAGATCTTGTAGCCGTCCACTAGGCGCGGGTTGGGCGCCTCGCCCTCGGGCCCGGGGATCCGAATCGCGACTCGACCCTCCAACGAGCCCGGGCCAGGTCAACTGTCCAGCCACGAGTTCATGCGTGAGAGGACGTGGGTGGACAATCAGTTCCATTGAGCCAACACCTCAAGGTGCCGACAGCGCTACCTGGTCGTTGTCGAAGCACTCCCCGCGTGCCGGGATCGAGACCCGGGCGGCCCACGATGAACCCGAGTCCACCGCGGAAACGTGACGAGGTTCACCGGTAGGACGACCCGGTGTCGGCAGTCCCTTATCGCGCTCACCCACGGCTGCACCGCTCCACGGCGCGGATGGTGCTGAGCCGCCAATGACGTCGGTGACGTGGAGCGACGTCTCGGCGCCGACGCGAAGTTGAGCGTCGGGTCCTTGACCGTCGAGGTCGCGACCCGCTTGCCTTCTCAGGCCCGAGCGTCCAACCCTGACGGGCCGGCTTCACACGAGGTGATCGCGACGCCGGGCCCGACGACAGACGCTGACCAGATCTGGTCGCGCTCGTACAAGGCTCAATTGGCGAACCCACACTCGGCGTGAACGGCGCCGAACCCCCCGGGGGGATGGCCAGGGTCTGGATCAGACCCGGGCCACCCCTCGTCGGGAATTGTCAGATGACGCGGACGTTCTGCGCCTCTTCACCCTTCTTACCGGGCGCCGCGGTGAACTCGACTCGCTGACCCTCTTCGAGGGTCTTGTAACCCTCACCCTGGATGTTCGAGAAGTGAACGAACACGTCGTCACCCTGCTCACGGGAAATGAACCCGAATCCCTTTTCCGCGTTGAAAAACTTCACGGTGCCTTGTGCCACGATTCACTCAATTTCTAAAAAGCGTCGAAACGACCTTTTCGTTTCATCCGCACCGTAAGCGTACACGCCTTGGGCGATGTGTGGCCAAGAACGTCCATCAACTCACGGGGCCGCACTCCCTCGCGCACCGGAGCCCCGGCTACACCCGGCGGCCCTAGCGCTGGATGTCGCCTGGTCCGCGAGTGTTCGTAGGGTCAACGCACGAGCAGTGGACACGTTGACAACTGGTCGGGGCGCTTACAGACTCGTGAGGGTTCACCGGTGACGAGTTGAACCGCCCCGGGATTCCTAGAGGCCGATCCCTTTGAGAGGATTGGTCAATGGCAAGGACAAACAGATACTCACCGGAGGTGCGTGAGCGGGCGGTGCGGATGGTGTTCGAGCACCTCGACGAGTACTCCTCGGAGTGGGCGGCGATCACCTCGGTGTCGGGAAAGTTGGGCATGGCGGCTGAGACCCTGCGCCACTGGGTCCGTCGGGCCCAGGTCGACGGCGGTCTTCGACCCGGGCTCAGCACCGACGAGCGCAGGCGCTTGAAGGAGCTCGAGAAGGAGAACCGCGACCTTCGGCGGGCGAACGAAATACTCAAGGACGCGTCGATTTTCTTCGCGACCGAGCTCGACGGTCGAACGAGGAGGTAGTTCGCTACATCGTGTCCCGCAAGGACCGATGGGGGGTCGAGCCGATCTGCAGGGCCCTGCAGTTCGCCCCCGCCACCTACTACGCCGCGATCACGCGCCCTCTGAGCGCCCGGGCGGTCCGTGACGAGGAACTGGTCGTTGAGATCACCCGCGTGCACGCCGAGAGCCGTCGCCGCTACGGCGCCGACAAGGTCTGGAGACAGCTCCAGCTCGAGGGTGTTGCGGTCGCGCGCTGCACCGTCGAGCGCCTGATGAGACGCGAGGGACTCGTGGGCGTTCGCCGCGGTCGGCACTGGAAGACGACGATCCCCGACGAGAGCGCCGAGCGCCCGCTCGATCTCGTCCAGCGTGACTTCAGCGCCCCCGCGCCGAACCGGCTCTGGGTCGCGGACCTGACCTACGTGAAGACCCACGCCGGCTTCACCTACGTGGCCTTTGTCATCGACGTCTTCAGCCGCTTCATCGTCGGCTGGCAGGTCTCGACCAGTCTGCGCAGCGACATCGCCCTCGACGCTTTGGAGATGGCGATCCACTCGAGGAACGTGAGCGGAGACGACCAACTCATCAATCACCACGACCGCGGGGTCCAATACGTCAGCTTTCGCTACACGCGACGACTCATCGAGGCGGGCATCGAGGCCTCGGTCGGGAGCAAGGGTGATTCCTACGACAATGCTCTCGCCGAGAGCTTCAACGGCCTCTACAAGGCCGAGCTGATCTATCACGAGGGGCCGTGGAAGGGCGTCGAGGACGTCGAGTGGGCGACGCTCACCTACGTCGACTGGTTCAACCACAAGCGTCTTCACGGCGAGATCGGCATGGTCACGCCAGCGATGTTCGAAGCCGCCTACTACGCTCAGAGGTCGCTGGTGGATGACGCCGGCTTGGAAACGGTCGAGTCTCTATGAAACTCGGGGCGGTTCAAGTTGGGGGTAGTGGTGGCGTACGAGAAGGGTCCGATGTTCTCAGGTGCACGACTGGAGGACGCGGACTTCTCCCGCGCACGTCTGCACGCAGCGAACTTCGAGGGGGCACGGATCACCGACGCGTGGCTGCACGACGCCGATATCTCGGGCGACCTGGAAGGGCTCCGTCTCAACGGGATCGAGGTCGCGCCGCTCGTCGAGGCGGAACGGAACCGCCTCTTCCCCGAGCTCGCGCGGCTTCGGGCGACCGACCCCCGGGGGCTCGCCGAGGCGTGGACGATGATCGAGGACCTGTGGCGTGCCACAGTCTCGCGGGCGCGCAACCTCGGCGAGGCGGTGCTCCATGAACGCGTCGACGACGAGTGGAGTTTCGTCGAGACCCAGCGCCATCTCGTTCTCGCGACCGACTGCTGGCTCCGGCGGATGGTAAAGGGGATGGCCCAGCCCTACCACCCTTGGGGACTCGCGGGATCGTGGCTGACCGACCCGGGTGCGTGGGGGCTCGACACGACCGCCAACCCGTCGCTTGAGGACATCCTGGCCGTCCGGGCCGAGCGGATGGACGAGGTCGCTCGCGAGATCGCGGGCCTGACTACGGTCGAGCTCAAACGGGTGTGCGTACCCCCGAGCGCGGTCGGACACCCCGATCGCGAGCACACCGTCCTGGAGTGTCTCCACGTGATCCTCAACGAGGAATGGGAGCATCACCGATACGCGACGCGCGATCTCGCGGTGCTCGAGAGCAACTAAGACCGCGTCGCGTCGCGTCGACCTCGGCGCTCACCCTCCAGCTCGACGCGGCAAGGTTCCCGTCGCCGTCCGTCGTCTCATGGGACGCGCCTTATCGGTTTGTCAGGGGTACGAGTCGTCTCGACCGAGAGGCGTAGCCCGAAAACGACCCTCAGTTCGGGGAGCGAGCTCCAGGTCCCTGGTCGCCGAAGAGGCCCTTCTTGGTCTCGCGCTTGGCGTGCTTGTCGCTGCGCTTTTCCTTGAGCGACTTGCCAACCTTCTTGGCGTTGTGGTGGTTCGGTGACTTGTCGGCCACGCGGACTCCTCTCGTAGGCGTCGTCGGTGGTGGCGGCGTCGAGGTCGTCATCGTGGGCACCCCCGACATCTGATAAGCGTCGTGGGCGACCTGCGAGGCCTCGTCGTCGAGGCTACTCGCACCCATCGGTCAGGCGAGCCCTCCCGACGCGCCAAGGGCGCGACGCACGATGTCCTCGCTATCAGGGTTGATCGACCACCACGTCCAGCGACCCCGCCTCTCCGCCACGACGACGCCGGCTTCGGCGAGGACCTTCGTGTGATGGGAGATCGTGGGTTGGCTCCGACCCAGGGGAGCCTCTAAGTCGCACGAGCAGGCCGCGCCGCGCTCGAGCAGGATCGAGAGGAGTCGCAGACGCACCGGATCGGCCAGCGACCCGAGGAGCCGGGCCAGGCGCACCGCCTCGACTTCGTGAAGGGGAGCGTCCCCGACGGTTCCCCCACACGACTCGTCCTCGAACTCGTCGGCCGTCCAGTCGATTCCGACCGACGCGCGCCGCCCCTCGGACCACCTATCGACGGTCATCGATGCAATAATAACCATCGATGACCGTGAATCCATGGCGGGGAGGCCCCGTGCGCAATGCGATGCCAAGCGGACCGGCTGACGCCGTGGGTCCTCGCGACGACGCGCCCGGCGCGGTCACGACCCTCGAGCCCGACCGACCCGTCGTCGCTCGACTCTCGATCCTCGACCGGTTCTTGCCCCTGTGGATCGTCGGCGCGATGGCTCTCGGGATCGGGCTGGGTCGCGCCTTCCCGAGCCTGAACACGCACCTCGACGCGATTCAGGTGACCCGGGGCACCTCCTTGCCCATCTTCATCGGCCTGCTCGTGATGATGTACCCGGTACTCGCCAAGGTGCGCTACGGCGAGCTCGACGCCGTCACGACCGACCGACGCCTGCTCGTCTCGTCACTCGTCTTGAACTGGGTGATCGGTCCGGCCGTCATGTTCGCGCTGGCGTGGGCCTTCCTGGGCGATCAGCCGACGTACCGCACCGGGCTCATCATCGTGGGCCTCGCGCGGTGCATCGCCATGGTGCTGGTCTGGAACGACCTGTCCGGCGGCGACCGTGAGGCGGCCGCGGTGCTCGTCGCGCTCAACGCACTCTTCCAGATCGTCGCCTTCGCCCTCCTCGGCTACTTCTACCTGCGCGTCCTGCCCCACTGGCTGGGCCTGTCGACGGTGGGGGTGCGCTTCTCGATGGGCGAGATCGCCGCGACCGTCGCGATCTTCCTCGGGATTCCCCTCGTAGCCGGGTTCCTTACCCGGCGCATCGCCGAGCGGACCCGCGGGCGCGCGTGGTACGAGACGCGCTTCCTCCCCCGTATCGGTCCCCTGGCGTTGGTGGGCCTGCTCTACACCATCGTCGTCCTCTTCTCCCTCCAGGGCCACACCATCTCCGCCCACCCCCTCGACGTGGCGCGCATCGCCCTACCCCTGCTCGCCTACTTCGCCGTGGTGTGGACCGGCGCCTTCGCCTGGGGTCGGGCCCTCGGTCTCTCGTACGAGCGCACCGCCACGCTCGCCTTCACCGCCGCCGGCAACAACTTCGAGCTGGCGATCGCCGTGTGCATCGGCGTCTTCGGGGTCACCTCCGGCGAGGCGCTGGCCGGCGTCGTGGGCCCCCTGATCGAGGTGCCCGTCCTCGTCGCCCTGGTCTACGTCTCACTGTGGGCGCGACGGCGGTTCTACCCCGTACCGACCGACTGATCCGACCGAGGAGACCACCGTGCACCTACTGGCCATCGGCGGCAGCGACGCCGGGATCGCCGCCGCCCTGCGCGCGCGCGAACTCGACGACACGGTCGAGGTCACCGTGATGCTCGCCGACGAGTTCCCCAACTTCTCCGTCTGCGGCATTCCCTACCTCGTCTCGGGCGAGGTCGCCGACTGGCGCGACCTCGCCCACCGACGCCGCGAGGAGATCGAGGCGCTCGGCATCGACGTGGCGACCGCCACGACCGCGCTTGCGATCGACGTGGCCGCCCACCGAGTCCGCTCGACCGGCCCCGACGGCGCGGAGCGGTCGACCCCCTACGACCGCCTGGTGGTCGCCACCGGCGCCACCCCGGTGCTTCCCCCGATCATCGGGCTCGACCGGCTCGGCGCGGCCGACGGGGTCCACGCGCTGCACACGATGGGCGACACGTTCGAGGTCCTGGCCACGCTCAGCGAGCGCCGCCCCGAGCGCGTGGTCGTCGTCGGGGCCGGCTACGTCGGACTCGAGATGGCCGAGGCCCTCACCCGTCGGGGCCTCGCCGTGTGCCTCGTCGAGGCGCAGCCCCAGGTCCTGTCGACCCTCGACCCCGAGATCGCCGAGGTCGTCGCCGCTACCCTCGTCGAACACGGGGTCGAGGTGCGCACCGCGACCACGGTGAGAGAGATCGAGCGCGACGGCGACGAGCTCGTCGTACGCGCGAGGGACCACGGCGCCCGCACCCCCACCGACGTCGAGATGCGCGCCGGCCTCGTCCTCGTCGTCACGGGCGTCGCCCCCGACACCGCGCTCGCGCGCGCCGCGGGCGCCGCGGTGGGCGCCCGCGGCGCGATCCGGGTGGACCGGCGCATGGCGACCGGACTGCCCGACGTCTACGCCGCGGGCGACTGCGTGGTCACCCACCACGCCCTCCTCGGCGAGGGATACCTGCCCCTCGGCACGACGGCCCACAAGCAGGGCCGGGTGGCCGGCGAGAACGCCCTGGGCGGCGACCGCCGCTTCGCCGGGAGCCTGGGCACCCAGGTCGTGCGGGTCTTCGAGTCCGTCGCCGCGCGCACGGGTATCCGCGACCACGAGGCCCGCGACGCCGGCCTCGACCCGCGAACGATCGGCGTGTCGGCCGACGACCACAAGGCGTACTACCCGGGCGCGACGAGGGTCGAGGTCCGACTCACGGGCGACGACGCCACCGGCCGACTCCTCGGGGCCCAGTTGGTGGGAACGGTGGCGAGCGCCGTCCACAAGCGCGTCGACACGGCCGCCGCCGCCCTGTTCTCGGGCCTCGCCGTCGACGAGCTGAGTGACCTCGATCTCGCCTACACCCCGCCCCTCGGCAGCCCTTGGGACGTGCTGCAGGTCGCGGCCCAGCGCTGGCGGGCCGAGGCGTCCGCGCCGCCGGTCGCCCGGTGAGCGCCGGCGCGCACCGCGGCGCCCCCGCCGACCGGCCGGACCCCGAGGCGGCTCGGTTAGCGTGAAGCCCGACGTCCCCTCGCGAGGACACCGCGCGGGGTGAAAAGCGTTCAGTCCTCGGGGGTCGCGCGGGGACCGGACGCGGAGTAGAGAGTGGGGTGCCGCCACGACGGCGCGCCAGGAGGAAGAGTCATGCCGTTCACGTCCGTCAACCCCGCCACCGGGGAGGTCGTCGCCGAGTTCGAGGGGCACACGCCCGAGCAGATCGAGGCCGCCGTCGCGCTGTCGGCGCGCACCTTCCGCGCGTGGCGCGACACCCCGTTCAAGGACCGCGGCGAGCTGATGAACCGGGCCGCCCAGATCCTCGAGGACGAGGTCGACGAGGTCGGTGCCATGCTCACCAGTGAGATGGGCAAGACCCACGCTCAGGCCAAGGCCGAGGTGCTCAAGTGCGCCAAGACGATGCGCTACTACGCCGAGCACGCCGAGTCGATGCTCGCCGAGGAGATCATCGCCTCGCCGGCGAGCCGTAGCGGCGTCCGCTACGAGCCGCTCGGGCCGGTGCTCGCGGTGATGCCCTGGAACTTCGCGCTCTGGCAGGCGGTGCGCTTCGCGGCGCCCGCGATCATGGCCGGCAACGTCGGCATCTTGAAGCACGCCTCGAACGTCCCGCGCTCGGCGAAGTTCCTCGAGGAGCTCTTCCGCCGCGCCGGCTTCCCTGAGGGTGTCTTCGTCACCCTGTTCCTCTCCCACCAAGCCGCCGCCGAGCTCATCGCCGACGACCGCGTCGCCGCGGTGACCCTCACGGGCTCGGAGGCGGCCGGCAAGACCGTGGCCGCCCAGGCCGGGGCCGCGCTGAAGAAGTGCGTACTCGAGCTCGGCGGCTCGGACGCCTTCATCGTGGCGAGCTCGGCCGACATGGCCCGCACGATCCCCCTGGCCGTGACGGCCCGCATCCAGAACAACGGCCAGAGCTGCATCGCCTCGAAGCGCTTCATCGTGGTGCGAGAGCGCGCCGAGGAGTTCATCGAGGGCTTCACGAAGGCGATGGGCGAGGTCGTCGTGGGTGACCCGATGGACCCGGCGACCGGGATGGGCCCCCTCGTGAGCCGGGCCCAGCGCGAGGAGCTCGACGCCCAGGTGCGCGAGTCGGTCGCCAAGGGCGCCGTCGTGCGCACCGGGGGCACGGTCCTCGACGGCCCCGGCTTCTACTACGCCCCGACCGTCCTCACCGACGTGCCGGGCGACTCGCGCGCCGGGTGCGAGGAGCTCTTCGGACCGGTGGCGGTCGTCGAGGTCGTCGAGGACCTCGACGAGGCTATCCGCGTCGCCAACGCCACGCCCTGGGGGCTCGGCGGCTCGATCTGGGCCACCGACCCCGCCGAGATCGAGCGGGCGATCGCCGGGGTGGAGGCCGGGATGGTCTTCGCCAACGCCGTCGTCGCCTCGACGCCCGAACTGCCCTTCGGGGGCATCAAGCGCTCGGGCTACGGCCGTGAGCTCTCGGTGCTGGGCATCCGCGAGTTCACTAACGCCAAGACCTTCTACATCGCCTAGCCCACCGTCGCCTCACCCCGCGTCACCTCGCGCTGTCGCGGGCTCGCCACGCCGTCACCAGGTCCTCTAGGCTCCCCTCACACCTCGACGGTGACGGAGGTCACGTGGCGGACTCAGGCGAGGGCGAGCCCACGGGGCGCGGCGACGTCCTCGGGGACGGGCTCGGCTTCTACGCGCTCGTCTTCACCGACATCGTCCGCTCGACCGAGCAGCGCCGCCGCCTGGGCGACGCGCGCGCCGACGCCGTCCACGGCGAGGTCGACGCACTGACCCGGCGGACCTTCGCCCGCTTCCACGGCGTCGTCGTCAAGGGGCTCGGCGACGGTATCCTCGCCGTCTTTAGGGCACCGAGCGAGGCCGTCGAGGCCACCCTCGAACTCCAGCACCGCCTCCGGCGCCGCAACGTCGCGGCGGAGGTCCCCGTCGAGATCCGCATCGGTGTGACCGTCGGCGAGATCGACGTGGCCGGCGGCGACGTCCTCGGCTACCCCGTGAACGAGGCCTCGCGCCTGTGCGACGCGGCCGAGGCCAACGGCGTCCTGGTCAGTGAGCTCGCCCTGGCCTTCGCTCGGCGCGCGGAGGTCGACGCGGGCGAGCCGGTCGAGGTGACGGTCACGGCGTCGGCCGAGCCCGCGATCGCCCGACCTCTCCTCATCGGACGCTCGATGCGCGCCCTCGTCGGACTACCCGAGGCGCTGGCCCGCGCCGACCGGTCCGAGGAGTTCGTCGGTCGGGGCGAGGAGCTCACTCGCCTGCGCGCGGCGTGGGCGCACGCGATCGCCGGTCGGGGCGAGGTTGCGATCGTCACCGGCGAGCCGGGCGCGGGCAAGACGACGCTCCTCGCGCGCCTGGCGCTCGAGGCGGCCGACCAGGGCGCGATCGTGCTCTACGGACGCTGCGACGAGCGGGTCGCCTCACCCTACGAGCCCTTCGTCGAGGCCCTTGGCCACTTCGTGGACCACTGTCCGGGCGAGGAGCTCGTCGAGCTGCTCGGACCCGTCGCCGCGGAGCTCGGCCGGATCCTGCCCGGCCTCGCCCACCGACTCGGGTCGGGGCTCGACACGCCGCTCGCCGACCCCGAGTCGGCGCGCTGGCGCCTCCTCGAGTCCGCCCGCCGGGGACTGGGGGCGCTCAGCGGGCGCGACCCCGTGCTCCTCGTCGTCGACGACCTGCACTGGGCCGACAGCGCCAGCCTCGACCTCCTCGACCGCGTGATGCGCGAGGCCGCCTCGACGCGGCTGATGGTCGTGCTCGCCCTGCGTCCGTGGGACCCCGGGGCCAACCCCGAGGTCGCGCGCGTCCTCGCCGACCGCCACCGCTACGGCGTGGGCGAGGTCGAGGTCGCCCTCGGCGGGCTCGCCCCCGCGGAGGTCTCGACCCTCGTCGCGAGGATGACCCATCGCGACGACCTCGACGACGCCCGGATCGAGCAGCTGTGGTCGATCACCGGGGGCCACCCCCTCTTCGTCACCCAAGTCCTGCGCGCCCGCCAGGGCGACGAGGTCATCCCGGCCCAGCTGCCCCGGGGTCTCACCGAGGTCCTCGAGCGCCAGCTGGCGCGCCTCGGGCCGTTGACCCGCGCCGCGCTCGACGTCGCGGCCCTCGCCGGCCACCGCTTCGAGATCGCCCTCGTGGCCGAGGTGCTCGGCACCGGGCGGTCCGACGCCGTGGAGGCCCTCGACGAGGCCACGCGCGCGGGCATCGTCCGCGCCCTTAGCGGCGTGCCGCTGCGCTACGAGTTCACCCACGCCCTGGTGCGTGACGTGCTCGAGGACGAGGTCGGCGAGGCGCGGCGACGCTCGCTGCACGCCGAGCTGGCGAACGGGCTGTCCGCGCTGAGCGGCCTCGAGGACGACGAGCGGGCTCGTCGCCAGGCGTACCACTGGAGCGAGGCCGGCGAGTTCGGAGACCCGGGCCGCGGCGTTCGCGCCGCGTGCGTCGCGATCGCCGCCTCGCTGCGCTCACTCTCCCTCGCCGGGGCCTTCGAGATGCTCGAGCGGGCCGAGGCGATGGCGGGGCTGTCGCCCGACCCGGCCCTCGACGCGGAGCTCGCGGTTCTGCGGGCCGAGGCGACGAGCCTCGCGGCGTCGCCCGATGCCCCCCGGGCCCAGGCCGCGGCGGTCGCCGCCGCGCGCGCGGTGGGCGACCCCGCGCTGCTCAGTCGGGCCGCGCTCGCCCACTCGCGGGGCTACTTCACGACCTGGGGCCGGCGCGACGCGGGACGCGTCGGGGCCCTCGAGTCCGCCCTCGCCGCCTGCCCCGAGGAGGACCGCGCGACCCGCGCCCTGCTGCTCGCGCGACTCGCCAACGAGCTGAGCTTCGGTGACGTGGAGCGCCGGCGCTACCGCCTGGCCGACGACGCCCTGGCCCTCGCGCGCGCGAGCGGGGACGCGTCGGTGCTCGCGCGGGTGCTCGTGCACCGCCAGTACGTGTTCGCCGGACCCGAGCACCTGGCGCTGCGCCTGGCCGAGGGGACCGAGCTCGAGGGCCTGGCGCGCGCCGGCGGGGACCGCCTGCTCGAGCTGCACGCCGCGCGACTGCTGAGCGCCGCCAACACCGAGCGGGCCGACGCCGCCGAGCTCGACCGCTGCGTCGAGCGCGTGGCCCAGCTCAACGAGGAGGTCGACCTCGCGAGCGTGCGCTGGGAGCTCGCCTCGGTACGCGCCAGTCGCGCCCTTCTAGCCGGTCGACTCGACGACGCGGCGGCGCTCGTCAAGGAGGCCTACAAGCTCGGAACGGCCGCCGGCCAGCTCGACGCCTACATCTTCTCGGGGTCCCAGCTGATGTACCTCAACTACCTCCGGGGTCGGCTGCCCGAGGTCATGGACGGCTTCCTCGCCGCCCTCCCGAGCGAGGTCGGCGACTACCTCGGTCCGTGGGTGGTCCGCCAGCTCTTCCTCGCCGGGCGGATCGACGAGGCGCGCGCGCGCTGGGCGACGACGACCTCGACGGCCCTGGCGGACCTGCTCGACGTCGGGGTGAACGCGGGCCTCGTCCTCGTGTCGTGGGCCCACATGGCCTGGGCGCTCGGTGCGCGCGCCGAGGAGCTCGCGCTCGTGCGCGCGCGCCTCGAGCCCCTCGCCGACCAGCTCTTCCAACAGCTCGCCCCCGAGCCCCCCGGCCACCACTTCCTCGGGCTGCTCTGTGACACGGCCGACGAGCCTGGCCCGAGCGACGAGCACTTCGCCGCCGCGACCGCGCTCACCCGCCGCGCCGGCGCGCCGACCCTGGAGGCGCTCACCGGTGTGACCTGGGCCGGCATCCTCGCGCGACGGGGCGAGGTCGAGCGGTCCCGGCGCCTCGCGGCGACCGCCCTCGAGCTCGCGCGCGACTGTCGGGCCCACCAGCTCGAGGGCGACGCCGCCGCGATCCTCGAGGTGGTCGGATGAACCGAGCCACGACCCCCGACCACGTCGCCGACGTGGTGGCCATCCCCGATCGGGTGCTGCGCAACTACTGGGTGACCCAGACCTACGCGGACCTGTCCCGCGCGCTCGCGAGCCGGCTCGCGCCCGACACCGTGAACTGGTGCACGTTCGGCTGCTGGGCGTCGTCGACGGTCGGGGCCAGCATGCGCGGCGAGGCGATGCCCGCGTGGCTGGCCGAACGGGTCCGCCTGCCCGACGGCCTCATGGGCGCGGTGGCCGCGACGACCCGCCACCCCGGGTGGTCCTCGGTGGCCCACCTCGTCGGCGACCTTCGCCCGGACCACGTCCTCGACGTGGTCCGAGAGCTGCTCGGTGAGATGGCGATCAACCTCTCGAACGGCAACACCGAGGTCTTCGCCGAGATCGCCCCACCGGCCGCCGTCCTGGTCGGTGTCGACGAGCCCACGCCCGAGGCGCGCGCGGCGGTGCTCGCGGCCTGCGACGGCGCGCCCG
The DNA here is from genome assembly GCA_021831035.1 of Actinomycetes bacterium. Lineage (GTDB taxonomy): Bacteria > Actinomycetota > Acidimicrobiia > Acidimicrobiales > RAAP-2 > RAAP-2. The sequence continues at coordinate 14,207 of JAKBNL010000004.1, forward strand.
AGCTCGACGGCGAGAACTGGCTGGCCGTGGGCTACGGCCACTGGTTGGACGCCCTCGGCGAATCCGACCCGCGTCGACGCAGTCAGCTCGTGCTGGCCGGGTCGCTGCGCCTCGGCGGCCACGAGCAGAACCACCTCCAGCCGGCGATCGCGGGGGCGATGGACATGGGCGTCGATGAGGCGACCGCGAGGTTACGCCAGCGCCTCGGTCGCGACGACCCCCGCGTGGCCGAAGCCGACGGGACGCTCGACCGGGCGCTCGAACCCCTCGCGCGCGCCCTGGGGGACGCGTGGGGCACGATCATGACCGACGCCTACGGCATCTGGCAGAGCCCGCAGGGCACCTGGCGACTGGACCAGGACGTCCCGATGCCCCCGACGGGCGTCTTCGTTCCCGCCGACGTCGCCGACCCCGTCGTCGCCGACCTCGCCGCTCTGCGCGCCCGCTTCGATCGGGCCGACCGCGAGGGCCGCGGCAGCGCCGCCCGGGACTGGGAGAACTTCGACGAGCGGATGAACTTCATCACCAACCTCTTCGTCTCGCGCCACCACTCCCTCGACCTGCTCGCCGAGCCGTTCGACGACGCGACGCGCGCCGCGATCGCGGCCGACGCCGTGCCCCCCGAGCGGTGAGCGGGTCGGCGGGCGCGGCCCGCTTCACCCCGGCGTTCCTCGAGTCGCTGCGCGCCGAGGGCGACCCGTCGGCCGACGCGGCCGTCGCCGCCTTCTTCCGGTCCGCCGACGCCCAGGGTCCCGCGCTCTACGCCCGTCTCGGACACACCCGTGAACAGGACATGGACAACGCCGCGTTCCCGGGGGTGGGGACCTTCGTGCGCGAGCGCCCGCCGTGGCCCGACTGGGCCGACGAGGCGACGGTGCGCGCGGGCCAGGAGGTCTTCGGCCGTTGGGGGATGCAGCTCTCGTTGGGGCTCTTCCTCGCCTCGCTACCCGCGACGTACCTCTGCGCCAAAGGGACGGTGCCGCTGGTGCGCACGGCGCGACTGGTGAGCCACCCCCGCCGGCGGATCCTCGAGACCGGCCAGATGATCATCGAGGCGATGACCCCGGGTGCCCTCGTCCCGGGCCAGCGCGGCGAGCGCGCCGTTCGTCACGTGCGTCTCATGCACGCCACCGTGCGCTACGGACTCACCCACCCCGGCGCCCTCGGCGCGTTGGGCGGTGCCGAGGGCGAGGGCTGGGACAACGCCCTCGGGGTACCGCTCAACCAGGAGGACCTGCTCGGGACCCTGCTCGCCTTCAGCGCGCTCGGCCTCGACGCGCTGGAGCGCCTGGGGGTCGCCCTGAGCGAGCGCGAGGCCGAGGCCTACGTGCACGCGTGGAACGTGGTCGGCGCCCAGATCGGCGTGCGCGAGGACCTCCTGCCCCTGTCGGCACCCGACGCCCGCCGGGTCGCGACGGCGATCCTCGCCGACCAGCGCTCGGCGAGCGCGGAGGGGCGCGAGCTCATGGCGAGCACGATCGCCGCGATGGACGAGCTCACCGGCCTGCCGCTCGTGAGGGGGCTCCCCGCGAGCGGCGTGCGCTACTTCCTGGGCGACGCCGACGCCGACCTCCTCGGGATCGCCCCGGCCAACTGGACCCGCCACCTCTTTGCCGTGATGCGCCGTCTCGACGGCCCCGTCGATCGCCTCCTCACTCGCCTGCCCGGCCAGCACCGCCTCTCGGCGGTGCTCGGGCGCCGGGTGGTCACCGGGCTCGAGACCGTCGAGCGGGGGCCCGGGCGACCCCGCTTCGAGATCAGCGAGGAGCTGCGCGCCGCGTGGGGTGTGGCCACGCCGTAGCGACGCGAGGCGGTCGGTCCCCGGCGCCGGGCCGACCGTCGCTCGTCCCCGCCCGCGGGCCCGTGTGGGCGCCTCGCGGGGTCGAGGTCGCGACGACTCCCCGTGCGCACTAGGGACCACCGTCCCTACCCCTAGGGGGTGTGCCGCGGCCAGCCTGGAGACCGACGACGAGGAGGTCGCCGTGTACGGATGGAACATGACGTCGTGGGGTCCCGGTGGGTGGCTCGTGATGGGAGTCGTCATGCTGGCCTTCTGGGCCCTCATCGTCTTCGGCGTCGTGGCCCTCGTGCGCCTCACGACGCACCCCGGGACCCGACCGCCGCGTGAGCCGGCCGACTCGGCCCGGGCGATCCTGCGCGAACGCCTGGCCCGGGGCGAGATCAGCCCCGAGGAGTACGCGACGCGACTCGAGGTCCTCGCTCGAGACGACCGGTGAGCCGGGCGACGGTCCGGCTCGCGGTGGCGGCCGTCGTGGTGCTGACGGTGCTCAGCCTCGGAGTGGCCGGGGCGCTGGGCGGTGGCTCGCCCGCTGCGACGGCGCTCGCCGCGTGTCGTCCACCCTCGACCCGAGGGAGCGTCGTCCGCGTCACCCTCGTCGACGAGGGGCGGATGATGATGGGCGGATGGCTCCACGGCGCCTCGCTCAGCGAACGACCCGCGCGCGTGCCGACCGGGTGGGTGACCTTCGTCGCCACGAACCTCGGCACGGTACCCCACGAGCTCGTCGTGTTGCCCCTTCGCTCCGGCGCGGCGGGACGTCGCACGGTCGGGGCCAACGGGAGGATCGATGAGTCGTCGGGCCTCGGCGAGGCCTCGAGGACCTGCGGCGCCGGGGTCGGCGGCGGGCTCGCGCCGGGCTCGCGGGGCTGGGTGAGCGTGCGGCTCGCGCCGGGACGCTACGAGCTCGTCTGTGACGTCCCGGGGCACTACGCGTCGGGGATGTTCGCGTCGCTGACCGTCGCGTCGCGTTCGTTATAATACCCCTCTGGGGTATAAGCGGAGGAGGCCGACCGTGGCGGCACCGGGATACGCGGACGACAAGGGCGCGGTCCTCACACGGCTGCGGCGCGTCGAGGGACAGGTGCGCGGCATCGCCCGGATGGTCGAACAGGACCGCTACTGCATCGACGTCCTGGCCCAGGTCTCGGCCGCCACCCGCGCCCTGCAGGCGGTCGCCCTCGAACTGCTCGACGACCACCTCGCCCACTGCGTGGCCAACGCCGTGCGCGAGGGTGGCGACGAGCAGGCCGCGAAGCTCCGTGAGGCGAGCGAGGCCATCGCTCGCCTGGTGCGCTCGTGACCGCGGTCACCGTCGCGACCATCCTCGTCGACGTCGGGCGGGGACTGCGCGAGGGCCTCTTCATGTTCTGGGAGACCCTGTGGGCGCTCGCCCTCGGGTTCATGCTCTCGGGCGCGGTCCAGGCCTTCGTCTCCAAGGACCAGATGCGTCGGCGCCTCGGGGGTCACGGCCCCGCGAGCGTGGCGCGGGCCTCGGGCTACGGGATGGTCTCGTCGAGCTGCTCTTACGCCGCGTCGGCGATGACCAAGTCGCTCATCACCAAGGGCGCCGACTTCACGAGCGCCATGGTCTTCATGTTCGCCTCGACCAACCTCGTCGTCGAGCTCGGCGTGGTGATGCTCGTCCTGCTGGGCTGGCAGTTCATGGCGGCCGAGTTCATCGGCGGGCCGATCATGATCGCCCTGCTCGCCCTGCTCGGGAGCGCCGCCTTCTCCGCGGCGATGGTCGCCTCCGCCCGCCGGCGCGCGCAGGCCCAGAGCACGGCGGCGCACGACCGGGTGACGGCCGGGCGGACGGTGACGCCGGTCGACGAGCACGAGGGCCACCGTCACTCCTCGACCTGCGCCGAGCACGCCGAGGAGATCGACGACGTCGACGGGACCGTCCCCGTCTCGAGCCCCCGCTCGCTGGCCGGCTGGTCGGACGCCGCGAGCTACGCCCTCGCCGACGCGACGATGCTGCGCAAGGAGCTCGCCGTCGGCTACGTCGTGGCGGGGCTGCTGGCCGTTCTCGTGCCCCACGGGTTCTGGAACGCCCTCTTCCTGAGCGGGCACGGCTTCTGGTCCTCACTCGAGAACGCCTTCGTCGGTCCCCTCATCGCCGTCATCAGCTGGGTGTGCTCGATCGGCAACGTCCCGCTGGCGGCGGCGCTGTGGTCGGGCGGGATCTCCTTCGGTGGGGTGATCGCCTTCATCTTCGCCGACCTCATCTCGATGCCACTGCTCGTCATCTACCGCAAGTTCTACGGGACCCGGGTCATGGTGAGGATGCTCGTCGTGTTCTACGCCGTCATGGCCGTCGCCGGGCTGCTCACCGAGGGGATCTTCGCCGCCCTGCACCTAACCCCGGCGCGCACCGTCTTCGCGGTGACGGGCGCTCACTTCTCGTGGGACTACACGACGATCCTCGACCTCGCGTTCCTCGTCGTCGCCGCCGGCGCGTGGTGGCTCGCGCGCCATCGAACCCGGCTGGGCGGCGGGGCGGGCTACGCGATCGACCCGGTGTGCGCGATGCAGGTGCGCACCGCCGACGCCCCGGCAACCTCCCACCACGGCGGCGCGACGTACTACTTCTGCTCGGACAAGTGTCGAGAGCGTTTCGACGCCGACCCCGGGCGCTTCACCGCACGCCACCCACTCCCCGCCTCCGACGGGGGCGCCGTCGACCCGGTCTGCGGGATGAGCGTCGAGCCGGCGAGCGCCGCGGCGCGCCGCACCCACCAGGGCGTCGACTACTGGTTCTGCGCCTCGGGGTGCGCGGAGCGCTTCGACGCCGACCCCGAGCGCTTCAGCCGCCCCGGCGCGGACTACGAGCCCATGGACCCGCAGCCGGTTACCCTCACCCTCGCGCCCCCCGCCCGGCGCGCCACCGTGGTCGACCCGGTCTGCGGGATGAGCGTCGAGCCGGCGAGCGCCGCGGCGCACCGCACCCACCAGGGCGTCGAGTACTGGTTCTGCGCCCCGGGGTGCGCGGAGCGCTTCGACGCCGAGCATCCCCCGGCGGGCTGACCCGCCGACACTCCCGGCTCAGCCCTCCCCGACGAGGCCCTCGGGCACGTCGAGCGCGACCACGTCGGCGCGCACCGTCACCGCGCCCTCGACCACGACCCGCGAGAGAACCCGGACCTTGCGCCCGTCGATGGAGTCCACCACCCCACGCACCTCGAGTTCGGGACCGAGGGGCGTGGGCCGCTCGAAGCGGACGCTGAGCGTGCCGGTGACGCACCGGTGGACGGGTGGGGTGTCACGGTCGATCTCCCGACCCTCGGCGCGGTAGAGACCCGAGGCTGCGACGGCCGTGCTGTGGCAGTCGAGGACCGAGGCCAGCAGCCCGCCGTAGACGAAGCCCGGGAAGCTCGTCGAAAAGGTGCTCGGCGTGAAGCGCGTCACCGCCTCGTCGCCCTCCCAGCGGGTGCGCAGACGGTACCCGTGCTCGTTCAGCCGCCCGCAGCCGTAGCAGTGGGCCAGGTGGTCGGGGTAGTAGTCCTGGATCGCGGGACCCTCGTCGCTCGCCATCGGCCGATCGTAGGCCGAGGGGATCGAGGTCGTGGCTTTCGTCCCTGGAGGGCCCACTGGGCGTCGGCGAGACTGCCCACGAGGCATAACGCGGCGACGAATGAGGGGCGCGATGGAACCGGACATACGCCTCGGACGCGTCGCGGGAATACCGGTCGGCGTGAACTGGACCGTCGTGCTCATCGCGGCCCTCGTGGTGTGGGAGCTCTCCGATCTGGTGCTGCCGGCCTACGTCGCCGACCGCCCCGCGGCCGAGTACTGGGTCGTCGGGTCGGTCGCGACGGTGTTGTTCTTCGCGAGCCTCCTGGCGCACGAGACCTCGCACGCCGTCGTCGCCGAGCACGAGGGCGTCGGTGTGAGGCGCATCACGTTATGGCTCTTCGGCGGCGTATCGGAGCTCGAGGGCGAGGCGCTGAGCCCGGGTGCGGACTTCCGAATCGCGGTGGTGGGCCCGCTCACCTCCTTCGTGCTCGCCGGCGCCTTCTGGCTGCTCGACCTCGCCCTCCAACCGGCCCACGGCTCGACGGTGGCCTCGGCCGCCGCCGGATGGCTCGGGTGGACCAACCTCCTGCTCGGCGCGTTCAACCTGCTCCCCGGCTCCCCGCTCGACGGCGGGCGCGTGCTGCGCGCCGCCCTCTGGCGGCGTCGGGACGATCGCGCGTCCGCGGCCGCGAGCGCCGCACGCGCCGGGGTGGTCCTGGGCTACGGGCTCATGGTCCTCGGGGTGTTCGAGTTCATCGCCGGCTACCTCGCCGGCCTGTGGTTCGTCTTCCTCGGTCTCTTCCTCCTGCAGGCGGCACGGGCCGAGGGCGGCCAGGAGGCGCTGCACGCCGCGGTGCGCGGGGTCAGGGTGCGCGAGGTGATGACCCCCGACCCGGTGACCTTCGCGCCCACGTTGAGTGTGGCCGACCTGCTCGAGACCCAGTTCCACCACTACCGCTTCACCACCTTCCCCCTCGCAACGTCCGACGGCGAACTGCGCGGACTCGTGACGATCCGTCGGGTCGGCCGGGTCCCGCCGACCGAGCGTGCGCGCACACGGCTCGTCGACGTGGCCTGCCCGATGGACGCCGTCCCCGTCGCGGCACCCGACGACCCGGTCGCGGACCTGCTGGCGCGCATGGGGACCTCGCTCGACGGTCGGGGCCTCGTCCTCACCGACGGACGACTGGTGGGAATCGTCTCGCCGAGCGACGTGGCGCGATTCGTGCAGCTGCGCCTCCTGCGCCAGCCCGCGGGCGCACGCTAGAGGCGGGGACTTTCGCCCCCGGCGGACCCGGTGGCGGAGCGTCGACACTTGGTGGGGACAAGGAGGTCGGCCGTGGCGCGTCGCGAACGAGGGGGGTGGCCGTCGCGGGGGACCGGCGGTGGGTGGTTCCTCGGCTTCATCGGAGCCCTCGTCTACTACCTGCACACCCACTCGGGGACGTTCTGGCTCGTCGTGGTCGCCGTGGGCAAGGCGATCCTCTGGCCGGCGTTCGTGGTGTTCCACGTGCTCGGGCTGCACTGATGTCCACCCCCTTCGCGAACGTGCCCCCGGAACCGGTGGGCGAGGGGGTGCGCTACCGAGCCGTTCGGATCGAGGTGGCGCCGGCCGTGTTGCCGCGGCGTCGGCTCTCGGTCGCCTTCCGCGTCGTCCTCGCGGTGCCCCACCTCATCCTGGTCGGCGGCGTCGGCGCGTGGTGGCAGTGGGGCAACCACACCCAGGGGTCCGGAGCCCTCATGGCCGCGGCCGGGGCGATGGTCTTCATCTCCTGGTTCGGGATCGTCTTCGCTGGGACCCATCCCCGGGGCCTCTGGGAGTTCACGGCCTACGCCCTGCGCTGGTGGGTGCGCGTCGCGGCGTTCCTCTCCCTCGCCACCGACGAGTACCCGCCCTTCGGCGAGGCACCCTACCCCGCGACCTGTGCCGTCGAGGACCCCCCGGAGACGAGGGACCGGCTGCGCGTAGCCCTGCGCCTGGTGCTGGCGCTCCCCCAGCTGGTCGCGCTCGTCGCGGTGGACCTGGCGTGGTTCGTGGTGGCGATCGTGACCTGGGTCGGCGTCGTGCTCACCGGCCGCGCCCCGGCGGGGGCGATCGAGTTCAGCGTGGGCGCGCTGCGCTGGACCGCACGCGTGCTGGCCTACCTGATGCTCCTCACCGACGACTACCCGCCCTTCACCCTCGCGCCGTGACCGGCTATCGGGGCGCCCTCTGACGACGCCGGGGTCGCGACCACCCAGAGCCACCACGGGGTGACCCGCTCGGGAGCGCCCGTCCCTTTCCTCACCCCGCTCGGGGCGCTCGGCGTGTTCGCGGGGTTGCCGTCACCGCGGGCGACCGCGACGTCCCCGGGTCGCCCGAGGGCGTCTAAGACGGGTGTGGGCGCCGCGACGGTGGCGCCCCACCGTCTCTCTCGGGGCGGGCGCTCCACCCCTAGCGCCCGGTCGAGGCACGGGAGTACCGTGAGGTCCGAGCGAATCGAGGTGCCCATGGATGCCACGTCCCGTCACCCGAAGGCCCGCACGGTCGCCCTCATCGGGCGCACCGGGAGCGGCAAGACCACCCTCCTCGACGCGCTCTGCGTCGCCGGCGGCACCCTCGAACGCCCCGGACGCGTCGAGGAGGGGACGACCCTGGGTGGCAACGATCCCGAGGAGCGCAAGCACGTCGCCTCGCTCAAGATCGCGCTGGCTCCGGTGTGGGTCGGCGAGGACGAGCTGACGCTCCTCGACACGCCCGGCCTCGTCGACTTCCACGGCGAGGCCGAGCGCGCCCTCGACGTCGCCGACGTCGCCCTGTTGGTGGTCGCCGCGGACGACGGGGTCACGTCCGACACCGTCGTGACCTGGGAGCTCGCGCGGGCGGCGGGCGTGCCCGTCGTGGTCTTCGTGAACGCCATGGACGCCGAGCGCGCCGACTTCGAGGCGACGCTCTCGGCCCTCGAAGCCCTCGTGGGTCCCTCCCTCGCTCCCCTCGAGATGCCGATCGGCGCGGGACCGGACTTCACCGGTGTGGTCGACCTGCTCGCCGACGAGGCACTCGTGCGGGCGGGCGACGGCGTGCGCCACGAGCCGGTGCCGGCGGACCTCGCCGACCTCGAGCAGCGGGTGCGCGCGAGCCTGCTCGAGGCGATCGTCGTGGGCGACGACCAGCTCACCGAGCGCTACCTCGAGGGCGAGCAGCCCACGATGGACGAACTCGAAGCCGTCCTCGGCCACCTCATGAGTGAGGGGCGCATCGTGCCCCTCACCATCGGCTCGGCGACCCGGGGGGTCGGCGTCGACCGACTGCTGACTCTCCTCGACGAGATCGCCGAGAGCCGCCCGATCCCGGCTCTGGAGAGGGGCGAGCCGGTGACCCTGGCGCGCGACCCGGCCGGCGAACTGGTGTTGCGCGCCTTCAAGGTCATCGTCGACCCCTACGTCGGGCGCATCGTCGTCTTCGAGGTCGTCTCGGGGACGCTGCGCGGCGACGTGACCCTCGTGAACTGCCGAACGCGCTCCGAGGAGCGCCTCCACGGCGCGGGCCACCTCGTCGGCGCGAAACTCGTCCCGGTGGAGTCGGCCCCCACCGGGGACGTGATCGCCGTGGCGAAGCTGGCGAGCGTCCAGGTCGGCGACTACCTCGCGGCGCGCGGACGCGAGCTCGCGCCCCGGCCGAGCGCGCCGCTCGCCCCCGCCCTCACCGTCGCGCTCTCGGCGAGCGAGGCCGACGTCGAGAAGGTCGCCACGGGGCTGCATCGCCTGGCCGAGGAGGACGCGTCGCTGCGGGTGCGCGCCGACGCGCTGTCGCGGCGCCTGGTCGCCGAGTGCGCCGGCGAGTTGCACCTGCAGGTCACCCTGGAGCGTCTGGCGCGACGTTTCAACGTCACCGCCTCCACCGAGCCCCCCGCGGCCCCGCTCTTCGAGACCATCGTCGGCTCGGCCGAGGCCGAGGGACGGCTCAAGAAGCAGACGGGGGGCCACGGCCAGTTCGCGGTGGTGAACGTGCGGGTCGAGCCCATCGACCCCGCGTCGCCCCTCGAGTTCGTCGACGCCGTCGTGGGTGGCGCGGTCCCGCGCCAGTACATCGACGCCGTGCGCCACGGCGTGGAGAAGGCCATGGCCCACGGAGGTCCGAAGGGCTACCCGGTGGTGGGGCTGCGCGTCACGCTCTACGACGGCCGAGCCCACAGCGTCGACTCCTCCGAGCAGGCCTTCGAGACGGCCGGGTCGATGGCCCTGCGCAACGCGCTCGACCAGCGCGGCACCTCGGTGCTCGAGCGGATCATGGCCGTGGAGGTCACCGTCCCCTCGGCCTCGCTCGGCGAGGTGATGACCGACCTGTCGGGTCGCCGGGGCCGCGTCGTGGGCACCGACCAGGACGACGAGGGGCGCGCCGTCGTGCGCGCCCAGGTGCCCGAGGGCGAGCTCGCCCGCTACGGCCTCGAGCTGCGCACGCTCAGCGGCGGGCGGGGCCGCGCCCGAGTCGAGCCGAGCCACCTCGCCCCCGCGCCGGCGTCGGTGCTCACGCGCTGAGGGGTGCCCCGGGCCCCCGGGGCCAGGCGGCGGCGCGTTCGGCGAACCACGTCGCCGAGGGCTTGGGTGTGCGCGCGAAGGTGCTCCGGTCGACCTCGACCAGTCCGAAGCGCGGGCCGTAGCCGAGGACCCACTCGAAGTTGTCGAGCAGCGACCACTGGAAGTAGCCGCGCACGTCGAGCCCCTCGGCCCGGGCCGCCCCCAGGCTCGCCAGGGCGCCCTCGAGGTAGCGCACCCGCTGGGCGTCGTCGTCGGTGCCGATGCCGTTCTCGGTCACCACGAGGGGCACCCCCGCACGCGCGGCCCGGCGCAGCGTGTAGCCGACGCTCTGGGGCCAGAAGGGGTAGCCCATCGCGGTGAGCTCGCCCTCGCCGCCCCAGACGAGGCCGTTCGCGTCGACGAGGTGCTTGGTGTAGCACTGCACCCCGAGGAAGTCGTCCCCGTCGCGGGTGGCGAGGTACCGGTCCTCCATCTCGCCGCGGTACGCCTCGAGGGTCGCCTCAGCGCCCTCCAGCGCCTCGTACTCGGCCATCGACAGGGTGAGGCCCACGGGGAAGTCGCCCGGACCGGCGCGCAGCGCGTCGCGCACGGCCTCGTGACACCGGCGCATCACCTCGTTGACCGCGACGAAGCGCCCCCGGTCGCTCACCCCGGGGGGGAAGAGCCCAGCGAGGTACCCCATGGCCGCCACGATGTTCGGCTCGTTGAGGGTGCAGGCCATGGCCAGCTCGTCACCGAGCGCCCCGGCGACGAGCGCGGCGTACTCCCCCAGCCACCCGACGATGCCCGGCGCCTCGAACCCCCCGGCGTCGGCGACCCACAGGGGCAGGGTGAAGTGGTGGAGGGTCACCACGGGCGCGATCCCCCGGTCCCGGCAGCCCTCGACCATGCGCCGGTAGCGCTCGAGGGCCGCGTGGTCGACGCGACCGCGCTCGGGCTCGACGCGGGACCACTCGACCGAGAAGCGGTAGGCGTCCAGGCCCATGCCCGCGACGAGGTCGAGGTCCTCCTCCCAGCGGTTCCACGAGTCACACCCCGGCCCACACGGTTCGACGCAGAAGGTGTCCTCGCGCGTCTCGAAGCGCCACCAGTCGGTGTTCTCGTTGCCCCCCTCGATCTGGTAGGCGGCGGTCGCCGTCCCCCACCAGAACGTCGAGGGCGCGAAGGGTGACCGGCTCACAGCGGCACGCTAGCCCTAGGCCAGGTCGAGGTCGCGACCCTCGGGCAGCCCGCGCAGCACCCACAGGGCGGGCAGGAGGGGCAGGAACGTCACCAGCGCCGGCACCCTCAGCCCCGTCGCGACGCCCGCCGGCACGACGTCGGAGACGTAGCCGAACAGGGCGAAGCCCGCGATCGCCCCGGCGACCCCGGCGACGGCGATCCAACCCGCCGCGGTGGCCCGGTAGCGGTGGGCGAAGACCTCGGTCGCGAGCGCGGCCATCGACGGGGCGAGGACACCGCCGGCGCCGACGCCGACCACGTAGCCCGCGACGAACGCGGTCCGCCCCCCGCTGTAGGCGTAGGCCGACGCGAGGGCGGTGACGAGGGTCCCGACGGCCACCGCCGCGCGCCGGCCGAGCGTCGCCGACAGTCGCGCGCCGGCGACGAGCCCGACGAAGCCCGCGACCCCGCTCACCACCACCAGCAGCGACACCGAGCGCGCCAGCATGCGCAGGACCCCCTCGCCGTAGACGAAGGTGAAGCCCCCCGCCGGCCCGGTGGCGACGCCGATGACGAAGGCGACGATCGCGACCCTCACCAGAGCGCCCGCGGCCTCGTGGCCGACCTCGCCCAGGTGGGCCATGGGGTGCTCGCCCGGCCGGAACCGCGGCTCGGGGATCCGGCTGGTCCACGGCGCGACCACGACGAGGGGCACGAGGGCGAGCACGAAGAGCCAGCGGAACGAGTCCGGCCCGCGGATCAGACCGTGCACCAGGGCCGACAGCCCCGAGCCGATCGCCGTGCCGGCCGTCATCACCGCGAGCAAGCGCATCCGGTGCGCGCGGAGGGAGAGCTCGACCGTGATCACCTGCACCAGCGTCGTCGTGGCCCCGAGGAGCGGGCGGGCGACGGCGAAGCACGCGACGAAGAACCAGTAGGTCGGGCTGAGCGCCGCGAGCGCGGTGACGAGCAGCCCCACGACCAGGGTTCGGCGCAGGACGGGCGTGCGACCACGCCGGTCGGCGAGCGAGGCGAGGGGCAGTCCCAGCAGGGACGCGGCCCGCAGGCTCGACAGCCCGAGCCCGAGCACCGACCCCGAGAGCCCCACGACGTCCTGGACGGAGTGGCCCGAGACGACGTGGCCGAAGTGGCGGGCCACGTCGTCGAGGGCCGTCACCGAGCCGAAGCTCGCGAAGCCCGCCGCGAGGGCGACCGCGAAGAGCACCACCGTGACCGGGTCGGCCATCCGCACCAGGGTCGGCGCCCCCCGGTCCGCCACCCGGTCGCTCTCCACCGGCCTCACGCTAGAGCGCTTCGCCCACGGCCCCGGCGGCCCTAGCGTGACCCCGTGGACGTCGATCTCGTCGAGGGCGCCGAGGACTTCCTCGAGCGCACGCGCGAGCACCGCGCGGCCGAACCCCTCCTCACCAACGTGATCGCGAGCGTGGCGTCCACCGTCGCCGCGGGGCGGCGACACTACGACGCCGCGTGGTGGTGGCTCGTGCGCGAGCGCGCCGCTGTGGTGGGCGTCGCCATGCGGACCGCACCCTACGGCCTGCTCCTCGGTTCGATGGAGGTCGACGCCGCCCGAGCCCTGGGCGCGGCCGTGGCCACGCGCGATCCCGACGTGCCCTGGGTGGAGGGCGCCCCCGAGGCGAACGACGCCTTCCGCTCGACCTACCTCGGACCCGACTCGCCGGTCGGACCGCGCCGCACCCGGACCGGCCGGCGGAGCCTCGTCTACGAGGTGACCACGCCCGTGACGCCGCCGGTCCCCGGGTCGGCAAGACGAGCGCGCTCGAGCGAGCTCGACCTCGTCACCGACTGGGTCAACGCCTTCCATCACGAGGTCGGCCCCGCGGTCACCGACGGGCCCGAGGTGGCGCGCGCCCGGTTCGCCCGACGCATCGACGAGGGCGACGTCCTGCTGTGGGAGGTCGACGGCGGATCCGTCGCGCTCGCCGGCGTCGCCGGCGTCGACGTCGTGGCGACCCCCGTCGCCCGGATCGGGCCCGTCTACACCGTCCCCGCGGCCCGCGGCCGGGGCTACGGCGCGGCGGTCACGGCCGCGCTCGCGGCGCGCGAGCTCGGCCGCGGCCGGCGGGTGACGCTCTACGCCGACGCCGACTACGCGCCGAGCAACGCGGCGTACCGCAAGATCGGTTTCGTCCCGCGGGCCGAGACCCGGACGGTCTGGCTCGATCGACCCTAGGGGACGCGCGCCACGCCGACGCTGAACTGGCTCCACGGGGCGGGGCCCCGGGCCCGGCCCGACTCGTGCCACTCGACCTCGAGCCCCGCCGCGCGCACGAGCTCGAGGGGCCGGCGGGTCAGGTGGCAGCCCCCCGCCAGACGCACCTCGAGCGGGTCGAGGAGGTGTTGGAGGAGAAGGACGCCCGCCTTTTCGGCCGCGCCGTGCTCGAGGAAGTGGACGGTTCCCCCGGGGCGCACGACCCGGCGGAGCTCGGCCAGGGCCCGGGCCGGGTCGGGCACCGTGCACAGCACGAAGGTCGCCAGCGCGGCGTCGCAGGCGTCGTCGGCCAAGGGAAGGGACTGAGCGTCGCCGCCGGTCGCCACCACGCGCGCCGCGCTGCGCGCGAGGCGAGGCGCCGCGAGCGCCCACGCTCGCGCCGAGGGCTCCACGGCGTAGACGACCTCGACGTCGGCCGGGTAGAAGGGGACGTTGGCGCCCGACCCGAAGCCGATCTCGACGACCGCGCCCGCCAGCCCGGCGCAGACGCGCTCGCGCCACGGCGTGAAGATCCCCGACGCGCAGACGCGGTCGATCACCCGAGGCAGGACCCGGTCCGCGTAGAGGCCCACGACGGCGAACCTACCGCGTCGCCCCCGGGCGCACCACGGCCCCCCCAATCAGGGCTGACCTATATTGAGCCGATAGCCCACGACTCCCTGACCCCTCCGCCCGCGAGGCGGTCGTCGGTCGGCCGCGTGGTCGCCGTCGTGGTGGCCGGCGTCGCCCTGTACGTGCTGATGCCGGCCCTCGTGAAGGTGCTCGACTCCTGGCCGCGCCTGCTGCACCTCGAGGTCGGGTGGCTCGTCGCCGGGCTCGCCGGCGAGCTCGCCAGCTTCGTGTGCGCGATGGCGCTGCTGCGCCTGGTGCTGCGTACCCCGAGCTGGTTCGCGGTGGTCACCGCGGGCATGGCCGGCAACGCCGTCACCAACACCCTGCCCGGCGGGGACGCCGTGGGGGCGAGCGTCCAGTACCGCATGCTCGCGGGCAGTGGCATCGACACGGTGCAGGCCGCGAGCGGGTTGGCCGTCTCGTCGATCATCGGGGTGAGCGCCCTGTTCGCCTTGCCGGTGTTCGCGCTGCCGGTAATCCTGGGCGGCACCACGGTCAGTCCGGGCCTCGTCCACGCGGGCGAGCTGGGGGCCGTCGGCTTCGTCCTGCTCGTGGCCTTCGGGGTCACGGCCCTCAGCACCGACCGGATGCTGCTGACCCTGGGGAGCGCCCTGCAGTGGGTCGCCGACCACCTGCCGTCGCGCGTGCGCCGGACCCGACAAGACCGGCCCATGGGCGAGCGGCTCCTCGCTGAGCGTGACGCCGTGCGCGAGGACCTGGGACGGAACTGGTGGAAGGCCGTGCTCCTGGTCGCCGGACGCATCGGACTCGACTTCTTCAGCCTCATCGCCATGCTCGAGGCCGCCGGGACCCGCCCCCACCCGGCGCTGGTGCTCCTCGCCTACTCCGCCACGGCGGTGCTGGCCCTGCTGCCCCTCACCCCCGGCGGACTCGGCATCGTGGAGGCCAGCCTCAGCGGCCTGCTTATCCTCGCCGACGTGCCCAGCGCCAACGCGGTCGTCGCCACCCTCGCCTTCCGGATCGGCTCGTACTGGCTCCCCACGGCCGTCGGGGCGGCCTGCTACGTCTTGTACCGTCGTCGCTACGGCGCCCTGCGCGCCAACGGCGCGCCGCGCGCCTAACCCCGCTGGATCCGGGCGCGGATCGCGTCGAGGTCACCCGCGCCGAGGTGCGCCGACGGGTAGACCGAGAACCGGTCGACCACCCCGGAGAAGCGCTCGAGGACCGCGCGGCCCAGGGTCTCGACGGGACCCACGACACTGAAGGCGTCGAGCACCTCGTCGTCGATGAGCTCGCCCATCTCCTCCCAACGGCCCTCGCGGCTCATCTCGTTGAGGCGAGGCTGCAGGTCGGCCCACCCGTGGAGGTCGAGCACGCCGCGGTACGCCGGCGTCGAGGCGTAGAAGGCGATCTGGCGCCGGGTCTCGAGCGCGCCACGACGCCGTGCGTCGTCGTCCTCCGCCACGACCATCCCCGAGAGCGCCACCTGGACGGCGTCGCGGCCCCGCCCCGAGGTCGCGAGCCCGCGCTCGAGGGCGGGGAGCGTCACCTCACGCAGGTAGCGCTCGGTGGTGAAGGGGTGGACCAGGAGACCGTCGGCGACCTCGCCGGCGACCTCGGTCATCCGCTCGCCGACCGCGGCCACGAAGACCTTGGGCGGGCCGTGGGGGTTGGGACCGGGGTTGAAGAAGGGGGTCATCAGGGTGTGACGGTAGAACTCGCCGCGGAAGAACAGTCGCGTCCCCTCGTGCCAGGAGGCCCAGATGGCCCGCATCGCCAGCACGTACTCGCGCATCCGGGCCGCGGGGTGGGACCACGGCATCGAGTAGCGCTTCTCGATGTGGGGCTTGATCTGCGACCCCAGGCCGAGCAGCAGGCGGCCGCCCGAGAGCAGCTGGAGGTCGTTGGCCATCGTCGCGGTGATGAGCGGGCTGCGGCCGAAGGCGACCACGATGGCCGTACCGAGGGCCACCCGGGTCGTCGCGGGCGCCGCGAGGGCCAGGGTGAGCAGGGGGTCGTGGCCCGTCTCGGCGCTCCAGAGCCCGTCGAAGCCCTCGGCCTCGAGCGCGGCGGCGCGAGCGGCGACGTCGCGCGCGTCGAAGCCGATCGCGCCGTCCACCAACACGGCGCGCATCCTAGAACCCCGTGCGCCGCCGGCCCGGCCGGTAGCGTGAAGAGGGATCAGGAGACGCCGTGGACGACGCCCGCGAAGAGGGAACAGCGCCCGGGACGCGCCGGGGGCGGCTCTTCGCGCGAGCGCGGCGCTCCGAGGTGCCCCTCGCCACCATCCTCACCACCGTCGCCGTGGTGGCCGGGGTCTACCTCGCCGGGCTCGTGCTGTACCGCCTGCGCGACGTGCTGCTCCTGATGCTGGTCGGCGGCTTCGTGGCGATGCTACTCAACCCCTTCGTCACCCGACTCGAGCACACGCGCCTGCGCCGGCGAGGTACGGCCGTGGCCATCGTCACCGTGGTCGCGGTCCTCGTCTTCATCGGCCTCGCCGTCGCCTTCGGCTACCCGCTCGTGAACTCGACGACGCACCTGGCGAACGCGCTGCCGGCGTACGTCTCCAAGGCCGAGCGGGGCCAGGGCTGGATCGGCCACCTGCTGGCGCACTACCACGTCCGGAGCTGGCTCAGCCGCAACTCCTCCAAGCTCGTCACCTTCGCCCAGGACCTCTCCAAGCCCGCGCTGGCGCTCGGGCGTGGCGCGGTGACGATCCTCCTCGCGCTCGTCACCATGTTCGCCTTCGTCGTCTTGTTGCTCCTCGAGGGGCCCAAGATGCGACGCTTCATCCTGGACAACCTCGCCGGCGAACACGCCGAGCGGGTGGTGCGCGTGGCCAGCCGCGTCGCCCGGGCGACGGCCGGGTACATGCTGGGCAACCTGGTCACCTCGGTCATCGCCGGCGCCGTCATCTTCACCACCCTGGTCAGCGTGTCGGTGCCCTTCGCGTTCCTCTGGGGTCTGTGGGTGGCCCTGGTGGACTTCATCCCCCAGATCGGCGGGGCCCTCGCCGGCATCCCGACGATCCTTTTCGCGTTCGTCCACTCACTGGCCGCGGGGATCATCACCCTCGTCGTCTTCGTCGTCTACACCAACGTCGAGAACCACCTCCTCAACCCGGTGGTCATGAGCCGCACGGTACGGATCAACCCCCTGTGGATCTTCCTCGCCGTCCTCATCGCCGCCGAGATCGGGTCGTGGGTCGGCGGGGCCTTCGGCGGCTTCGTCGCGGTGCTGCTGGCGGTCCCACTCGCCGCCACCGTCCACGTGCTGGTGCGCGAGCTCTGGGGTGGGCCGACGCCCTCGGCCCCGGAGCCCTAGCGGGCCGACCTATGGTGGCGGGGCCGTGAGCCTCTCCGATCCCCCCGTCGACCCGGTCGCCCGGCGAGCGCTCGAGCGCGCCGTCGCCCTGATCGGGGCGAGCGCGCGCGACGAGCGTGCCGCCGGGGCCACGCGCGCGCGGCTGCGTCGGCTCCTCGCCGACCCCGCCGCCGTCGGCGTCGTCCTCGGGCTCACCGACGAGGTGATGCGCTTTCGCGAGCCCGAGCGCGCGGCGCGCGCCCTGCGCCGCGCCGCCGCCGGCGTCACCCGACGGGGGTTCTCCCCCCTCGACCGGGCCGGACTGCGGCTCGCCGCCGCCACCTCGCGCGTCGCGCCCGGTCTCGTCGTCGGCCAGGTCGAGCGGCGCGTGAGGACCCTCACCGCCTCGTTGATCCTCGACGACGACCCCATCGGCCTGGGCGGGCGCTTCGCCGACCACCGGGCCCGCGGGCTCAGGCTCAACGTGAACGTGCTGGGCGAGGCCGTCCTGGGCGAGCGCGAGGCCGAAGAGCGCCTCGAGCGGGTCCTCGCGATGATCGCGCGCGACGACGTCGACTACGTCTCGGTGAAGCTCTCCTCGGTGGCGAGCCAGCTCGTCACCCTCGACCACGCCGGCTCGCTCGAGCGCGTCGCGGGACGCCTCCGGCGCCTCTACCGCGCCGCGCGCGCCGACGGCGTCTTCGTCAACCTCGACATGGAGGAGTACCGCGACCTGCGCCTCACCCTCGACGCGTTCATGAGCGTCCTCAGCGAGGACGAGTTCCTCCCCCTCTCGGCGGGGATCGTGCTCCAGGCCTACCTGCCCGACTCCCACGGGGCGCTCGCCGAACTCGTCACGTGGTCGAGAGCCCGACGCGCGGTCGGGGGTGCACCGATCAAGGTGCGCCTGGTGAAGGGGGCGAACCTCGCCATGGAGACCGTCGAGGCCGAGCTCCACGGCTGGGTCGGCGCGCCCTACGGCTCC
Source organism: Actinomycetes bacterium (assembly GCA_021831035.1). GTDB lineage: Bacteria > Actinomycetota > Acidimicrobiia > Acidimicrobiales > RAAP-2 > RAAP-2. The sequence continues at coordinate 32,318 of JAKBNL010000004.1, forward strand.
AAGGCCGAGACCGACGCGAGCTACCTGCGCCTCCTCGACGACGTCCTGCGGCCCGAGGTCCGCGACCACCTGCGCGTCGGGGTCGCCAGCCACAACCTCTTCCACGTGGCCTGGGCGCTGGAGCTCGCGGCCGAGCGCGGCGTGCGCGACCAGCTCGACGTGGAGATGCTCGAGGGCATGGCCGACGCCGAAGCCGAGGCCCTCGTCGCCGGCGGCCAACCGGTGCTCTTGTACGCACCGGTGACCCGGCGCGACGACTTCCCGGCCGCCGTCGCGTACCTCGTGCGCCGCCTGGACGAGAACACCGCACCCGAGAACTACCTGCGCGCCGCGCTCTCGATCGCCGAGGACCCCGTCGTCCTCGACGAGCAGCGCCGTCGCTTCCTCGAGGCGCTCGGGGCTCGCGCGTCGGTCTCGACCGCGCGACGCCGGCGGGCCCGGACCCACGAGGGCCGGGGCTTCGCCAACGAGCCCGACGGCGACCCCACCGACCCCGCGCTCGTGGGCGCGCTGGACGCGGCGTTCGCGGCCCTGCGGGGGGTCGACGGCCTCGTGATCGACACGCTCGACCACCTCGACCTCGCCGACGGGCCCGACTACGAGGTCGGGCGCGACCCCAACAACGGGGGGCGGCCGTGGTACCGATACCGGGTGGCTACCCGGGCCGAGGTCGACCGGGCCCTCGAGTTCGCGAGCTCGGGCTTCGCCCGCTGGCACGTGACGCCCCTGGCCGAGCGGCGCGCCCTCCTCGAGCGCGTCGCCGCGGTCATGGCCGAGCGGCGCGCCGAGACGATCGCGGTCATGGCCCGCGACGCGGGCAAGACCGTCGCGGAGTCGGACCCCGAGGTGAGCGAGGCCGTCGACTTCGCGCGCCACTACGCGGCGCACGCGGTCGAGGGCGCGACGTCCGAGCCGCTGGGGGTGGTGCTCGTCGTGCCGCCGTGGAACTTCCCCTACTCGATCCCCTCCGGGGGGATCCTCGCGGCGCTGGCGGCCGGCAACGCCGTCGTCGTGAAGCCGGCGCCCGAGACCGTGGCCGTCGCCGAGACCCTCGTGCGCCAGCTGTGGGCGGCCGGGGTCCCCCGCGACGTCGTCCAGATGGTCCCCACGCGCGACGACGACGTGGGTCGCCACCTCGTGACCCACGTCGGGGTGAGCGCCGTCGTGCTCACCGGCTCGTTCGACACGGCCCGCCTCTTCACCGGGTGGAAGCCGACGCTCCACCTGCTGGGCGAGACGAGCGGCAAGAACGCGCTGGTGGTGACGGCCAGCGCCGACGTCGACCTGGCCGTGCGCGACCTCGTCCAGGCCGCCTTCGGCAACGGCGGCCAGAAGTGCTCGGCCGCGAGCCTGGCCATCGTCGAGCGGGCCCTGGCCGAGGACCCGCGCTTCCTCGCCCAGCTGGCCGACGCCGTGACCAGCCTCGCCGTCGGCTCGGCGGTGGCCTTCGCCACCCAGGTCGGTCCCCTCATCCGTCCGCCCGAAGCCTCCCTCACCCGTGCCCTCACGACCCTGGAGGAGGGCGAGAGCTGGCTGGTGGAGCCGGTACGTCTCGACGAGTCCGGCTACCTCTGGCGACCCGGGGTCAAGCTCGGGGTGCGTCCGGGCTCGTGGGGGCACCTCAACGAGTGGTTCGGTCCGGTCCTCGGGGTGATGGTGGCCGACGACCTGGCCGAGGCGATCGAGTGGCAGAACGCCACCCCCTACGGGCTGACCGCGGGCCTGCACACCCTCGACGTCGCCGAGATCGAGACCTGGGTCGGCCGGGTCCAGGCCGGCAACCTCTACGTGAACCGCACGACGACCGGGGCCGTCGTCGCCCGCCAGCCCTTCGGGGGGTGGAAGCGCTCGCGGGTCGGCCCCACCGCCAAGGCGGGCGGCGACCACTACGTTGAAGCGCTGCGGCGCTGGCGTCCCGTCCACGACGTGGACGCGGCGCTCGGCGAGGCGCGTCGGTGGTGGGACGAGACCGGATCGCGGGCCCTCGACCGGGCCGAGCTCGCCAGCGAGGTCAACCTCGTGCGCTACGTGGTCCCGTCACGACCCGTCGTCGTGCGCGTGGACGAGGCGACGACGTCGGCCCAGATCCGCTACGCCCGCGAGCTGGCGCGCCTCGGCGGGGTCGCCGTCGAGTTCAGCGCGGCCGACGTGGTGCGCGGGCTGCTCGACGTGACCCTCGAGACCCCCGCCGAGCTCGTGGAGCGCGTGAGCCAGCCCGACCGCGTCCGCTGGCTGAGCGCCGAACCCGCCCCGGCCCTCCAGCTCCTCGAGCGCGGGGCGTCGCTCGACCCCCGGCCGCTGGCCCAGGACGGAGCGGTCGAGCTCGCGCGCTGGCTGGACGAGCAGAGCGTGTCGATCACCGCCCACCGCTACGGCAACACCCACGCCGGGCCCCGGCCCGCCGTCGGCGCGCGCCCGCGGGCCTAGGCCGGTTCGCGGGGCAGGCCGAGCACGCGCTCGGCGATGATGTTGCGCTGGACGACCGAGGTTCCCCCGCCGATGGTCAGGGCCTGGGCGTAGAGGAAGCCCCACGCCCACGAGACGCCCTCCTCGCCCCCGACGCCGCCGGGGCCCCGGTCGGCGAGCATCCCGGCCGCGTGGGCGAGGCGTACGGCGAGTCCCATGACCTCCTGGCCGTGGTCGTCGGCCAACGCCTTGCGCACACTGGCCGTCGCGCCGCTCGAGGCACCCGAGAGGGCGGCGTGCGTGATCCGACCACGCAGGAGCCGCAGCACCTCGCCGTGGATCACCGCGCGCACGAGCGCGTCGCGCTCGCCCGCCCCGAGCGCGAGCCCCTCGCGGGTGACGAGCTCGACCAGGTCGCGCGCCGTGGGGCCCCGCCCCCACAGGACGCCCTCGCCCGAGAGGGCGACGCGCTCGTTCGCCAGGGTGACCTTGGCGAGTCGCCAACCGTCGTCGACCTCGCCCAGGCGAAGGTCGTCGGCGAGCACCACCTCGTCGAGGAAGACCTCGTTGAACGCGTGGTCGCCGGTCATGTCGACCAGGGGTCGCACGCTGACCCCCGGGGCGTCCATCGGGCAGACGAAGTAGGTGATGCCCCGCGGACCGGGCTGGCCGGTGCGCGCGAGCAGGATCCCCCACTTCGCCAGGTGGGCGTAGCTCGTCCAGGTCTTCTGGCCCGAGACGACCCAGTGGTCGCCCTCGCGCCGAGCGCGGGTGGCGAGCGACACCAGGTCGCTGCCGGCGTCGGGCTCGCTGAAGAGCTGGCACCAGAACTCCTCGCCCGAGAGGATCCCCGGCAGCCACCGGGCCCGCTGCGCCTCGGTGCCCGCGGCGAGGATCGTGGGGCCCGCCCAGCCGATCCCGATCGGATTCACCGGTCGCGCCACGCCGGCGCGGCGCAACTCGTCGTCGATCACCAGCTGGTGTTCGGGGTCGGCACCCAGCCCCCAGGGCGGCGGCCAGTGGGGCGCGACGAGCCCGGCCTCGGCCAGCTCGGCGCCGCCGGGGGAGGGGTGCGCGGCGAGGAAGCGGCGCACCGCGAGACGACGGGGATCGTTCTCGGGGGCCGCGTCGTCGACTCCGAGCGTGGTCGGCGCGAGCAGCCCTCGATGCGGCGTTGCATCGACGGTCACGGTCCCACCGTAACCCGCGCCGACCCCGCGCGCCGGGTCGGCGCCGGAGCGCACCCGTATACTCCCGGCTATGGCGATGGTCTTCTGGGCCGTGATCATCGTGGCCTGCGCGTGGGCCGAACTGCACACCAACGCGCTGGTCGCGGCCTTCGTGGGCGCCAGCGCGATCGTCGCCTTCGCCCTGGCCCTGCTCGGGGTCCCGTTCCTCATCCAGGTGGTCGTCTGGCTCGTGGCTTCGGGGGTGCTCCTCGCCGCCCTACGGCCCTTCGCCCTGCGCTACGTGCGCCACCGGCGACACCCCGACCTCTCGCTCCCGGCCCGCGGCCCGATGACCGACCAGACGGGCTTCGTGGAGCAGGTCGTCGGCGACGAGGGCCACCCCGGCCGGGTCACCATCAAGGGGGAGTCGTGGCGAGCGGTGACCGAGTCGGGCGAGACGATCCCGGACGGGACGAGGGTCGTGGTGCGCCGGGCCCACGGCACGACGCTCTGGGTCGAGCGGCTCAGCTAGCGCCGGCGACCGGCACCGCGTCGAGGACGCTCTTGATCGCCTGGGCCGCGCCGAGCAGCGCGGCGCTCTCGGCCGGCACCACGAGCTTGGCGTTGGGACTCTCGGCGAAGCGCGCGAGGGTGTCGAGCTGCAAGATCGCGACCAGGGTGGGGTCGGGCGTCTGGCGCTTGATCGCCGCGTAGACGAGCTCAATGGCCTCGGCCCGTCCCTGGGCCTCGAGGATCTGGGCCTGACGCTGACCCTCGGCGCGCAGGATCGCCGACTGCTGTGCGCCCTCGGCCTCTTTGATCGCGGCCTGGCGCTGACCGTCGGCCAGGTTGATCGCCGACTGCTGGGCCCCCTCGGACTCGAGGATCTTCGCGCGCTTCTCCTGGTCGGCCTGCTTCTGGAGCGCCATCGCCTGGAGGATCTGGTCCGGCGGGGTGATCTCCATGACCTCGACCCGGTTGATCCGCACGCCCCACTTGTCGGTGGCCTCTTCCATCTGGGTCTGCAGGAGCGATCCGATCCGCTCGCGCTGGCTGAACGCCTCGTCGAGGGTGATCGAGCCGAAGACCGCGCGCAGCGAGGTCCGGGCCAGGTTGTCGACGCTCACCACGTAGTTCGAGTTCGTGAACAGCGCCAGGCGCACGTCGACGACCTGGGAGAAGATCGTGGCGTTCACGATCACGGCCACGTTGTCGCGGGTGATCACCTGCTGTCGATCGCCGGTGCGCGGCATCTCGCGCACGTCCACGGCGCGCAGCGACTCGATGATCGGGATGATGAAGGTGAGCCCCGGCTGACGGATCTCCTTGAACTCGCCCAGGCGGGTCACGACGCCGAGGAAGCCCTGCTGGACGATCCTCACCGACTTGACGATGACGAGTATGACGAGCAGGACCACGATGGCCGCGATCACCGCGAGGGCGATGCCCATGACCGCTCCTTCCCCGGGCGGCGCACGTCGTCCGATCTGGGCGCAGTGTATTGCCCCGGTGAACCGCCGCCGCGGCGCTGCTAGAACGGTGCCCGGGAGCAGCCATGGACGTCGCCACCCTCGTCACCACCGTCCTCGACGACCGGGTCCCGCTGCGCGTCGAGGCCTACGACGGCAGCGTCGTCGAACCGACCGTCCCGTCGAGCGCCAACGCCGTCACCCTGCGCATCCGATCCCGCGACGCCCTGCGCCGGGTCCTCGCCCGTCCCGGCGAACTCGGCCTCGCACGGGCCTACGTGGCGGGCGACATCGAGGTCGAGGGCGACCTCGACCCGCTCTTCTACCTGCGCGCCCCCGACCCGCGCCGCCTCGCCAGCCCCGCCGTCGTGCGGGCCCTGGTGGAGCTCGTCGGCCGCGACGGCCTCGTCCCCCCTCCACCGCCCCCGATCGAGGCCCGACCCCGTGGGCTGATGCACAGCCGCGCGCGCGACCGCCAGGCCGTCACCCACCACTACGACGTCTCCAACGACTTCTACGAGATGGTGCTCGGACCCTCGATGACCTACTCGTGCGCGCTGTGGCGCTCACCCGGGGACACCCTCGAGCAGGCCCAGACCCGCAAGGTGGACCTCGTGGCGCGCAAGCTCGGACTCACCGCGGGCGACCGCCTCCTCGACGTGGGCTGTGGCTGGGGCACGATGGCCATCCACGCGGCCGCCGCCTACGGGGCGCGCTGCGTGGGCGTGACCCTCTCGGAGCCCCAGGCCCACTACGCCACCGAGCGGGCCCGCCGAGCCGGGGTGGACCACCTCGTGGAGTTCCGCGTCCAGGACTACCGCGACGTCGACGACGGGCCCTACGACGCGCTCAGCTCGATCGGGATGAGTGAGCACGTGGGGCGCCGGGCCCTCGGCCGCTACACCCAGGCGGCCTTCGACCTCCTGCGCCCCGGCGGGCGGTTCCTCAACCACGCCATCGGTCGGCCCGTCTCGTTCGAGGAGGACCCCCGCCCGTCCCGCCTCGACGAGGTCAGCCGCCAGGTCCAGGTGGCCCTCGGCCTGCGGGGGCCGTCGCGCACGGCGAGCGCCTTCATCGACCGCTACGTCTTCCCCGACGGAGAGCTCCACGAGGTCGGCACCCTGGTCTCGATGTTCCAGGCCCACGGTTTCGAGGTGCGCCACCTCGAGAGCATTCGCGAGCACTACGGCCTCACGCTGCGCCGGTGGGTAGCGAACCTCGAGCAGCGTTGGGACGACGCGGTCGCCGAGGTCGGCCCGCAGCGGGCCCGGGTGTGGCGCCTCTACATGGCCGGCTCCGCCGTCGGCTTCGAGCGTCACCACCTCGAGGTCCATCAGGTGCTCTGCGTGCGCCCGGACCGCGGACGCTCGGGGCTCGCCCTACGACCGCAGTTCGAGCCCGACTTCTAGGGTCCGTCGGCCGCCCCGCGCGCGTCGCCGCGCACCCCGACGTGACGGTCGTCCCAGAGGCGGACACCGCCACGGATCCCCTCAGAGTTCGCCACGATCGACACGCGCGAGAGGATCTCGCCGAGCTCGTCGCGCGTCACGTGGCGCGCGTTGCCCCCGCCGAGGTACAGGTGGTCGAACGAGGTCAGCACGTCGAAGTAGTCGATCGCCTCGCGCACCCGTCGATTCCACTTCGCGAGGCCGACCCGCTTGCGAGCCGCGTCGCCGATCTGCTCGTTGAACGTGTCGCCCTTGCGGAAGTCGACCTGGGCGAACTCCATGTGCGGGAGCAGTCGCCCGTCCATGAAGAACGCGGTGCCCACGCCGGTGCCGAGGGTGACGGCCACCTCGAGCCCACGACCCTCGATCACCGCCGCGCCCTGGACGTCGGCGTCGTTGGCCACCCGACACGGAGCCCCGAGGGCGCCCCCGAGGGCCGTCGCCAGGTCGAAGTCCTCCCACGACGCCACGAGCGCCGGGTCGACTCGGGAGCCGGGGCCCTTGGTGGTGACGAAGTGCGGCGCGCTCAGCACGCGGCCCCGGCGCACCATGCCCGGGAAGCCGACCGCGACGCGGTCCGCGGCGGGCAGCTGGTGCGCGAGGGCCGTCAGCGCCTCCACCAGCCGGTCCGGGGGCATGGGGTAGGTAGTCGCCACGCGGACTCGATCCACGGTCATCTCCCCGCGCCCGTCGAGGACGCTCGCCTTGAGACCCGTGCCCCCCACGTCGATGGCCAGCGTCAACGGGGGCGGGTGGACCTCCGAGCTCGAGGCGCCCTGCGGGGCGGGTCCGATGCTCACCGGGACCACGCTAGCCACTCGGCCCCCCGTCCCCACCCCAGGGCCGCCGGGCCCGGACCGCGGGCGGGGCGGACCCGTCGGTCAGGCCCTCCGCGGCTCCCAGGTGAAGAAACGCAGGGCGATCACGAGCGCCGCCACCCCCCACAGGGCGACCACCCCCACGTCGCCCCAGCTGAAGGGCACGCCGAGGAAGGCCGCCTGCATCGCGTTGACGCAGTGACGCACGGGGAAGACGCGCGCCACCCACTGGATCCACGAGGGCGACGTGGCGGTGATCGGGATGAAGACGCCCGACAAGAACAGCAGGGGCAGGACGATCGCGTTGGTCGTGACGATCGCGCTGTCGGTGTTAGGTAGGAACGACACCGTGGCCAGACCCAACGCGCAGAACGTGGCGGCCCCCACCACCAGAGCCAGCGCGAAGCGCGCCAGGGTGAGCCCCGTGGGCAGTGACACCCCGTAGAAGGCTCGGCCGAAGGCGGCGGTCAGCACCACCAGCCCGACCCCCACGGCGACCGCGTGCAGGACCCGGCTCACCAAGAAGGCCGAACTCGGCATCGGCGTCCCGCGCACCCGCTTCAAGAGGCCCTCCTCGCGCTGGAACGCGAGGGAGGTCGCCAGGCTGTTCCAGCAGGCGTTGATCACGGCGTAGGCCCCCATCGAGGCGACGTAGTAGGTGGCCGAGCGCACCACGCGCCCGCCCACCGCGACGTTGAAGTTGCCCACCAGCGACGTGAAGATCACGAGGAACATCAGCGGGAAGGCGAAAGTGAAGAAGGCTCGCGACGGGTTGCGCCAGAAGGCCTTGTTGACGTAGCGGACCTGGGTGAGCGTCACCCGGGCGAGCCGGGCCACCCCGGCGCGCTCGCGACGTCGACGGTCCGCGGGCGCGGGTCGCGCCACCGGGACCGCCACCGGGTCGGGGGTCCCGGGGGCGACCGCGCCGGTGAGCTCGAGGTAGACGTCCTCCAGGGTCGGACGGGTCACCTCGAGGCCCTCGATATGGTGGCCGCCCTCAAGGGCCCACGTCGTGAGCGCGTGCAGGGCGGCGGTGGCGTCCTCGGTGGCGAACGCGAACGCCCCGTTCTCGACGGTGGCCGCGAGCCGCTCGGGCGGGGTCGACCCGTCGGCCACGCGAAAGTGCACCCGCACGTGGCGCCGCGAGCGGTCCCCGATCGTCTCGGGCGTGCCGCGCGCCACGATCCGGCCCTGGGCGATGACCGCGACGGTATCGGCCAGGTACTGCGCCTCGTCCATGTAGTGGGTCGTCAAGAGCACCGTCTTGCCCAGCACCGCGAGGTTCTTGACGACCTCCCACGCCTCGCGTCTCGCGGACGGGTCGAAGCCCGTGGTCGGCTCGTCGAGGAACAGCAGCTCGGGGTCGCCCACGAGGGCCACGGCCACGTCCAGGCGGCGCTGCTGGCCGCCCGAGAGCCGCACGACGCGGGCGTCGCGTTGGGCCTCCAGTCCGACCAGGGCGATCACCTCGTCCACCGGCCGCGGGTGCGGATAGATGCTCGCGAACATCGCGACGGTCTCGGCGACGCTCAGGTAGGGGTCGACCCCGTTGGCCTGCAGGACGATGCCGATGCGCGAGCGCAGAGCCAGCGACTCGTCGGCCGGGTCCTCGCCCAGCACCCGCACGAGCCCCCCGTCGCGACGACGGAAGCCCTCGAGGATCTCGACCGTCGTCGTCTTGCCCGCCCCGTTGGGACCGAGCAGCGCGAATATCTCCCCCGGGGCGATCGCGAGGTCCACCCCACGCAGGACCATCGCGTCCCCGTAGGACTTGGTGAGCCCTCGAACCTCGACCGCGAGGGGCGCCGCCGGGAGCACGAAGTCACCCGCTGCGTCGTCCACGCGCCCCCCCTCTCGAGCGACACCCAACCTAGCGAGCGCGCCCGAGGCGCCCCGGCCACGACGGAGGGGTTCGGTGGGCGCAGTACGCTACGGCTAACGGACCGCTGCCCCCCGGCGGGGACGGCGGCCCCTCGATGAGGGGAGACGTAGTGGAACCGACGGACACGACCAGTCCCGACTACTACCACCGCGTCGTCGACTGCCAGTGGGCCTGTCCCGCCCACACCAACGTGCCGGGCTACATCCGCCTGATCGCCCAGGGTCGCGATACCGAGGCCTATCTGCTCAACCGGGAGTCGAACGTCTTCCCGGGCATCCTCGGGCGCACGTGCGACCGCCCGTGCGAGCCGGCCTGTCGACGTTCGCGGGTCGACGGCGAGCCCGTCGCGATCTGTCGGCTCAAGCGCGTGGCGGCCGACCTGGCCGACGACGTGCGCGCCTCGCTGACGCCACTGCCGTCGTCGACCAACGGTCGGCGCGTGGCCCTGATCGGAGCGGGTCCCGCCTCGCTGACCGTGGCCAACGACCTCGCGCCACTCGGCTACGAGCTGACCCTCTTCGAGCGCTACGACCGGGCCGGCGGCCTCATGCGTACGAACATCCCCTCGTTCCGTCTCCCCGAGGAGGTCCTCGACGACGAAACCGGCGTCATCCTCGAACGGGGCGTCGACGTGCGCTTCAACTCGCCGGTGTCCAGCCTGCGCGCCCTGCGCGAGGCCGGCTACGACGCCGTGTTCGTCGGCGTCGGCGCGCCCCGGGGCAAGGAACTCGAGCTGCCCGGACGCCACGACGCCCCCGACCGGGTCCACGTCGGCATCGAGTGGCTCGAGTCGGTGGCCTTCGGCCACGTCGACACCATCGGCGAGCGGGTACTCATCATCGGGGTCGGCAACACCGCGATGGACTGCTGTCGCACGGCGCGCCGGCTCGGCGGGCGGGACATCAAGGTCATGGCCCGCCGCCCCCGCGACTACTTCAAGGCCTCCCCTTGGGAGCTCGAGGACGCCGAGGAGGAGGGAGTCGAGATCGTCGTGAACCACGCCCCGACCCGCTTCGTCGTGGAGGGGGGCCGGCTCACGGCCATGGAGTTCGAGGTCCTCGAGTGGGACGAGGGGGCGCGTCACAGCCGGGTGCGCGAGACGGTCACGGTGCCCTGCGACGACGTCATCCTGGCGATCGGCCAGGAGAACGCGTTCCCGTGGATCGAGCGCGACCTGGACCTCGAGTTCGACGAGTGGGGCATGCCCGTCGTGGACACGACGACCTTCGCGTCCACTCTGCCCGGCGTCTTCTTCGGGGGCGACGCCGCGTGGGGGCCCAAGAACATCATCTGGGCCGTCGCCCACGGGCACCAGGCCGCGATCTCGATCGACCTGTTCTTGCGGGACCTCCCCCTCGCGGACCGGCCGGCGCCGGACTCGACCCTGGTGAGCCAGAAGATGGGCCTCTCCCAGTGGAGCTACCACAACGACTTCAACCCGTCCTCCCGTCAGAAGATGGAGCACCTCGAGTTGACCACGCGCTTCCGGGCGCTGGACCTCGAGGTGGAGCTCGGCTTCAGCGCCGAGCAGACGGCGCGCGAGGTGCAGCGCTGCCTCAACTGCGACGTCCAGACCGCCTTCACCGCCAGCCTGTGCATCGAGTGCGACGCCTGCCTCGACATCTGTCCCGTGCAGTGCCTCACCATCGCCCCCGACGGCACCGAGGCCGAGCTCCGGGCACGGCTGCGCGCGCCCGCCCTCAACCCGGACCAGGAACTCTACGTCTCGGCGGCCCTGCCCCAGACCGGTCGGGTGATGGTCAAGGACGAGAACGTCTGCGTCCACTGCGGACTGTGCGCCGAGCGGTGCCCGACGGCCGCCTGGGACATGGCCCTGTTCGACCTCGCGATCCCCTACGCCGGCTCCACCAACTTCATCCCCGTCGGCACCCGACCCCTCGCGGAGGCCCCATGACCATCGAACTGACCCGAGCCAGCGGCGTCAACGACTTCGCCCTCAAGCTCGCGAACGTCAACGGCACCGGATCGGCCAGCGCCAACAGCCTCCTCGTCCAGGCCATCTTCCGCATGGGCGTGCCGGTGTCGGGCAAGAACCTCTTCCCCTCCAACATCCAGGGGCTGCCCACGTGGTACGAGGTACGCGTCAACGGGGACGGGTGGACGGCGCGCTCACTCGACTACGACCTCGTCATCGCGATGAACGCCCAGACCTACGCCGAGGACGTCGCGGAGGCCCGCGCGGGCGGCTACGTCCTCTACGACTCGACCTGGCCCCTCGGACCCGAGCTCGCCCGCGACGACGTGACCTTCCTCGGCGTCCCGCTCGCCGCCTTGTGCCTCGAGCACTTCACCAAGCCCCGCGAGCGCATCCTCATGAAGAACATCGCCTACGCCGGAGCCGTGGTGGCGCTGCTCGACATCGACCTCGACGTGGTCGCCGCTCTCTTGGATGAGACGTTCGCGCGCAACGCGGCGCTGCGCGAGTCGAACCAACGGGCGCTGCGGCTGGGCTACGACTACGCCGTCGCACACTTCGACTGCCCCCTGCCGTTCCGGGTCGGGGCCCGTGACGAGACCGGCGAGTCCATCCTCATCGACGGCAACACCGCGGCCGCGCTGGGCGCCCTCTACGCCGGGGCGACCGTCGCCGGCTGGTACCCGATCACCCCGGCCACGGGGGTCATGGACAACTTCACGCGGCTGTGCGCCCGCTACCGCCAGCGCGAGGTGCCCGGTGCGGGGCCCGACGGCGAGACCGAGGTCCGTCACGACTACCTCATCATCCAGGCCGAGGACGAGATCGCCTCGATCGGCATCGTCCTGGGGGCGGGCTGGAGCGGGGCGCGGGCCTTCACCTCGACTTCGGGGCCGGGGATATCACTCATGAACGAGCTCATCGGACTGGGCTACTACACCGAGATCCCGGCCGTCATCGTCGACGTCCAGCGGGTGGGCCCGTCGACCGGGATGCCCACGCGCACCCAGCAGGGTGACCTGCTCCTGTGCGCCTACGCCTCCCACGGGGACACCCGCCACATCCTCCTGCTCCCCGCCGACCCCCGCGAGTGCTTCGAGTTCACTGCGCAGGCCTTCGACCTCGCCGAGCGTTTCCAGACACCGGTGTTCGTGCTGAGTGACCTCGACATCGGGATGAACGACTGGGTCGTGCCCCGCCTGACCTGGGACGACGCCTACCGCCCCGACCGTGGTCGGGTCCTCTCCGACGCCGACCTCGCCACGATGCGCGAGTTCTACCGCTACACGGGCGAGGACGACGAATTCGTCGCGCCCCGGACCCTGCCGGGCTCGGACGAGAAGGGGGCCTACTTCATCCGGGGTTCGGGTCACGACAAATTCGGGCGCTACACCGAGTCGCCCGCCGAGTACCAAGAGGTGGTCGACCGACTCAAGCGCAAGCACGCCGCGGCCGCGCCCCACGTGCCGTCGCCGATCGTCGAGCGCCGTCCCGGCGCCACCGTCGGCATCGTGACGGTGGGCAGCTGCGACCTCGCCGTGCGCGAAGCGGTCAGCGAGCTCGCGACCCGCGGCGTCGAGTGCGACCTTATGCGCGTGCGCGGCTTCCCCTTCGTCGACGAGGTGCGCGACTTCGTCGAGTCCCACGCGACGTGCTTTGTCGTCGAGATGAACCGCGACGCCCAACTGCGCACGCTCATCTCGACCGAGACCGGAGCTCCCCCGGCCTCGATGATCCCCCTCCTCGTCTACGGCGGCTTCCCCTTGTCGGCCCGCCACGTCGTCGACGGGGTCCTCACCCACCTGGAGAGTGACTGATGCCCTCGATCACCAAGCCCCTGATCCCGCTCAACCCGCTGCCGCGCAACGACATCGGGCTGACCGTGCGCGACTACGAGGGCGCGATGTCGACCCTGTGCGCGGGTTGCGGCCACGACTCGGTGACCGCCGCCATCACCTACGCGTTCTGGGAGCTCTCGCTGCCCCCGCGCCAGATCGCCAAGCTCAGCGGGATCGGGTGCTCCTCGAAGACCCCGACGTACTTCGTGCGCGGCGCCCACGGGTTCAACTCCGCCCACGGCCGCATGGCGGCCATCGCGACGGGGGCGAGCGCCGCCAACCGCGAGCTCACCTACATCGGGATCTCGGGTGACGGTGACTCCCTGTCGATCGGGCTGGGCCACCTCCTGCACGCGATGCGCCGCAACGTGAACATGGTGTACGTGATCGAGAACAACGGCGTGTACGGGCTGACCAAGGGCCAGCTGTCGGCGTCGGCCGACGTCGGGTCGGCGCCCAAGAAGGGCGACCCCAACCTCCTCGCGCCGATCGACCCGATCATGGTCGGACTCAGCGTGGGCGCGACGTTCCTCGCGCGGTCGTTCTCGGGCGACAAGGACCAGTTGGTACCGCTGCTCAAGGCGGCGGTCGCCCACCGCGGGTTCGCGGTCATCGACGTGATCTCGCCGTGCGTGACCTTCAACGACCACGAGAGCTCCACCAAGAGTTACCGCTTCGTCCGCGAGCACGAGGTGAAGGAGGTGCAGGCCGACTTCGTGCCGGTCCAGGCACCCATCACGGCGGCCGTGGGCAGTGACGCGGCCCGCGAGGTCGTCATGCACGACGGCAGCGTGATGCGCTTTCGCGCGGTGCCGGCCGGCTACGACCCGACCGACCGGCTCTCGGTGGAGGCCTACGTCCGTGACCGCCAGGCCCGCGGGGAGATCGCGACGGGGCTGCTCTACCTCGACGAGTCACGGGCCGACCTCCACGAGCTCAACCGCACCCCCCCGACCGCGCTCACGGGCGTCCCCTACGAGCTCCTCTGCCCCGGGGCCGAGGAGCTCGCGCGGCTCCAGGAGACCTTCCGATGAGCGACGTCGGACTCGGGTCCGACGAAGGTGACGAGGGCGGCGAGGCCGCCTGCTACGCCCACCTCGTCTGCCCAGAGTGCGGCGCCGTGCTGGGCGAGCACGATCCGACGTCGTGTCACGCGGGACCCGAGGGGGCGTCGGAGTAAAGGTCCGAACCTACCCCGGAACGACGAGAAAACTTTTATCCTAAGTCTTTCCCTTGGCTAGTGTCGCTGCCAGTGGGGGATACTTCGGGAGTGACCACAGTCGCAGTGGTTGACGACCACGTGATGGTGGCCGAGATGCTGGCCCTCACCATCACCCAAGAACCGGACCTGAGGCTCATCGGCGTCGCCCAAACGGTCCGCGAGGCCTACGCCCTGGTGGACGCGGAGGTGCCCGACGTCATCTTGATGGACTACCGCCTCCCCGACGGCACGGGCATCGAGGCGGTGACGACCATCCTCGAACGCCACCCCGAGACCCGCATCGTCATGCTCACCGGCAGCGGCGACCACGCGCTGCTGGCGCGCGCCATCGAGGCCGGCTGCGTCGGGCTCATCAACAAGGACCGACCGATCGGCGACGTCCTCGCCGCCGTGCGCGCGGCCGCGCGCGGCGAGCTCGTCATCCGCTCGCACGAGTTCACCGGCCTGCTCGACCAGATCCGCAAGTCACCCGAGCAGAGGACCCAGCTCCTGACCGCCCGGGAGCTCGAGGTCCTCCAGCTGCTCGCCAAGGGCCGCTCCACCGAGGGCATCGGCGACGACCTGTTCATCTCGATCAACACCGTGCGCAACCACGTCGCCAACATCCTGTCCAAGCTCGGGGTCCACTCGAAGCTCGAGGCCGTCGCCATCGCCGCGCGCGAAGGACTCATCAACCTCGTCGAAGCCGACTGAACTTTCTCTTAGTAATCGGGCCTTCGGCGTCTAGGCCCCCGCGACCCTCGCTACGATGAACGTGACGTTCGGCCGACTCCGGCGCCGACTCGTGTTTCGACGCCTCCGCCGATCGGCCGACTGGACCGGGAGGACGTATGTCGATGAGGACATTCCGCGCAACGCTAGGGGCGGTCGCCGTGGTGCTGGCGACGGCGGGAGTCGGATGGCTCGGAGTGGGCGCCGCGAGCGCCGCGGGGGGACCGCGCATCGTCGTGATCCCGCACGTTGGGCTCCACAACCGCGAGGTCGTCCACGTGCGCGGCTCGGGCTTCAAGCCGGGTGACTCGGTGTACATCGTCGAGTGCCTGCGCAACGCCAAAGGCCAGGGTCAGTGTTACGTGCCCACGAGCCTTGGCGCCCTGCCCAAGGCGGTCACGATCACGGCCAACGGCACCCTGCCCACCACCCGCTTCGTCGTGCGCACCGGCAAGATCGGTTCCGGGGTCTGCGGGACGACCAAGGCGAACCTGGCCCGCTGCGACGTCAGTGTCGGCAACGCCACCGGCGGCGACTCGACCTCGTTCCCGATCACCTTCGTCCTGCCCAAGAAGAAGTAGCGGTGACGGGCACGCCGGACCCCACGAGCGCGTCTCGCGACCCACACGCCTGAGCCGAAAGGGTCGAAGGTGAGCGAGGAGGGCGAGGGAGCGGGGTCAGGGCTCGCCGCGCGTCTGCGCGAGGGCCGTGACCAGATCACGACGACTCTGCGGGCGCACTTCAGCTTCGCCTCGCTGCTGCTGGTCCTCTTCCTCACCTTCCTCGACAACACCATCGCCAGCGCCGTGCTGACGAGCGTCCAGTCCGAGTTGCACGCCGGGGTCACCGAGCTCCAGTGGGTCGTTGGCGGCTACGCCCTCGCCTTCGCCAGCCTGATGCTGATGGCGGGGTCGCTCGGCGACACCTTCGGGCGCAAGCGGGTGATGCTGATCGGCGTCGGGATCTTCTGCGCGGGCTCGATCGTGTGCGCGGTCGCGCCCGACACGACCACCCTCATCGTCGGGCGCGTGATCATGGGCGTGGGGGCCGCCGGCTCCGAGCCGTCCACACTCTCGATGATCCGCCACATCTACCCCAACCGGCGCGCCCGGGCGCGCGCGCTCGGCGTGTGGGCGGCGGTGTCGGGACTCGCCCTCGCCCTCGGCCCGGTGATCGGCGGCGTCCTCGTCGGCCTGTGGACCTGGCGCGCGGTGTTCTGGTTCAACCTGGTCTTCGGCGCGATCGCCTTCATCGTGTCCTCGGTCTCCCTCGAGGAGAGCGTCAACGAGGACCGTCGCACCATCGACGGCGCCGGGTTCGTCCTGTCGTCGGTCGCCCTGGCGCTCGCCACCTTCGCGACCATCCGGGGCGAGACCTGGGGCTACCGGTCCAGCGGGGTGATCACGATGTACGCGATCGCCGGGGTCTCGCTCGCCGCCTACTTCATCGTCGAGGGACGAGTGCGCCACCCCATGCTCCAGGTCGCCTGGGTCAAGAACCGAGCGTTCCTCGGCTCGACGGTCATCGCCTTCACGAGCTACTTCTCGATCTTCTCGATCTTCTTCTTCGTCGCCCTCTACCTCGAGATCGTCGCGTCGGTGAGCGCCTACACCCTGGCCCTCGACTTCCTGCCGCTGCTCGGCGGCATGGTCGTCGCGTCCCTGGTCACCGGACGGTGGGTGTCGCGCGTGGGCACCCGGTCCCCACTGGTGCTCGGCTGCTTCCTCGCCGCGGCCGGCGTCCTGCTCACCAACGTCGTCCTCACGCCGACCGTGGGCCTCGACCCCCTCGGCTTCACGATGGGCCTCGCCGGCATCGGCTTCGGCATCGTCGTGGTGCCGATCAACCAGACGGCCCTGACGGCGATCCCCGCGACCCACTCGGGCATCGCCGCCTCGACGATCAACACCAGCCGCGAGCTCGGCGCCGTGACCGGGGTGGCCATCCTGGGCTCCCTGGTGAACGGCCAGCTCACCGTCGACCTCACCCAGCGCCTCGTCCAGCTGGGGATCCCGTCGGCCTACCGTCAGCTCATCATCAACGCCGTCATCACCGGGTCGGTGAACAGTCAGGCCGCCGCCCAGGAGAAGGTCTCCTCGGGGGCGGTGAAGAAGTTGATCGGCGAGGTCGTGCGCGCCGCCTACGGCGCCTTCTCCCACGGCCTGGACCTCGCCCTGACCGCCGCGGGCGTCCTCATGCTGGTGTCGGCCGTGATCGCCGACGCGACGGGCTCGAGCGACCGGCGGCCGCTCGTCGAGGTCGACCCCTAGGTCGGCCCTAGGAGCGCTCGGCGCGCAGGGACGCCTCGATGCCGTCGTTGAGCCGCCGCAGCAACCGGGTCAGCGCCTCGACGTCGCTCGCGCTCCACCCCTGGCACAGCCGTGCGAGGGCCCGGGACCGGCGCGCTTCGCGTCGGGCGAGGGCGCGTCGGCCCCGCGCCGTCGCCGTGAGCAGCGCCGCGCGCCCGTCGCGCGGGTCGGGACGGGTCGCCAGCAGCCCCGCGGCGACCATCTGGGCCACGTAGCGGCTGATCGAGGCCTTGGTCACGTGGAGACGGTCGGCGAGCTCGGAGGCGCGGATCGGCCCGGCGTCGGCGACCTCGCGCAGGATCTCGAGGTGGAGCGGTCCCTCGAACTCGTCCACGTGGTTGCGCAGCGGACCGAGCAGCTGCCCACGGCGCAGCCGTCCCCACTCGCGCTCCAGCGTCGTCGGCGCCGCACCGGGCCCGGTCACTCCCACCACGGTGCTAAAGTACCACGATAGTTACAAAGCGTAACTAAATACACCCGGTGCCCCCGTCCCGACCGGGACGACCAGGAAAGGACAGCGCGTGACCCACAACCTGACGGCCGAGACCCTGACCATCACGGGTCACAACGGCGACGAGATCGAGGCCTACCTCGCCGTACCGACCGACGTCGAGCGCGCCGGGTCGATCGTCGTCATCCACCACATGCCCGGCTACGACGAGGCCACCAAGGAGATCGTCCGGAAGTTCGCCGCGAACGGCTACCACGCCCTGATGCCGAACCTCTACCACCGCGTCGCCCCCGGCGCGGCCCCCGACGACGCCGCGGCCACCGCGCGCAGCCAGGGCGGGGTTCCCGACGAGCAGCTCGTGGGCGACGTCGCCGGCGCGATGGCGCACCTCAGGTCCCTGGCGACCTCGAACGGAAAGGTCGCCTCGATCGGCTACTGCTCCGGCGGGCGCCAGTCCTTCCTCGCGGGCTGCCGGCTCCCGCTCGACGGCGTGATCGACTGCTACGGCGCCTACGTGGCCGTGGACCCGCCCTCGGAGTTCCCCCTCAAGGTCAGGGCCGTCATCAGCGAGGTCGGCAACCTGCACGCGCCCCTCCTCGGGCTCTTCGGCGCCGACGACACCTACCCCTCCCCCGAGCAGAACGACGCCCTGGCCGCGGCGCTCACGGCCGCCGGCAAGGAGTTCACCTTCAAGACCTACGAGGGGGCGGCGCACGCGTTCTTCGCCGTGGACCGGCCCTCGTACCGGCCGGAGGTGGCCACCGAGGCCTGGGGCGAGGTCTTCGCCTTCCTCGCGCGGACGGTCGGCTGATGTGCACCTACCAGACCGAGCGGCTCGCGCTTCGCGCGAGCGGTAAGACCGCTGAGGGCTGGACGCGACTCACCGACGCGACGGTCTACTTCGACCACCCGGTGCACTTCCCGGCCGGGCACGCCCTGATGATCGACGTGCTCAACCCGGCGAAGGGGCCCAGCGCCCGCGTCGCCCTCGAGCTCGACGCCGAGAGCGCCCGCGCGCTGGCCGCCGCGATCGTGCGGGCCCTCGACAGCGTCCCCGACGAGTTGCGCGGCGAGCTCGTCTCGTGAGCGTCGCGGCGGCCCGTCGCGACCCGCTGGCCCGGCCCCGGTCGGACCGCTACAAGTGGCTGGTCCTGTCGAACACGACGCTCGGCGTCCTCATGGCCACGATCGACACCTCGATCGTGCTCATCGCACTGCCCGACGTGTTCACCGGGATCCGCATCGACCCCCTGGCCCCGGGCAACACCTTCTACCTGCTCTGGATGATCCTGGGCTTCATGATCGTCACCTCGGTCCTCGTGGTGAGCCTCGGGCGCCTCGGCGACATGCTCGGGCGGGTCAAGATGTACAACCTCGGCTTCGTCGTCTACACGTTCTTCTCCCTCCTGCTATCGATCACCTGGTTCTCCGGCACCGCCGCGGCGATCTGGCTCGTCGTGATGCGGCTCTTCCAGGGGGTCGGCGCGGCCTTCCTCATCGCGAACTCGGCGGCCATCCTCACCGACGCCTTCCCCGAGAACCAGCGCGGGATGGCCCTGGGCATCAACCAGATCGCCGGGATCGCGGGCAGCTTCATCGGCCTGGTGCTCGGGGGCCTGCTCGGTCCGATCCAGTGGCGACTGATCTTCATCATCTCGGTCCCGATCGGGATCTTCGGCTCGATCTGGGCCTACCTCCAGCTACGCGAGATCCCGGTGCGCAAGGACCATCACGTCGACTGGGCCGGCAACCTCTCCTTCGCCCTCGGACTGGTCGCCCTCATGGTCGGGATTACCTACGGGATCCAGCCCTACGGCGGCCACGAGATGGGCTGGACCAGCCCCTTCGTCGACGGGTCGCTGGTCCTCGGGGTGGCCAGCCTCGTAGCCTTCGCCCGGCTCGAGCGGCGCTCGTCGGACCCGATGTTCCGCCTGGCCCTCTTCCGGATGCGGGCCTTCGGCGCCGGGTCGATCTCCACGCTGCTCGCCGCGACGGGCCGGGGCGGGCTGATGTTCACCATGGTCATCTGGCTCCAGGGGATCTGGCTGCCCCTGCACGGCTACAGCTTCGCCTCGACGCCCCTGTGGGCGGGCATCGCCCTCTTGCCCCTCACCGCCGGCTTCCTGCTCGCCGGGCCGCTGTGCGGCTACCTCTCGGACCGCTACGGCTCGCGCGGCTTCACGGTGGGTGGGATGATCGGCTCGACGATCTCGTTCCTCCTGCTCGAGACACTGCCGGCCGACTTCCCCTACCTCGCCTTCGGGGCGCTCCTGCTGTTGAACGGTCTGTCGATGGGGGCCTTCTCGGCCCCCAACCGGGCGAGCGTGATGAACGCGCTACCGCCCGAGCACCGCGGCGTCGGCTCGGGGATGAACTCGACCTTCCAGAATTCGGGCCAGGTGCTCTCGATCGGCATCTTCTTCACCCTCATGATCATCGGGCTGTCGCGGACCCTACCCCCGGCGCTGCGCGCGGGCCTCGTGGCGCGCGGGGTGCCGAGCGCCGTGGCGGCGCACGTGGCCGCCCTGCCCCCGGTGACGACGCTGTTCGCCTCCTTCCTCGGCTACAACCCCATGGCCAAACTCCTCGGACCCCGGGTCCTCGCGTCGTTGCCGGCCGGGGCGCGCACCGCCATCGTCGGGCGGCGATTCTTCCCGGACCTCATCCAGCGGGCCTTTGTCACCGGCCTGCACCCGGCGCTCGATTTCGCCGCCGCCATCTGCGCGATCGCGGCGGTCACCTCCTGGCTGCGCGGGTCCTACCGGCCGTCGCCGACCGCGGCGCCCGGGGCCGAGGCGCTCGTCGTCGACTGAGTCAGCGGGCGTGCCGGCCGCGCCCGACGGGCGCGAGAACGGTGAGGCAGCCGTAGGTGATGAACGCGATCGCGACGTGCATCCAGACGAGCACCACGACGGCCCGCAGCGGCGAGCCGACGTAGAGGATGTACGCGTCGGGCACCACAAGGACGACCGACACCGCCACGGCCAGGCGCGCGTAGAGCCACTCGGGGGCCGAGGTGACCCGCGCCACGAGTGGCCAACCCGCCCCGGCGATGAGGACGCCGATGACCGTCAAGCGCGCGTAGTCGAAGAAGGCGAAGTGCACGTAGCCGCGCGTCGAGGGGTAGAGCGTCGTGCCTAGGCGGACGAGCAGGGCGTCGGCGACGAGCGACGCGAGGATCGCCGCGACCGTCGCACCCACGACCCGCGCGAGAGAGGGCGGTCGCGGGGGACGCAGGTCCACGCGCGCGAGGCGCAGCACCGGCCGGGTCCAGTCGGGCAGGACGTCGTGGGCCCGCCCGAGGAGTCCCGTGATACGCACGTCCATCGCCGGGGCACTCTAGATAACGCCCCTAAGAGTTCGCTAAATAACCGTCCGTGCGTCCTAGGAGTTCATCGCCTTGTGGATGGTGGTGACGATCCGCTCGACCGACGGCAGGGCCATGTCCTCGAGGGTGTCGGCGGCCGGGAGTGGAATGTGAGGGGTCGTGATGCGCACGACCGGCCCGTCGAGGTCGTAGAAGGCCTCCTCGGCGACGATCGAGGCCACCTCCGCCCCCCAGCCGAGGACCCGGGGGTTCTCCTCCACCGTGAAGAGCCGCCCGGTGGCCGACGTCTCGCGCAGGATCGTCTGGGTGTCCAGAGGGATGAGCGAGCGCACGTCGACGACGGTGCAGTCGATGCCGCCGGCCGCGAGCTCCTCGGCCGCCGCCAGCGCGCGCGGCACCATGAGGCCGAGGGTGGCGATCGTGGCGTGCGACCCCTGGCGCAGCACCGTCGCCGTGCCCAGCGCGTCGACGACCTCTCCGTCGGGGACCTCGCCCTTGGTCGGGTAGAGGGCCTTGGACTCGAGGAAGACGACCGGGTCGTCGTCGCGCACCGCGGCCGCCATCAGCCCGATGACGTCCCGGGGGTTCGAGGGCACGACCACCTTCAGCCCGGGGATCATCATCGCCCAGTTCTCGACGCTCTGGGAGTGCTGGGCCCCGAAACGCAGCCCCCCGCCGTTGCCCGAGCGGATGACCAGCGGGAAGCTCATCTGACCGTTGGTCATGTAGCGCGACTTGGCGATCTCGTTGGCGACGATGTCCCAGCACACGGCGAAGAAGTCCGCGAACATGATCTCGGCGATCGGCCGCAGACCGGTCATGGCCGCCCCCATCGCGGCCCCGAGGATGGCCTGCTCGCTGATGGGTGTGTCGCGCACCCGCACCGGCCCGAACTCCTCAAAGAGCCCGACGGTGCCCTTGAACACCCCGCCGGCCGCTCCGACGTCCTCGCCGAGGAAGAGCACCGACTCGTCCCGTCGCATCTCCTGGGCGATGCCGCGGGCGATCGCCTCTCGATAGGTCAGTTCCGCCATTCGGCACCTCCGTTGGCCCAGACGTCCTTCATCAACAGGTCCTCGCCGGGCGCGGCGCCCGCCTTGGCCGCCTCGGTGGCGGCGTCGACCTCGACCTCGACGTCGGCCTCGATGCGCGCGAGGGTGGCCTCCTCGACCCCGAGCTCGAGGAGCCGGGCCCGGTAGCGCGAGACGGGGTCCCGCTCGGCCGAGGTCCAGAGCGCGACCTCCTCGTCGGGCCGGTACTTGCCGGGATCGGCCCGGGAGTGGCCGCCGTGGCGGTAGGTCTCGGCCTCGATAAGGCTCGGCCCCTCTCCCGCGCGGGCCCGCTCGATGGCGGTGCGCGCGACCGCGTAGACGGCGTCGGCGTCGTTGCCGTCGACGAGGATCGGCTCGAGGCCGTAGGCGGCGGCGCGGTCGGCCGCCGGGTGGGCCACCGCGGTCACCTCCGAGGTCCGCGTGTACTCCATGTACAGGTTGTTCTCACAGACGAACACGACCGGGAGCTTCCAGATGGCCGCGAAGTTGAGCGCCTCGTGGAAGGCCCCGATGTTGACGGTGCCGTCGCCGAAGAAGACCACCGCCACCTGGTCCGTGCCGCGGTACTGGGCGCTCCAGGCCGCCCCGCAGGCGATCGGCAGGTGAGCGCCGATGATGGCGTAGCTGCCCATCACCCCGTGCTCCACGCTGGTGAGGTGCATCGAGCCGCCCTTGCCGGCCATGAGGCCGTTGGCCCGACCCATCAACTCGGCGAAGACCGGGGTCATGGCCACTCCCCGGGCGAGGGTGTGGGCGTGGCCCCGGTAGGTCGCGAACGTCCAGTCGTCGGGTCGCATGGCCGCGGCGACCCCGGCGGCGATCGCCTCCTGGCCGATCGAGAGGTGGCTCGT
Source organism: Actinomycetes bacterium (assembly GCA_021831035.1). Taxonomy (GTDB): domain Bacteria; phylum Actinomycetota; class Acidimicrobiia; order Acidimicrobiales; family RAAP-2; genus RAAP-2. Next base: position 55,208 of record JAKBNL010000004.1, read on the forward strand.
CCCCTTCACGTAGTTCTCCAAGAAGAGGTCGTAGGCGCGCGTCTCGAACCGGCGCAGGGCGACCTGGCTGCGGTAGAGCTCGAGCTTGAAGTCCACGTCGTGGACCGGGGAGGCCTCGGTCGTCGTCATCATCCCTCCTAGTACTTGTTCGCGATCATCAGCTCTCGGGCCGGGAAGTGGGTCAAGACGGCCGGGCCGTCGGGGGTGACCACGACCTCCTCCTCGATCCGGGCCGCCGACACCCCGTCGCTCGCCGGGCAGTAGGTCTCGAGGGCGAACACCATCCCGACCTGCAGTTCTACCGGCTCGGTCAGGCTGTTGAGCCGGCTGATGATGGGCCGCTCGTGCAGGCCGAGGCCGAGGCCGTGACCGAACTGGAGGCCGAAGGCGGCCATCTCGTCGGCGAAGCCGAACGACGTCGCCTCGGGCCAGGCCCGCGCGATGACGTCGGTCGTGACCCCCGGCTTGACGAGGTCGATGGCGGCGTCCATCCACTCGCGCGCCCTCGCGTAGGCGTCGCGCTGAGGGCCCGTCGAGCTGCCCACCGAGAGGGTCCGGTAGTAGCAGGTCCGGTAGCCGTTGAAGGAGTGGATGATGTCGAAGAACGCCTGGTCCCCCGGCCGGATGATCCGGTCGGTGAAGTTGTGGGGGTGGGGGTTGCACCGCTCGCCCGAGACGGCGTTCACGGCCTCGACCTGGTCCGAACCCATCTCGTAGAGTCGACGGTTGACCAGGGCGACCATCTCGTTCTCGCGGACCCCGGGCTTCAGGGCGTCGAAGACGTCCTGGTACACCCCGTCGACCATGGCGGCCGCCTGGGACAGCAGGGTCAGCTCGTCGGGGCTCTTGATCTGGCGCGCGTCGAGCATGATCTGCTGGGCGTCGCGAACCTGGACGCCGGCGCGCTCGAGCTCGAAGAGGAAGGGCAGCTCGACGATGTCCAGGCCGACCGGCTGGTCGAGGACCCCGGCGTCGGAGAGCAGACCCACGATCTCTCGCACCGCCGACTCGAAGAGGCCCGCGGAGGGGGCGATCGCCCCGCGCATCCCGAGCATGCCGGCGCGACAGTTCTCCTTGGCCAGCCACGGCGCGAACAGCTGGTGGTGGCGCGCGGCCGAGCCGAAGTCCCACAGGACCGGCTCGCCCCCCCGGGGGAGCAGGCAGTACCGGGTCATCTTGTCGCCCAGCGCCCCGCCCACCCAGGTCTGGGAGACGTAGCGGATGTTGTAGAAGTCAAAGAGGAGCAGTGCTCCGAGGTCACTGCGCTCGAGTGCCTCGCGCGCCCGCGCGAGCCGGTAGGCCCGCAGCCGCTCGAAGTCCACCCGGGTCTCGAAGTCGACCCCGTGGAAACCCGGCGTGGCGACCACCGGACCGAAACCCTCCATCAGCGTGCCTCCAGTCCGTCGTCGACCTCGATGCCCTCGGGCACCATCACCAGTCCGGCGGCGCGCGCCTCCTCGGCGAGCAGCACGGCGAAGTCCTCGCTCGTGTGGCCGGCCCCCACCGCCGCCTGGACGATCTCGGCGCAGAGGGCGGCGAGCGGCATCGGCACGTGGTGCTCGCGCGCGGCGGCCAGTCCGAGGTCGAAGTCCTTGCGCAACAGCACCGGCGTGAAGGTCGGCGTGAAGTCGAGGTTCACGAAGGCCGGCGTCTTGTAGCGCGAGAAGGTCGAGCCGAGGACCGAGTCGTTGAGGAACGAGAGCAGGGCGCTGCGCTTCACTCCGCCCCTCTCGGCGAGGACCGTCACCTCGGCGAGCGCCTGGGTGACCACGCCGAGCACGACGTTGTGGCAGATCTTGACGAGCCGCGCCGTTTCGCCCTCGCCGACGTAGGTCACGCCACGGCCGACGTCGCGCAGCATCGCCGCCACCTCGTCGAAGGCCGCCCGCTCGCCCGACACGGCCAGGGTCAGGTTGCCGCTGGCCACCACCTTGGGGTTACCGCTCACCGGGGCGGCGAGGAAGGCGACCCCGCGCGCCGCGCAGGCCGCCCGGACCTCGGCTGAGGTCTCGGTCGACACGGTCGAGCTGTCCACCACCACCCGCGGCGCGCGCTCCGGGTCCGACAGCACCCCCGCGGGCCCGGTCGTCACCTCGAGCAGGTCCTCGTTGGCCGAGACCATGACGAAGACCACGTCGTGCCCGGCGAGGTCGACCGGTCGGTCGGCCACCGTCGCTCCCCGTTCGACCAGGGCTTCGGCCTTCGCACGGGTGCGGTTCGTGACCGTCACCTCGCGACCGGCCGCGAGCAGCCGCGTCACCATGGCCGCACCCATCCGCCCGCAGCCGATCCACCCGATTCGCGTCGCCTCGCCCACCGCGCCTCCTCCGGTCAACCCGTGACCGTCTCTTCGATCGACCCCCCGAGGTACAGGGCCCCGATCTCGGGGTGGTGCAGCACCTCGTGGCCACTGCCCTGAAGCCGCACCCGGCCGTTCTCCATCACCACACCCTGGTCGGCGAGGCGCAGGGCCTGTCGGGCGTTCTGCTCCACCAGCAAGATAGTGCGACCCGCCTCGTTCATCCGCCGGACGGTCTGGAACATCTGGCGCAGCGTCTTGGGGTCGAGGCCCATCGAGGGCTCGTCCAGCACGACCAGGGTCGGGTCGAGCATGAGGCACCGGGCGAACTCGACGAGGCGCTGCTGGCCGCCCGAGAGCGCCCCGGCCTTGTCGCCGGCGCGCTCGGACACGATGGGGAAGGCCGCGGCGACCCGCTCGTAGCGCTCGGCGATGACCCGCTTGTCGCGCACGAGGTACGCCCCCAACTCGACGTTCTGGCGCACCGTCATCTCGCGGAAGAGGCTGTGGTTCTGGGGCACCTGGACGATCCCGCGCTCCAGGATCTGACGGGGACTACGCCCGACGAGGTTCTCGCCCTGGAAGGTGATCGACCCGAGGCGGGGCCGTACCAGGCCGCTCACCGCCTTGAGGAGCGTCGACTTGCCCGAGCCGTTGGGGCCGACGATGCAGGTGACGCCCCCGGCCGGCACATCGAAGGTGACACCCTTTAAGACGTCGCCCCCGCCGTAGCCCGCGACCACGCCGTCAATGGAGAGGACCGCCTCAGGCACCGGCCACCCCCTCGAACTCCTCCTCGCCGCCACCCAGGTACGCGTCGAGCACCTTGGGGTCGCGACGCACCTCCTCGGGGGTCCCCGAAACGAGATTGCAGCCCTGGTGCATCACGGTGACCCGGTCGCACAGGCTCATGACGAACTCCATGTTGTGCTCCACGATGAGGAACGTCTTGCCCTGGGCGTTGAGGGCCCGGATCTTCTCGGCGATGCGGTTGATGAGCGTGAGGTTCACGCCACCCGCCGGCTCGTCGAGCAGGATGACCTGGGGGTCGGCGACCAGCACGTAGGCGAGTTCGAGAAGCTTGCGCTGGCCGTAGGAGAGGGCCCCGGCCTGCAGCTCGGCCAGCTCCGCGATGCCGACGAAGTCGAGCAGCTCGAGGGCGGTCGCCACCTCCTCAGCCGAGGACTTGGACCGGGTGAGCCCGCGCAGCCACCCCTCCTGACGCTGGGTCGCGACCAGCATGTTCTCGAGCACGCTCAAGCGCTCGAAGATCCGCGTGAGCTGGAAGGTCCGCCCGATCCCCCGGGCGAAGACCTGGTTTGGCCTGAGCCCCGTGATGTCCTCGTCACGGAAGCGCACCGCACCCTGGTCGGCCCGGACGTAGCCGGTCACGACGTTGAACAGGGTCGTCTTGCCCGAGCCGTTGGGCCCGATGAGCCCGGCGATGGACCCCTCGTCGACCTCGAGGGAGCAGGCCTGGAGGGCCTGGACCCCACCGAAGGCGCGGCTCACCCCGGTGACCGAAAGGATCGACATCAAGCCCCGCTTCCGGCGAGGGTCGTCTCGGCCGCGGCGACGGCAGCCTTCTCGCGCGCGGAGCGGCGCGTCACCCGATCGCGGACGAAGACGACGATCCCCTGGGGCATGAACAGGATGACGACCAAGAAGAGGGCCCCGAAGAGGATGAGGTAGAGCGAGCTGTTAGAGAACGAGAGGGTGAGCCACTGCTGGAACGACTCGAGGATGAGCGCACCCAGCAGCGGTCCCACCAGCGTGCCGAGGCCCCCGAGGAAGGCCATGAGGGCGATCGACACGTCGAAGAGCGGGTCGAAGACGAACTGGGGGAAGATCTGGCCCACGAACATCGCGTAGAGCGCTCCGGCCATGCCGATCGTGAACTGCGCCAGGGCGAAGCCGGTCAGCTTCACCGCCGTGGTGCGCACACCCAGGCCGAGAGCGCGGTCCTCGTCGTCGCGGATCGCCAGCATCTGTAGACCGAAGCGCGAGCGGCGCACGACGGCCGAGAGGATCGTGGCGAAGATCACCAGACTAAGGCCCACGTAGTAGAAGGGCAGGTTGTAGTAACTCTCGTTCCAGCTGATGAACGGCAGGATGAGCCCCGAGGTGCTCCCGGTGAATCCGACGTTGATGGCGGTCAGCTGGAAGACGAAGAAGATCGCGATGGTGATCACGACGAAGGTGTGGCGACGCACCCGCAGGGCGATGGCCCCGATCGGTAGCGCCACGAGGGTCGCGAGGAGGCCGCCGAGGGGGACGAGCCAGAACATCGAGGCGCCCGGGGCCATGTTCGCGTGGATCGACACCAGGGCCATGGTGTAGGCACCCACCCCGTAGGAGACGGCGGAGCCCAGTGCGATGTAGCCCGTGTAGCCCGAGAACATGTTCCACGAGGTCGCGCAGGCCATGTAGATGAGGGTGAAGACGCCGATGGTCGTGTAGGCCGGGTTCGTCACAACCACCGGGAAGAGGGCGAGAGCGGCGAGCCCGAGCGCCCACGCGGCGCGAGACCAGTGGCGCATCAGGCCGTCCTCGCGAGTTGCTTGCCAAAGAGCCCCTGGGGACGCAGCGACAGGACGATGACGAGCACGATGAAGAAGGTCATAGTCGACCAGATCGGCGACCAGACAACCCCGACCACGTCCTCGAGCATCACCATTCCGATCGAGGCGACGAGCGCCCCGCCGAGACTCCCCATGCCGCCCAGGACGATGATGGTGAGCAGGCGCGAGATCAGGTCGTAGCTCGAGCTGGCGTTGAAGGCGTTGGTGGCGCCGAACACCATGCCGCCCGCCGCGGTCACCGCGGTCCCGATGCCGAAGCAGATGGTGGCGACCCTCTTGACGTTGATGCCGATGAGGGCCGCCGCCGTCTGGTCGGCCAGGGACGCGCGCACGCTCGCCCCGAACCGGGTCCGGTACAGCAGGACCCACAGGGCCGTGAGCAGCACCACGGCCAGGATGAAGCCGAAGACGTAGATGTAGGCGAAGTACACGCCGAAGAGTTTGAACGACCGGTTGACGTACCAGGCGTTGATCTGGACGTCGTTCACCGAGAAGATCATGTTGAGTGAGCCCTCGATGAGCAACGAGACGGCGTAGGTCACCAGGATCGACATCGCGGTCTTCTCCGGCCCCTTCAAGCGGGACATGAAGCCCCTCTCCACCACGATCCCCACCACGAAGAGGGTGGGGATCGTGATGAGGAGGCCGACGAAGGGGTCGATGCCCCAGTGCAGTTGGATCGCGTAACTCAGGTAGGCGCCCAGCACCACGAAGATGCCCTGGGCGATGTTGATGATGTCCATCACCCCGAATATCAGCGTGAGACCCGTCGCCATGAGGGCGTAGACCGACCCGGTCAGCACCCCGTCGACGATCGCGTAGGTGAGCGCGCTACCCGACATCGATCAGCTCTTCCAGGCCGGCTTGGGGTAGATGACCTTAACCGAGTTGGGGTCGCCCACCGGGTTGACCTGGACGAACTTCGTGCCCTGCCACTGGAAGGTGAAGGCGGTCGGGTCGACGTTCTCACCGAGGTTGTTGAACTTCACCGGGCCCTGCACCGAGGACAGGACCTTGCCCGAGTGCAGGTAGGCGAGGATCTTGGCGTTGTTGAAGCCGTGAGTCGCCTCGACGGCCTGGGTCATCACCTCACCCACCGAGTAGGCCTCGGCGACGTCAGAGTTGATGTCGGCCGGGGTGCCGCCGTACTGCTTGATGTAGGCCGCCACCATCGCCTTGCTGAGCGGGTTGGCCGAGCCGCCGTACCACGCGTTGGGCACCATGATGCCGTTAGCGTTCTTCGCGCCCACCGCCGTCAAGAACGCCGCGCCCTGGTCGGGACCGGCCGTCGCGATGAAGGCCTTGGGGTTGTAGTGGGCCTGCTCGAAGGCCTGCATGAAGGCCGACACCGTGGGCACGTCGACCGAGCCGAGCACCACCACCTGGGCCTTGGCCGCGGCCACTTTGTCGGCGATCGAGGTGTAGTCGGTCACCTCCGCCGGGAAGACCGTGAAGCCGAGCGACTTGATCCCCGCCTTGGACATGATCTTCTGGGCGACCGGGAGCTGCGGCTCAGTGAAGGGGTCGTTCGACGTAACGTAGTACGCGCTCGTGGGACGCTGACCCTTGGGCAGCGACGAGATCCACGTCGCGAAGGGCATGAGGTCGTTCGCCACCGGCAGCGACACGTCGAAAACGTTCTTGAGGTGCGCCTGGAAGACCGACGGCGCGCCGCCCGCCCCCTCGACCATCGCGTAGCCGTACCGCTCAGCGGTCTGGCCGGCCGGCACCGTGAGCAGCGACGAGAAGGGCCCAAACACCAACTGGACGTGGTCCTGGCTGATGAGGTCCTGATAGTTCGTCACCACCTGGGTCGGACTCGACGCGTCGGACTTGATGATCAGGTTGATCTTGTGGCCGAGCAGGCCGCCGTGGGCGTTCTGCTCCTTCGCCCATAGTTGGTAGCCGCGCTGGAACGCCTGGCCGTCGGCCGAGAAGTCGCCCGAGAGCGACAACGAGATGCCGATATTGACCGGTGCGCCCTTGGCGAGGCCACCCGAACTCGCGCCGGCCGTCGAGGTCGCCGCCATCGTGATGAGTGATGCCGCGGCGACCGTGGTCGCCGCCAGCACCCTCACGGTGCTCATTCTCTTCATTGATTCCCCCCGAATCAATCTGTGTGACGACGTCGGCGGCCCCCCGTTTGCGGTCCACCCGCGTCGCTCGCCGGGACGGCGATGGCGTAACGCTAACGATGGCCCCTGGGCTAATCAAGGCGCCCGGGCACCGTTCGCCGTGAAAAGATTTCAAGCGTTCGTCCCTTCTCCCGCCGTCGTCGACGGCGTTACCATCTCCAGCCATCCGGGCCGGTGGGGGGACTGTGACCGACGCGCTTCTGGAGACCGCCATCGCCAACTGGCAGCCCCGCTTCGTGGCCAACGGAGTCGACGCAAGTGACTACGTGCACATAGCGGCGCGGCTCGAGCGCTGGGAGGACTGGTGCGCCTCGTGGTGCGAGGCCGGCGCCGAACACGAGGCCCTCGGCGTCGCCGCCCGCGCCGCGGGGAGCGGGCGTAGCGCCGGCGAGCACCTCGCGCGCGCCGCGGTCTACTTCCACTTCGCGAAGTTCCTGTTCGTCCACGACCTCGAGCAGGCCCGCGCGGCGCACGGTCGCGCCGTCGCCGCCCTGGCCGACGCCTCACCCCACCTCACGCCTCCGGCAACCCGCCTCGAGATCCCCTTCGAGGGGTCCCGGCTGGTCGCCCTCCTGCGCACGCCGGACCCGACGACCCCCCAGCCCACGGTCGTCCTGATCCCGGGGCTCGACTCGGCGAAGGAGGAGTTCCGCGAGGTCGAGCGGTCCTTCCTCGAGCGCGGACTGGCCACGGTCTCGCTCGAGGGCCCGGGTCAGGGCGAGGTCGAGTGGGACCTGCCGATTCGACCGGACTGGGAGGTCGTCGGCGAGGTGGCGCTGGGCTACCTACGACGCCGTCCCGAGGTCGATCCCGCCCGGATCGGCGTCTGGGGCGTGTCCCTCGGGGCCTACTACGCCGCGCGGATCGCGGCGGCCGACCTCGGGGTGCGCGCCACGGTGGCCCTCTCGGGACCGTACGACTTCGCCGCCGCCTGGGAGTCGCTCAACCCCCTCACCCGCCGGGCCTTCGTCGTGCGCTCGCACAGCGCCGACGAGGCCGAGGCCGCACGACGGGCCGCGGAGCTCACCCTCGCCGGGCGCGCGTCGTCGATCACCGGTCCCCTCCTCGTCGTCCAAGGCCGTCGCGACCGGCTCTTCTCGTGGCGCGAAGGCGAGCGACTCGTCGCCGAGGCGGCGGGCCCCGCGGAGCTGCTCGTCCTCGACGAGGGGAACCACGGCTGTGCGAACGTGACGTACCGGCACCGGCCCTACGCTGCAGACTGGCTGGCTCGCTACCTGGGTGCCGAGCCTCGACCGACCCCTACCCCCGGAGCTGCGCATGCCTAAGGTCACGATGCCCCAGCTGGGCGAGACGGTGGCTGAGGGGACGGTCACCAAGTGGTTCCGATCCGTCGGCGAGACCGTCGACAAGGGGGAGGCGCTTTTCGAGGTCTCCACCGACAAGGTCGACACGGAGATTCCCGCGCCGGTGGGCGGGACGCTCACCGCCATCCTCGTCCCGGCCGGCCAGACCGTCGACGTCGGCACGACCCTCGCGCTCATCGATGAGGAGCCCGAGGGTACCGGCGACGTCGCCCCGCGGGTGCGGCCGGGCGCGCGTCTCGACACCGGGGCGCGCGCCGGCGGATCCCCGCTCGCGTCGACGAAGGGACGCGTCGACGGGGCGGGCGCCGAGCGGCTCTCGCCGGTCGTTCGCCGGCTCCTCACCGAGCACCACCTCGAGCCGGGCGACGTCGTGGGCACGGGTCCGGCGGGGCGGATAACCCGCGAGGACGTCCTCGCCCACGTGGCGGCGAGCACGTCGACACCCGACGACGAGGTCGCGGTCTCACCGGTGGTGCGCCGACTCCTACGCGAGCACGGCCTCAGGGTGAGCGACGTGACCGGGACCGGGCCGGGCGGGCGGGTCCAACGACGCGACGTCGAGGCGGCCGCCGCGGCACTCGCCACGGGGTCGCGCGCAAACGAGGTCCTCCCGTTCTCGACCATCCGCCGCCTCACCGCCGAGCACATGGTGCGCTCCAAGGCGACCTCGGCCCACACCCTGATGGTGCGCGAGATCGACTACGAGAACGTCGAGCGGGTCCGCCGGCGTCACGGGCCCTCGTTCAAAGAGCGCGAGGGCCACTCACTCACCTACCTGCCCTTCAACGCCGTGGCCACCGTGCAGGCACTCGGCGAGTTCCCGCACCTCAACGCGTCGGTCGGCGAAGACGCCCTCGTCGTGCACGGTGCCGTGAACCTGGGCATCGCCGTCGACCTCGACGGTCAGGGTCTGGTCGTGCCCGTCGTGCGCGACGCGGCGGCCCTCTCGCTCCGCGAGATGGCGACGCGCGTGCGCGCCCTCGCCACGGGCGCCCGGTCGAAGCGCCTCACGGTCGACGACGTGTCTCAGGGGACCTTCACGATCACGAACCCCGGCCCCTACGGGACCCTGATGACCGGGGCGATCATCAACCAACCCCAGGTCGCGATCCTCGCGACCGACGGTGTCTCGCGCAAGCCCGTCGTCGTCACCGGCGTCGACGGCGAGGAACTTATCGCGATCCACTCGATCGGCCTGGTCGCGCTGACCTTCGACCACCGAGTCATCGACGGGGCGTACGCGGCGCGGTTCCTCGCGCGACTCGCCGAGATCCTCGAGACCCGCGACTGGGCCGACGAGCTCTGAGCCATGGGTGACCGCCTACGCCTCGGCACCTTCACCCCGTCGGTCCTGGTGGAGGTGGCGCGCCGCAGCGGCGCGCTCGAGCGCGCCGGCCTCGAGGTCGACGAGGTCCCCGTGGCGTCGTCGCCGGCGCAGTTCACGTCGTTGCTCGCGGGCGACCTCGACGCGGTACTCACGAGTCCCGACAACGTCCTCGCGTACCACTTCCTCTCGCGTAACCCCCTCGGGCGACGCATCCCCCTGGTGGTCGAGGCCGCGATCGACCGGGGACTGGGCCTTTCGCTCTGGGCCCGCGGGGGTCTCGGGGATCCCCGGCCCGGCGCTCGCCTTGCCGTCGACGTGGCGACCTCGGGCTTCGCGTTCGTCGGCTACGCCCTACTCGCGCGGCGGGGCCTCGCCCGCGACGACGTTGAGGTGCTGGCCCTGGGGTCGACCCCCCGTCGCGCATCGGCGCTCGTCGAGGGCCGATGCGACCTCACGGTGCTCAACGCGGGCAACCAGTACCCAGCCCGCGCCGCGGGCGCGGTCCTCCTGGGCGAGGCGAGTGACCTCGGTCCCTACCTGGGTACCGTCCTCGCGGGCCGCGCCACACCGTCCGCCGAGCGGCGCCGGTTGGCCGACGCCCTAATCGAGGTGGCTCGAATGATAGGGGCCGGCGGCCTGGACGACGTCGTGCGCGGGGCCGCCGGCGACCGACTGGGGCTCAGCGTCGCCGACGCGGCGAGCTTCGTCGAGCTGCTGCGCGACCCGGAGCGAGGGCTCGTGACGACGGGGGCGGTCGACCGTCGATCGGTACGCACCCTGCTCGACCTGAGACGCGCGGCCGAACCGGACCCCGGTCTCGACGACGTCGAGGCCGGGCTCGGGGAACTGGTGGACGCGGACCACCTCATCGACTAAGGAGGCGACATGGGCGACACCCGTCTCAGCGACGACCTACTGACGACGCGGTCCGTGTGGGGCTCGCTCATCGCGGGCGCGTTCCGGGACCCCACCGGGGCCGATCTCTTCACCGTCCACGAGTCTGCGACCGGCGAGCCGCTCGCCCAGGTCGTCGCCGCGTCGAGCGGCGAGGTCGCCGAAGCGGTCGAGGACAGCCGGCGCGCCTACGACCAGACGTGGCGGCGACTCTCGCCCCGGGAACGCGCGGCGTACATGCGAGAGGTGGCCGCACGCTTCCGGGCGCACGCCGAGGAGCTCGGAGAGTTGTGCGCGCGCGAGGTCGGCAAGCCCCGTCGCGACGCCTTGCGGGTGGACGTGGTCTCGAGCCACACGAGCTTCGACTACTACGCCGGCATCGCCGACACGGTCCCGGGCCAGATCGTGGACCAGGGACCGATCGAGGCCCGGGTCACCTACGAGCCCTACGGCGTCGTCGCGGCGATCCTTCCGTTCAATTGGCCCCCCATCCACTTCTCCAAGAAGTGCGCCCCGGCGCTCGCGGTCGGCAACACGGTGGTGCTTAAACCCGGCGAGCAGGCACCCCTGACGGTGCTGCGCCTGGCCGAGCTGGCCAACGAGGTCCTGCCCCCCGGGGTCATCAACGTCGTGAGCGGGATCGGCGCCGGACCGGCCCTGGTGGGTCACCCGAGGGTCGAGCGGATCTCCTTCACGGGCTCCACGGCGACCGGTCGTCGAGTGCTCGAGGGTGCCGCGAAGAACCTCACCTACGCGACGATGGAGCTGGGCGGCAAGAACGCTCTGCTGGTGCTCGACGACGCCGACCTCGACCAGGCCGTGGCGGTGGCGATCGAGGGGATGTTCTACAACCAGGGCGAGGCCTGCACCTCCACCTCGCGCATCGTGGTCGAAGAGCCCCTCTACGACGAGTTCGCCCGTCGCTTCGTCGAGGCCACCGCGCGTCTCGTGGTGGGCGATCCCCTCGACGAAACCACCGACATCGGTCCCATGGTCGACGCCCGACAGCGCGACCGGGTGAACCACTACATCGAGGTCGGCCTCGAGGAGGGCGCGACCGTCCTCTACCGGGGCGACGTCCCCCACGAGTCCCGCCTCACCGAGGGCTACTTCGTGACCCCGGTCGTCTTCGGCGACGTCACCGCCTCGATGACCATCGCGCGCGAGGAGATCTTCGGACCGGTGGCGTGCCTCATGCGCGCGGCCGACGACGAGCGGGCCCTCGCCATCGCCAACGACTCCGACTACGGGCTCACCGCGGCGATCTGCGCACGCGACGAGTCCCGCGCGGCGCGGCTGGCCGAGCGGCTCGAGGTCGGCATGGTCTTCGTGAACAACTACACCCGGCGGACGTACATCGGCTCACCGTTCGGGGGCGTCAAGGCCAGCGGATTCGGACGCGAGTACGCGCCCGAGACGCTGCACGAGTTCGTGCGCGCGAAGAACGTGCGCTTCCCCTCCGGCCGCGGCCCGGTGCCCGGCTGGCCGCCCCGATGAGGGGGAATCGGCCCTCGGTAGTCTTGGCCGATGACGCGTGACCGCATCCTGGAGGCGGCGGCGCACGAGATCGAGCGCAACGGCCTGACCCAGTTCCGGGTCAAGCGCGTGGCGATGGAGGCCGGCATCTCGGTCGCCCTGCTCTACAGCTACTTCAGTGACCGCGAGGACCTCATCGCCTCGGCCATCGTCCACCGATTCCGAGCCGTTCTGCTGGACCTCGCCGAGACCTTCACCCGTCCGATGCTCGACGTGGAGACCCCCGCGGCGCTTCGCACGGCCATCCGGACCGTCATCGTCGAGGCCCAGGTGCCCGCCCGCACCGAGGCCCGGATCCAGCGCATCGAGTCGATGTCGTTCGCGCGACACAACCCCACCGCCTCCCAGGGTATCGCCGAGGCGAAGAAGGAGACGGCCCAGTTCATCGTCGGCCGGGTCCAGCCCCTCGAGGAGAAGGGTCTCCTCGCCGAGGGAATGAGCGCGGTCGCGTTCGCGCGCATCTGGTACGCGCTCTTCTTCGGCCAGATCGAGCTCGAGGGGGAGCACGCGCTCTCGGTGGGCGACGAGGAGTGGCTGACGGCCCTCACGGTCCTGGCCGACGGCGCCATTCGGCACGAGCCGAGCCCGGCCCCCCGCTGAGGACCTCAGCCGCGCGCCCGCAGCTCGTGGACCCACTCGGTCACGCAGAGGGCGTAGCCGATCTCGAAGACGATCTCGCCCGTCAGCAGGTGGGTGAAACCCCAATCGGGCAGTGATGCGGCGGCCACCACGCCGCCGACCAGAAGGGTCCAGAAACCCACGCTGGCGAGCGTCGTCGCCCGCCGACGCATGATCCGCCACGACGCGCCGAGCTGCACAAGCGCCCCGACGACCCCCACCGTCATATGGGCCCAGTTGAGGAACGTGCCCTTGTTGAAGGGCGTCACCAACAGCAGGATCAGCATCACCGAGACCGCGCGCGCGCTGACCCAGCCCACCGTCTCGACGCCCTCGTCACGCAGGATCCCGGCGAACCACCACAGGCCCACCGCGGCGACCACGTAACCCACCACCGCGAACACGATCGTCTCGGCGTGCACGCCGTAGTAGGAGATCCCGTCGTTCTGAGCGACGTGATCGTGGATCAGCAGCACACACAGGGCGAGTGCCCCGAAGAAGACCCCCTGGCTCGCCAGGACGATCCGACGCGCCCGCTCGTACGGGACGGCGACGGCCGACGTCTCGACGTCAACGCCGTGGCTCGTCCCCTCTGCCATCAGCCCGTGTAGCGCGACCTCGAGGCCGCCAACTCCTCGAGCGCGGCGGCCCGGGGGGCGTAGTTCTCGACCTTCACCCACTTGCCCTCTTCGAGGTCCTTGTACACCGTGAAGAAGTGCGAGATCCGGTCGAGGTCGGCCTTGGGGACGTCGCCGATGTCCTGGGCGTCCCTCCAGTGCTTGTCGTAGGCGGGGACGCAGATCAGCTTCTCGTCACGGCCCTTCTCGTCGGTCATGACGCACATGCCGAGGATCCGCGACTCGATCAGGCACCCCGGGAAGGTCGGGAAGGCCGTCAGGACCAGGGCGTCCAGGGGGTCCCCGTCGCCCCCGAGTGTGTCGGGGATGAACCCGTACTCGGCCGGGTAGCCCATCGAGACGGTCAGGTGCCGGTCGAGCTTGATCTGGTGGGTCTCGTGGTCGTACTCGTACTTGTTGGCGCTGCCTCGGGGGATCTCGATGATCACGTTGACGGTCTCCACGGCGCCTCCTTGTGCGACGGCTAGCCCCATGGTAGCGAGCCCCCCGGAGGGGACCACGCGCGGTCCTAGACTCGCCGTCGGCCCGGCGACGCCGTGGACAAGGAGGTCCTCGTGGAGAGAATCGGTGTAGTGGGCTGCGGCCTCATGGGTTCGGGCATCGCCGAGGTCGCGGCGCGCGCCGGTGGCCAGGTCATCGTCGTCGAGCAGGACTTCAAGTCCCTCGAGCGGGGACGCGAGCGGGTCGACCGCTCACTCTCGCGGGCCGTCGCCTCGGGCAAGCTGGCCGAGGACGTCGCCGAGCGCACCCACGCGAACCTCACCTTCACCCTCGAGCTCGACGCGCTCGAGGACCGTGAACTCGTGATCGAGGCCGTCGCCGAGGACGAAGCGACGAAGCTCGAGGTCTTCGCGACCCTGGACCAGGTCGTGCGTGACGCCGACGCGCTGCTGGCGACCAACACCTCCTCGATCCCCATCATCAAGCTCGCGATGGCGACCCGACGACCGGAGCAGGTCATCGGGATGCACTTCTTCAACCCGGTGCCGGTGCTGCGACTGGTCGAGCTCATCTCGTCGCTGCTCACCTCGGCCGAGTCGACGGCCAAGGCCCGCGCCTACGCCACCGACACGCTGGGCAAGACGGTCATCACCTCGCCCGACCGGGCGGGGTTCGTCGTCAACGCGCTCTTGATCCCCTACCTGCTGTCGGCGATCCGCATGCTGGAGTCGGGCTTCGCCAGTGCCGAGGACATCGACACGGGAATGGTCGTGGGTTGCGCGCACCCGATGGGCCCCCTCGCCCTCACGGACCTGATCGGACTGGACACCACCCTCGCCGTGGCCGAGTCGCTCTACGAGGAGTTCAAGGAGTCCCACCTCGCCCCGCCGCCGCTGCTCTCGCGCATGACCCAGGCCGGCCTGCTCGGACGCAAGTCGGGTCAGGGCTTCTACTCCTACCGCGCCTAGCCCCCTTGGGGGTCTCCATCTAACCGGAGTAACTGGTCGTATTCTTGACTTCCGCGGCGTCCTTGCGTCAGGAGCGTACTGACGTACCATTGGAGCAATGAAGGTCCAGTCACTTTCCTCTCGATCACCGCACAGGAGTTCGCGCCTGCTGGCGCGAGCAGTGGTCGCAAGTTCTGCCCTGTGCATCGGAGCACTCGCAGTGCCCGCGGGCGCTTCAACTGCGAACAGTGGCGGCACGCCGTTGGTCAGCGTTGGAGGGTGGAACACTGGGTATACCTACCGCCTCACATCGCTCAAAAGCTGCGAGATAGGCGATGCGAACTTGGCCTTCAAGAACTCCTCTGGGCAATCGGTGCGCATCACGGCCGTGAGCCTCAACTCGAACTCCGCAGCCAAGATGGCAGTCACGGCTCGGCTCGTTGAGAGAAATCCCGGTTCGACGACCGGCGAAGTTGCAGCAACGCTTGCCGTTCCGGTGGTGACGGGATCTGGCATCTCGCGAGCGGCGGTGGGTAGCGTCGTGGAGCCGTTCTCATCCGCACGCCACTGGTACTTCGTCGTCCTTCGCGTCCGCCTGCAATCAGGCGTCGCCTACCCTTGGGACATTCGCGGAGCAGACATCAACTACTCCGCGGGGTCGCATCACTACGTCTTGCACCTACACCAGCACCTGACTTTGCCGGCAGCTCCAGGCTGCGCCTGACTTTTCAGTTCCTCCAAGGGCGGCGCTCTCGTGGGCGTTCGAGCGTGAGCGTCTGACTCCGCAATGCAGGGGAAGGAGGCGTGGGCTGGATCCGCTTCGGCCGCGGCGTGACGATGAGTTCGTGGTAGGGGGCTGGCCCGTGCGCGACAGCCTGTTCGAGAAGACGCAGGAATACGAGACCCCGATAGCGACTGGTGCGTCGATTGAACCGGAAGACGAACTCGTCGAGGTATAGCGCCAGATGGTCCCAGTCTGCGCTTCCTTGGTGGGTGCCGAGCATCCAACGCTTGAAGAGTGAGGCCACACGATGCGCACCGGGCAGAACGACGGTTGCCAGGGCACCCGGAGCGGGCTGGGCGTTCAAGACGTAGAGGTCTCCCGTGGCGCGAATGTACGAGTTGAGCCCGTCGCTGTGGATGGTCGATCCCGGCGCGACATTGTCGATGAGGAACTGACGAAGGGTTGCGTGGTTCACGCGGTCAACGATGCCCATTCGACAGCGCCCAAGACCGCGGGGCTGGTGGCGTTCGACGGCCACGATGACAGGCAACTTCGCACCGTGCTGCCGTCCTCCACGCTGTCCTGGGGTCCTCCCACCGTAGAAGGTCTCGTCAACTTCGACGTCGCCTCGCAGAAGCTCACGCCCCGAGTTGACGGTGGCGGTCCGCAACTTGGTCAGCATTACCCAGGCCGTCTGGTGGCTCCGAACGCCGAGTTGGCGCTGCAACGCCATTGCCGAGATCCCATCCTTACTGGTGGAGAACAGCCACGCCGCGTGAAACCAGACGGTCAACGGTGTGCGAGTGCGGTCGAAGATGGTGCCGGCCGTGACGCTCGTGCGTAGATGGCACTCAGAGCATTCGTACCGTCCATCACCGTTTAGCCAGCCGGCGCCTCCGCAGCTTTCGCACTCGAAACCCTTAGGCCAACGAAGCCACCTGAGGTAATCGAGACAGTCGGCGTCAGTCGAGAACCACGAGGCGAACTCTCCCAGGTCAGTGGGGTAGTCAAGGTGGGCACGTGGCGCAGCGAGCACCCCTAGAACTCTACTCAAATGAAGTGACATCTACTCCGGTTAGATGGAGACCCCCAAGCCCCCTACGCTCGAGGGATGACCGGCGCCGTCACCTACGTCGCCACGCTGCGCTGCCCAGACGCCCCGGGGATCGTCCACGCGACGACCTCGGCCATCGTGGCCGTCGGCGGGAACATCTTGGAGAACGACCAGTTCACCGACCCGGTGACCGGGCTGTTCTGCATGCGCACGCGCTTCGAGACCGACCTCGACCAGCCCGAGCGGGTCGGCGCGCGGCTCGGCGAGGACCTGGAACGGTTCTCCCCGGTCCTGCGGGTGCGACGGGAGGACCGGCGTCGCCGTGCCGTCGTCATGGTCTCGGACCACGACCACTGCCTCACCGACCTCTTCTACCGCGTCGAACACGACGAGATCCCTCTCGAGGTCGCGGCCGTCGTCTCGAACCACTCGACGCTCGCCCCCCTCGCCCAGCACCACGGGGTCCCCTTCGTGGAGATCCCCGTCACCCCCGAGACGCGGGCCGAGGCGGAGGACGAGCTGCGCCGGGTCGTCGCCGAGTCCGACGCGGACCTCCTCATACTCGCGCGCTACATGCAGATCCTCTCGCCCGAGCTGTGCGCCGAGTTCGAGGGGCGGATCGTCAACATCCACCACTCGTTCCTGCCCGGCTTCACGGGCGCCCGCCCGTACCACCGCGCCTACGAGCGCGGGGTCAAGCTGATCGGCGCCACGGCGCACTTCGTCACGGCCGACCTCGACGAGGGCCCGATCATCGACCAGGACGTGGCCCGGGTCACCCACGCGCGAACCCCGAAAGAGCTCGTCGCCATCGGCCGGGACCTGGAGCGCATCGTGCTCAGCCGAGCGGTGAAGCTGCTCGCCGAGGACCGCGTGGCGCTCGTCGGCCAGCGGACCGTGGTCTTCTCCCAGTAGTCAGCGGGGCAGCCGCTCGATCATCGCGACCAGGTCCTCGCGTCCGACACCGTGGCGCCGCGCCACCTCGACGAGCTCTTTGAGCTTGACCGCGACCACCCCCCGGTCGGGCCGGCCCGACACCCGGATCGACCGACCCCGGCCCATCTCGACCACTCCCTCGTCGCGCAGGGCCCGCAGGGCCCGCAGCACGGTGTTCGCGTTGACGCCGAGCTCGGCGGCCAGGTCGCGTGCCTGGGGCAGCCGCTCGCCCGGACGGGCTTCGCCGTCGAGGATCGCCCGGCGGATCTCGGCGGCCACCTGCTCGTGCAGCAGCATCGGGTCACCGCGGTCCGGCGGGGTCAGGACCAGCCCCGCGTCCCCCGACGACTTGACCTCTCGCATGACGCTAATTATAGTAGCATCAATGACGCTAACCGCACCCCCGCCGACGCTCCCGTCACCGGCCCCCGAGGCCCTCATCCCCGAGGCGCGACGGCGCGGCCGACGCCGCCTCGCCCGACGGGTCGCCCTCACCCTCGCCGTGGTCCTTGTCGCCGCGGCGGCCCTCCTTACCACGCTCACCTCGGGAACCCCCGGCGGGAGCGGCGCGCGGGGATCGGGTGCGGTCGCGGCGTCCGCCCCGCAGGTCGCCACCTGCACGGGCCGAGCGGTCGTCGAGCCGTCGAGCCTCACGCTCAGCTGCGCCGACGCCAACTCGGCCCTCACCGCGACGCGCTGGAGCGCGTGGGGCGCCCGGTCAGCGCGCGGCGTGACCACCTTCGCGCTGAACCCGTGCACCCCCGACTGCGCCGCCTCGCCGCTGCGCCACTTCCCCGGCGCGACGGTGGTCCTCGACCGGCCGGTGGCCACGCCGCACGGCGCGCGCTTCTCGCGGGCGGTCGTGACCTACCGCTCGGGCGCGACCGCCCACCGGGTCATCCAGCTCCTCACGACCGGGGGCCGAGCGTGAAGCGGCTTCGCGGCACGCTGGGCGCGGCGGCGCTGGTCCTTTCGGCGGCGGTGCCCGTCGCCCTCTCCGGCGCGGCCGGGGCGGCTCCCTCCCCGGGCCTCCTCGCGTGCTCGGGGCGCGTGGTGCACCGGCCCCCGACGTTCGTCGTCGCGTGCGCCGACGGCTACACCACCCTCGGGGCGATCCACTGGACGTCGTGGGGGCCGCGGTCGGCCGCCGCGGTGGCGACCTTCGGCACGAACCCCTGCACCCCGTACTGCGCCGCCTCCCCGATGCGCTACTTCCCCCACGCAACGGTCCACCTCGGAGACCCCGTCCGAACTCGCCGCGGCATCCTCTACGCGACGATGACCGTCCACTACCGTCAGGGCACGAAGCCACGGACGTTCACGTTCTCGTGGAAGGGGGACCCGGGATTCAAGGGGACGAGACTGGTTCCACGTCGCGCATCCTCGTAATGGGGGTGTCGGGAGCGGGCAAGACCACGGTCGGGCTCGCCCTGGCGGACCGCCTGGGCTTTCGCTTCGTGGAGGCCGACGACCTTCATCCGCCCCGGAACCGGGCGATGCTCGCCCAGGGGCGCCCCCTCTCCGACCAGGACCGGTTCCCGTGGCTGCGCGCGGTGGGCGAGCGGCTGGTCGCCCCGGGCGTCGTCGTGGCCTGTTCGGCCCTCGCGCGCACCCACCGCAACGTCCTCAAGGCCCACGCGCCCGACCTCGTGAGCGTGCACCTCGCCCTCTCGCCCGAGGCGGCCGCGCAACGGCTCGCCGAGCGTGAGGGGCACTTCGCCTCCTCGGCCCTCCTCGACTCCCAGTTCGCCACGCTGGAGCCGCTCGCGACCGAGGAGCGAGGCCTCACCATCGACGCGACCCAACCCGTGGCGGCGATCGTCGGCGAAGTCGGCACCGCCCTCGCCCGGGGTCTCGAGCCCTCCTCGGGCGCCGACGCCCTCTAGGTCAGGTCACCGCGGCGCGCGCGGCGAAGCGCGGGTCGAGGTGGGCACCGCTCTCGATGACGCGCGCGAGCCGCTCGGCCGCGTCGAAGACGTCGACGTAGCGCAGGTAGAGCGGCGTGAAGCCGAAACGCGCGACGTCGGGTTCGCGGAAGTCGCCCACGACCCCGGCCTCACCGACCGCCCGGACGACGCCGTAGGCCTCGGGGTGGCGTAGCGCCACCTGCGAGCCCCGACGCGCGTGCGCGCGTGGCGTGACGACCTCGAAGACGCCGGGCAGGCGTCCCTCGACCAGCTCGATGAAGAGGTCCGTGAGCGCGAGGCTCTTGGTGCGCACGGCGTCCATGGGGGCCCGCTCCCAGAGCGCGAGCGCGCCGTCGAGGGCGGCCAGGGCCACGATCGACGGTGAGGACGTGACCAGGGCCCGCACGCCCGGGGCCGGCTCGTAGACGGACTCGAAGGCGAAGGGGCGGGCGTGACCGAGCCACCCCGGGAGGGGGTTGCGCAGCACGCCGTGCCAGCGCTCGCGCACGTAGCAGAAGGCCGGCGCGCCCGGACCGCCGTTGAGGTACTTGTAGCCGCAGCCCGCGGCGAAGTCCACGTCGGCGCCCTCGACGTCGAGGGGCACCGCACCGGCCGAGTGCGCGAAGTCCCACAGCATGAGGGCCCCGACGTCGTGCACGGCGCGCGTCACCCCGGTGAGGTCGAGCATCTCCCCCGTGCGGAAGTCCACGTGGGTCAGCATCACGAGGGCCACGTCGTCGTCGAGGTTCTCGGCCAGGAGCGACCGGTCGATCGCCCGCACGCGCACGGGACGGCCCGCTCGCTCGGCCATCGCGCGCACGATGTAGAGGTCGCTGTGGAAGTTGGCGGCGTCGGTGAGCACGACGTGACGGTCGGGACGCAGCTCGAGGGCACCACCGATCAGCTTCGCGAGGAGCACGGTCAAGGTGTCGGCGACGAGGACCTCGTGGGGGCGAGCGCCGATGAGGGGCGCGAGCCGCTCCCCGAGGCGCAGGGGCTGGTCCATCCATCCCTGGTTCCACCCCCGTACGAGCTTCGTGGACCACTCCCGATCGAGGACCTCGCGGACCCGGGCGGCCGCCGGCTCGCAGACCGGCCCGAGGGAGTTCCCGTCGAGGTAGATCTCCCCGTCGTTCAGCCGGAACTCCTCGCGCAGCGCGGCCAGCGGGTCGGCCCGATCGAGGGCCTCGCACTCCTCGCGACTCCTCATAGCGCACTCCTCACGTCCCCAGCGCCGGGCCGGCGCCGACCGATCGTGGTCTCACGGTAGGCCACGGCGGCCCTCCGGTCGGTGCCGTCGGGGGATACCGGGAGGGGCCGCGGGTCGTCGAACCTGCGGTAGCGCGAAGAGCCGGTCGTCACCACGGGGACCAACCCTACGCCCGCCCTAGGAGCGACTGAGGGGCTTGTAGCGCAGGCGGTGGGGTTGGTCGGCCTCCGCGCCCAGGCGCCGGTGGCGATCCTCCTCGTAGTCCGAGAAGTTCCCCTCGAACCAGCGCACGACGGCGTCGCCCTCGAAGGCGAGCACGTGGGTCGCGACCCGGTCGAGGAACCACCGATCGTGGCTGATGACGACGGCGCACCCGGGGAACGAGAGGAGGCCGTCCTCGAGGGCACGCAGCGTGTCGACGTCGAGGTCGTTGGTGGGCTCGTCGAGCAGCAGGACGTTGCCCCCGCTGCGCAGCACCTTGGCCAGCTGGACGCGGTTGCGCTCGCCACCCGAGATCTCGCCCACCCTCTTTTGCTGGTCGGATCCCTTGAACCCGAAGCTCGCGACGTAGGCGCGCGCGTGGATCTCGCGCGCGCCGACGACGATCCTCTCCGCACCCCCGGCCACCTCGTCGAAGACGGTCCGCTCGGGGTCGAGCGACTCGCGCGACTGGTCGACGTAGGCGAACTGGACGGTCGGGCCGACCTCGAAGGAGCCGTGGTCGGGCGCTTCCCGGCCGACCATCATCTTGAACAGGGTCGTCTTGCCCGCGCCGTTGGCGCCGATCACCCCCACGATCCCCCCCGGGGGCAGGAGGAAGTCCAGTCCCTCGATGAGCAGGCGGTCACCGTAGCCCTTCGTGACCTGACGGGCGTTCACGACGAGGTCGCCGAGCCGTGGTCCCGGCGGGATCGAGATCTCGAGCCCCTCGGGGCGGCGGTCGGCCGCCTCGGACTCGGCGACCAGCTCGTTGAAGGCGTTGACGCGAGCCTTGCCCTTGGAATGGCGGGCCCGGGGCGAGAGTCGGATCCACTCGAGCTCGCGCTGGAGCGAGGCCTGGCGGGCCCGGTCGACCCGCTCCTCGGCCTCCAGGCGGGCCCGCTTCTGCTCGAGCCACGACGAGTAGTTGCCGTGCCAGGGGATGCCGTGGCCCCGGTCGAGCTCGAGGATCCACTCGGCGACGTTGTCGAGGAAGTAGCGGTCGTGGGTGACCGCGACGACGGTCCCGGCGTACTCCTGGAGGGCCCGTTCGAGCCACGCCACCGACTCGGCGTCGAGGTGGTTGGTCGGCTCGTCCAGCAACAGGAGGTCGGGCTGGGCGAGCAGGAGCCGGCAGAGCGCGACCCGGCGGCGCTCGCCGCCCGAGAGCGTCGTGACGTCGGCCTCGGGGGGCGGGAGGCGCAGCGCGTCCATCGCGATCTCCAGAGTCCGCTCGAGGTCCCACGCGCCCAGGGCGTCAATACGGGTCTGGAGCCCCGCCTGCTCCTCGAGCAGGGCGTCGACGTCGGCGTCGGGGTCGGCGAAGGCCGCGCACACCTCGTTGAAGCGCACGAGCAGATCGCGTTGCTCACCGACCCCATCGGACACGTTGCCCACGACGTCCTTGGCGGGGTCGAGCTGGGGCTCCTGGGCCAGGTAGCCGACGCTGAAGCCCGGGGTCAGGCGCGCCTCACCGGAGAAGCCGTCGTCGAGACCGGCCATGATGCGCAGCAGCGACGACTTGCCCGAGCCGTTCGAGCCGATGACCCCGATCTTGGCCCCCGGGTAGAACGACAGGTTGATCCCCCGCAGGACCTCGCGATCGGGCGGGTAGAACCGGCGCAGGTCGCGCATGGTGTAGATGAACTGAGCTGGCACCCCACCAGTCTGGCCGACGGCCGACCGGTCCCGGACGGGTCGCGACGCGACGGGCGACCCGTACACTCGGGCGGTGCCCACCACGACCCTCACCCGGACCCGTCACGCCCCGGACTGGCTCATCCTCTCGATCGCGTGCCTCGCGCAGTTCATGGTGGTCCTCGACGTGTCGATCGTCAACGTGGCGCTGCCGCGCATGAGCCACGACCTCCACTTCACGATCACCAGCGCCCAGTGGGTCGTGAACGCCTACGTGCTGACCTTCGCCGGCTTCTTGCTCCTCGGGGGACGAGCGGCCGACTACTTCGGGCGCCGCCACGTCTACCTCGCCGGCATCGCCGTGTTCACGCTGGCCAGCATCGGCGCCGGTTTCGCGGCCTCGGGACCGCAGATGGTGGCCGTGCGGGCCCTCCAGGGACTCGGCGGTGCGATCCTGTCGCCCGCGACGCTCACCATCATCGTCACGACCTTTCACGGCCCCCGGCTGCTCCGGGCCATCGGCGTCTGGAGCGCGGTGGCGGGCGCCGGCGGTGCGGTGGGCGGTCTCCTCGGGGGGATCCTCACGGGTCTCGCCTCGTGGCGCTGGGTCTTCTTCATCAACGTGCCCCTCGGCGTCCTGGCGGGCGTCGCGGCCACGATGTACCTGCGCGAGATGCGCAACAAGGACGCCACCGCCAAACTCGACGTCACCGGCGCGGTCCTCGTGACCGGTGGGCTGGCCGCGGTGATCTACGCCGTGGTGAACACCACGACCCACCCGTGGGGCTCGTCGCGGACCCTCGACTGGCTCGTGGGCGGCGGCGCCCTCCTGGTCGCCTTCCTCCTCTGGGAGGCGCGCGTCGCCTCGCACCCACTGATGCCGTTCCGGATCTTCCGGTCCCGACCGCTCTCGACCGCCAACGGGGTGATGGTGCTCGTGGGCGGCGCCTTCTTCGCCATGTGGTACTTCCTCTCGTTCTACTTCCAGTACGTCCTGGGCTACGGCCCGGTCCGCGCGGGTTTCGCCTTCATGCCGATGTCCGTCGGCATCATCGCCGGGGCCCAGATCTCCTCTCGACTCATCGCCCGGGTCGGCGTGCGTCCCCTCCTCGTGGTGGGCAGCCTGCTCGCCACGGTCGGCTTCTACTGGCTGTCGTTCGTCCAGACCACGAGCGGCTACTGGGCCAGTCTCGCCCCACCCTCGTTCTGCTGCGCCTTCGCCATGGGCGTCCTCTTCTCCCCCCTGGCCGCCGCGGCCACCGCCGGGGTGGACCGGGCCGACGCCGGACTCGCCTCGGGCGTCCTCAACACGGCCCGACAGGTCGGGGGCTCGATCGCCCTGGCGACCCTGGGGACGGTGGCGGCCGACCGGACGGCGGCCCTGGTGCGCGCCGGTGCGACGGCGTACGCCGCGGCGCGCGTCTCGGGCTACGACCGCGTCTTCGAGGTCTCGGCGGTCATCACGCTCGCCGCGTTCGTCGTCAGCCTCGTCCTGCCCCGCCACGTGGGCCGCCACGTCCACGAGGCCCGGACCCCGGCGGTCGAGCCGGCGGGCTAGTGTCGCCTCCGGCGGGTAGGCATACCCGTCCGCTCGCGCCCGGTCGGGGACGCGGGTCGCGACGCGGTCCTCACGGCGAAGACCGCACTTCAGACATGGGGAGACATACATGCGGAGGATCAATCGGCTCGGCGCACTGCTCGGGGCCGGCGCACTCGTCCTCGGGACGGTGACGATCGGGGTCGCCACGACGGTGTCGGTCGCCTCGGCCGCGGGCAAGTTCAAGGCCTGCGTCGTCACCGACACCGGCGGCATCAACGACCACTCGTTCAACGCCTCGGCGTGGGCCGGTCTGCAGAACGCGGCCAAGAAGGACCCGAACATCTCGGCGTCGTACCTCTCGTCGACCTCGTCGGCGTCGTACACGCCCAACATCAACAAGTTCATCTCCCAGGGCTGCGGCATCATCGTCACCGTCGGGTTCTTGATGGACGGCGCCACGGCGACGGCCGCCAACGCCCACCCGAACCAGAAGTTCGCCATCGTCGACGACGTGCCCAACGCACCCAAGTCGCACGGCCTGCTGGCCCTCACCTACGACACGAACCAGGACGCGTTCCTCGGCGGCTACGTGGCCGCGGCCATGAGCAGGACGGGCGTGGTGGCCACCTACGGCGGCGCCGACATCCCGCCGGTGACGATCTACATGGACGGCTTCGTCGCGGGCGTGCGCTACTACGACCAGCACATGCACAAGCACGTCAAGGTCCTGGGCTGGACCCCGTCGAAGGGCAACCGCGCCAAGGGCCAGTTCAACGGTAAGGGCACCTTCGTGGGCAACTTCACCGACCAGACGGCGGGCAAGACCATCACCTCGGGCTTCTTCGCCGACGGCGCGGACATCGTGTTCCCGGTGGCCGGTGGCGTGGGCCTCGGCTCGGTCGCGGCCGCCCAGCAGGCCGGCAAGAAGCACTCGATCATGTGGGTCGACTCCGACGGCTGCTTCGCCGAGAAGGCGGACTGCTCCTACTTCATCGGCTCGGTCACCAAGGGCGTCACGACCTCGGTGGAGAACGCCGTGCTGGCCGCGGCCAAGGGCACGTTCAAGCCGGGTAGCTACGTCGGCACCCTCGCCAACGGGGGCGTCCAGTTCTACTTCGACTCCCCGACGATCCCCGCGTCGCTCAAGGCCACCGTCCAGACGCTCACCAAGGGCATCGAGTCCGGCACGATCTCGGTCGACCCGACCAAGTACCCGGTCGGCTGACCCCGCCTCACGACGAGGGCCCGGGCCACTGGCCCGGGCCCTCGTCGTGAGTACTATGACCTCTCATGCGTCTCGAACTTCGAGGCATCACCAAGAAGTTCGGCTCGCTCACCGCGAACGACCGCATCGACCTGGTCGTTGAGCCCGGACAGATCCACTGCCTGCTCGGGGAGAACGGTGCGGGTAAGTCGACGTTGATGAACGTGCTGTTCGGTCTGCTCCAGGCCGACGAGGGCGAGATCCTCATCGACGGCGAGCCGGTGCGCCTCGCGAACTCCGGTGACGCGGTGCGCCGCGGCATCGGGATGGTCCACCAGCACTTCATGCTGGTGCCGGTGTTCTCGGTGGCCGAGAACGTCGTGCTCGGCTTCGAGCCCACGCGCTCGCTGGACCGGCTCGACTACGCGCGGGCCCGCGAGGACATCCGCTCGGTGTCCCGGGAGTTCGGGCTCGAGGTCGACCCCGACGTGACGGTCGAGAGCCTCCCGATCGGGCTCCAGCAGCGCGTCGAGATCATCAAGGCCCTGGGCCACGACGCGCAGCTGCTGATCCTGGACGAGCCCACCGCCGTCCTCACCCCCCAAGAGGCCGACGCCCTCATGGCCATCATGCGCTCGCTGACCGCCACGGGCAAGTCCATCCTGTTCATCTCGCACAAGCTCAAGGAGGTCCGCCACGTCTCCGACGTGATCACCGTCATCCGCGCCGGCCGGGTGATCGGCACGGTCCCGCCCACGGCGTCGGAGAACGAGCTGGCCGCGATGATGGTCGGCCGGGAGGTGTCGCTCGTGGTGGACAAGACGGCGGCCGCCCCCCGCGAGCCCGTGCTCGAGGTGCGCGACCTGGTCGTGCGCGACGACCGCGGCCTCGCGGTCGTCGACGGCGTCTCGCTGGCGGTGCGCGCCGGGGAGATCGTGGCGCTCGCCGGGGTCCAGGGCAACGGCCAGACCGAGCTGGTCGAGGCCATCACCGGGCTGCGCCACGTGGAGTCGGGATCCGTGCTGCTCGGCGGGCGCGACGTCACGAACCGCTCCCCGCGCGAGATCCTCGACGCGGGCCTCGGCCACATCCCCGAGGACCGACAGCGCGACGGCGCCGTGCTCTCGATGTCGGTCGCCGACAACCTGGTGCTCAACACGCCCCGTCGGGCCCCCTTCGCCCGCCACGGGACGCGCAACCTGCGCGCGGTGCGCGACAACGCCGAGACCCAGGTCGAGTCGTTCGACGTGCGCACCTCGTCGGTGGACGCGCCCCTCAGCTCGCTCTCGGGTGGCAACCAGCAGAAGGTCATCGTCGCGCGCGAGCTCTCCCGGCCCCTCGAGGCCCTGGTCGCCTCCCAGCCGACGCGCGGGCTGGACGTGGGCTCCATCGAGTACGTCCACCGCGAGATCGTCCGCGTGCGCGACGAGGGCCACGCCGTGCTCATCGTCTCGTCCGAGCTCGACGAGGTCATGGCCCTGGGTGACCGCGTCGCCGTCATGTTCCAGGGGCGCATCACCGGCGTCGTGGACCCCTCGACCTCGCGCGAGGACGTCGGGCTCCTCATGACCGGCTCGACCCCCGCGGAGAGCCGGTGATGGCGCGCGTGCGCGGCCTCTGGGACCGCTACCGCAGTGCGAGCCCGGTCACCATCGCGCTGCTCGCCCTCGTACTCGGCCTCGTGGTCGGGGCCGTGATCATCATCGCCACCACCCCCGAGATCCTCAACGCCTGGCGGGGCGCTTTCCACTCCTGGGGCGCGCCCGGTCACGCCCTCAAGGTGACCTTCGACAACGTCGGGGCCGCCTACCGATCGATCGTCACCGGCTCGATCGTCGACCCGCCCCAGTTCTGGCACTCGGTCACGACCGGACGGGGCTGGACGGCCTCGCTCACGCCGCTCTCGGAGACCCTCACCTACGCGATCCCCCTCGTGATCGCCAGCATCGCGGTCGGCATCACCTTCCAGACGGGTCTGTTCAACATCGGGGCGAACGGCCAGGCGATCTTGGGCGGCGTCGCCGGTGTGGCCGTGGCGACACTGGTCCACCTCCCGATGGTCCTGCACCTCCCCCTGACGCTCCTGGCCGGGATCGCCGGGGGCGTCGTCGGCGGGGCCATCCCCGGGCTGCTCAAGGCCTATACGGGGGCCCACGAGGTGATCGTGACCCTCATGTTCAACTACGTGGCGTCCTACTTCATGCTCTTCTGCCTGCTCTCGACGCCGCTGCAGCTGCCGAACCAGACCAACGCCATCTCGCGCACGATGCCCGGCGGGACCCAGCTCGCGCCGCTCTTCGGCACCGCCTCGGGCCTGCGGGTGAACTACGGGATCGTGGTCGCCCTCGCGGTCACCGTCTTCGCGATCTGGCTGCTCGACCGCTCCTCGATCGGCTTCGAGTTCCGGGTCACCGGGGCCAACCCCCACGCCGCGCGGGCCTCGGGGATCAACGCGCGGCGGACCCTGGTCACGTCGTTCCTCATCTCCGGCGGCCTCGCCGGCCTGGCCGGGGTGACCTGGGTCGCGGGAACCACCCACTACATCGACCAGAACTTCCTCCAGGGCAGCGCGGGCATCGGCTTCACGGCGATCACGGTCTCGCTGCTGGGACGCAACCGCCCGATCGGCATCGTCTGGGGCTCCCTGCTGTTCGCGGCCCTCGAGGTCGGCGGCTCGAACATGCAGGCCAACACCGGCATCCCCTACGACCTGGCGACCGTGATCCAGTCGGCCATCGTCATCTTCGTGGCGACGCCGGTCCTCGTGAAGGAGATATTCCGGCTGCGCACCCTGCGCGCCGAGTCGATCAAGGTCGCCACCGCGGGGTGGGGATCGTGACGACCGTCGCCGCCGACGTCACGGTGCGCCCACCCCTGGGACGGACCCAGGCGATCGGCTGGTTCGTGGTCGTGGTGGGCCTCTTCACGGTGTTCGGGATGGGTGTGGGCACGGGCTCGGCGCCGCACTCGACGCTCACCTTCACCCCGATCGACGTCAGCCACGGCGCACCCTGGCACCTGGGCAACCTCACCCTGCCCACGGAGTGGACGCTCGTGCTACTCGGCGCGCTCATCGTCGCCCTGGGCGCCGAGGTGCTCGTTCGCCGGCTCGTCAAGGGGGCGATGGTCCGGGTCGGGCTGATGGCCATCGTCTTCTTGGTCGCGGTCTTGGTGTGGGCGAGCCGTCAGCCCGGTCCCTCCCAGGTGCCCTTCATCAACGTCACCGCCATCCTGGTCGGCAGCGCGGCCATCACGATGATCCTGATCTACGGCTCGCTCTCGGGCATCTTGTGCGAGCGGGCCGGCGTGGTCAACATCGCGATCGAGGGGCAGTTCCTCGGGGGCTACCTCGTGGGCGAGATGATCGACTCAGCGACCAACAACTGGCTGCTCGCCACGGTGGGCGGACTGGTGATCGGCGCACTGATGGGCTGGCTCCTGGCGTTCCTCGCCATCCGGTACCTCTCGGACCAGATCATCGTGGGCGTGGTGATCGTCACGATGTTCACCGGTCTCTCCAGCTACTTCAACTCCTGGGTGCTCACGCCCTACCCCAACCTCAACAACGGCAACATCGCGTCGAACCTCGCCATCCCCGGGCTGATGAAGATCCCGATCATCGGGCCGACCTTCTTCGACGAGACGGGCTTCTTCTACCTCATGATGATCCTCGTGGGGCTGGTGAGCTTCGCCCTGTTCAAGACCCGCTGGGGGCTGCGGGTGCGGGCCGTGGGCGAGCACCCCCAGGCGGCCGCCTCGGTGGGGATCAGCGTGGAGCGGACCCGCTACGTCAACGTCATCCTCGGGGGCGCGGTCGCCGGGGTCGGCGGGGTCGCCTTCGCCGCCATCCAGGGCCAGTTCACCCCCTCGATCACCTCGGGCTTCGGCTACATCGCCCTGGCGGCGATGATCTTCGGCCGCTGGCGGCCCTCGGGCGCGGTCGCCGCCTGCACCCTCTTCGGGGTGTCGGCCTACCTGGCCTACAACCTCCAGTCGTACCAGGTGCCCATCTCGACCGAGATCCTCTTGATGTTCCCCTACCTCATCACCATCGCGGTGAGCGCGGGACTGGTCGGTCGGGTCCGCCCGCCGGCGGCCGACGGCATCCCCTACTCGCGCGAGTAGGGCACCGCGCCCAGCCCGCCGACGACCCGCGCCGCGGCCGCCATCGCCGCCTCCAGGGCGACGGCCAGGGGGTCGCCCGCGAGGCGGGCCGCGAGGTACGCCCCCGAGGCCGCGTCCCCCGCCCCCGTGGTGTCGACCACCGTCGTCGCCCGCGCCCGGGCGACGGCCCGCTCCGGCCCGCGCACCGCCGCCGCACCGTCGGGGCCCCGGGTCACCAGGACCTCCCCGTAGACCTCGGCGAGCGCGTCGAGGGCCCCGTCGAGGTCGTCGCGGCCCGCGAGCGCGGCCGCCTCCTCCGCGTTGGCGAAGAGCATCGAGGTCGCGCGCGTGGCCGCGACGAAGGCCTCGGACCCGAGCTCGCGCAACGGGGCCACCGAGCAGACGTCGACCGAGGTCGACCACCCCGCGTCACGGGCCCGCGCGAGGAGCGTCGCGGCGGTGGCGCGGGTCCGCCCGTCGAGGACGGTGTAGCCCGAGACGTGCAGGTGCGTCACGTCGTCGGCCAAGGCCGCCGTGACCGCGTCGGCGCGCAGCGCGCCGTTGGCCCCACGGTGGGTGAGCATGGCCCGCTGGCCGTACTCGTCCACCAGGGCGACGACCGTCCCGGTCGTGGCGCCGGCGCGCAGCAGGTGGGCCCGCACCCCGTGACGCGCGAGGTCGTCCTCGACCAGTCGGGCGGCGCCGTCGCGGCCGGCGGCGCCCACGAAGGTCACGGCGCACCCCGCGTCGGCCAGTGCGACGGCGAGGTTGGCGCCCGACCCGCCGCGGCCGACGACCGTCTCGGCCGGGGTGTCACTGGTGGCGGCGAGCGGGGTGCGCACGCGCACCACGACGTCGAGGACCACGTCGCCGACGACCGCGACGCTCGTCACCGCCGTTCGGCCAGCGCGCACGCGACCTCCCCGGCCAGGCCGGCGTTCGCCACCACCAGGGCGCGGTTGGCGGCCACGCTCGCGCCCCCCGTGGCGTCGGCGAAGGCGGCCAGCATGACCGGGGTGACGGCCTTGCCCGTCACCGCGTCCCGTGCGACGGCCGCCTCGGCGGCCGCGAGCCCGGCGCGGTGCCGGTCCTCGTCGAGCTCGTCGGCCTCGGCGATGGGGTGGGCGAGCAGCAGACCGGTCGGCGAGACCGCCCGGTGCGCCGCGAAGGCGCGCGCCACGGCGGCCGCGTCCTCGAGCGACCACTCCAGGGCGAAGCCGGCATCGCGCCGGTAGAAGCCGGGGAAGCGCCCGGTGCGGTAGCCGACGACGGGCACGCCGAGCGTGTCGAGGCGCTCGAGGGTCGCCCCGACGTCGAGGATCGACTTCACCCCGGAGGCGACCACGCAGACCGGGTAGCGCGAGAGCGCGACGAGGTCGGCCGACTCGTCGTAGGTCTCGCTCGCGCCGCGGTGCACGCCGCCCAGCCCCCCGGTCGCCATGACGGTGATCCCCAGGGCCGCCGCGACCGCGATCGTGCCCGCGACCGTCGTCGCGCCGTCACCGCCCCTCGCGACGCACACCCCGACGTCGCGGGCCGAGAGCTTGGCGACCCCGCGGGCGGGGTCGGCGAGGGCGGCGAGATCCCCTCGCGCCAGCCCGACGCGCACCACGCCGGCGACGACGGCGATCGTCGCCGGCACCGCGCCGGCGGTGCGCACGGCGGCCTCGCAGGCCGCGGCGACCTCGAGGTTGACCGGGTGGGGCAGTCCGTGGGCGACGATGGTCGTCTCGAGCGCCACCACCCCGCGCCCGGCGGCGAGGGCGTCGGTCACCTCGTCGGAGAGGGCGACGGGCAGTCGGGCGAGGGGGTCCACGGAGAGCGAAGTGTACTGTGTGGCCCCGTGGCGACCCCCCGCGAGATCCCCTGGGCCGAGCTGCGCGCGGGTGCGCGCGCGGCGAGCACCCGCAGCTACGCGCCCTACTCCGGGGTGCGCGTGGGCGCCTGCGCGCTGGCCGAGGACGGTCGGGTGGTGAGCGGCTCGAACGTCGAGAACGCCAGCTACGGGCTCACCCTGTGCGCCGAGTGCTCACTCGTCTCGGACCTCGTGCGCACCGGCGGGGGCCGCCTGGTGGCCGTCAGCGTGGTCGCCGGTGACGGTGAGCCCCTCGCCCCGTGCGGTCGGTGCCGCCAGCTGCTCTACGAGCACGGCGGGCGTGACCTGCTGGTCGACCAGGGCGAGGCGGCGGCGGCGCGACCGCTCGCGGCCCTGCTGCCCGACGCCTTCGGCCCCGGCGACCTCGCCGAGCGGTCGAGCCGATGACCTACTCGGCCGTCGAGGCCATCACCGCCAAGCGCGACGGTCGCGCTCTCGACGACGGAGCCATCGACTGGGTCCTGCGCGCCTACCTCGACGGCGACGTCGCCGAGGAGCAGATGGCGGCGCTGCTCATGGCGATCTACTTCAACGGCCTCGACGAGCGCGAGCTCGCGACCTGGACGGCGCGGATGATCGCCTCGGGCGAGCGGCTCGACCTCTCGGGCCTCTCGCGCCCGACGGTCGACAAGCACTCGACCGGCGGGGTCGGCGACAAGGTCAGCCTGATCCTCTGCCCGCTGGTGGCCGCGTGCGGGGCCGCCGTCCCCCAGCTCTCGGGTCGCGGCCTCGGCCACACCGGCGGGACCCTCGACAAGCTCGAGTCGATCCCCGGTTGGCGGGCCCGACTCACCAACGCCGAGGTCCTCGACCAGCTCGAGCGCGTCGGCGCCGTGATCTGCGCCGCCGGCGAGGGGCTGGCCCCGGTCGACCGGCGGCTCTACGCCCTGCGCGACGTGACCGGCACGGTCGAGTCGATCCCGCTCATCGCCTCGTCGATCATGTCGAAGAAGATCGCCGAGGGCACCTCGGCCCTCGTGCTCGACGTCAAGGTGGGCTCCGGGGCCTTCATCAAGGACCGCGGTCGGGCGCACACCCTCGCGGCCACCATGGTCGCGCTGGGCGACGCCCACGGCGTGCGGACCCGTGCCCAGCTGACCGACATGTCGACGCCGCTCGGGGTCGCCGTCGGCAACGCGCTCGAGGTGAGCGAGTCGGTGGAGGTCCTGCGCGGCGGAGGGCCCCTCGACGTGCGCGAGCTCACCGTGGCGCTCGCGCGCCACATGCTCGAGCTCGTGGGGATCGACGACGACCCCGCGGCGCGCCTCGACGACGGCACGGCCTACGCCGCGTGGCGCGAGCTCGTGGCGGCCCAGGGCGGTGACCCCGACGCGGAGCTGCCCCGGGCCCCCCTCGTCGAGCCGGTGCTCGCCCCCCGCGCGGGCGTCGTCGAGCGGCTCGACGCGCTCGGGGTGGGGATCGCCGCCTGGCGCCTGGGCGCCGGCCGGGCCCGCAAGGAGGACCCGGTGTCGGCGCGCGCGGGGGTGCGCTGCCTGGTGCGCCCGGGCGAGGTCGTCGAGGCCGGTCAGCCCCTGCTCGAGCTGCACGCCGACGACCCCGACCGCCTGGCGAGCGGCCGGGAGGTCGCCCGGGGCGCGGTCAGACTCGGCGACGGGCCGGCGGCCGCGCCCGGCCTGCTCTACGAGGTCGTCGAGGGCCGGGCTCGGTAGCCTGGGCCGATGGGAGCCCTCACCCTCGAGACCATCCGCCGCGCCCCGAAGGTCCTCCTGCACGACCACCTCGACGGGGGCCTGCGCCCGGCGACGGTCGCCGAGCTGGCCCGCGAATCGGGCTACGCGAAGCTGCCGACCTACGACGTCGAGGAGCTGGCGCGCTGGTTCGTGGTCGACGAGCCCGGCGCCGACCTCGTGCGCTACCTCCAGGGCTTCGTCCACACGATCGCGGTCATGCAGACGCGCGACGAGCTCGAGCGGGTCGCCCACGAGTGCGCGCTCGACCTCGCCCGCGACGGCGTCGTCTACGCCGAGGTCCGCTTCGCCCCCGAGCAGCACCTCGAGCGCGGGCTCACCCTGCACGAGGTCGTGCGCGCGGTGCTGGACGGCTTCGCCTCGGGCGCCAAGGAGGCCGAGAGCGAGGGCCACCCGATCGTCGTGCGCGCGCTGCTCTCGGCGATGCGCCAGGCCGAGCTCTCCGAGACGATCGCCCAGGTCGCGGTGGACTTCCGCGACGAGGGGGTCTGCGGCTTCGACATCGCCGGCCCCGAGGACGGCTTCCCGCCGACCAAGCACCTGCGGGCCTTCCACCTCATCCAGCGCGAGGACTTCCACCTCACGATCCACGCCGGGGAGGCCTTCGGCCTGCCCTCGATCTGGGAGGCCGTGCAGTTCTGCAACGCCGAGCGGCTCGGTCACGGGGTGCGCATCGTCGACGACCTCACCGAGGGGCCGGGCGGGACCCGGCTGGGGCGACTCTCGTCCTACGTGCGGGACCGGCGCATCCCCCTCGAGGTCTGTCCCACCTCGAACGTGCACACCGGGGCGGCGGCCTCGATCGCCGAGCACCCGATCGAGCGGCTGCGCCGGCTGCGCTTCCGGGTCACGGTCAACACCGACAACCGGCTGATGAGCGGCATCACCCTCTCGAGTGAGTTCGCCGACTGCGCGGCGGCCTTCGCCTGGACCCTCGAGGACGTCCAGTGGCTGACCATCAACGCGGCCAAGAGCGCCTTCTACGGCTTCACGGACCGGCTCGCCCTGATCGACGGGGTCATCAAGCCCGGCTACGCCGCCCTACGCGCCGAGATCGAGCCGGCCCGAGAGCTCTGAGAGCACCCCCTCGGCCCACGCCGCGGCGCGGGCCCGTTGGGCGGCCAGGCCCCCCTCGCGCGGCGGGGTGAGCTCCAGGTAAGCCTTGAGCTTGGGCTCGGTGCCCGAGGGGCGCACGACCACCCGGCCGAGCTCGCCCAGGGCCAGGCGCACCCCCTCCGTCGCCGGGAGCCCCCGCCAGCCCCGGGCGAGGTCCTCGACCCCGGTCACGGCCAGCTCCCCGAGGCGGGCCGGGGGGTCGGCGACGAGCCCGACCACCGCCGCGGCGATGCGGGTCGACCCGTCGGGGCCGGCGGCCCGCACCGACAGGGCCGAGGTCGCGTGGACCCCGAAGGCCGTCTCGAGCTCGTCGAGGCGATCGAGCAGGGTCTGGCCCCGGGCGGCGAGCCCGTGGGCGAGCCGGGCGAGGCAGAGCGCCGCCGAGAGGCCGTCCTTGTCGGCGACGACGGGGTCGACGGCGAAGCCGAGGGCCTCCTCGTAGCCGAAGGCGAGGCCCCGGGGACCCCCGGCGCGGGCGATCCACTTGAAGCCCGTGAGCGTCGTCGCGCAGGCGACCCCGGCCGACTCGGCCATCGCCGCGAGCAGCGAGGACGAGACGAGCGAGGTGGCCACGAGGCGCCCCTCGGCGCGGGCGCCCTCGAGGAGCGCCGAGGCCAGCAGCGCCCCGATCTCGTCACCGCGCAGCGTGCGCCAGCCCTCGGGGGTCGCCACCGCCGCCCCGAGCCGGTCGGCGTCGGGGTCGTTCGCGAGCACGAGGGTCGAGCCCGCCGCCTCGGCGCTCTCGATCGCGAGGTCCAGGGCGCCGGGCTCCTCGGGGTTGGGGAAGGGCAGGGTCGGGAAGGCCGGGTCCGGCTCGAACTGGGCCGCCACCACGTCGAGGTGGCGGTAGCCGGCGCGCGCGAGGAGGTCCGTCGCCGTCGCCCCACCCACCCCGTGCAGGGGCGTGTAGGTGACGGCGAGGTCGCTCTCGCCCACCGCGAAGCGACCGAGCAGGTGGTGGCGGTAGCGCTCGAGGAGCGCCTCGTCGGCGAGGGCGTGGCCCGGCACCCCGCGCGTCCCCAGTCGGGCCGGTCCCGCGACGGCCATGTGGCGCTCGACGACCTCGTCGTCGGGCGGGACGATCTGGGCGCCGTCGCCGGCGTAGAGCTTGTAGCCGTTGTCCTGGGGCGGGTTGTGGCTCGCGGTGACGACGATCCCGGCGCTCGCCCCGAGCGCCTTGACGCCGTAGGGCACGAAGGGGGTGGGCAGGGGCCGGGGCAGCTCGAGGACCCTCACCCCGGCACCGAGCAGGGTGGTCACGACCTCGTCGTTGAAGCGCTCCGAGCCGCGGCGGGCGTCGCGGCCCACGACCACCAGGGGGTCGGCGACGCCCCGCTCGGCCAGCCAGGCGGTGACCGCCTGAGTGGCGCGGCGCACCGTCGCCCCGTTCATCCCCGCCGGCCCGGCCATCTCGGGGCCGCGCAGCCCGGCCGTGCCGAAGGTGAGGGGCGGCTCGAAGTGGCGCGCGAGGGCCGCCTCGTCGCCCGCGCCGAGCAGTGCCTCGAGCGTGGCTCGGTCGCCCGCGTCGGGGTCGAGCGCGCACCAGGCGCGCACGCGCGCCGCCCAGTCGCTCACAGCACCGGGACGAGCCGCGCGAGGAGCTCGCCCAGCGAGGTGGCCGCGCGCTGGCCGGCCTCGAGCACCTCGCGGTGGTCGAGGGGGGCCGGGCTGACCCCGGCGGCGAAGTTCGACACGAGCGAGAGCCCCACGACCTCGGCCCCGAGGTGGCGGGCCGCGATCGCCTCGAGCACCGTCGACATCCCGACCAGGGTCGCGCCGAGGCGGCGGGCCATCTCGATCTCGGCCGGGGTCTCGTAGTGGGGGCCGCGCAGCCCGAGGTAGACGCCCTCGGGGAGGGCGGCGACCTCGCCGAGGCGCTGGCGCGCCCGCCGGCTGTAGAGGTCGGTGAGGTCGACGAAGCGGCCCGCGAACGGCGCGGGCGGGACGGGGCCCTCGAGCGGCGAGGTCCCGGTGAGGTTGAGGTGGTCGGCCACCACCACGACGGACCCCGGCCCGATCGCGGGGTCGATGCTCCCCGCCGCGTTGGTGAGCACGACCGTGCGGGCCCCGGCCGCCACGACGGTACGCACCGGGTGGACGACGCGGTGGGCGTCGTGGCCCTCGTAGAGGTGGACGCGCCCGCTCACCAGCGCCACGGTGCGCCCGGCGTGGCGCACGGTGAGGATCGCCCCGTCGTGGCCGGCCACGCTCGGGGCGACGAAGCCGGGCAGCGTCGAGGCGACGACCACGCTCTCGGGCTCTCCCAGGGCGGCCGCGCCCTCGCGCCAGCCCGAGCCCAGCACGATCGCGAGGTCGTAGCGCTCGACGCCGGCGCGCGCGCACAGCTCGGCGGCCGCCCGCGCGGCCAGCCCGTAGGGGTCCTCTACGGGCCGATCGTGTGCCATACCGTGCTCGTCTCGACGAAAGCCCGCAGCCTCTTGAGTCCCCGGTCCTGGGGGTCGGCGCCGCGCAGGACCCGCGTCACGGTCTCGGCCGCCAGCGCGGCGAGCTCGCCGGCGAAGACGTCGTCGGCGCCGGCGAGGTCGAGCCCGTCCACGTCCTCGTGGCTCGCGAGCACCGGGGCGACCTCCCCGGTGCGCCCGGTGAGGACGTTCAGCGCCCCGGGCACCAGGTCGCTCGTCGCGGACATCTCGCCCAGCAGGGCCGCGGGGATCGGGCGCGTCTCGCTCGCCAGCGCGACGACGGTGTTGCCCGCGGCGAGCGGCGCCGCGACGGCGTCGACGAAGGCCTCGAGCGACGAGGCCTGGTCGGCGAGCACGCCCACCACCCCACTGGGCACCGGTACCGAGAAGTTGAAGTACGGCCCGGCCACCGGGTTCTGGCCGCCGAGGACCTGGGCAACCTTGTCGCACCAGCCCGCGTACCACACGAGCCGGTCGATCGATCGCGCGACGGTCGCGCGGGCCTCGGTGGCCCGGATGCCCTCGGCCCGGCCGACCTGCTCGGCCAGCTCGCGCCCGCGCGCCTCGGCCATCTCGGCGAGCCGGTAGAGGACCTGTCCGCGGTTGTAGGGCGTGAGCGACCACCAGGCGCGCTGGGCCGAGCGCGCGGCCACCACCGCGTCGCGCACGTCCTTGCGCGAGGCCTGGGCGACGTTCGCGAGGAACCGGCCCTTCGCGTCGAGGACCTCGTAGCTACGTCCCGACTCCGAGCGGGGGAAGGCCCCGCCCACGAGCAGCTTGTAGGTCTTTCGCACGTCGAGGCGCTCAGACATCGAGGTACGCCTCCAGCCCGTGACGACCGCCCTCGCGCCCGAAGCCCGACTCGCGGACCCCCCCGAAGGGGCTGGCCGGGTCGAAGCGGTTGTAGGTGTTGGCCCACACGACCCCCGCGCGGAGCCGCTCGGCCACCCACAGGGTGCGCGAGCCCTTCTCGCTCCACACCCCGCAGGCCAGCCCGTAGGTGGTGTTGTTGGCCTTGGCGACCGCCTCCTCGGGCGTGCGGAAGGTGAGGACCGAGAGCACCGGGCCGAAGACCTCCTCGCGGGCGATCCGGTGGGTCTGGGCGACGTCGGTGAAGACGGTCGGGGCGAACCAGTAGCCCCGCTCGGGCAGCGCGCAGGGGCTCGTGTAGCGGGTCGCGCCCTCGCGCTCGCCCCAGGCGGTGAGCTCGCGGATCTTCTCGAGCTGGGCCGCCGAGTTGATCGCCCCCACGTCGGTGTTCTTGTCGAGGGGGTCGCCCACCCTCAGCTGGTCGACCCGGCGGCGCAGCCGGTGCAGGACATCCTCGGCGACCGACTCTTGGACGAGCAGTCGCGAGCCGGCGCAGCACACGTGGCCCTGGTTGAAGAAGATCCCGTCCACGATGCCCTCGACGACCTCGTCGAGGGGGGCGTCGTCGAAGACGATGTTCGCCCCCTTGCCCCCGAGCTCGAGGGTGAGGCGTGTGGGCCGGCCCGCGAGGCGGCGCTGGATGACCTTGCCGACCTCGGTCGAGCCGGTGAAGGCGACCTTGTCGACCGGCGAGGCGACGAGGGCGGCGCCGGTCGAGCCGTCCCCGGTGACGACGTTCACGACGCCGTCGGGCAGCTCGGCCTGCTGGAGGATCTCGGCGAGGACGAGGGCACTGAGCGGCGTCGTCTCGGCTGGCTTCAGGACACAGGTGTTGCCGGCGGCGAGCGCCGGTGCGAGCTTCCAGGCGGCCATGAGGAGCGGGAAGTTCCAGGGGATGATCTGGCCGGCGACGCCCAGGGGCCGGGGGTCGGGGCCGAACCCGGCGTGCTCGAGCTTGTCGGCCCAACCGGCGTAGTAGAAGAAGTGGGCCGCGGCCAGGGGCACGTCGATGTCGCGGCTCTCGCGGATGGGCTTGCCGTTGTCGAGGCTCTCGAGCACCGCGAGCTCGCGGCTGCGCTCTTGGATCAGCCGGGCGATCCGGAAGAGGTACTTCGAGCGCTGCGCGCCGGTCGTCTTGCGCCACACCTTGTCGTAGGCGCGCCGGGCGGCCGCCACGGCCGCGGCGACGTCGGCCTCGCCGGCCTGGGCGACCCGGGCCAGGGGCTCCTCGGTCGCGGGGTTGATCGTCTCGAACGTCGCCCCGTCCGCGGCCTCGACGAAGGCCCCCCCGATGAAGAGCCCGTAGCCCTCGCGCAGCCGCGCGAGGCCGGCCGACTCCGGGGCGGGGTCGTACTCGAGGGCCGAGAGCGTGGAGGCGGGCCGCTCCTCCATCAGTCCACCGAGACCCGGTCGGGGCGCGCGTAGGCGCCCGAGCGCTGCTTGCGCCGCTGCAGGAGGAGGTCGTTCACGAGTGAGGAGGCCCCGAAGCGGAAGAGCGCCGGGTCGAGCCACGCCGAGCCGGCCGTCTCGTTCACCACGACGAGGTAGCGCAGCGCCTCCTTGGTCGTGCGGATGCCGCCGGCGGCCTTCACCCCGACCAGGCGTCCCGTCGACTCGGCGAAGTCGCGCACCGCCTCCAGCATGACCAGGGCCGTGGGCAGGGTCGCGCTGACGGCGACCTTGCCCGTCGAGGTCTTGATGAAGTCGGCGCCGGCGAGCATGGCCAGCCAGCTCGCCCGGCGCACGTTGTCGTAGGTGACGAGCTCGCCCACCTCGAGGATCACCTTGAGGTGGGCCGGGCCGCACGCCTCGCGCACCGCGACCACCTCGTCGAAGACCTCGCCGAGGCGACCCGAGAGGAAGGCGCCGCGGTCGAGCACCATGTCGACCTCGTCGGCGCCCGCGGCGACGGCGTCGGCCACGTCGAGGAGCTTGACGGCCCGCGAGGCGCGGCCCGAGGGGAAGGCCGTGGCCACCGAGGCGACCCGCACGCCGCTGCCGACCAGGTGGGCTCGGGCCGTCGCCACGAGGTCGGGGTAGACGCACACCGCCGCGACCGCGGGGGTGTCGGGCTCCTCCGGGTCGGGCCGGCGGGCCTTGGCGCACAGTGAGGCCACCCGACCGGGGGTGTCGGCGCCCTCGAGGGTCGTGAGATCGACCATCGAGAGGGCGAGGTCGATCGCGGCGCGCTTGGTCTCGCGCTTGAGCGAGCGGGTCGCCAGCTTGGCCGCGCGCGCCTCGGCGCCCACGGCGTCCACCCCCGCCAGGCCCCGCAGGAGGGACCGGAGCTGGGCCTCGGACTCGACCACCGGGACGCTCGCCCCGGGGCGGGGCCGCAGGGCCCGCTCGTCGTCCACGACGAGACGCAGGGGGGCCGGGCTCACCTCGACCACGCTACCAACCTCGACCGGCGCGCCCCCGGGCTCAGGCGCGATAGCGGGGCAGCTCGCCGGCGGCGCGGCGCGCGGCCAGGCTCGGCGCGTCGCGGTCCTTGTCACTGACCTTCGCCGGGCCGCTCAGGGGCCAGCGCACGGCGATCGCCGGGTCGAAGGGGTCGATCTCGAGCTCCCTCGGGGCGTTGTAGGGCGAGGAGAGCAGGTAGCACAGCGCGGCCACCTCGCTCGTCACGCAGAACCCGTGCGCGACCCCGGCCGGCAGGTAGACGGCCCGGTCGGCGTCGGCCGCGAGCTCGACCGTGGCGACCGCCCCGAAGCTCGGCGACCCCTCGCGGACGTCGACCAGCACGTCGACGAGGGTGCCGTAGGCGCAGGTCACGAGCTTCGCCTGGCCCTCGGGTGCGATCGAGTAGTGGAGCCCGCGCACCACGTCGCGCGCCGACATCGACAGGTTGGCCTGGGCCACCGTGAGGTCCACCCCGAGCTCGTCGAGCGCCGAGCGCTGGAACCACTCGCGGAAGAAGCCCCGCTCGTCGGGCCACACCGGCGAGGCGAGGACGTAGGCGCCCTCGACGTCGAGCGCGGTAGCGCTCACGCCGTCGCCTTGAGCGGGCGCCACCAGCCCGCGTTCTTCCGGTACCACGCCACGGTCGCGGCGAGGCCCGCGTCGAAGGCGACCCTCGGCGCGTAGCCGAGCTCGTCGCGGATCTTCGACCAGTCCACGCAGTAGCGCCGGTCGTGGCCGAGCCGGTCGGCGACCGGCTCGATCGACGACTCGTCCGCGCCCATGAGGGCGAGGATGCGCCGGGTGAGGTCGAGGTTGGAGAGCTCGGTGCCGCCGCCGATGTTGTAGACCTCGCCGGGGCGTCCCCGCTCGAGCACGGCGAGCAGGCCCCGGCAGTGGTCGTCGACGTGGAGCCAGTCGCGCACGTTATGGCCGTCGCCGTAGAGCGGGACGGTGCGCCCCTCGAGCAGGTTGGTGACGAACAGCGGGATCACCTTCTCGGGGAACTGGCGCGGGCCGTAGTTGTTCGAGCACCGCGTGACCATCACCGGCAGGTCGAAGGTGCGGTGGTACGCCAGTGCGGCCAGGTCCGAACCGGCCTTGGACGACGAGTAGGGCGAGGTGGGCTCGAGCAGGTGGTCCTCGCGCCAGGCGCCCGTCTCGATCGAGCCGTACACCTCGTCGGTCGACACGTGGACGAAGCGCTCGACCCCGGCGCGCCGCGCGCTCTCGAGCAGCTGGTGAGTGCCCACCACGTTGGTCTCGTAGAAGGGCCGCGCCCCCGCGATCGAGCGGTCGACGTGGCTCTCGGCGGCCAGGTGCACGACGGCGTGGGCCCCCGCCAGGGCGGCGTCGACCGTGGCCGCGTCGAGGATCGAGCCGTGCACGAAGCGCGCGCGAGGGTCAGCGAGCGCCCCCTCCAGGTTCTCGCGCCGGCCCGAGTAGGTCAGGGCGTCGAGCAGCACGACGTCGTCGTAGCCGAGCCGTCCAGCCTCGTCGAGCAGCATCTCGGTGAAACGGGAGCCGATGAAGCCGGCCGCTCCGGTGACGACGACGCGCATGACACCTCCCGGGGCGAAATCGGCAGGTCCGTATACTACTGGAGTGAGGGGAATCATCCTGGCGGGCGGCACCGGCACCCGCCTCTACCCCATCACCCGCGCGGTCTCCAAGCAGCTGCTGCCGGTCTACGACAAGCCGATGGTGTACTACCCGCTGAGCACGCTGATGCTCTGCGGCCTGCGCGAGATCCTCGTCATCACCACGCCCCACGACCAGCCCGCCTTCGAGCGGCTGCTGGGCGACGGCGGCCACCTGGGGCTGAGTCTGCGCTACCAGGTCCAGGATGCCCCCAACGGGCTCGCCGAGGCCCTCATCCTGGGCGAGGAGTTCCTCGACGGCGACAAGTGTGCGCTGATCCTCGGCGACAACCTCTTCTACGGGCCGGGCCTGGGCACTCAGCTCGCGACCCACCGCGAGGTCTCGGGGGCGCTCATCTTCGCCTACCAGGTCGCCGACCCCACGGCCTACGGCGTGGTCGAGTTCGACGGGTCGGGCCGGGTCCTCTCCATCGAGGAGAAGCCCGAAAACCCCAAGAGCAGCTTCGCCGTGCCGGGCATCTACTTCTACGACGAGCGCGCGAGCGCCTTCGCGCGCACCCTCACCCCGAGCGCCCGCGGCGAGCTCGAGATCACGGCCCTCAACAACCTCTACCTCGAGCGCGGCGAGCTGCGCGTCGAGGTTCTCAGCCGGGCGACCACCTGGCTCGACACCGGTACGCACGAGTCGCTCTACGAGGCCGGCGGACTGATCCGCACCATCCAGCACCGCACGGGACTGCGCGTGGGCGACGTCGAGCAGATCGCCCGGGACCAGGGCTGGGTCTAGGGGGTCGCGACCGCCGTCCTAGAGTGGGGCCCAGTCGCAGAGGAGGTCCATGTCCACCGTCGCCGTCCCCGCCCCGCGTCGCGTCCTCGCCGACGCCGTCCCGCGCACGCTGCTGGCCGAGACCGCCCTCGTCGTCGGGGCGGCCGGCGTCATGGGCCTGCTCGCCCAGATCACCATCCACCTGAGCTTCTCGCCGGTGCCCATCACCGGCCAGACCCTCGGCGTGATGCTCGCGGGCACGGCCCTCGGGTGGCGCCGGGCCGGTCTCGCGATGGCGCTGTACGTCGCGGCCGGCTGCGCCGGTCTGCCCTGGTTCGCCGACCACGCGAGCGGCTACCCCGCCGCGACCTTCGGCTACCTCCTCGGCTTCGTCGTGGCCGGCCCGGTGCTCGGCTGGCTGGCCGCGCGCGGCAACGACCGCACGCTCGTGCGCGCGTTCGCCTCGATGGCCGTCGGCGACCTCATCGTCTTCGCCTTCGGCGTCACCTGGCTGGCCGTCGACCTCCACGTCGGCGCGCGCACCG
Organism: Actinomycetes bacterium; assembly: GCA_021831035.1. Taxonomy (GTDB): domain Bacteria; phylum Actinomycetota; class Acidimicrobiia; order Acidimicrobiales; family RAAP-2; genus RAAP-2. The sequence continues at coordinate 97,771 of JAKBNL010000004.1, forward strand.
CGCTCGCCCTCGGCTTCACCCCCTACCTCGTGGGCGAGGTGATCAAGGCCGCCCTCTCGGGCGCGGCGCTGCCGGCCACCTGGCGCTTCGTGGACCGCGCCACGCGCGCTTAGTCGCCGCGGAGGCGCGCGGCCAGCGCGCCGTGCGCGAGGCGCTTGTGGTGCGCGAGGGTCGCCCGGTCCAACCGGGCACCGAGCGTCGCGACCGCCACCGCGCGCTCGACCAGGTGGTCCTCGTCGGACAGCTCCTCCACGACGCCGGCGGCCAGCGCCTCGGGTCCGCCGTAGCGGCGGGCGGTCGTCATCGCCTCGATCGCACTCGCGCGCGGGAGGCGGTTCTCGAGGATCGCCCACAGCCCCTCGGTGAGGGCGAGGCCGATCTCGGCCTCGTTCATGCACCAGTAGCCCCGGTCGGCGCGCATCACGCGCCGGTCGAAGGCGCAGCCGAGCAGGGCGCCCCCGGCGAAGCAGTGGCCGTTGATCGCCGCCACCGTGTAGAGCGGCGCGACGACCAGCTGGGCGACGAGGCGCTCGAGGCGCTCGACGAGCCCGTACACGCCCGCGAGGTCGCCCCCGAGCGAGGCGAGGTCGAGTCCGTTGGAGAAGAACTTGCCCACGCCCGTGAGCACGACCGCGAGCGGGCCGTCGCGCTCGGCGAGCTCGGCGAACTGCCCGGAGAGCTCGTCCATGGAGGCCGGGTTCAGCCGGTTCTCCCCGTCGTCCCACGTGAGGACGGCGACCGGTCCGTCGAAGCTGCGCGTCACGCCCATGGCACGAGCGTAGAGGGGGGTTACAGTGAGCGCATGAGCGACGCCACCGTCCCCGAGCCCGACGTCTCCGCCGACCACCCGGTCTCCGAGCACTGGGTCTGGACCGGGCCCCACCGGCCGCCGACCCCGCGCGCCCTGGTCGAGCACATGACGGCCAACTGGGCCGCCGAGGCCCCGGGCCCCGGGGTCCACCCGGCCGCCCCCTTCACCCGGGCCCGGCGCGAGCGCCTGGCGGCCCACTTCGCGGGTCGGCCGCTCGTCGTGCCCACGGGCAACCCCAAGGTGCGCGCGAACGACACCGACTACCGCTTCCGCGCGGGCACCGACTTCTTCTACCTCACCGCGAGCCACGACCCCGACCTCGTGCTCGTGGTGACCGGGTCCGGTTCGACGCTCTACGTCCCGCGCCGACGCGACACCGCGACCCACGAGTTCTTCACCGACGCCCGCTACGGCGAGCTCTGGGTGGGGCCGCGTCGCGGCGTCGAGGAGTCGGCCCACTACTACGGGATCGAGTGCCGCCCGCTCGAAGAGCTCGAGAAGGACCTCGCCGGGCTCCACCCCGCGCCGATCACCCTGCGCGGGGTGGACGCCGGGGTCGACGGACTCGTCGCGCCGAGCGAGGACGACGCCGTGCTCGCCCGGGTGCTCAGCGAGATGCGCCTCGTGAAGGACGAGTTCGAGGTCGCCCAGCTCCAGCTCGCCATCGACCACACCGTCGCTGGTTTCGCCGACGTCGTGCGCGCCCTGCCCAGCGCGCTCGCGCGCGGCGAGCGGGTGGTCGAGGGCGTGTTCAACCTGCGCGCCCGGGTCGAGGGCAACGACGTCGGCTACGACACCATCGCGGCCGCCGGCCACCACGCGACCATCCTGCACTGGACGCGCAACACCGGCCCGGTGAACGCCGGCGACCTCCTCCTGCTCGACGCCGGGGTGGAGGGGCCCGAGCTCTACACCGCCGACGTCACGCGCACCCTGCCGGTCTCGGGCACCTACAGCCCCGCCCAGCGGCGCGTCTACGAGCTCGTGCTGGCCGCCCAGGAGGCCGGCATCGCCGCCGCCCGCCGGGGCGCCGCCTTCCTCGATCCCCACGACGCGGCGACCCGCGTGCTCGTCGAGGGCCTGTGCGCGATGGGGATCGTCGAGGGTCCGGCCGACGTGGCGCTACGCAAGGACCGCCAGCTCTACCGGCGCTACACCCTCCACGGGGTGAGCCACATGCTGGGGCTCGACGTGCACGACTGCGCCCACGCCCGCGACGAGATGTACCGCACGGGCGAGCTCGGCGAGGGCTACGTCCTCACCGTCGAGCCGGGCCTCTACTTCCAGGCCAACGACCTCACCGTGCCCGAGGAGTACCGCGGCATCGGGGTGCGCATCGAGGACGACATCCTGGTCACCGGCGACGGCGCGCGCAACCTCTCGGGCGCCCTCCCCCGGCGCGCCGACGACGTCGAGGCCTGGATGGCCCGCGAGTGGGCGGCCGGCTCGCCGGCGCTCGGCCTCTAGCCGACGCGGATCGGGAGCCGGCGCGGGCCCCGGATCTGCCCCTGGGACCACGTGACCTGGTCGGGGTCGGCCAGGGCGAAGCGCGGGTAGCGGGCGATGAACTCCTCGAGCGCGACGCGCAGCTCGAGGCGCGCCAGATTCGACCCGGCGCACCGGTGGATCCCCAGGCCGAAGGCCACGTGGCGGTTCTCGGCCCGGTCGATGATGAACCGGTCGGCGTCGGCAAAGGCCGCGGGGTCGCGGTTGGCCGCCGGGAAGCCGAGCAGGATCCAGTCGTACTCCTTCATCGCCACGCCCAGGTACTCCATGTCGTGCTTGACGAGGCGGGCCATCGTCACCGGGGCGTAGAAGCGCAGGAACTCCTCGATCGCGATCGGCATCAGGCCGGGCTCGTTCACCAGCCGCTCTAAGTCCGAGGGGTTGCGCGCGAGGTGCCAGAGCGAGGAGCCGATCGCCGACCAGGTCGTGTCGATCCCGGCCACGAGGATCAGGATCATCGTGCCGAAGACGTGCTCGACGGCCAGCTTCTGGCCGTCGATCTCGGCGTTCAGCAAGAAGGTCGTCAGGTCGTCGCGGGGGTTCGCCTGGTGGTCCTCGATCTGGGCCACGAAGTACTCCTCGATCGGCTCGAAGGCCGCGATGCGCTCGTCCATCGGCAGGTCGACCGACTCGGTGACGGTGTGGACGATGTCGATGAAGACGTCGGTGTCCGCCTCGGGGAAGCCCAGCATCTGGCGGATGACCGAGGGCGGGATGAGCCGCGCGTACTCCCAGCTGGCCTCGACGACGTCGCCTCCGGCGACCCGGTCGAGGAGGGTCCCGCACAGCGCGCGGACCTGGGGCTCGAGCGGGTTGATGGCACCCGGCGAGAAGGCCGGCAGGATCAGCTTGCGCGCGATCTGGTGGAAGGGCGGGTCCGAGGTGATCGGCGGGGCGACCCCGATCGGGCTGGGCAGGGCCAGCTCGTCGGGCCGTCCGTCGTTCATGATCACCGTGCGGCTGGTGAAGTTCTCGGTGTCCTTGGCGATCTGGGTGACCCCGGCGTGGGTGGCCGGGAACCACGCGCCGCCGTAGCGCTCGGTGTGGGCGACCGGGCAGCGCTGGCGCAGGTCCTCCCAGATCGGGTAGGGGTCGGCCACCCAGGCGGGGTCGGTGTGGTCGAAGTCGGTCGCGAAGTCGGTGACGGGGGTCTTCTCCATCGTCACTCGCGCACCTCCACGGCGTGCTCGGGGCAGTTGGCCTCGGCGAGGCGCGCGAGCTCGAGCTCGCCCTCACCGAGCTCGCCCGTGACGAGCACCACGCCGCTGCCCAGCTCGTCGAAACCGAAGACGCTCGGTGCTATCGAGAAGCACCGGCCCTGCCCCTGACAGAGATCCGCGTCGATGACGACCCTCATGACACCCCCCGGACTACTTTGGCGCGCACCTTACTACCGGGTAGACGGACCGCCCCCGTCGGCCTCCTCCGCCGCGTCGGCCTCGTCGATCTCCTCGCGCGATATCCCGAGGAAGTACAGCACGGCGTCGAGGTAGGGCACGCTGAGGGCCGCGTCGGCGTGGGCCGCCACGACGGGCTTGGCGTTGAAGGCGATCCCGAGCCCGGCCGCGCCGAGCATGTCGATGTCGTTGGCCCCGTCCCCCACGGCGACCGTCTGGGCGAGCGGGACTCCCACCTCGGCGGCGAAGCGACGCAGCGCGGCCGCCTTGCCGGGGCGGTCCACGACCTCGCCCCGGAGTCGTCCGGTGAGCCTCCCGCCCACGATCTCGAGCCGGTTGGCCGCGAGGTGCGCCACCTGGAGGTCGGCGAGCAGCGGTTCGAGCACCTCGGCGAACCCCCCCGAGACGACGGCCGGCACGTAGCCCAGGCGCGCCAGGGTGCGCAGCAGCGTGCGGGCCCCCGGGCTCAGGCGCAGCCGGGCGCGCACCTCGTCGAGGACCCGTGCCTCGAGCCCCGCGAGCAGGGCCACCCGTCGACGCAGGGCCTCGGCGAAGTCGATCTCGCCGGCCATCGCCGCGGCGGTGATCGCGGCCACCTCGGCGGCCCGGCCCGAGGCCTCGCCGAGCAGGTCGATCACCTCGTCCTGGAGGAGCGTCGAGTCCGCGTCCATCACCACCAGGTGCTTGGCGCGCCGATGCAGCCCGGCCCGCTGAGTCGCCACGTCCAGGCCGACGGCGCCGGCCGACTCGGCCATCGCCGCGCGCAGGCGCACGAGGTCGGGACCGGCGACGACGAGCTCGTAGCACTCCACCGGGTAGCGCGCGAGGTGCACGATCCGCTCACACGTCGCCGAACGGGCCGCGATGGCCGCGAAGACCCGGTGGAGCTGCTCGGCCCGGATCGAGGGGGCGAGCAGGGTGACGAGGAGACGACGACCGGCGACCTCGTCGCTCGGGGTCACCGCCTCGACGCGCACCTCGATCCCGCGTCCGGCCACGTCGCGGGTGGCCAGCGCCGTAGCGATCGCCTCGGGCCCGAGCCCCTCGCCGGAGACCTCCGCGCACAGCACCAGGGTGCCGCGGATGGTGATCTGGGCCACGTCCATCAGGGTCACGTCGTCACCCTCGAGCGCACCCAGGGCGTCGAAGAGCTCCGCGCCGACCCCGACCCGGTCCGGTCCGCTCACGGTCACCAAGAAGGTGGGGCGCGACATGCCCGTACGTTAGAGGACCGGTTCGGGCCCCTCACCCGCGCGCAGCGCCCGCACGCGCTCGACGTGGGGATCGGTGCGCGCGTCGAAGCGCCACAGCGCGGGCAGTGCCCCACCGACCGCGAGCACCGACGCGCTGCACGCGACCCCACCCAACGCGAGCGAGGCGCGCAGTCCCACCCACGCCGCCATCGCCCCGGCCCGGAACTGGCCGGCCGTGGGCCCGAGGGAGTACGAGATCATCTCGAGACCCGCCATCCGCCCGCGCACCTCGGGGGCGATCGACTCGTTCCACATCGTCTGGCGGAAGATCCCCGACACCGCGTCGCCGGCCCCGCCCACCACGAGGCCGACCAGGGCCAGCGGGAGCGAGTCGGCGACCCCGAAGAGGGCCACCCCGAGCCCCCACAGCGCCGCACTCGCCACGACGGCCCGCCCGTAGTGGTGGACCCGGTGGGTCCAGCGCGAGGTGACCGTCGCGAACAGGGCCCCGAGCGGCAGCCCGACGTAGAGCAGGGCCAGGGCGTAGCGGGTGTCGAAGCGCGCCGCGACGAAGGGCACCATGGTGACCGGGTAGGCCAGCACCATCGCCAGCAGGTCCACGACGTAGGTGCCCGTCACGTCGGGACGCCGACGGGCGTAGCGCACCGCCTCGCGCAGCGCCGCGAGGTCACCGTCGCCCCCACCCGCGCCCCGGCGCAGCGCCGGAGCGAGGCGCACCGAGGCCAGCAGCACGAAGGTGGCGGCGACGGTGACGAGGTTGGCCCCGTAGACGGCCCGCGGTCCGAACACCACGGCCGCGAGCCCCCCGAGGGCGGGCCCGAGGATCGAGGCGACGGTGCCCGAGAGCGTCGCGAGCGTGGCCGCCGAGCGCTGGAGGTCGTGGGGGACGAGCACCTGGTCCAACGCGGCGAGGCTCGGGGACTGGAGGCTCTGGGCCGCGGCCACGAGCCCGGCGAAGACGTAGAGGACGACGACGGTGGGTCGGGCCGCGAGGGCGTTGAGGAAGAGCGCGACGGTGGCGAGCCCCACCACCACCTCACACCCCACGACGAGCCGTCGACGGTCGACGCGGTCGGCCAGTGCCCCGCCCCAGAGCCCGAAGACGACGAGGGGCACGAGCTCCACCAGCCCCAGTGCCCCCACCGCCAGGGTCGAGTGGGTGAGGTCGCGCAGCTGGAAGGGGGCCGTGACGTAGGTCGCCTGGTCGCCGAGCATGGAGACGAAGCCCGCGAGGTAGAGACGTCGAAACGCCACCGACGCGCGCAACGGCGCGAGGTCCACTCCGAGCCTCACGCGCGCGCGCTCCGCCAACCCTCGCCCTCGACGTAGCGGCGCAGCACCCGCGCCGGTACCCCACCGAGCACCACCCGGTCCGGGAACGTCCCGCGCACGACGGCCCCGGCGGCGACCACCGTGTTGCGCCCGAGGGTCGTGCCCGGCAGGATCACGGCGTGGGCGCCGATCCAGCTGCCCGAGCCGATCGTGACGGCCGCCTCCCTCGGGCGCTGCCACCCGATCGGCGCGTCGGGGTCGTCGTAGGTATGGTTCTGGTCGGTGATGTAGACGTAGGGCCCGGTCTGGATGTCATCACCGATCTCGATCGACCAGTGGCCCACGATGTGCGAGCCCCGCCCGATCACGCAGTGGCGCCCGATCGCGACCGTGGGGCGCTTCAACATCTCCTGGTCCGGACCGATCCCCGCGGCCAGGGTCACGTAGGGGCCGACGAGCGTGTCCTCGCCGATGGCGAGGTAGCGCTCGTTGTAGATGACACCCTGGGGCGCGAGCAGCGCGGCCCCGCGCCCGAATGAGTCGAAGGTCGACGCGTACTCGTCGTCGGGGCCGACCGTGGCGACCTCGTCGAGGTAGCGACGGGCCCGACGCACCAGCGCGCCCAGGCGACGGCGAAGGACGAGGCGCGCGCGCACGGCGAAACGCTAGCCCCGACCCGCGGGCTAGCGTCGACCCGTGGCGCACGACGTCCTCGTGATCGGAGCGGGCTTCGGAGGGCTCGCCGCGGCGGTCGCGCTGCGCCGCGCCGGCGTCTCGGACTGCGTGGTGCTGGAGCGGGCCGAGGAGATCGGTGGCACGTGGCGTGACAACACCTACCCGGGCTGTCGGTGCGACGTGGGCTCGAACCTCTACTCGCTCTCCTTCGCCCCCAACCCCGACTGGTCCAACACCTACAGCTACCAGCCCGAGATCCAGCGCTACCTGCTCGAGGTGGCGGAGCGCTTCCACCTGCGACCCCGGGTGCGCCTCGGCCACCAGGTGACCTCGGTCGCCTTCGAGCGGACCTCGGGCCTGTGGCGCGTGGCGGGGCCCTGGGGCGAGCGCCGCGCACGCTGCGTCGTGCTCGCCACCGGCAGCCTCGCCGAGGCGCGCCTGCCCGACATCCCCGGGATCGAGACCTTCGCCGGGCGAAGCGTGCACACCGCCCGGTGGGACGACACCGTCGACCTCTTCGCCAAGCGGGTGGCCGTCGTGGGGACCGGGGCGAGCGCGATCCAGGTCGTGCCCGAGGTCGCGGCCGTCGCGGCCGAGCTCACCGTCTTCCAGCGCACGCCGCCGTGGATCTTGCCCCACGGCGGTCGGGCGGTACCCGAGCGCACCCGCGCGCTCTACCGGTGGCTCCCACCGGTGCAGCGCCTGGCCCGACTGGGCCACTACCTCCAGCGCGAGCTCCTGGTGCTCGGCTTCGTGAAGGACCCCGCACGCATGGCGCGCGGCGAGGCCATGGCCCGCGCCCACCTCGAGGCGCAGGTCGCCGACCCCGACCTGCGCGAACGACTCACCCCCGACTACCGGTTGGGCTGCAAGCGCGTCCTGCTCTCGAACGACTACTACCCCGCCCTCACCCGACCCAACGTCCGCCTCGTCACCGAGGCCATCGAGCGGGTCGAGCCCACCGGGCTGCGCAGCGCCGACGGCACCCTCATCGAGGTCGACGCCGTCGTGTGGGCGACGGGATTCCACGTCACCGACAACCCCGTCGTCGCGCGGGTCACCGACGGCGACGGGCGCTCGCTCGCCGAGGCGCTCGTCGGCCGGCTCGACCACTACCGGGGCACCACGTTCCCCGGCTACCCGAACCTCTTCATGCTCGGGGGGCCCAACACCGGGCTCGGGCACTCCTCGGTCGTGTTCATGATGGAGAGCCAGCTGCGCTACGTGACCGACGCCGTCGCGCGCGCCCTCGCCGAGAACGCCTTGATCGAGCCCACGACCGAGGCCGCGGCGGCCTGGACCGGTCGGCTGCGCGAGCAGCTGCCGCGCACCGTCTGGGGAAGCGGGTGCGCCAGCTGGTACCTCGCCGAGGGCGGCGTCAACACCACCATCTGGCCCGACTTCACGTTCACCTTCCGGCGCGCGACGCGCCGCTTCGACCCCCGCGACCACCGGGTGGCCGCGGCGCCCGCGACGACGACCTAGTCGAGGTTGAGGGGCGTGTCGACGTCGAGCTCCTCGGTGGCCCCCACCACGTCGGGCATCTGAGCCTTGGCGAGGTGGGCGCGGACCCGCTCGTCGATCTCGGCCATGAGCTGGGGGCTCTCGCGCAGGAACGTCTTCACGTTCTCGCGCCCCTGGCCGAGCTGCTCGCCCTCGTAGGTGAACCAGGCACCGGCCTTCTTCACGAAGCCGAGCTCCACCGCGACGTCGAGCACGGAGCCCTCGCGGCTGATCCCCTTGCCGTACATGATGTCGAACTCGGCCTGGCGGAAGGGCGCCGCGCACTTGTTCTTCACGACCTTCACCCGGGTGCGGTTGCCCACGACCTCGGTGCCGTCCTTGATCGACTCGATGCGGCGGATGTCCAGGCGCACCGAGGAGTAGAACTTGAGGGCACGGCCCCCCGGAGTCACTTCGGGCGAGTTGTGCACCACGACGCCGTCCACGAGGTAGTTGTGGGACTTCTCCACCTCGATGTCGAAGCGACGCATCGACCGGGTCGGCGGCTTGTCGTGGATGTCGGTGATGGGCGTCGCCACCAACTCGTAGCGCATCGGGCGCGTCACGGGCTCCACGGCGAACCGGCCGCGGAACCGCGGCAGGAGCTTGTAGTCCATGCTCGGGTGGACGAACGGCGCGATGAGCGCCTGGAACTTCGCCGACTCGGCGGTCGGGAACTGGAGGACGGCCTCGCGCGTGGAACCTGAGGTGACGAGCTTCGCACGCACACCCCAGGTGTCGGCGAGGTACGCCACGAGTCGCTCCCTCGTCGCCGGCTCCATCGCCTTGACGCAGATCTCGATCCGCCCCGAACCGCCCGCCGTCCTCGCCTGGGCGCCCTTGGAGCGGACCGTGAAGCACCCGTCGTCCATGTACCACAGCGCCAGCGAGAGCGGCGAGAGGCCCTTGAGGTAGTCGTCGTCGAAGACCTTCTTGCCCTCGACGCACACCGAGTGACGCGTCTCGGCGAGCTCGGCCAACGGGTGGAAGTCGTAGGTCACGACGCCGTCCTCGCGGACGTGCCTCGAGTGGGTGAGGTTCGACAGGAGGGATGCCTTCCAGTCGGCGTAGGCGACCTGCTCGGGACCGTGGCGGTAGCGCAAGCGCGCGCCGTGCCCGCTCCGGGTCGCCGACAGGGCCCCGTCGCCCATGAGCGTGCCCCGCAAGACTTCCCACTGGAAGTCCGACAGGTAGTGCGGGAGCGCCTGGAGGACGCTCTCACCCACCCGGAGGTCCTTCGCCTCCTTCCAGCCCGACGGCGTGCGCACCAGGTGGTTGGGCGTCGCGGCGAACTGCGCCCGGCCGTTGGCCGTGGGCTTGGCGACGGTCACCTGGATGAACCGGTCCGTCGTCCCGTTGTCGAACCAGTTGACGACCCTGCGAGGCACGACCCGACCCAGCTCCGGGTCGTAGGAGAGCACCTCGACGGGGAGCCTCTGGTTCACGATCTTGCCGATCTTCTCGGTCGTCCCGTCAGCGAGGACGACCCGGGTCGAGTACTGGAAGCACCCGTAGATCACGCCTATCTTCTCGCGGAGCTGGTTGATGAAGACCGCCACGGTGTTCGACTTCGAGAGCGCGCCCGTGATCTTGCGCAGGGCCTGGCTCATGAGCCGGGCCTGCAGGCCGACATGGGAGTCGCCCATGTCGCCCTCGATCTCGGCGCGCGGGGTGAGGGCCGCCACCGAGTCGACGATGAGCACGTCGAGGGCGCCCGAGCGGATCAGCATGTCAGCGATCTCGAGCGCCTGCTCGCCGGTGTCGGGCTGGCTGATGAGAAGGTCGTCGACGTTCACCCCGATGGCCCGGGCGTAGACCGGGTCCATGGCGTGCTCGGCGTCGATGTAGGCGCACACCCCGCCGTTGCGCTGGGCCTCGGCGACGACGTGCATGGCGAGGGTCGACTTGCCCGAGGACTCCGGGCCGTAGATCTCGACGACGCGCCCGCGCGGGAGCCCGCCGATCCCGAGCGCCAGGTCGAGCGCGAGGGCGCCGGTGGGGATGGCCTCGATGGCGAAGTCGGGGGCCTCGCCCATTCGCATGATCGAGCCCTTGCCGAACTGCTTCTCGATCTGGCTCAGCGCGGCGTCCAGGGCCTTCGCGCGGTCGTCGGTCGCCATCGGTGTCTCCTTAACTCGTCTCTCGTGATCGGCGGGAACGCTAGGTACCCGCTGTCACAACGTTCCTCCGCTCTCGGCAGCGTAGTACGAACAAGTGTTCGCCGAAAGGACCCTAGACCCGCGCGCCGTACACGGCGCGCTCGAGGTCCTGGTGAAGGGGGTAGGTCCCCGTCGGCAGGAGCTGGGTGTAGAGGGCGGCGCTGATGCCCTCGAGGGGGTCGACGAAGAACGTGGTCGAGGCCGCCCCACCCCATGAGAGCGTGCCGGGCGAGACCGGCGTGCGCGCGGCCGCCGGGTCGAGGACGACCGACATCCCCAGACCGAAGCCGACCCCCGCGTTCTCGGCCAGGCCGTAGCGGTCGAGCGCGGTGGCGGCGAGGTCGCCGCCGCCGGGGAGCTGGTTCTGGGCGACCAGGTCGGCGGTCGCGGGACTGACGAGCGACACCCCACCGCTCGTGCCCCGGCCCAGCAGGACGTTCATGAAGCGGTGGTAGTCGGCCGCCGTCGAGACCAGACCTCCCCCGCCGTCGACGAGGCGCGGGGGGGACAGCGCGAAGCGGCCCCACTCCTCGAAGGGGGTCGCCCCGTCGGACCCGGGCAGGTAGAGCTGGGCCAGGCGCTCGGCCTTGTCCTCGGGGCAGGAGAAGGCCGTGTCGACCATGCCGAGGGGTGCGAAGACCCGCCGCTCGAGGTGCACGTCGAGGGGCTCGCCGCTCCAGATCTCGACGAGCCGGCCGAGCACCGTGGTGGCGACTGAGTAGGTGAAGGCCGTCCCCGGCTCGAAGACGAGCGGCAGCGACGCCCACTCGTCCACCGCGGCCGCGAGGTCGACGCCGGGCTTCATCAGAAAGTCGTAGCCCGCGGCGCGGTAGAGCGCGTCGACGGGGTGGCGGCGCTGGAAGCCGTAGGTGAGACCGGCCGTGTGGCTGAACAGGTGGCGCACGGTGATCGAACGGGTCGCCGGGGCGAGCTCGGGCGTCTCGACGGTGCCGCCGACGAAGACCCGGGGCTCGCCAAAGGACGGGATCCACCGGCTCACCTCGTCGTCGAGGACGAAGTGACCCTCCTCCATGAGCGCGAGGGCGGCGAGGGCCACGACGGGCTTGGTCATCGAGTAGATGCGCCAGATCGTCCCGGGGCTGACCGGCCGGTCCCGCTCGCGGTCGGCGTGGCCCGAGCTCGCGGCGTAGACGAGGCGGCCCTCGCGCGCCACCGTCACGAGCCACCCCGCGAGGCGGCCGTCCTCGACGTAGGGGGCGAACGTCTCGTCGATCTTCTCGAGGCCCGCCGGGTCGAAGCCGGCGTCGCGGGCCTCCACCTCGGGGGTGAGGGCCGTCCGCTCGCGCACGCGACGACGCTACCGGCGATCGAGGGCGCGACGCAGCACGTCGAGGGCGCTGATCGCGGTGTAGTTACGCACCCGGGTGCGGTCCCCGGCCAGGTGCAGCCGCGTCGTGGAGACCGCACCGTCGAGGCTGAGCCCGACGAACACCGTCCCGGGCGCCTCGCCGTCTTGGGGCTCGGGGCCCGCGACGCCGGTGACGGCGAGGCCCACGTCGCTGCCGAGCGTGGCGGTGACCCCGCGCGCCATCGCACCCGCGGCCTGCGCCGAGACCACCGGCCCCTCGGGCACTCCGAGCAGGTCGACCTTCACCCGGCTGGCGTAGCTCACCACGCCCCCCACGAACCAGTGCGACGCCCCGGCCACGTTCACCAGCCGGCTCGCGATCAGCCCGCCGGTCAGCGACTCGGCGACGGCGAGGCTGAGCCCGGCCGCGCGCAGGCGCGTCGCCACCGCGACTTCCATCGACTCCTCGTCGACACCGAAGACGATGTCCCCGAGCCGCTCGCCGATCACCGCGCGCACCCGAGCCTCCTCCGCGTCGAGGAGGGCGCCCGCCGCGGCGCCGTCGGCGCCGCGCGCGGTGAGGCGGACCTTTATCCCCTCGATGCCCGAGGCCAGGAAGGCGATGGTGACCCGACCGTCGGCCTCGAGGGCCTCGAAGCGCTCGGCGAGCGCCTCGGCCAGAGCCGACTCGCTCGAGCCCCACGTGCGCAGCACGCGGCTCGCGATCACCGCGCTCTCGCCCGCGGCGCGCTGACGCTCGAGCAGGTCGGGCCGGACGGCGCGCTCGAACATGTCGGCCATCTCGTCGGGCACCCCGGGCAGCAGGTAGGCGACCTTCTGACCCACCGGGCAGATGAGCCCGGGCGCGGTGCCCCGCGTCTGGGCGATGACCGTCGCCCCGCGCGGGACGTCGGCCTGGCGGAGGTTGTTCTCGGGCATCGAACGGCCCCGTCGGGTGAAGAACTCGCGCATCACCCCGACGAGGCTCTCGTCGCGCTCGAGGGGGACGTTCATCACCGTGGCCATCGCCTCGCGCGTGATGTCGTCCTGGGTCGGCCCGAGCCCGCCGCAGACGATGACCGCGTCGGCGCGCGCGAGGGCCGTGCGCAGCGCGAGGACGATGCGGTCGTGATTGTCGCCCACGTGCTGGTGGAAGTGGCTGGACAGCCCGTTCGCCGCCAGGTGCTCGCCGAGCCACTGGGCGTTCGTGTCGGCGATCTGGCCGAGCAGCAGCTCGGTGCCGACCGCGACCACCTCAACGCGCACGGGCGAGCACCTTCTTACCGTCGGCGTAGTACTGCCAGCCCGTGTAGAGCGTGAGCGCCACCGCGATCCAGATCGTGACGTCGGCGAAGGCCGGGCGGTCGGCCGTGAAGGGCAGCACCGTGAAGCCGATCGCCCAGTCCTGGGCGAACGTCTTCCACTTGGCCAGGCGGCTCGCCGGGACCGAGAGGCCGCGACGCGCGGCGTAGGAGCGGTACAGGCTCATCCACAGCTCGCGCAGCGTGATGAGGATCGCCGGCGCGATGAAGAAGGAGACGGGCTGGGGCCGCGACAGCACGCACGCCCACAGCCCCCCGATCACCACGACCTTGTCGGCCAGCGGATCGAGGAAGGCGCCCGAGGTCGTCGTCCCGTGTCGACGCGCGACGATCCCGTCGAAGTAGTCCGACGCCGCCACGGCGAGTCCCACCACCACCGTCCACCACGAGACGCGGTGCTCGATGAGCAGCCAGATGAACACCGGCGCGACGACCAGGCGGAAGCCCGTCATGAGGTTGGCCGGGGTGAGCAGGGCGGTCGGCCCGAAACGCTTCTCCTGGGTGCTCACCCCAGCACCGCCTCGAGGTCCGTGCCGCGGCTCGCGACGATCGTGCACTCCACCACGTCCCCCACGCTACGGGCGCCCTCGAGGTGGACGACGCCGTCGATCTCGGGGCACTCACGCACCGTGCGCCCCACGCCCGGTGCGTCGATGAGCACGCTCTGGCGGGTCCCCACGAGCGCGTCGCGCTTGCGCGCGGTGATGGCGTCTTGGACCTCGCTGGCCTCGCGCAGCCGTTCGAGGGCGAGCTCGCCCGCCACACGCCCGTCCTGGGAGTGGGCGGGGGTGCCGGGTTCGTCGGAGAAGGTGAAGAAGCCAGCCCAGTCAAGCTGGGCGGCCTCGAGGAAGTCGAGCAGCGCCGCGTGGTCGTCCTCGGTCTCGCCGGGGTAGCCGACGATGAACGACGAGCGGAACGCGGCGTCGGGCTCGGCGCGACGGATCGCCGCGATGCGCTCCAAGAACCGCTCGGCGTCGCCCCACCGGCGCATCCGACGCAGCAGGGGCCTCGACGCGTGCTGGAGCGAGAGGTCGAAGTAGGGCACGCCCGTGGCGAGCACGGCCTCGATCAGCCCCTCGGTCAGCCCGCTCGGGTACAGGTACAGCAGTCGCAGCCGCTCGACCTCGCCGCTCAGACGCCGGGTCAGCTCGATCAGCGGCTGGGTCCCACCCTCGTCGAGGACCTCGAGGGCCTCGCCGCGGCCGGCGCGGCGCCGGTCGTGGCCCCAACTCGCGAGGTCCTGGGCCACGAGCACGAGCTCGCGCACGCCGCCGGCAACGAGGTCGCGGGCCTCGGCCAGCACCTCCTCGGCCGCACGGCTGCGCTGGTCGCCACGGAAGCTCGGGATGGCGCAGAAGCCGCAGCGCCGGTCGCAACCCTCGGCGACCTTGAGGTAGGCCCAGGGGGCCCGCGCGGGCGGGCGGGGCAGGTTGAGCAGGTCGAAGTCGGGCGTGGACGACGCGCGCAGGGCGACCGACGTCGTCGTGAGGGAGCGGCCGAAGCCCGCGACGAGGTCGACCTCGGGCAGGGCGGCGGCGAGCTCGTCGCCGTAGCGCTCGGCCATGCAGCCGGTCACGACGAGGCGGGCCCCCGCACGACGCCGCTCGGCGAGGTCGAGCACCGTCTCGATCGACTCCTCGCGGGCCGTCTCGATGAAGGCGCACGTGTTGGCCACCACGAGCTCGGCCTCCTCGATCGAGCGCGCCGGTGCGTAGCCCTCTCGCCCGAGGTAGCCGGCCAGCTTCTCGGAGTCGACGTGGTTCTTCGGACAGCCCAGGGTCTCGATCCAGTACCGCACGCGGTCTCCTTAAGCGCGACACCGAGCGCACAGCGCTCGGTGTCCTGGCGGAGAGGGAGGGATTTGAACCCTCGGGCCCACTTTCGCAGGCCGCATTCTTAGCAGGAATGTGGTTTAAACCAGACTCACCCACCTCTCCAGCACCGCCCATCCTAGTTGGCGGGCCCGACGGCGCCGGGGGGCGGCGCTCGGCGCGCCGGGAGTGCCTCGACCCGGTCGGGACGGGCGTTACACTCTCGTCCCGTGGCCGCTCGGCCGGGGGAAGGGGAGCTATGGGCAAGGTCCGCCTCGTACTGACGGCCGTGATCGGCGCGACGTCGCTGGTCGCACTGGGGGTCACCGGGGGGGCCGCCGGCGGGTCCTCGGCCCCGACGCTCGCGTCCTGTAAGACGTCGGTCCCCGCCCACGAGTTCGTCAAGGGCCACCTCACCGTCGCCACCGACTCGCCCGCCTACACGCCGTGGTTCGTCAACAACACCCCGAGCAACGGCAAGGGCTACGAGTCGGCCGTCGCCTACGCGATCGCCGCGGAGCTCGGAATCCCCCGCGGCAAGGTCAACTGGGTCGTCGAGCCCTTCGACTCGAGCTACGTGCCCGGGGTGAAGAAGTTCGACTTCGACATCAACGAGATCTCCTACACCGCCGCACGGGCCAAGGCGGTCACCTTCTCCACCAGCTACTACGACGTCACCCAGTCGATCGTGGCGCTGAAGACCGACCCGATCGTGAAGAAGCACTCGCCGGCCGAGCTCAAGACCTACCTCTACGGCGACCAGATCGGCACCACCGGGCTCGCCTACATCAACGAGCACATCAAGCCCACGCGCACCCCGCGCGTCTACTCGACGCTCGACCAGGCCGTGGCCGCCCTGCAGACCCACCAGATCGACGCCATCGTCGTGGACACCCCCGACGGCCAGTACATGGCCTCGGCGCAGATCCAGAACGCCAAGCACCAGTCGATCGCCACTCAGGTCGGCCAGTTCCCCTCGACCGGGGAGCACTTCGGCCTGCTCTTCCAAAAGGGCGACCCGCTGGTCGGCTGCGTGAACACGGCCATCGCGGCCCTCAAGGCCAACGGGACCCTGGCGGCCCTGCAGAAGAAGTACCTCGGCATCTACAACCGGGTGCCCGTCATCCAGCCCTAGACGTGACCTCGGCGATCGACGGGGAGCCGGTCCCCCCGGACCTCTTCGCGTCGCGCCGCCAGCGGCTCCTCGCGGGCCGCGGGGGGCTGGTGGCGAGCGCCGTCTCGGGGGTCGTCGTCATCGGGGGCCTCGCGGCGGTCTTCTGGCTCGCCCCCGGGGGCGCGACGATGCGCTACTTCTTCTTCAACCCCCACTTCATGTGGCAGGCCTTCATCGGCGACCCCTCGAAGGGCTTCTACTCGGTGGGGCTGGGGCTGCTCACGAACCTGTGGATCTTCGCCCTGGCCGAGGCCCTCGTCCTCGTGGTCGGCCTGCTCCTCGCCTCGGCCCGGCTCAGTCAGTCGCCGGTCCTCTTCCCCTTCCGCCTGCTCGCGACGGCCTACACCGACGTCTTCCGCGGCATCCCCATCCTGCTCGTCATCTTCATCGTCGGCTTCGGCCTGCCCGAGCTCAACCTGGGCTACGTCTCGAGCCAGTCCCCCGCCGTCTACGGCTGCGCGTCGCTCGTCATCTCCTACAGCGCCTACGTGGCCGAGGTCTACCGCGCCGGCGTCCTGTCGATCCCCCACGGCCAGCTGCTCGCCTCACGCTCGCTGGGCCTCACCCACGCCACGACGATGCGCCGGGTCATCCTCCCTCAGGCCGTGCGCACCGTCATCCCCCCGTTGCTCAACGACCTCATCTCGCTCCAGAAGGACACGGCCCTCGTGTCGGTGCTGGGCGCCATCGAGACGACCCGAGCCGCCCAGATCTACGGCTCCACGGTCTTCAACTTCTCGGGCTACACGGTCGCCGCCATCCTCTTCTTGATCCTGACGGTCCCCATGACGCGCTTCACCGACCACCTCATCGCCCGCGACCGGGCCCGCCGACTGGCCGGCGCGTGAGCGAGGTCGTCCTCGCGCTGCACGAGGTGCAGAAGCGCTTCAAGGACCACGCGGTCCTCAACGGGGTCTCGCTCACCCTGCGCCGCCACGAGGTGGTCTGCCTCATCGGGGCGTCGGGGTCGGGCAAGTCGACCCTCCTGCGCTGCGCCAACCTGCTCGAGCGCATCGACGGGGGCGACGTCGAGCTCTTCGGCCAGTCCCTGCTCGACCCCCGCGTCGACCCCGACCGGGTGCGCCGTCACATCGGATTGGTCTTCCAGTCCTTCAACCTCTTCCCCCACCTGAGCGTGATCGACAACATCCTGCTCGGGCCGGTCCACGCGCTCAAGCGCCCGCGCGCGGAGGTCCGCGCCGAGGCGCTCGAACTGCTCGAGCGCATCGGGCTGGCCGCGCGGGCCGAGGACTACCCCGACCGGCTCTCGGGCGGCCAGCAGCAACGCGTGGCCATCGTGCGCTCGCTCGCCATGCGGCCGTCCCTGCTCTTGCTCGACGAGGTGACGAGCGCGCTCGACCCGACGCTCGTGGGCGAGGTGCTCGACCTGCTGACCGACCTCGCCCGGCAGGGCACGACGATGCTCGTCGCCACCCACGAGATGGGCTTCGCTCGCGACGTCGCCCACCGGGTGGCCTTCTTAGAGGGCGGACGGGTGATCGAGGAGGGACCCGCCCGGGACGTGCTCGACCACCCCCGCGAGGGGGCGACGAGGGCCTTCCTCGAGCGCGTGCGCTGATCAGGCCGCGTCGACGATGGCCGCGACGGCCTCGACGAGCTCGCGGTCGCGGTCCCAGGTGAGCCGCTCGTGGAGCTCCGCGAGGGGCACCCACACCAGCTCGTCGACCTCGTCGTTCGGGGCGAACGCGCCGTCGGCCACCTCCATGAGGTAGTACGCGACGATCTTGGGCCGACCCTTGCGGTGGGTGTAGTTGGTGGTGCCGGCGAAGCGCGTGACCCGACACCGCAGGCCGGTCTCCTCGTAGACCTCGCGCACCGCGGCGTCCTCGAAGGTCTCGCCCTCGTCGAGCTTGCCCTTGGGGAACGTCCAGTCGCCGCGGGCCTCGCGGTAGACGACGGCGACCTCGACCCGGCCCGCGAGTCCGACCCGTGTCACGACGCCACCGGCGGCGCGGATGAGGTCGACCGGGGCGTCCTCGGGGACGATGAGCTCGCCGCTCATGAGCACCACGACGCCCACCGTAGGGCGAGGGCGGCGCCGACGTGGGGATGCGGACCCGGGGCACGGAGGGGCACCTCCGTAGAGTAGTGAGGTGCTCGCCGTCCTCGGGTCCGGGTGGCGATTCGTCATCGTCGTCGTCGCGGGGGTCGCCGCGGGGGTGTCCAACGGGGTGGCCGGCGGGGGGACTTTCATCACGTTTCCGACCCTGCTGGCCCTGGGCGTGCCGGCCCTGACGGCCAACATCACGACGACCGTCGGCGTCGTCCCGGGCTCGATCGGGGCCCTCGGGGTCTTCGGCCACCAGCTGGGCGACCACCGCGATCTGCTGCCCCGACTGGTAGCGCCGGTCGTGGCCGGATCGCTCGCGGGCAGTCTGCTCCTGCTCGCCGGGTCGCCCACCACGTTCCGCGCGCTCGTGCCCTGGCTCATCGGGGTGGCGACAGCGCTGTTCGCCGTGTCGCCCCTCATCACGCGCCGACTGGCCCACGTCTCGCACGACCACCCGGCCCGCCGGGTCGGACTCTACGTCGGGACGTTCGCGATCTCGGTCTACGGCGGCTACTTCGGCGCCGGGATCGGCATCATGCTCCTCGCCCTGCTCGGCCTCGCCTTGCCCGTTGAGATCAAGCGGCTCCAAGGGCTGCGCAACGCGATCGCGGTCGTGGTGACGGCGGTCGCCGCCGTCGTCTTTGCTATCCACGGCCACCTCGACGGCCCGGCGGTGGTGGCGCTGTGGATCGGCACCCTCGTCGGGGGCTGGCTGGGCGCCCAGGCCGTCGCCCGCCTGTCACCGGTGTCGGTACGCGTCGTCGTGGTTGCCATAGGCGTCGTCACAACCGTGAAGCTGGCGCTGGGCTGAATACACCACAATCCCGATAGCCTTAGTCGGGTGAAGCGCCTCTTCGACTTCCCGGACCCGGTCAACGAGGCCGCCGCGCGCACCGTGGCGCTCGGGGTCGTGATCCTGTCGGCCCTCGCCCTGGTGACCGGGTGGGCCTGGCTGCTCGGGGTCCTGCTCTACGGCTTCGCCGCCCGGGTCCTCGCCGGCCCGACGCTCTCACCGCTCGGCCAGATCGCGACCCGCGTGGTCGCCCCCCGGCTGACCCGGCTCACGCGCTTCAGCCCCGGCCCGCCCAAGCGCTTCGCCCAGGGGATGGGGTTCGCCCTCACCCTCGCCGCGACCCTCACCTGGCTGCTCGCGGGCTGGCCGGTCGCCCGCTGGCTCCTCCTGCCCCTCCTCGCGGCGGCCTCGCTCGAGGCCTTCGCCGGCTACTGCGTGGGCTGCGCGGTGTTCCGGGGCCTCATGCGCCTGGGCGTGATCCCCGCCTCGGTGTGCGCCACGTGCGCCGACCTCTCGGGTCACTACCGGCGCCTCGGGGCCGGCACCGACTAAGAATTCGCCAACAATCGACCATGCTCACTTCCCCCTCGGGGGAGCACTCCGTAGGCTGAGCGGGGTGACCCCCCCTCACCGACACCGGGGCCGCGCGGCCCTCGCCCTCGTGGGGACCCTGGCCGTCGCCGGTCTCGCCCCGCTCGCTCCCGCCGGCGCCGCGGCGCCGCGGCTTTCCCGGCCCGGGACGGTGGCGAGCGCCACCACCGACCCGGTGGTGGGCCGTCCCCTCACCACGAGCTTCGACGTCGCGCTACGGGGCCGGGACCCGGGCGGCCTCGCGGCCCTCATCGCGGCCCAGTCCGACCCCGCCTCGCCCGAGTACCACCGCTACCTCACCCCGCGCGCCTTCGCCGAGCGCTTCGGCGCGACCAGCGCCGCCGTCGCCACGGTGCGTCACTACTTCGCCTCCTTCGGCCTCACCGTCGGACGCCCCTCGGCGGGCCGGGTCGTGGTGCGCGTGGCGGGCCCGAGCGCGGCCATCGCCCGCGCGTTCGACGCACCGCTCGAGACGCTGCGCCTGGCCGACGGCACGCTCGCGGCCCACTTCGTGCGCACGGGCACCCTGCCCGCACCCGTGGCGCGCGACGTCGTCGCGGTCGCCGGACTGGACACGGTCCACCCGCTCACCACGGGCCTGGTGCGCCACGCCACGAGCCGTCAGAGCGGCCCGGTGGCCACGTGCCCGTCGGCCGGACCCTCGAGCCCCACGCCCAACGCCCTGGGCGGCTACACGGTCCAGCAGCAGGCGGCCCTCTACGGGCTCGACGCCCAGTGGGCCGCCGGCGACGTCGGCACGGGCTCGACCATCGGCGTCTACGAGCTCGCGAACTACGTGGGCAGCGACGTGTCGACCTATCTCTCGTGCTACGGGGTGACCCCGCGGGTCACCACGGTGAACGTCGACGGCGGGCCGACCTCCCAGGACAACGCCGGGGGCGCGACCAACGAGGCCACCCTCGACGTCGAGGAGGCCCAGGTCCTCGCCCCCGGGGCCAACGTCGTGGTGTACCAGGGGACCCAGAACGGCAGCGGGCCGACCGACATCTACGCCCAGATCGCCAGCGCCGACGTGGCGACGGTCGTGACGACCTCGTGGGGCATCTGCGAGGCCCAGACCCAGGGTGGCGCCCAGGCCGAACAGCCGCTCTTCCAGGAGATGGCCGCCCAGGGTCAGACGGTGGTAGCGGCCGCGGGCGACGAGGGGTCGGCCGACTGCGAGGACGCGACGAACCCGGCCAGCGGCCTCGCCGTGGACGACCCGGCGTCCCAGCCCTACGTGACCGGCGTCGGCGGACTCACCGTCTCGAGCGTCGCCCCGCTCGCCGAGACGGTCTGGAACGACCAGTGCCGTCGGTCCGACTGCGGCTCGGGGGGCGGGGGCCTCTCCTCGCTGTGGACCCAGCCCAGCTGGCAGCAGGCGCCCGGCATCACCACGACGGCCGCGACCGGTGGGCGTCGGATGGTCCCCGACCTCTCGGTCATGGCCGACCCCTCGACGGGCTTCATCGAGTACTTCACCGGCGGCAGCGCCTGCACGGCCAACTGCCCGAGTGGCTGGGGCTCGATCGGGGGGACCTCGGTCGGGGCGCCGCTCGTGGCCGCCCTCGTCGCGGTGGGCGCCCAGGGCTGTCAGGCCCCCGGGGGGCGGCTCGGACTGATCAACCCCCTGCTCTACGCGATGGCCTCGACGGGCTTCGCCGACGTCACGACGGGCAGCAACGACCTGTTCGGCCTCGGCCAGTACGCGGCCGGCCCGGGTTACGACATGGCCTCGGGGCTGGGCAGCCCCAACGGCGCCGGCTTCTTCGCCGGGCTGTGCCCGAGCGCGCTGTCGAACACCTCGAGCACCTTCACGGTCTCGAGCCTCTCGCCCTCGATCCACCAGGCGCCGCCCTCGCTCACGGCCCACCTCGTGGGGGCCGCGAGCGTCCTCGCCGACGCCTCGCTCACCGTGACGGCCAGCGCCCCGGCCGGCGTCCTCACCCTCAACGGACTCGCCACGAGCTCGACCGGTGCGGGCCAGGCCTCGATCGCGGTCACCACCGACGCGACGGGCAAGGCGGTGGTGACCGTCTCGTCGTCGTTGGCCCAGCTCGTCACGGTGACCCTCGCCTACGCCGGCCAGACCCTCTACACGACGACCCTCGCCTTCAGCGGAACCCTCGTCGTTCCGGGGGCGCCGACGTTCGCGCGCCTGGTCGGCGTGGCCGGCGGCGTCACGATGACGCTGCGCGCCCCGCGCTACGACGGCGGGGCGCGCATCACGGCCTATCAGTACGCGCTCAACGGCGGCCGGTGGGTGTCGATCGCGCACGGCCGCCCGAGCGTGACCGTCCTCGGGCTGCGTCGTCACGCCGCCTACCGGGTCAGCGTGCGCGCCCTCAACAGCGTGGGGCCGTCGCCGGCGTCGAGCTCGCGCGTCGTAACGCGGGCCTAGCGCCCTCCCCGGGGCGGGGTCCCCGCCTCGAGTCGCCCGTTCACCCGGCGCACGATCCCCAGGGGGTTCTCGTCGCGCAGCGCCGCGGGCAGCAGGTCCGGGGGGACCGTCTGGTAGGTGACCGGCCGGAGCCAGCGCTCGACGGCCGCGGCGCCCACCGACGTCGCCCCCGCGGCCGTCGTCGCCGGCCACGGCCCCCCGTGGTGCATCGACCAGCTGACCCCCACGCCGGTCGGGTAGCCGTTGACCACGACCCGCCCGGCGCGGCGCGCGCCCAGCGCGACGAGCGCGGCCGCGTCGGGGTCGGCCTCGGCGACGTGCACGCTGAAGGTCAGGGAGGGTTCGGCGGCTTCGAGCGCGGCGCGCAGCTCCTCGGGCCCGCCGTAGCGCACCGCGACCGCCAGGGGACCGAAGCACTCGGCGCGCAGGGCGCGCTCGCGCGCGAAGCGCGCCGCGTCGACCTCGAGCAGGCGCGCCGAGGTGTGGGCCGCCTCCCCCCACTCACCGGCCACGAGCACCGCGGCGCCCCCTTGCGCCTCGAGCGCCCGGGCCCCGCGTCGGAAGTTCTCCGCGATGCCCTCGCTCAGCAACGTGAAGGGGCCCTCCGCCCCCAGGCGCGCCCCCAGCGACGCCACCACGGCGTCCCCGTCCTCGCCCGCGGGCACGAAGATCAGGCCCGGCTTGGTGCAGAACTGGCCCGCCCCCAGCGCGACCGAGGCCGCGACCCCCTCGCCGAGGGCGACGGCCCGCTCTCGCGCCGCGGCGGCCGTCACCACCAGCGGATTGGCCGAACCCAGCTCGCCGTAGAAGGGGATGGGGACCTCGCGGGCGTTCGCGAGGGCCCACAGCGCCCGGCCGGCCGCGAGCGAACCCGTGAAGCCCACCGCGGCGACCTCGGGCGCCTGGACGAGGGCCGTGCCGGCGTCGAGCCCGAAGACCAGGCCGAGGAGACCCTCGGGTGCGTCGCAGCGCACGGCGGCGCGCGAGAGCGCCACGAAACAGGCCGCGCTCGTCGCCGGGTGCGCGGGGTGGGCCTTGATCACCACGGCGCAGCCGGCCGCGAGGGCCGACGCGGTGTCGCCCCCGGGCACGGAGAAGGCGAAGGGGAAGTTCGAGCTGCCAAAGACCGCCACCGGCCCCACGGGGACCCGCACCCGACGCAGGTCCGGGAGCGGCCCCATGGGCGAGTCGGTCGCCTCGTCGATCGAGGCGGCGAGGAAGGCGCCGTCGCGCACCACCTCGGCGAAGAACCGGAACTGGAACGCGGTGCGCGCGAGCTCGCCGCGCAGACGAGGCTCGGGCAGCGCGGTCTCGAACCGGGCCGACGCCACCAGTGCGTCCGCGTCGGCCTCGAGCTCCTCGGCCATCGCCCCCAAGAGGTCCTCGCGCCAGTCGAGGGCGCGTCGGGCGTACTCGCTGGAGGCGTCGCCCGCTCGGGCGGCCATCGCGCGGACCGCCTCGGGCGAGGTCTCCCCCACGTCGAGCTCGCGCCGCTCGCCGGTGGCCGGGTTGGTCGACGTGACGCTCACTCCGTCTCCTCACTCAGGTACTGGACCGGTGCGCCGCGGTACCCCAGTCGGACCGTGGTGACGTCGTGCCCGCACAGAGACGCGAGTGCGAGACGGTCGAGGTCGTCACCGTAGAAGGCGACGTTGGTCGGCGAGAGGATCTGCTCACCGGACCACTCGTCGATCAGCAGCTCCAATCCGCCTCGCGCGCTGTAGCGCCAGAGCTGGTTGGGCTGGTAGCACGAGATCAGCAGACCACCGTCGCCGTCCACGGCCAGCCCGTCGGGCACGCAGCGCGACATCCTCACCACCAGCTCGAGGGGGCCACCCGCGATGTCCATCGCGCTCACGCCGGGGGTCGAGGACTCGACCACCCACAGCGTGCGCCCGGTGAAGGCCAGCCCGTTGGCGAAGGCCACCGGCCGCGGCGAGACGTCGTGGGTCGTGCCGTCGCGCTCGATGGCCAGGATGCGTCCGGTGGGCTCGAAGAACGACCCGGAGTCCGACACGTAGAGCCGCCCGTCGGGCCCGAAGGCCGGGTAGTTGGGGTAGTCCACCGGATCGCCGAAGGGGTGGACGCGCCCGGCGTCGTCGACTCGCCAGACCCGGTGCTGGGCCGTGTCGCACACGTACAGGTCGCCGTCGCGGTCCAGGGCGAGCCCGTTGAGGGCCCCGCCGTCGATCTCGGCCACCACGCGCACCGAGCCGTCCAGAGCGATCCGGTAGACCTGTCCCGCCTCCCCGCCGGCCCAGAGGCACCGCCGGCGCGGGTCCCAGCAGACGCCCTCGACGTGGTCGAGGCCACTCGCGAGGACGCGGTGGTCGAGCTCGGCGGCGAGATTCCCCCTCACGCGCCCCCCCGGCGCAGCGTGACCCCGCGGGTTCCGTCGAAGAAGTGCAACCGCTCCTCGTTCAGTCGCACCATCAAGACGTCGCCGACCTCGACCCGGGCCTGCGGCGCCATCCGCGCCACCAGCATCGTCGGACGGGACACCGCGACGTCCTCGTCGTAGGCGACGCTGCTCGCCGCCCCCGCGTCGGCCACGGACAGGTGCACCAGGATCTCCGCCCCCAGCGCCTCGCGACGCTCCACGCGGGTCTTCAGGGTCGGACCGCTGACGTCGCTGCCCACCACGTCGATGTCCTCGGGCCGGACCCCGAGGACCACCTCGGCGCCCTCCTCACGGGGCAGGTCGTGGCTGGCACCGTAAGCGCCCGGCACGTCGAGTCGCTGGTCCCCGACGGCGAGCCCGACGCCCCCCCGCGACGGCGACGTGCGCGCGCGCACCAGGTTCATCGGCGGCGATCCCATGAAGCCCGCGACGAACTCGTTCGCCGGGTGGTCGTAGAGGACCTGCGGGGGCGCGACCTGCTGGAGCTGGCCGCCGCGCATCACCGCCACCCGGTCACCCATCGTCATCGCCTCGATCTGGTCGTGGGTCACGTACACCGTCGCCACCCCGAGCAGGCGCTGGATGCGCGCGATCTCCACGCGCATCTCCACCCTCAACTGCGCGTCCAGGTTCGACAGCGGCTCGTCCATCAAGAAGGCCTGGGGGCTACGCACGATCGCCCGGCCCATGGCCACGCGCTGGCGCTGGCCGCCCGAGAGGGCGCGGGGTCGACGGTCCAGGTACTCACCCAGGCGCAAGATGGCCGCGGCCTCTCTCACCTTGCGCTCGACCTCGGCTTTGGACTCGCCCCGGATCTTGAGGGCGAAGCCCATGTTCTGGGCCACCGTCATGTGCGGGTAGAGGGCGTAGTTCTGGAAGACCATCGCCACGTCGCGATCCTTGGGCAGGACGTGGTTGACGACTCGCCCGCCGATCGACAGCGTGCCCGCACTGATCTCCTCGAGGCCGGCCAGCATGCGCAGCGCCGTGGTCTTGCCGCAGCCCGACGGACCGACCAGGACCATGAACTCCCCGTCGGCGACGTGGAGGTCGAGGTTGTCGACCGCCGTCACGTTGCCCGCGAACACCTTGGTGACCCCGTGGAAAGTGATCTCTGCCATTACTCGCTCCCTCGCTGCGCGCTCACCGGTCGATCCCCATCGTGAGGCCCTTGACCAGGTAGCGCTGGAAGATCAGGTACACGATCATCGCCGGCAGCGCGCTGACCAGCGACCCGGCCATGAGCGCCGGGATCGACGTGGTCCGTCCCGCGGCCAGGACGGCCAACCCCACCGTGATGGGGCGCTCGGACGTGTTCTGGATGAACAGGAGCCCCACCAGCAGGTCGTCCCAGATCTGGATGAACTGCAGCACCGTCACGGTCGCGATGGCCGGGATGGCGATCGGCACCACCAGGCGCCACAGTGCGCCGACGTAGCCGAGCCCGTCCACGATGCCGGCCTCGATCAGCTCGTCGGGCACCCCACGGAAGTAGGTCGCGAATAAGAAGACGGAGAACGGGGTGCCCAGCGCCGCGTACACCAGCACCGCGCCGGTGTAGCCGCCGGTCAGGCCGAGGCGCGTGATGTTCACGAACTCCGGCATCAGGATCGCCTGGAGGGGCACCATCATCGCGCTCACGATGGCGAGGAAGATGACCCCGGAGGCGCGGAAGCGGAGCTTCGCGAAGGCGAAGCCCGCCGGCAGCCCCACGAGCAGGATCAGCAGGATCGACACGGCGCAGATGATCGTCGAGCTGACGACCTCCTGGGCGATGGGGATGGTCGAGGTGAGGGTGCGCCAGCTCGCCCAGGAGAAGCCGTGCCCGCTCAGGAACTGGTTCTCGGACTTCAGACTGTCGACGATCATGACCCAGAACGGGTACAGCATCACGACGGCCACGCCGATCATGACGAGGAAGAGGGCGCCGCGCCCGACACGACGCGCGCGCGCCCGACGGTCCGCCGGGACCTCGGGAGCGACGGGGGGGGTGTCGAGGCTCACTCGTCCGAACCGATCAGGCGCAGCTGCACGATCCCCACGATGGCCGTGAGGACGAAGAGGATGAGACCGTAGAGGGCCGCCGTCCCGAAGTCGCCCTGGGCGAAGCCCGTCTGGTAGATGAGGAACTCCATGGTGGTGGTGGCGTAGCCCGGTCCGCCGCCGGTCATCACGAAGATGAGGCTGAACAGCGCCGAGAAGAGCGCGATCACGGTCATGACGAACGCGAGCTGGATGAAGCGGCTCAGGTGGGGCAGCGTGATGTGGCGGAAGATCCGCCATCTCCCGGCGCCGTCGATGCGCGCCGCCTCCTCGAGGCTGGTGTCGAGCGTGGCCAGGCCGGTCAAGAAGAGCATCGTGTTGGTACCGATCATCGTGAAGACGAACGTGATGCCCAGGGCACTGAGCGCGGTGGACTCGTAGCCCAGCATGTTGGTGTTCACGTGCGTGAGGCCAAAGAAGTGCAGCAGCGAGTTCAGCGTCCCTTGGAAGGCGAAGAACCGCTCGGCGACGAGGCCCAGCACGACCCACGAGATGGCCGTGGGCAAGAAGTAGATCGACCGGAAGATCTTCCAGCCGATGACGCGCTGGTGGAGCAGCATCGCGATAAGGAGAGGGAGACCCAGGGCGAAGGGGACGGCGAGCAGGAGCCACGCGTTGTTCTCGAGCGCCGTCCACAGGTTGGGGTTATGGAAGGCCTGGGTCCACGTGGAGGGGCCGATCCAGGTCGAGGTCAGTCCGTCCCACTGGGTGAAGGAGTAGTAGATCGCCTGGCCGATGGGCACCGCGATGAGCCCGGCGACCAGGGCCACCGCGGGCAGCGCGAAGAGGGCGCCCGCCAACTGGCGGCGCCGTCGCAGCGTCAGGCGCGGGGCCCGTGCGCCCACCGTGGTTCCCGTCATCTCTCCCTCCGAGGGTGAGGGTCGTCCCCGCGCCCCGCGGCGCGGGGCGCGGGGACGACCGCTCGATCAACCGCCGGCGAAGCTCGTCGAGCTGCGCTGGGCGGGGGGCAACTGCTTCCAGGCCTGCTCCATGTTCTGGAGCGCCGAGAGCGCCGACTGTTGGTTGGCCAACACCGCCGGCAGGACCTTGTCCGCCGCGTTCCCCACGTTGACCTGGACGAAGTTGTCCATCATCGGGTACGGCGTCATGTGGTCCTTCGTGACGAAGTTCAGCATCTCCTGGTTGACCGGGTTCGAGGTCGTCATGCCCTTGATGTCCGGAATCAGGCCGGCCTTGTTGATGATCGTGCCGGCCTCCTTCGTCGTCAAGAAGTCGATGAACTTGAAGGCCGCGGCCTTGTTCTTCGAGCTCTTGAGCACCGAGAAGCCGTCACCCGGGTAGTCGACGACGCCCTTGATCGGGGTGTTCGAGAACGGCGGCACAAAGGCGGCCACGTTCGAGCCCATCTTGGACGTGTACTGCGCCGTGTCCCAGGTACCGTCGACGAGCATCGCCGCCTTGCCGGACTCGAAGGTCTGCAGGTTGTTGGTGCGCGTCAGCACGTCGTTGTTGGTGTAGCCGAGCTTCTCCAACTTGGCCCAGTTCTTCAACTGCGCCACGTTGGCCTTGGCCGTCCACGGGATCGCCCCGTCGTACAGGCCCTTCCAGCTCGACAGGGAGTGCGCCCCGATCATGAGGTAGCTCATGTCGTACCAGGGGTAGAACTCGGTGCTGATCGCCTGGCCGCCGTTGCCGTAGACCAGTGGCAGGATGCCCTTGGCCTTCAGCTTGGCCGCGTCGGCGTAGAGCTGGCTCCAGTCCGTCGGCACACTGGTGATGCCGGCCTTCTTGAAGAGGGCCTTGTTGTAGAACCCGATGTAGAACTGGGTCTCGAGCGGCATCACCAGCGGTCCGTTCGCCGCGGTGAAGTTCGGCGCCGTCCACTGCAGGTTCTGCATCCGGGCGAGGTCCGCGGACGGGACGTTGCCCTTCAGGTTCACCAGCAGGCTCTGGTACTGGAGGTCGAACACGCCCGTCCACATCACCGCCAGGTCCGGCCCGTTACCCGAGATCTGCGAAGCCTGGAGCAACTGGAAGTAGTTGGTCCCGGGCTGCGCGACGTCCTTGATCGTGATGTTCGGGTTGGCCTTCTCGAAGGCGGCGATGAGGTTCTTCGTGGCGACGGCGTTCTGCTCGGTGCCGTAGTTCTGCCACAGGGTCAGGGTGACCTTGCTACTCGCTTGCGCGGGCGCGCTCGCGAGCAGCGTGGCCGCGAGCATCGCCGTGGCCGCGGCCGCCCCCACCCACCTTGATCTGATTGCTTTCAACGTGTGTTCCCCTTAACTACTCCCCCGGAGCCCACCTTGAGCCCCGCTCTTGTCGGGCCGAGGCCCCTCAAGATCTACCCACCACCGGCTCCTCGAGCTGCGGGGCCCGCCCCGCCTCGAGCACCAGGAAGTCGAAATCGCAGCCGCTCGGGGCCTGCGTCACGTGACGCCGGTAGAGCGACACGTAGCCCCGGCTCGGCTCGAGCGCGCGCGACCCCGACGCGGCCCGCGCGGCGAGCTCGGCGTCGCTCAGCTCCACCTCGAGCACGCCGGCGTCGGCGTCGGCGCGGATCACGTCTCCGTCGCGCACGAGGCCGAGGGCACCGCCGACCGCCGCCTCGGGCGCGACGTGCAGGTACACCGTGCCGAAGCTCGTGCCGCTCATGCGCGCGTCGGTCACGCGCACCATGTCGCGGATCCCGCCGCTCAGGAGCGGAGCGGGGATCGGGATCATGCCCCACTCGGGCATCCCGGGGCCACCCACCGGGCCCACGCCGCTCAGCACCAGCACGGCGTCCTCGGACACCCCGTCACCGGACGCGCTGCGCTGGACCATCTCGTCGTAACCGTGCATCACGACGGCCGGACCCCGGTGGCTCAAGAGCGCCGGCGTGGCCGCCGAGCGTTTGATCAGGGCGCCGTCGGGCGCGAGGTTGCCCCGGACCACCCGAAAGGCCCCGCCGGCGTCGACCGGGGCGTCCGCACGACGAACCGGGGCGCGGGGCGCGGGGGCGTCGCGCTGGACCTCGCGGGTCGTGCGCCCGTCGGCCAGGACGACGTCGCCCTCGAGCGCGTCACCGAGCGCGCCGAGCACGCTGGGCACCCCACCGGCGCGGTCCAGGTCCTCCATCAGCCCCGATCCCGTCGGCTCGAGGTCCACGATCACGGGCACCGCGCGGCTGAGGGCGTCGAAGTCCTCGAGCGCCAGGGGGTGCCCGAGGCGCCCGGCCATGGCCGTCAGGTGGATCACGGCGTTCGTCGAGCCGCCCAGCGCGCACAAGACGGTGGCGGCGTTGCGCACCGCGCCGGCGGTCACCTGTGACGCGGCGCTCGCCCCACTCGAGACGAGCGCGACGATGCGCGCACCGACCCGGCGCGCGACCTCGAGGTGACGCGCGTCGCCCGCCGGGACGGTCGTCGAGCCGGGCCAGGCGAGGCCGAGGGCCTCGGCGATGGCCCCCATCGACGAGGCCGTCCCCATGGTGTTGCAGGTGCCCTTGCCCCGACTGAGGGCGGCCTCGAAGGCGCGCCACCGCTCGTCGTCCAGCGCACCCGAACGGCGCTCGTCCCACGCCCGCCACAGGTCGGTGCCGGTCCCCACGCGCCGGCCCTCGAATCGCGCGACCGGTCGCGGTCCCGAGACCATGAGCAAACAGGGCAGGTTCGTGCTGAAGGCGCCCATGAGGGCGCCGGGCACCGACTTGTCACAGGCGGCCAGGACGACGACCCCGTCGAGGGGCTGGGAGCGCAGCGACTCCTCGAGCTCCATCGCGAGGAGGTTCCGGTAGAGCATCGCGGTGGGCTTCATGAGGTCCTCGCCCAGCGACATCGTCGGGAACTCGAGGGCGATACCCCCCGCGGCCTCGATCCCCTCGCGCAACGGCCCGACCAGGTCGGCCAGCGGCTGGTTGCAGGGGTTCAGGTCACTGGCGCTGTTGGCGATGCCGATGAGGGGGCGACCCCCGTCGGGGCGCACCGCGGCACCACCCATGCGCAGGGCCACCCGAGCGTCCACGGCGACCTCGTCGTCGCCACGCACCCACCGGTCACTGCGTAGGGTCACGGCTCGGGCACCCCCAGGCCGGCGGCCCCGGGCTTGGACACCACGATGTCGGCGGCCACGTCACCCAGGGTGTCCACGGCGATGGCCGCCCGGCGCACCTTCTCGCGCACGTTGTTGACCACGTCGTCCATCACCTGGCGTCCCGCCGGGTAGACGGCCCGCGCGTTGCGCAGTCCGAACTTCGCGTACAGGGGCGCGGCGACCGTCACCAACTCGGCCAGTTCGTTGCCCCGCACCATGCCACCCATCGAGTCGGGAGCCTCCACGTAGAGGTCGATCGGGGCGCCCGAGAGCGCCCGAATCTCGCTGAGCTCGGTGAGGGTCATGTCGCTCGGTACGTTGACCGTCGATCCCCCGAGGGCCACCAGCTGACGGAACGTCACCGCGTTGGACGGTGCCAGGACGGCCGAGATCTTCCAGACGATGGACGCGGGGATCTCGCCGTCGGCCACCATGCGCGCGAGGACCTCCATCAGGCCGGTGTCGGCGACCAGGAAACCGCGGATACCCACGTCGACCGCGCGCAAGATGTCCTCCAGGGCGTAGCGCAGGTGGTCGAAGCCGCGCAGACGGCCGTTGAGCAGGGCCCCGTCGGGACTGCGCACGCCCCCACCGACGCCGAACTCCTCCCTCGGACCGACGAAGAGACTCACCTCCATCCCCTCGTCGGCCCCGATGCGGGCCATCTCGGACAGCTCGGCCTTGCTCAAGAGCATGGCGCCGCTGCCCTGGGACACCCGGTGGACGGTGACGTCGTGGCGCTGCGCCTCCTCGACGACGGCGCGCAGCGCGCTCGGGTTCTCCACACTGGGGATCTCGATGCGCACCTGGGCGCCGTCGGCGAACCGACTCTCGCTGGCGCGCGGTCCACCGAGCTCGTTGACGTAGCGGGTCACCAGCCGCGTGCCACGGGGGGTCCCGGTCCCCCTCACCATGTCGTTCTCCGTCACACCACCACCTTCACTCGCTCCCACTCGTGAACACCCCGAGTCACGGGCTCGAGCCCGGACTCGCCGATCAGATACGTCTCTTCGATCTTCGCGCCGCCGCTCACGCTGGGGTTCCACGCGACCGCGCACCCCGCCTCGCAGCGCCGATCCCAGAACGGTGAGGAGCGCTGACCGGGGGCCAGCTCGAACTCGCGCTGGTCGAACGCGATGGGTCCGCCCTGGTAGTGCTCGGCCCAGGCCCCCTCGCGTCCGATGGCGCGGTACCCCTGCGCCAGGGCGTCGACGACGCCCCCCCAGGTGTTCCCGGGGACGCAGGCCTCGCGCACCGCGTCGTCGACGCTCACGAGCTCCTCGGTGAGGGCGACGATCGGGTCGTCCCCTCGGGCGACCGCCAGGCGCGTCGCCGCGACGTGCAGCCCTCCCCGACGCGCCACCACGACCGCCATGATGGCCTCGTGGATGACCGCGCCGATGCTCAGGGGGTGACGCAGGGTGCGCACCCGGTCGTCACCCCCCACGATCAGGCAGACCGGGCAGGCTCCCACGCGAACCAGCGCGCGCGCCAGCTCGGCGGCCACCTCGGTGTCGCGCGACTCACCCGGGCGCCACGTGGCCACCGCGCCGTCGAGCGCGAGGGCCACGTCGCGTCCGAGTTCGCGTAGGTCGTCACGCTCGGGCTCCGAGAGGACCATGCGGCTCAGGACGATCTGCTCGCTGATGTCCTCGCCGAGTTCCCCGGCGTCACCGAGTATCCGCGCGTGCGCGCCCGCGACGGACCTCACCGCTTCGGCCATCTCCTCGGGGCGGTACCACGGCACCGAGACGAGGTCCCAGCCCGACGCCTCCACGTCGAAGTCGTGGACCAGGCGGGGCGCCTCGATCCGCGTGGTCACGAGGGCTCGGGTCCCCTCGGTGAGGACGACCCACACGACGTCGCGCGGCGCGCTCACGTCCACCGGGTCCGACACCCCCCCCGTGACCCAGTTGACCGAGCCGGGGCGGGTCAGCACGAGCGCGTCGGCACCGACGCGCTCACGCAGGCCGTGCGCCCGGGGCAGCGCGGCGCGGCGCCGCTCGTCGACCCTCCGTCGAGAGTTCGGCATGACAGAACGCAAGTCGGTATTGATCACGTCATACAAGCAGAGGCGCGAACGCTCGTCAAGGACATCCCCCCTCGAACACGGCTTTACCGTATTGTGTTGTCCGATGCCGAACACTGACCTCGCTGATGAGCGCTACCGGGTCCAGTCCGTCGCCCGCGCGGCGGCCCTGCTCGAACTGGTGGCCGACGCCGGACCCCAGGGGCTCGGCGTCACCGAGATGGCCCAGGGCCTCGGGGTGGCCAAGAGCACGGCGCTCGCCCTCGCGCGCACGTTGGCGGCCGCGGGACTGCTGCGGGGGCTCGACGTCGGGGCGCGCTACGGCCTCGGGCTCAACCTCCTGCGCCTGGGCGACCTCGCGAGCCAGCAGACCTCCATCGGCGAGCTCGGCCTCCCGGTCCTGCACGAGCTCTCTCGCACGACGGGCATGACCGCACGACTGGCCGTGAACGAGAACGGCTACCCCATCTTCCTCGAGCGCGTCGACGGCGGCGGTCCGGTGCGCTTCCACGCGCCCCTGGGTCAGCGCGAGGAGCCCCACTGCACGGCCGCGGGCAAGGCGATCCTGGCCCAGATGGACGAGGCGGACGTGCGCCGTCTCATCGGCGAGGCGGGCATGCGCGTGCACACGCCCAAGACCCTCGGCACCGTCGAGGACCTCCTGAGCGACCTGGAGCGCGTACGCCAGGTCGGATTCGCCATCGACGACGAGGAGGAGTCCGAAGGGGTGTTCTGCGCCGGTGCGGCCTTCTTCGATCACCACGGTCGCTGCGCCGGCGCGCTCAGCGTCACCGACCTCAAGCTCGACGTGCCCTTGCGGGAGGTCCAGGCCCTGGGCCTCACGGTGCGCGAGCACGCGGAACGGTTGAGCATGATCCTGAGCGGTTCGAGCCGGGCGGCCCGTCGATGAGGGCCGTGGTGACCGCGCCCGGTGAGGGCGTCGGCCTCCGCGACGTGCCCGACCCCCCGATCGCCGAGGGCGAGATCCGGGTCCGACCCCTCCTGGTCGGGGTGTGCGGGACCGACCTCGAGCTCATCGACGCCACGATCGACCCCGCCTACGTCGTCTACCCGTTGGTCCTCGGACACGAGTGGGTCGGCGCCCTCGACCACGACGTCCCCGGCCTCGGGGCCGCCGGGGACCACGTGGTCGTCGAGGGAATCGTCCCGTGCGGGCACTGCGTCGCCTGCCTCGGGGGCGACACCAATCGCTGCGACACCTACGACGAGATCGGCTTCACGCGCCCGGGGGCGCTCGCCGAGCGGGTGAGCGTCCCCCGCGTCCTCGCCCACCGGCTCGAGGACGCGGTGACCCTCGAGGACGCCGTCCTCACCGAGCCCATGGCCGTGGTCTGGCGGGCCCTCACCCGGTGGCCGATCTCCCCGGGGGCTCGGGTCGCGGTCATCGGCGACGGCACGATCGCTCTCCTCGTGGCCCACCTCGTGCGCGCCTTCGCCCCCCACGCTGTCACCGTGATCGGCCGTCGCCCCGAGCAGGCGGACCTGGCGCGCACGATGGGGGCGGACGCGTTCGTCCTCGCCCCACCGACGGAGACCTTCGACCTCGTCGTCGAGGCCGCGGGCGTGGCCGAGGCCACGGCCACCGCGGTCGGGCTCGCCGCCCGCGGTGGGACGATCACCCTCCTCGGACTCCCGCCCCACGGCAGCACCGTCACGCTCGAGCCCGCCGACCTCGTGAACAAGGACCTGATTCTCCAGGGCAGCTTCTCCTACACGCGACGCGCCTGGGCCGAGGTCGTGGCCCGGCTCAACGACGGAACCCTTCGCCCCTCACCGCTCGTAACCCACCGCTTCTCCCTGGACGAGGTCGCCGACGCGCTCGAGACCCTGAGGGGGCGGCGCGATCGGTCGAGACCGCGAGGCAAAGTGGTGATAGACGTCACTTCCGACGCGCGCGCGTGAGTCGGGTCGCGAGGCCGGCCAGACCCACCGCGAGACCACGGCCCACCTAGACTCGTCCAGGGTGAGCACGCGTCACGAACGCCGCGTCGACCACGCCGGGACGCCCCCCGTCCGATTCCGACTCGTCCTGGTCGGTCTCGTGCTGTGCGGCGCCCTCTACGTGGCGAGCGTCCCGAGAGGGGCGACGGCCGCGACGACCCCGGCCACGGCCGCGACGCACCCGCTCTACCAGTTCGTCGACACCGGGACCGAGCCCCTCCCGTGGAACGCGAACTCCCTCGAGAGCCAACTGCAGTCGACGACGATGCTCGGCGGACCCCACGGCGCCACGGGCGCCTCGGACGGGGTGATCGCCTACCGCACCAACGCCGACGACCTGGCCCTGCTGACGTTGGGCACCGACGGCACCACGACGTGGTCCGACCTGTCGACCCAGGGGGCGATCCCGGCCCCGGCCGGCGACCCCGTCCCCTTCGTCGACCCCAATGGCCACACCGACGTGCTCTACGTGGACGGCTCGGGCGACCTCGAGCTGGTCGCGCCGAACGACCCCGTGACCCCGGACTGGAACCGGCTCCACCGAGGACTGCCCTGGCGGCCCTACGTCGCGCTCGACCTCTCGGCCCTGACGGGTCAGTCCGCCCAGGGTCTCGCGAGTGCCGTGGTCGAGGGCACGAGCGCCGTCGTCACCTACCGCACCACCGCGAACGACCTGGAGGTCCTCACCCTCGCCTGGTCGCCGGGCCAGAACGTCCCGGTCTTCTCCGAGGTCGCCACGACCATCGCCTCGCCCTCGAGCGCGACCGTCGGTCCGGCGGCCCGCGCGCCGCGGTCGTCGACGACCACGACCACCACCGCGCCCACCACCACGACCACGCGGCCCCGCCCCCTGCGCGCGACACCCTTCTCGAGCGACCCCGTGGCCCTGCCCGGACCCACGCCCACGGTCGCCGCGACCCTCGCCAACGGCGACCTCGCCGTGTTCACCTCGAGTGACTGGCTGCTCAGCGGATTCACCCAGCAGAACCTCACGACGCTCACGGCCAGCCCACCGCTCCTCGGCCCCCTGTCGGTCGGGACCACGAGCGCCACCATCGACCTGGCGGGGCTGACCGCGGGCGGGCAGGTCGAGCTCTTCTCCACCACCTACCTCACGGCCACCCCGGGCCCGCTCGCCACGGCGAGCTTCGACGCGTGGAGCGCCCTCAACCTCACCGCGGCCGCCCCGGGAGCGCCACCGCTCGCCGGTGACCTGGCCGTCGCGGCGACCCCGAGCCAGGTGGCCGTCGCGGGTCAGGCGGCCCACTGGGGCGACCTCTTCGTGCTCACCGCCGTCCCGGGGTCGGCGTCCTGGAGCGCGACCGACGTCTCGGTCACCGCCGGCGCGTCGGCGCGCACCGTCGGCACGACCGTCACCGCCTTGACCCTCGGCGGTCAGCTCACGCTCTACGCGGCGGGCTTCAGCGCGCCGCCACCCCAGGGCGTGGGCGTCTACGCGATCCCCTCGGCGAAGTGGTCGACGGCCATCGCCAACGGCTGGCCGATCCTCGCCGAGACCGGCGGCCTCGGCACGCGCAGCGCGCCGTGGGTCGGCTTCGTCGGCTCGCCGCCGGTGAACGAGTCACCCGACTTCCTCATGGGCCAGGCCATCTACAACGCCCACAAGCGCGTCACTTGGCTGTCCTTTTGGACCGTGAGCGGACCCCTCGCCAACGAGGTCCAGAGCACCCAGACCTACTACACCCACGGCTACGACGCCGGCCAGTGGGTCGCGACCCAGATCGACAGCTACCGCTCCTTGGGCGTCGGGCTCAAGCCCGACTGGGTCATCCTCGATCCGGAGGGCTACCCCGACAACCACTCCCACCTCGACGCGCCCGCGGGCGCCTCCAAGACCCTGAAGGCGACCTACGCCACCTACTGGGCGGCGATGCTCTCGGGCTGGCAGGCGGGGCTTAACGCCGTCGACCCGTCGCTCAACGCCGCGGTCTACGCGTCCCAGAGCGAGTACGCCAACTACGGGCTCGCGAACCTCTCGATGCCCGTGTTCGAGGCCCTGGCCTTCGCCAACAACGGCCCCGACCCGATCCCCGGGGCGAACGGCTCGAACATCCGGGGCTACATCACCTTCGACGCGTCGTGCTCCCCGCTCGCGACCCTCCAGAGTGAGGCCCAGACCCTGCAGAGCCCACCGTGGTCGGGACGCTTCAACACCCTGCAGTTCAACCCGGGCGTCTACTGCCCACCACCGCCCTAGGGTTGGCCCGTGAGCGAGAGCGTCCCCGGCGACCCGGCGACCCCGCCGGAACCACCGGCGCCCGGCGAGGCCCCGGCCGCCACGCCCTCGGGCGCGTCCGCGGTGGCCGACCTGCGCCAGCGGCTCCGCCAGCTCGCCCAGCCCCTCGTCGACACGATCGACGCGCGTCTGGCCGCCCAGGTCGACGCACGGGTCGACGAGCGCGTCGAGGCCCGACTCCGCGACCGGCTCGCGGTCATCGAGCGGGCCATCGCCGACCTCGACCGGGCGGTCGCCGCCCTCGAGGCGCGCCGGGGCGAGTGAACGTGCGGATCGTCGCGGCGGGCGAGGAGCGCCTCGGCGAGCTGCGCGAGCTCTACCTCTCGCTCCACCACGCCGAGCTCTCGGTCTCGGCCCTCGCGCTCACCGAGCCCGACGAGCGCGCGTGGACGGCCCGTCTCATCACCTACCGCGGCCACTTCGCCGCGGGTCGGGCCCGCCTCCTCGTCGCCGAGGACGAGGGGCGTCCGATCGGCTACGCCTTCGGCCTGGTGGAGGAGGGTCACGACGACACCTTCCCGCTCGGGGCGCGTGTCGGCGAGCTCTACACGCTCGTCGTCGCCCCCGACCGACGGGGCGAGGGGGTCGGCGCGGCGCTGCTCGACTCGCTCGACGAGCTCCTCGCCGCCGAGGGCGCGACCAGCCTGCGGGTCGAGGTCATGACCGGCAACGAGGACGCCCGACGCTTCTACCGGCGCCACGGGCTCGTCGAGGGCGAGGTCGTGCTGTACCGCTACCCGCGACCGAGCGCCTAGGGCTCGGGTGGGCGCGAGCGCCGTCGCTCGCGGTCGCGCCGGATGGCCCAGCGCACGATGAGACCGCTCAAGACGGCGAGCGCGAGCAGAAAGAAACCGAAGACGGCGACGAACACGCCCGAAGGCTAGGCCGTGTGACAGGGCGAGGGCACACTCGACGCGTGCCCGCCGTCACCCTGAGCCCCGTCCTCGAGGCCCTGCGCGGGAACCCCGACGAGCGCCCGGCCGTCGACCTCGGCGCCGCCGCGGGCCTTCGCGCCCG